>JBIKLC010000014.1:0-70198 GCA_044360025.1 Rubrivivax sp. | reverse complement strand
CTCACGCTGGGCCAGCCCAGCCCCACGCTCAGCGGCGGCGAGGCGCAGCGCATCAAGCTCGTCACCGAGCTCAGCAAGGTGCGCGACGACGTCACGCGCCGCGGCCAGCGCGCACCCCGCACGCTGTACGTGCTCGACGAGCCCACCGTGGGCCTGCACATGGCCGACGTGCAGCGCCTGATTCAGGTGCTGCACCGGCTGGTGGATGGCGGCCACAGCGTGGTCGTGATCGAGCACGACCTCGACGTCGTGGCCGAGGCCGACTGGGTCATCGACCTGGGGCCCGAGGGCGGTGGCGCCGGCGGGCGGCTGGTGGCCGAGGGCCCGCCCGAGGACGTGGTGGCGCGCGGCACGCACACCGGGCGCGCGCTGGCGCCCGTGCTGGCGCGGGGCTGAGGCCCAGGCCGGGTGTTCAGGTGGCGCGGACTGCGCTCAACGCGGGCGCTTCACCCACCACGAGAACGCGCCGGTCAGCCCCATCAGCGGCCACAGCGCGACGCACAGCAGCACCCAGGCCAGGCGGCTCTGCATCGGGTCGGACAGGTCAGCCGCAGCGCGCTTGGTGTGGCCCTCGCTGAACAGGTGCCGGCGCGAGTAGGTGGCGAGGCCGAACAGCGCCCCGAACAAGGTGAACAGCGTGATGACGACAGGAAAGGTCATGGCGGGCTCCTCGCTTCGGAAGGGCACCAGTCTGACGCGTTCGAGGGTGGAAATCAATCCAAGTTGACACCACTGATTGTCAAGTGGTCATGACACTCGTCGGGCGTAGCGCCACCACAGCCGCCAGCCCAGCAGCACCGCGATCACGGCGGCATACACCGCGACTTCCGCGTAGTCGTTCTTGCCGCTGCGCATCCAGAAGAAGTGCAGCAGGCCCAGCAGCACCACGGCATACACGGCCCGGTGCAGCATCTGCCAGCGCGCCGGCCCCAGGGCGCGCATGGCGCGGTTGAACGAGGTCGCCGCCAGCGGCAGCATCAGCAGCAGCGCGGCCGTGCCGACGAGGATGAAGTTGCGCTTGGCGATGTCGGGCAGGATGAGCCCGAGGTCCAGCCCCATGTCGAGCCAGGCGTAGCACAGGAAGTGCAGGGCGCCGTAGAAGAAGGCGAACAGCCCCAGCATGCGCCGCAGCCGCGCCAGTGCCGGAAGCCCGAGGGCCTGCCGCAGCGGCGTGACGGCCAGCGCCAGGCACAGGAAGCGCAGTGTCCAGTCGCCGGTGCCGCGGATCAGCGCCTCGGCCGGGTTGGCGCCCAGCGTGTCCGTCACGGCGCCGTGCAGCAGCGCCGCGAAGGGCGCCAGCGACAGCGCGAAGACCGCCGGCTTGGCCAGGGGGTGCAGCAGCCAGCGCTGCACGCGCGGCGCCGCCACGGCCTCAGAAGAACTTGCGCAGGTCCATGCCGGCGTACAGCTGCCCCACCTGGGGCTCGTAGCCGTTGAACATCAGCGTCGGCCGCCGCCGGGCGAGCAGGCCGCCATCGTCGCCGATGCGGCGCTCGGTGGCCTGGCTCCAGCGCGCGTGGTCGACGCGCGGGTTCACGTTGGAATAGAAGCCGTACTCGTGCGGCGCCGCCACTTCCCAGCTCGTCTTGGGCTGGGCCTGCACGAAGCGGATCGCCACCAGGCTCTTGCCGCTCTTGAAGCCGTACTTCCAGGGCACCACCAGCCGCACCGGCGCGCCGTTCTGGTTGGGCATCACCTCGCCGTACATGCCGAAGGCCAGCATCGTCAGCGGGTGCATGGCCTCGTCCAGGCGCAGGCCCTCGACGTAGGGCCAGTCGAGCACGCTCGAGCTCAGGCCCGGCATCTGCGCGCGGTCGGCCAGCGTCACGAACTGGACGAACTTCGCGTTGCCCGTGGGCTCGACGCGCCGGATCAGCTCGGCCAGCGACCAGCCCACCCAGGGGATGACCATGCTCCAGCCCTCGACGCAGCGCAGCCGGTAGACGCGCTCCTCCATCGGCGCCAGCTTCATCAGCGCGTCGATGTCGAAGCGGCCGGGCCGGGCGACCTCGCCTTCCACCGACACCGTCCAGGGCCGCGTCTTCAGCGTGTGGGCGTAGCGGGCCGGGTCGCTCTTGTCGGTGCCGAACTCGTAGAAGTTGTTGTAGGTGCTGGCGTGGACGTAGGCGGTGATCTTCTCCACCGTGCTGGCGCCGGACACGGCGCTGGGCGCGCCCGGCAGCGCCGCCAGCTTGCCCGGGCGGGGGGTCTGCGCGGCGGCCGGCAGCGCCACCGCGGCGGCGCCAGCGGCGGCCAGCCACTGCCGCCGGTTGAGCGCCAGATCGCGCGGCGTGATCTCGGACGGCACCGGGTGCTGGAAGCCGCGGTCGGGGATGAGGTGCATGGTGGGGGTCCTGGGGGCGTTCGCGCGAAGGGTCGTCGCCCGCCTCGCCCGGGTTACAGCTCGCCGTAGGAGTGCAGTCCCGAGAGGAACATGTTCACGCCCAGGAAGGCGAAGGTCGTGATCGCCAGGCCCACCAGCGCCCACCACGCGCTCACCGCGCCGCGCAGGCCCTTCATCAGGCGCATGTGCAGCCAGGCGGCGTAGTTCAGCCACACGATCAGGGCCCAGGTCTCCTTCGGGTCCCAGCTCCAATAGCCGCCCCAGGCCTCGGCCGCCCACAGCGCGCCCAGGATGGTGGCGATGGTGAAGAAGGCGAAGCCGATGGCGATGGCCTTGTACATCACGTCGTCGAGCACCTCGTACGAGGGCAGTCGCGCCGCGATGCGGCCGCGCAGCGTGAGGATGCCGGCCACCAGCAGCGCACTGACGCCGAAGTACAGGGCCCAGTACGTCGACAGCGGGTCGACGTCGCGGCGGAACACCATGGGCTCGAAGCACAGCACCACGCCCAGCAGCCACAGCGGCGCCAGCTTCCACCAGCGCGTCTCGGCAGCCTGCTGCTTGATCAGGTAGGCGAAGGCCACCATGGCCGCGATCGCGAAGGTGCCGTAGCCCACGAAGTTGGCCGGCACGTGCACCTTCATCCACCAGCTTTGCAGCGCCGGCACCAGGGGCTGGATGGCGTGCGCCTCGCGCACCAGCGTGTACCACAGCAGGAAGCCGACGGCCGCGCTGACGATCAGCATCGCGAAGGCGCCCAGGGCGCGCGTGCGGTAGTGCTGCTCGTAGTACAGGTAGAACAGCGTCGTCATCCAGCAGAACATGACGAACACTTCGTACAGGTTGCTCACCGGGATGTGGCCGATGCCGGTGCCGATCTGGTGGCTCTCGTACCAGCGCACGAGCGAGCCGATGAGCGCCATCACCACCGCCGCCCAGGCGAACAGGCTGCCGAGCTTGAGCGCGGTGTTGTCGCCCGCGTCGCCGTGGGCCGCTCCGCCCCCGGCCCCGGCCAGCCGGGGCGCCAGCAGGCCGATCCAGTACAGGGCCGTGCTCAGGAAGAACAGCAGGCTCATCCACAGGATGGCGCTCTGGCTGGACAGGAAGTACTTGAGCAGGAACACCTTCTCGCCGGCCGCGAGGTCGGCGCCGAAGTCGTCGGGGGTGCGCGCATAGAGCGCGATGGCCAGCAGCACCGACGCGCCCACGCCCAGGCTCAGGCCGCGCAGCGGGCTCCAGAACCAGCCCAGCGCGATGAGGCTGGGGGCGGTGAGCGCGAGGATCCAGGTCTCGTAGACGTCGAGCCGGCTGCCGTAGCGGTGGAACGCATACGCCGTGCCGGCCACCACGAGGGCGGCGAAGATCCAGTCGAACGCCGTGCGCCGCGCCAGCGGGTTGGCGCTGCGCCCCAGGATAAGCGTCGTCGTGTTCATGCGGCAGTCTCCTTCAGCAGCGCCTGCTTCAAGCGCTCGAACTCATGGTCGCCGTCGAGCGTGCGGCGCGTGCTCGACAAGGCGGTGGTGATGCGGGTGCGCCCGGCGTCGGCGGGCGCGGCCGGGTCGGGCTGCAGCCACACCCACACCCGGCGGTCGCGCACGTAGAGCATGACGAACACGCCCACGATCAGCAACGCGCAGCCCACGTAGACCAGGGTCTTGCCCGGCGCGCGGGCCACCTGGAAGACGCTGGCCTGCACCTGCTTGAAGTCGGTGAGCTGGAAGATCATCGGCGCCGGGTAGAAGAAACTGTCCGACAGCGAGGTGACCGCCAGCATCATGAAGCGCTCGGCCTCCTCGCCGGGCACCAGCGGCTTCAGGCCGGCCTGCTCGCGCGTGACGTTGGTCAGCTCGAACAGCGCACCGTTCAGGATGCGCAGCATGACCTCGCTGACCCGCGCGCGGTCGGCCTCGGGCACCGAGCTCTCGAGGAAGTCGGCCAGCGACTGCACGCCGCTGACGCGCTGGCCCTGCGTGGCCGGCAGCTTGCCCTGCTCGACGCCGGCGAACAGGCCCAGCACGCGGCGCGTGGTGCCCAGCAGCTGCTCGGCCATCTCGGGGCGCTCGCCCGGCGTCGCCAGCGCCACGTAGCGGCGCGCGGCGCGCTCGCGCAGGGCGGGGTCGTCGAGCGCGGCGCGCAGGCGCATCCAGCCGTCGAGGCTGCCCTGCTCGTCGGCCGGCACGCGCAGGTAGCGGAACTCGTCCTGTGCCGTCTCGCGCATGCCGAACAGGAACACGCTGGCCCCTTCCAGCGTCACCGGCGACATGAAGTTCTGGAACTCGCGGGCCTGGCCGGCGGCATCGCGCAGCCGGTAGGTGATGCTCGGCCCGATGTTGGTGAGGTCGCGCTTGGTGACGACCTTGTCGCCGGCGCCCAGGCGCTGGTCGAGCGAGTGCACGAGGTCGACCCGGCGCACGTCGGCGCCGGCGCCGTCGGGGCCCGAGGCCATCAGGTTCTCGACGTTGATCACGCGCAGCGTGGCGAACTCCAGCGTCTTCTTCTCCTCGCCGCTGGGGCCCGTGCTGACCAGCTGCGTCGAGCCCCCGATGGTGCCCTTGACCTCGAAGGGCTCGCCCGGCCCCAGCGGGTGGGCGCGCAACGTCACGCTGGAGCCGCCGTCGTCGAAGCTGCTCTGGTAGATGGCGATGCCGCGGTGGTAGGCCGGCTTGTTGACCTCGACGCGGTGCTCGATCTTCTCGCCGGTCTCGCGGTCGTGGACGACGATCTCGCTGGCGAACAGCCGCGGCATGCCGGTGGGGTAGTACTCGACGATGAAGCGCTTGAGCTCCACGTCGAAGGGCAGGTCCTGCAGCACCACGCCGCCGGGCATGGTGAGCACGGCGGTGCCGGCGGTCATGCCCTCGGGCACGAACAGGTTGCCGCGGAAGGTGGGATTGCTGGTCGAGAGCCGGTGCTGCTCGGGCACGTCGGGGATCAGGCCGCCGCCGGAGAACACGCTCTTGCCCAGCACGGCCATGGTGGTGCGCACCATCATGTCGCCGTCGAGCAGGCCGCCGATGCAGATCAGCACGATGGCGCCGTGGGCGGCCAGGTAGCCGATCTTGTTCGGCCGGCCCTTGCGCGCGGCGATCATCACGCCTTGGTCGCGCCTCTGCACCTTGGCGTGCCAGCCCTGGGCTACGAGCAGGCCGCTGACGCGCGCCAGCGCCTCGGACGGCGGCTCGGCCACCGCGGCCTGGCCCTTGTGTGCGAAGGCCATCAGGCTCTGCTCGCGCACGCCTTCCTTGTACTGCGACCAGTCGCTGACGATCTTGGGCAGGTTGCGCGCGATGCACAGGCTGGTGGACAGCACCAGGAAGGCCAGGATCAGCAGGAACCACGGTGCGCTGTACACCGTCTGCAGTTGCAGCGCGCCGAAGACGTCGGCCCAGAACGGCCCGAACTGGTTGACGTAGTTGATCGCCGGCTCGTTCTGCTTGACCACCGTGCCGATGACGCTGGCGATGCAGATGACGGATAGCAGGGAGATAGAGAAGCGCATCGACGAGACCAGCTCGACGGCTTCGCGCAGCGCGTGCGAGCCGGAGCGGACCTCGACGCCAGACGTGGATACAACCATGCGGCGGATTATGGGCGTCGGGCCACGCCAGGCCGCTGCGCAAACGCAAAGGGCCGGCGCGTGGCCGGCCCTTGTGGTTGGGTGCGGGCGGGCTTCAGCGCAGGCCGGCGGCGAAGTCGGCCACGGACTTGATCTCGCGCTCGTTCATCTTGCCCGCGATGGTCATCATCTGCGGGTTGTTGCCACGCTCGCCCAAGCGGAAGGCGTTCATCTGGGTCTCGGTGTAGGCAGCGTGCTGTCCGGCGACGCGCGGATACTGCGCCGGAATGCCGCTGCCCACCGGGCCGTGGCAGGCCGCGCAGGCCGGCACGCCCTTGGCCTTGATGCCGCCGCGCCAGATGGCCTCGCCCAGCGTCACCGTGTCTTTGCTGGTGGCGAAGCCCTTGGGCGCGGGCTTGCTGGCGTAGAACGCGGCGATGTGCTTCATGTCCTCTTCGGACAGCCCGGCGGCCAGGCCCTGCATGATGGCGTTGCGCCGCTTGCCGCTCTTGAACTCGGCGAGCTGCTTGACGATGTACTCGGGGTGCTGGCCCTGGAGGATGGGGTTGGCCGGCGCCCCGCGCGTGCCGTCGGCCGTGTGGCAGGCCATGCAGGCGGCGGCCAACTGCTGGCCGCGGGCGATGTCGGCCTTGAACGCCGGCGCGGCCGGCGTGGCGGCGTGCAGCGTGGCAGACGCGAGCAGGGCGGCCGTGGCGACGAGGGCCGGGCGGGCCGTGAGGCTCCGGGAGAGGGCGTTCAGCAGCTTCATGCAGGGGCTTTCGGGAGCGGGCGAGCCCGCGGCGGCGACGCCACGGGCCAAACAGAGCCGCAAATTTTACAATGCACCATGTCATCGCCCTTTCGTGCTCCCCCGGCCGGCCCCGCGGCCGCAGCAAGCCCGCGTCAAGCGGCCGCCGCCGTGTCGCCCCAGGCCCGCGCGGCGCTGGCCTGGCTGCACGGGGCGCGCTTCCTCACCACGGCCAGTCGGCTCGACCAGCTGCCCGCGGGCGACCTGCCCGAGATCGCCTTCGTCGGCCGCAGCAACGCCGGCAAGAGCAGCGCCATCAACCGGCTCACTCAGCAGAAGCGCCTGGCCTTCGCCTCGCGCACGCCGGGGCGCACGCAGCACATCAACCTGTTCGACCTCGGCCCGCGCGAAGCGCCCGAGGCGCGCCTGGCCGATCTGCCCGGCTATGGCTACGCCGCCGTGGAGCGTGCCGCCAAGCTGCGCTGGCAGGAGGTGATGGCGCAGTACCTCGAGCTGCGCCGGGCGCTGCACGGCGTGGTGCTGCTGGCCGACGCGCGCCTGGGCCTGACCGACCTCGACCAGCGCCTGCTCGCGCTGGTGGCGCCGCGTGTGGCCAACGGCGAGGTTCGGCTGCTGGTGCTACTGACCAAGGCCGACAAGCTCAACCGCTCCGAGGCGCAGCAGGCGCTGCGCACCGCCACCGAGGCGCTGGCGCCCCTGGGCACCGAGGCCGCCGACATCGGCGTGGGCACCTTCTCGGCGCTGTCGGGCCAGGGCGTGGCCGACGTGGGCGAGGCCCTCCGCGGCTGGGTCGCGCCGGCCGCGAGCCTGCCCGCGGCGGCTGCCGCCGAGCCCGGCCCGTGACGCTGCCCAACGCCATCCGCCTCAAGGTGATCCGGCTTTGCCGGTCGCCCTGATCCCCCGCGGGGGGCGGGCTGGGCGCAGCCCGGCCCTGGGGGCGCTCAGCGAGGCCCGCCTCGGCCACGGTTCGCGATGGCTGATGCGCGAGCAGCCGGCGCTGGTGGCGGAGACGACGACGAACTGATCGACCGCCGCACTTAGGCCCGGCCCCTCGGGACGCAATGGGCGGCCAGGCGGGCGCTAAGCCGCAGTTCCCGTCGCCACGTCCTGCTGCACGCGCTGAGCCGCGCTGCCAACGGTGGACCGCACGCGCAGGCTCTTTGCCAGGCCGTGCTCGTGCAGGAGCAGCAGCGCACTGCGGCGAATGGCCCAGGTGGCATCGCTGGCGCCGTCGCCGAACAGCAGGTGGCCCTGCCGCTCGCCGCGCCACAGCAGCTGCGCCTGCCGCCAGCGGCCGCTCAGGAACAGTCGAGCCCAGTCGCCCACGGCCAGGCTGTCCAGCCAGGCGTTGCCGGCATCGACCTCGTCATCGTGGGGGATCAGGTCGGAAATCAGCACGTCGGCCGGCACCGTGTCGAGTTGGTGTCCGTCGAGCGGGCCGCTGAGCGTGGTAGGGGCTGCCTCGCGTCCTTCGCTGCGGGCGTCGGCCTTTTGCAACGCGGCGACCTGCGATGCCAGCGCGATGAGCCTGCGCTTTTGCCGCTTGGCCAGGTAGTCCTGCAGGTGCTCCCACGCCCAGCGGTACAGGCCCGTGTATTGCTCGGACTCGCTGCTCAGCTGCCGAATGGTCGCCTTGGCCATGCGCAGCAGCGACTGGCGTTCGGGGTCTCCGGCCTCGGGTGACATGGAGGCCATGAACACCAGCTGGTCGATGAAGCGCCACAGCGGGTGCTGGTCCTGGTCGAGCAGGCTGCGTTCGCGCAGCGCCAGCCTCATGGCCGGGCCGCGCAGCCGCGAGACGAGCACCGCCACGTCCTGCGGCACGCGCTGTTCGGTGATGATGGCCTCGAACAGGCGGCCGACCAGCTCCACCGCCTGGCGGTCGGCGCGCTGCGTGCTGCCGCCAGCCACGTGGTGCCAGTGTTCCAGCGGCTCGATGCCCGCGCGCGGCGTCGCGGGCGGCGCCGCGGGCGGTCGGGCGGCATCGGCTGTTTCCAGCGGCGCCGGCATGCTCTCGCGCATGCGCTGCAGGTCAAGGTTCGAGGTCGACGTCACCGACCGAGCGCCCACGCGCGACCCCGAGGGCAGAAGCAGAGTCCGAAAGGCGGCCGGCTCCACGCCCTGGCCCTCCAGCCGCGTCGTCGAGGCTGCATAGCTGGTGCGCAGCAGTTGCGCCAGCGGCGCGGAGCACTCGCGCATGAACGCGATCTGTTGCTCGTGAGACAGCGGCAGCGCCTGCGCCGCGGCCCAGGCGGCGCGGGCGAAGGCGGCTGGGCGGAAAGGGTTGTGGTCGGACGACATATCGAGGTCGCCGACGAGCGCCGCCACGAAGGCCTGCAACTCGCGAAGCTCGTACTCGGCGCCGTCCTTGATGGTCTGGATGGCGTGAGACAGCTCGACCTCGGTCGCCACCTCCGCTTCGTCGACCAGCGCCAGTGCCGTTGCGCGCGGGGCATCCTGGGCGCCGGCGCCCGGCAAAGACCTCAGACGCAACTCGGCGTGCACCTGCTCGCGCAGGCTTTGCACGAAGTGCTCTGACAAACGCTGGCGCTGGGCCTGGACTGCCCGCAGCATGTTGCCCACCGCACTGAGCTGCGGACCGTGCAGCTCCGCCATGTTCCGGCGGGTGCCGTCGAATACGGCCTCCAGCAGCCGGTCGTACAACATCGGCGCGCGCAGCAGCTCATCCTCGACGAACTGCTGAAAAAGCGGCGATGAAGTGGACGGACTCATAGTTAGTGTTGATGTTGGCAGCAGCCCGCGCCGACGATGGCCTGAAAAGGGGGGACAAGACCGCCCAGACCCCAGGCGGCCGGCCGTAAAAAAGAGGCCCGCGCCTTGCGGCGCGGGCCTCTTGCAGGGTGACCCCCCAGGGCGGGGACTTACATGTCCATGCCCATGCCGCCCATGCCGCCCATGCCACCGCCGGCCGGGGCCGGGGCCTCGTCCTTCGGGGCCTCGGCGACCATGCACTCGGTCGTCAGGATCAGGCTGGCCACCGAGGCGGCGTTCTGCAGCGCGGTGCGGGTGACCTTGGTGGGATCCAGGATGCCCATCTCGATCATGTCGCCGTAGGTGTCGTTGGCGGCGTTGAAGCCGTAGTTGCCCTTGCCGGCCAGCACGTTGTTGACCACCACGCTCGGCTCGCCGCCGGCGTTGTAGACGATCTCGCGCAGCGGCGACTCGACGGCCTTGAGCACCAGCTTGATGCCGGCGTCCTGGTCGGCGTTGTCGCCCTTGATCGAGCCGGCGGCCTGGCGGGCACGCAGCAGCGCCACGCCGCCACCGGCCACGATGCCTTCCTCGACGGCGGCACGGGTGGCGTGCAGCGCGTCCTCGACGCGGGCCTTCTTCTCCTTCATCTCGACCTCGGTGGCGGCACCGACCTTGATGACGGCCACGCCGCCGGCCAGCTTGGCCACGCGCTCCTGGAGCTTCTCGCGGTCGTAGTCGGAGGTGGCTTCCTCGATCTGGACGCGGATCTGCTTGACGCGAGCCTCGATGTCGGCAGCCGCGCCGGCGCCGTCGATGACCGTGGTGTTCTCCTTGGCCACTTCGACGCGCTTGGCGCTGCCCAGGTCGGCCAGCGTGGCCTTCTCGAGCGTCAGGCCCACTTCCTCGGCGATCACCTTGCCGCCGGTCAGGATGGCGATGTCCTCGAGCATGGCCTTGCGGCGGTCACCGAAGCCCGGCGCCTTGACGGCGACGACCTTCAGGATGCCGCGGATGGTGTTGACCACCAGCGTGGCCAGCGCCTCGCCCTCGACCTCCTCGGCGATGATCAGCAGCGGCCGGCCGGCCTTGGCCACCTGCTCCAGCACGGGCAGCAGGTCGCGGATGTTGCTGATCTTCTTGTCGTAGAGCAGCACGAAGGGGTTGTCCAGGAGGGCAACCTGCTTCTCGGGGCTGTTGATGAAGTAGGGCGACAGGTAGCCGCGGTCGAACTGCATGCCCTCGACGATGTCGAGCTCGTTATCCAGGCTCTTGCCGTCCTCGACGGTGATGACACCTTCCTTGCCGACCTTGTCCATCGCGCTGGCGATGATCTGGCCGATGGACTCGTCGCTGTTGGCCGAGATGCTGCCAACCTGGGCGATTTCCTTGCTGGTCGTCGTGGGCTTGCTGGCCTTCTTCAGCTCTTCCACGAGGGCGTGGACGGCGCGGTCGATGCCGCGCTTGAGGTCCATCGGGTTCAGGCCAGCGGCCACGTACTTGAAGCCCTCGCGCACGATGGCCTGGGCCAGCACGGTGGCGGTGGTGGTGCCGTCGCCGGCGTTGTCGCTGGTCTTGGAAGCGACTTCCTTGACCATCTGCGCGCCCATGTTCTGGAGCTTGTCCTTGAGCTCGATCTCCTTGGCGACCGAGACACCGTCCTTGGTGACGGTGGGGGCGCCGAAGCTGCGCTCGAGCACGACGTTGCGGCCCTTCGGGCCCAGGGTCACCTTGACGGCGTTGGCCAGGACGTTCACGCCCTCGACCAGGCGGGCACGGGCGTCACCGCCGAAAACGACTTCTTTAGCTGCCATTTGGTTTTATCTCCGAAAATCTGGATGAATCGGGGCGAATGGATTACTTCTCGACGACGGCGAAGAGGTCCTCTTCGCGCATCACCAGCAGTTCGTCGCCATCGACCTTGACGGTCTGGCCGCTGTACTTGCCGAACAGCACGCGGTCACCGACCTTGATGTTCAGGGCGACGAAATCGCCCTTGTCGTTGCGCTTGCCCGGGCCGACGGCCAGCACCTCGCCCTGGTCGGGCTTTTCGGCGGCGTTGTCGGGGATGACGATGCCCGAGGCGGTCTTGGTTTCGTTCTCGAGACGCTTCACGATCACGCGGTCGTGCAACGGACGCAGCTTCATACGATCTCCTTAAGGTTTTGTGGGACGGGCGCCGGAAGTCAGTACCCGCTGACAAAATTGGAAGGTGGGGCGTTGGCGCCAGCCGCCTTCGTTAGCACTCGACTTTGGTGAGTGCTAGCAACCCGATTATAGGGCTCGGTCGTGGCGCTTCAAGAGCCCCCGCCGCAAGTCCCGCAGCTGGCTGCACCCTGGCTGGCCCGGGTGGCGGCCGACGCGGCGGGGCGATACCGTTCCCGGCCATGCACATTCCAGCTTGCCGCCCGCATGCCCTGCCTCGGGCCGGCCGTGGGTCAGCCGGCGCGATGACCACGGTACCCGACCCCGCGCGGCGACGGCTGCTGGCCGCCGGCGCGTTACTGCCGCTGCCCGCTTTGGTGCGCGCGCAAGCCGGGCCGCTGCCCCTCTTCGACGCCCACCTGCACTACAGCCACGATGCCTGGGAACGCATCCCGCCACCGCAGGCCCTGGCGCTGCTGCGTCAGGCCGGGCTGAAGAAGGCGATGGTCTCGAGCAGCAGCGACGAGGGCACGCAGAAGCTCTACGCGCTGGCGCCTGACCTGGTGGTGCCCGTGCTGCGGCCCTACCGCAGCCGCAACGAGATCGGCACATGGGTGCACGACCGCTCCATCGTCGGCCACCTCGAGGCCCGGCTCGCCCGCTACCGCTACGTCGGCCTGGGCGAGTACCACGTGTTCGGCGCCGATGCCGACGGCGCGGTGATGCGCAGCGTGGTGCAGCTGGCGCGCGAGCGAGGCCTGCTGCTGCACTCGCACTCCGACGCCGACGCCGTGCAGCGGCAGTTCGCGCAGTGGCCCGAGGCGCGCATCCTGTGGGCCCACGCCGGCTTCGAGCCGCCCGACCGGGTGGCCGCGATGCTGCGCCGCCACGCCCGGCTGTGGGTGGACCTCGCCTTCCGCAGCGACCACGCCAGCGGCAGCGTGGTCGACGCCGGCTGGCGCGCCTTGTTCACCGAGTTCCCCGACCGCGTGCTGCTGGGCACCGACACCTTCACGCCGGAGCGCTGGTACTACGTGGGGGAGCACGCGCGCTGGTCGCGCGAGTGGCTGGCCACGCTGCCGGCCGAGCTGGCCGAGCGCATCGCGTGGCGCAACGGCGAGGCGCTGCTGGCCGCCTTGCCGGCGCTGGTGGCGCGGTGAAGGCCCTGGCCGCGGCGCTGGTGCTGGCCTGCGGCGCCGCGGCGGCGCAAGCGGCCCCGGGCGACTGCCCCGCGCCAGAGGCCGGCGCCGCCGTCATCGAGCAGCCGGGCTTGCGCGCCACCTGGCGTGCCGATCCCGCGCCGGCGGTGTCCAGGCCGTTTGCGCTGCGCATCACCCTGTGCCCCGCGCGGGCCGAGCTGCTGCGCGTGGACGCGACCATGCCCGAGCACCGCCATGGCATGAACTACCGCCCGCGCCTGCAGCCCGCCGGGCCCGGCGCCTGGACGGCCGACGGCCTGCTGTGGCACATGCCCGGCCGCTGGGAGCTGTTGCTGGTGGCGCGCGTGGACGGCCAGGAGCGGCGGCTCGTGCAGTCGGTGCAACTGCGCTGAGGGCCATGCACCGCGCCGCGCTCGGCCTGCTGCTCGCCGCCGGCGTGGCCGCCGCCACGGCCGCGCCCCGGCTGCTGGACTTCGGCCCCGACGAGATCGCGGCCATCCTGTCGCACGGCCCCTGGCCGCCGCCGCCGGTGCGCGACCCGGCCAACGCGCTGGAAGGCCGCCCCGAGGCCATCGCCTTCGGCCGCCGCCTGTTCCATGACCGGCGGCTGTCGGCCGATGGCCGCGTGGCCTGCGCCAGCTGCCACGTGCCGGCCACGGGCTTCAGCGACCGCCGCGCTACGGCCAGCGCTCGCCGCGGCGAGGGCCCGCGCAACACGCCCACGCTGCTTGACGTGGCGCAGCAGCGCTGGTTCGGCTGGGGCGGCGCGACCGACTCGCTGTGGGCGGCCTCGATGGTGCCCATGCTCGCCACCGGCGAGATGGCGCACACGGTGCCGGCGCTGGCCGCGCGGGTGCGCGCCGCGCCCGACCTGGCCGCCGGCTGGCGCCGCGCCCACGGCGGCCCGCCCGGCCAGGAACTCCCGGCCGACGACGAGGCCGTGGTCGTGGGCCTAGCCAAGGCGCTGGCGGCCTGGCAGGCCACGATCGTGTCGCCGCGCACGCCCTTCGACCACTTCCGCGACGCGCTGGCGCGCGGCGACGTGCAGGCGGCGGCGCATTACCCACTGGCGGCCCAGCGCGGCCTGCGCCTCTTCGTCGGCGAGGCCCGCTGCAGCGTCTGCCACGTCGGCCCGCGCTTTTCCAACGGCGAGTTCGCCGACGTCGGCGTGCCGTTCTTCGTGCCCGCCGCCAAGGGTGGCGGCGTCGACAGCGGCCGCCACGCCGGGCTGCGTGCGCTGCAGGCCAGCCGGATCACGCGAGCCGGCCCGCACCACGACGGCGATGCCGCCGCGGACCCGCGCGCGCTGCTCACCCGGCAGCTGACGATGGAGCCGCGGCACTTTGGCGAATTCCGCGTTCCGGGGCTGCGCCAGCTCGGCCACACCGCACCCTACTGGCACGACGGCAGCGCCGCCACGCCGGCCGAGGTGGTGCGCCACTACAGCCTGCTCGACGAGGACCGGCTGCACGCCGACGGCGAGCGCATCCTGCGGCGGCTGAACCTGTCACCCGCGCAGGCCGCGGACCTCGAGGCCTTCCTGCGCACGCTGAGCACGCCGGCCGGATCGGGCCGTCAGCGCTCGACGGCCTCGCCTTCCACCCAGACGCGCTGAAGCGCGCCGCTGGCGCCGTCCACCTGCACCAGGTCGGCCCAGGCGCCGGGGGCCAGCACGCCACGGTCGGCCAGGCCCAGGTGCCGGGCCGCCAGCGTGGCCGTGCGCGCCGAGGCCTCGGCCAGCGGCAGGCCCAGCCGCAGCAGGGCGCCGAGCGCCCGGTCCATCGTCAGCGCGCTGCCCGCCAGCGTGCCGTCGGCCAGGCGCACGGCGCCCAGGCACTTGAAGACGGTGTGGCGGCCCAGCCGGTAGTCGCCGTCGGGCATGCCGGCGGCGGCGGTGGCGTCGGTCACGCAGTACAGGCCCGGGATGCAGCGCAGCGCCACGCGGATGGCGCCCTCGTGCACGTGGTGCCCGTCGGCGATGAGCTCGGCGCGCTCGGCGTGCGCCAGCGCCGCCCCCGCCAGGCCCGGCTCGCGGTGGTGCAGGCCGGTCATAGCGTTGAAGAGGTGCGTGAAGCCGCTGGCGCCGGCGGCCAGCGCGGCCACGCCGTCCTCATAGCGCGCGGCCGAGTGGCCCACCTGCACCACGAAGCCAGCGCCGCGCAGCGCCACGATCAGCGCCAGGTGCCCGGGCAGCTCGGGGGCGATGGTCACCAGCCGGATCGGCGCCAGCGCGTGCAGCGCCATCACGTCGGCCAGCGTGGCCGTGGTGGCGAAGTCGGGCTGGGCGCCGAGCCGCTCGCGGTTGATGTAGGGCCCCTCGAGGTGCACGCCCAGCACGCGCGCGCCGCCGGCCGGCCGCGTGGCCACGTGTGGCGCCAGGGCGCGCAGCGCCGCCTCGATCTCGTCGCGCGGGGCCGTCATCGTGGTGGCCAGCAGCGCCGTCGTGCCGTGGCGGGCGTGCGTGCGGGCCACCGTGGCCACGGCCTCGCCGCCTTCCATGGTGTCGGCGCCGCCGCCGCCGTGCACGTGCAGGTCCACGAAGCCCGGCAGCAGGCAGTGCCCCTGGCGGGCCTGTGGCTCGGTGAGCGGCTCGCCCCCCACCTGGGCAATGCGCCCGTCGCCGGCCACGCGCACCGGCCCGCTGCGCCAGCCCCCGGGCGTGAGCGCGGCGGCGGCGATCTCGATCACGTCGCCTCTGGCGGCGGCGCGCCGTCGGGCGGCGCCTCGGCCGGCAGGCGGAAGCGCTCGGACGCCCAGTCGCCGAGGTCGCCGTTACGGCAGCGCTCGCTGCAGAACGGCCGCCAGGGGTTGGACGGCCCGTACAGGGCCGAGCCCCGGCAGTGCGGGCAGGTGACGCGGCGCTCGGGGGAGCCGCCGCCGCGCGGCGACGCCGTCATGCGCACAGGCTCAGTTCGAAACGGCAGTCGCTGCCGGCGGGCCGCAGGCGGCCCTCGGCGTCGGGCCGCATGAAGCGGATGGACACCATCAGCCGGTGGCCGCTGATCTCGGGCACCAGGCCGTCCTCGGCGTCGACGTGCACGCGCAGCAGCTGGTAGACCTTGGGGCCGCTGGCCGCCGCCGCGCCCGGCGGTTGCAGCCCCTGCTGGTATTGCCCGCCCGGCGCCACCATGCGCTGCGGCGTGCCGCTGTCGCGCAGCAGCCCCAATAGCACCTGCAAGGCCTTCGCCAGCGGCAGGAGCGTGCCGATCCAGCCCTGGAGATCGGTGCGCCGGCGCTCGGCTGGGTGCTGCTGCCAGGCGTAGTAGGCCGGCAGGTCAAACTCGCAGGTCCCGCCAGGAATGCTGATTCGGCTGCGAATGCTCATCAGCCAGTCGTTGGCGGCCAGCGCCTGCCCGGCCTTGCCCTGCAGCGCGTTCAGCCCCGCGAAGGCCTGGTCGATGCGGCCAGTGACGGCGTCGAGCGCGCGCTCATCGACGCCGCGCAGACCGCGGTAGGTCTGCAGCTGCGTCCGGTGGCGCTCGAGTTCCTTGAGCAGATCGCTCTTGAGATCGGCGCGCGCGGCCACGTCCATGATCTCGAAGAGCGTGGACAGGGCGAAGTGGTGGTCCACGCGGGCCTCGCGCGAGGCCAGTTCGCCGAGGCGGTCGAACAGGTGCTCGAGCCGCAGCATCGTGCGGATGCCCTCGTTGAACGGGTACTCGTACAAGACCCGGGTGCGCTCCCGGCCTGGCTCGTGTGACTGCACGCCGGCATTGTTCCACAGGCCCTCGCGCGCTCGGCGGCCATCATGAGGACGGCCCGCCCCCAAACCACAGGCGCCACAGGGCCTGAACCTCGGCGCCCAGCGCCTCGAGCGTGAGGCCGTCGTTGTGGATGACGGCATCAGCCAGCGCCCGGCGATGCGCACGCGGGAGCTGCTGCGCAATGACGCTGCGCGCCATGGCCTCGTCCCAGCCGGGCCGCGCGGCCACCCGGGTGGCCTGGGTGTCCTCGCTGCAGTCGACCACCAGCACGCGCGCCACCCGCGTGCGCCAGGCCGAGCCGGGCGTGAGCAGCGGCACGTCGAACACCACCGGGCGACCGCCCGCCCCGGCCGCCTGGCGCTGGGCCTCGGCGCCGATCAGGGGGTGCAGGATGGCTTCCAGCCGGGCCTTCGCGCCGGCGTCGGTAAAGGCCAGGTCACGCATGCGGGCGCGGTCGAGCGCGCCGTCGGGGGCCACGAAGCCGGCGCCGAAGGCCTGCGCCACGGCCGGCATGGCCGCCCCGCCCGGAGCCGTGAGGCTGCGCGCGATGGCGTCGGTGTCCACGAGATGCGCGCCCTGCTCCACCAGCAGGGCGGCGACCGTGCTCTTGCCGCTGCCGATGCCGCCCGTCAGGCCAATCGTGGGCGGCGCGGCGGCGCCGGGCTCCGGCCGGCCCACTGCAGCGGCCCCTACCAGCCGATCCAGCCCAGCACGGTGGGCAGGCCGGCCAGCACCACGACCACGCCCCCGCCCGCCAGGAAGGGCCCGAAGGGCACGAACCGGCCCTGGCGCAGCGCGCCCGTGGCCTTCATGCCCAGGCCGACCACGGCGCCCAGCACCGAGGCCATCAGCACGATGGGCAGGATGGCCGTGGCACCGAGCCAGGCGCCCAGGGCGGCGAGCAGCTTGAAGTCGCCGTAGCCCATGCCGTCCTTGCCCGTGGTGAGCTTGAACAGCCAGTACACCGCCCACAAGGACAGGTAACCCGCGGCAGCGCCGGCCACCGACTGCGCCAGCGTGAGCCCCGGCAGCCAGCCCAGCCCCGCGGCCACGAGACCGGCCCACATCAGCGGCAGGGTCAGCGAGTCGGGCAGCACGGTGGTGTCCCAGTCGATCAGGCTCAGCACCAGCAGCACGGCCACGAGGCCGCACCACAGCAGCACCAGCGGCTGCGGGCCGACGATCCAGCCCAAGGCGCCGAAGAGCACCGCGGTGGCGATCTCCACCAACGGGTAGCGCAGACCGATGGCCGTACCGCAGGCTGAGCAGCGGCCGCGCAGCGCCAGCCAGCTCAGCACCGGGACGTTTTCGAACCAGCGGATGCGGTGGCCGCAGGCCATGCAGCGCGAAGCCGGCCGCGTCAAGTCCAGCGTCGGCAGCCCGGCGATGGACTTCTCGAGCAAGGAGGAGGCCAGCGCCAGCCCCTCGGGCGGCTGGCTTCCGAAAGCGCGGTGGTAGGAGTCGGTGTCGGCCAGCTGCACGCCGACGTCGCTCCACCACTGCCGCTCGAGCATTAGCGGCAGCCGGTGCGCCACAACGTTCAGGAAGCTGCCAACCACCAGCCCCAACAACGCCAAGGCCCAGGGCGAGAGCAGCAGCTCGAGGGGCACCCCGCCGGGAAGGCCTCCGAGCACGGCGGCGTCAGACCACCGCGCCGAGCTTGAAGATCGGCAGGTACATCGACACGACGATGCCTCCGATCAGCGTGCCCAGGATGACGATGATGAAAGGCTCCATCAGGCTGGACAGACCCTTGACCATGTCGTCCACCTCTTCTTCGTAGAACTCGGCCGCCTTGATCAGCATGTGGTCGAGCGAACCGGACTCCTCGCCAATCGCGGCCATCTGGAGCACCATGGTCGGGAATGCGCCGGTGGTCGTCATCGCGGTGGTCAGTGCCGTGCCGGTGGACACGTCGCGCTGGATCTGCTCGGTGGCAGCCTGGTAGACCGCGTTACCGGAAGCGCCACCGACGGAATCGAGCGCCTCCACCAGCGGCACACCTGCGGCGAACATGGTCGACAGCGTGCGCGTCCAGCGCGCGAGGACCGACTTGTTGATGAGGTCGCCGAACACCGGCAGACGCAGCAACAGTCGGTCCATTGCCATCTGCATCTTCTCGGAACGCTTCCAGCTCTGGAAGAAGAAGAAGCCGCCTCCGCCAATCACGATGGCCATCAGCCACCACCAGGTGACGAAGAACCGCGACATCGCGATCACCGCCAGCGTGGGCGCCGGCAGCTCGCCGCCAAAGCTCTTGAAAACGTCCTCGAAGGCGGGGATGACGAAGATCATGATCACCGTCAGCACGATGAAGGCGACGACGATCACCGCGATCGGGTACATCAGTGCCGACTTGATCTTCTGCTTGATGGCGAGCGTCTTCTCCTGGTAAATGGCCAGGCGGTCGAGCAGCTGCTCGAGGATGCCGCCGGCCTCGCCGGCCTCGACGAGGTTGCAGTAGAGCGCGTCGAAGTGCATCGGGTGTTTGCGGAAGGCGCTCGACAGGCTGGTGCCGGTCTCGACGTCGGAGCGGATGTCTGTCAGCAGCTTCGCCAGACGCGGGTTGGTAGCGCCGCGCGCGACGATGTCGAAGGCCTGCAGCAGCGGCACGCCGGCCTTCATCATGGTGGCCAGCTGGCGCGTGAACAGGGCGATGTCTTTCTGCTTGATGGAGCCGCCGCCGCTGGTGCGGCGCTTGCGCACCCGGGTGACGAGCACGCCCTGCCGTCGAAGGCTGGCGTTGACCGCGGCCTCGCCGCCGGCACGCATCTCGCCGCGGACGATCTTGCCGTTGCGGTCCTTGCCCTCCCACTCGAAGATGAGTTCCTTCGGGTCTCTCAGGGTCGCTGCTGTGGCCATGGACTCGTGCGATTGGTGTCTTTGTAAATGGCGGTCGGGTGCGGGATCACTCGTTCGTGACCGTGATCACTTCCTCGAGCGTGGTGACGCCGGCGCGGACCTTCGACAGGCCTGACTGACGAAGGTCGCGAACGCCCTCGGCTTCGGCCTGCTTCGCGATGTCCAGCGCGGTACCCTGGGTGAGGATGATGCGCTGAATCGACTCCGTTATCGGCATCACTTGGTAGATCCCCACCCGTCCGCGGTAACCATTTGTGCACGAACTGCAGCCCACGGCGCGGTAGGACTTCCAGTTGCCGTCGAGATCCTGCGGCTTGAAGCCGGCCTTGAGCAGGCTTTCGCGCGGATAGTCGGCCGGCTTCTTGCAATTCTCACAGAGCTTGCGCGCCAGGCGCTGCGCTGTAATCAGCAGGACGCTCGCGGCGATGTTGAACGGCGCGACACCCATGTTCATCAGGCGGGTCAGCGTCGTCGGGGCATCATTCGTGTGCAGCGTGCTCATCACCATGTGGCCAGTCTGCGCGGCCTTGATGGCGATGTCGGCGGTCTCGAGGTCGCGGATCTCGCCGACCATGATGATGTCCGGATCCTGGCGCAAGAAGCTCTTGAGCGCCGCCGCGAAGCTGAGGCCGGCCTTGTCGTTGACGTTGACCTGGTTGATCCCGGGCAGGTTGATTTCCGCCGGGTCCTCGACCGTGGCAATGTTCACGCCGGGCTGATTCAGGATGTTGAGGCAGGTATAGAGCGACACCGTTTTGCCCGAGCCGGTGGGCCCTGTGACCAGCACCATGCCGTAAGGCCGCTGGATGGCCGCCATCAGACGGTCCTTTTCGGCCTTCTCGTAGCCCAGGGCCTCGATGCCGAGCTTGGCGCTGGAAGGGTCCAAGATACGGACCACGACCTTCTCGCCGAACAGCGTGGGCAGCGTACTGACGCGGAAATCGATGGCCTTGTTGCCGAACTTCAGCTTCATGCGGCCGTCCTGCGGCACGCGCTTCTCGGCGATGTCCATGCGCGAGATGACCTTGATGCGGGAAGCCAGCTTGTCCTTGATGGCGATCGGCGGCTGGGTGATCTCGCGCAACTCGCCGTCGATGCGGAAGCGGACGCGGTAGTTGTACTCGTAGGGTTCGAAGTGCAGGTCCGACGCTCGCATGTTGATGGCGTCGATCAGCATCTTCTGCAGGAAGCGCACGACCGGCGCGTCCTCGACCTCGGCCGTGACGTCTTGGCTGTCCTGCGGGGCGACATCCTCCTCGCTGACGTCGAATTCGAAGTCGCCCCCGGCCAGCGACTCCAGCGTCTCGTTGGCAGTGGTGCCCTGGGCCTCAAGCTGCCGCAGCAGCTTGTCGTACTCGACGATTACCCAGTCGGGTTGCAACTGCAGCGCGAACTTGATGCGCTCACCGGCCTCCTGGTCGGTGGGGTCGGCGGCGCCAATGAACACGCGGTTGCCGCGCTTGCCCAGCGCGATTAACTGATACTGGCTCGCAATCTTCGGGTCGATGATGTTGCGCGGCAGCTTCTGCAGGTCGACCGCGTTGAGGTCGAGAAGCGGCAGGGCGAGCGCCGCCGACAGCGCATGCGCGATCTCGTCGGACTTGACGGCGTTGGCTCCCACGACGGTAGCCAAGAAGTTGGCCTTGCGGTCGCGTGCGCTCTTGGACAGTTCTTCAGCCGTCTTGGCCGACAGCTTGCCGGCGGCGACCAGCACACGTGCGACCCCCGACAAAGAGGCCGACGACAATGAAGAAGGCGACTCAACCTGCGTTTCTGCGGCCATCGGCGGGGCGGTGGATTTCAACGTCTACGCATCATCACCGATTCCCCGCGGGGTGTAAACGCGAGACATCCCGACGATTGGAGCCTATAAAGAAGCTATCCAGAACCGCCCGAATGTCGCCAGAGAGAGCCCGGACGAAAGGGCAACCACTGGTCGGGGTGAGAGGATTCGAACTTCCGGCCTCTAAGTCCCGCATTCCATCCGGACGTCTCTTCAGGCTTCTTCTGAACGAAGAAGCGATACTGTAGCGCGGTTTTGCATGGCGTTGCACGACGTTGCGCGGGGTCAACCTTCCAGCGCGCCGCGTCGGTCACCAGCTGCGTCAGCCGCTCGGCCTGGCGGGCCACGAAGTCCGCGATGCCCTGCACGAAGGCCCGCTCGGCCTCGTCCTGGTACTCGGCCGCCTGGGCCTGCGCTGCGGCTGCTGCGGCGGCCAGCTTGGCCAGGCGCTGGCCATCGCGGCGCATCAGCTTGCGGTCGACGCCGCAGCGGGCAGCAAAGCCGGCCAGGGCAAAGGCCGAGACCTCGGCGTGGCTGAAGACTTCGCCGTAGGCCATGGCCAGCTCGGTATCGAAGCCGTCGTACTTGAGCACGCTGACCAGGTCGTACCAGGGCGTGCCCGGCGTCAACTATCCTGAGCTCTCAGCGACAACTATCGTGAACGGTGCGGTCGGGCGTTGATCATTGGGTTGGGGTTGCGCTGCGTTGCCGGCGAGCCGGCAACGCAGCGCGGCGGCGGTAGCTGTCCACGTTTATCTCTAGGATGGTCGAGTGATGGACGAGCCGGTCCACGGCTGCCACCGTCAGGGCCTTGTCCGGGAAGACCTCGTCCCACGCCGAGAACGGCGCGTTGGCAGTGATGGCGATGCTGCGGCGCTCGTAGCGCTCGGCGATCAGCTCGAACAGAACCGAGGTCTCTGCTTGGTCACGCCGGGCATAACTGAAGTCGTCCAGAACTATCAGCTCGAAGCGGTCCAGCTTGGCCAGTCGGCCGGCAGACGCAGGTCACGCCGGGCCGCCTGCAGCCGCTGCACCAACTCGCTGGTGCGCACGAACAGGACCTTCAGCCCGCGGTCGATCAGCGCATGGCCGATGCCGGCCAGCAGATGCGTTTTGCCGGTGCCTGGCGGGCCGAACGCCAGCAGGTTGTGCCCTTGGCTGATCCAGCTATCGGCCTGCGCCAGGGCCATCAAATGCGCCTTGGACACGGCCGGCACCCCAGCGAAGTCGAACTCCGCCAGACTCTTGCCCGGCGGCAGTCCGCTGTCGGCCCGGGCGCGCGCCAGACGTCTGGTCTCCCGCTCGGCCATCTCATGGTGCGACCTTGAAGGCCGCGTAGCATGATCATCCAGGAGCCGTCACCCCTCACGGTTCAACAGCGAGCGGGACATCGCTAGCGGCATCCGCGCGTGGTGTTTGGGTGCGCTTTAGGACGCAAAAAACGCGTCCTTATAGGTCACAGCACCGGGGTCACGCGCGGTGCATCGGTGGTGTGGCGGCAGGGGCTTCAGGAGCCGCATCGCGCGCGACGCCGTGCAGGGGGACGCCATGGCACGCAGGAGCGCGAAGCGTCCCGCGCGACCGTCTCTGGAGCGGCTTGGCAGTTTTTCGCCGTTTGGCGCGTTGCCCGCGTTGCGCGAACTAGCCTAAGCGTTTGATTTTGATGAAGAATTCCTGGTCGGGGTGAGAGGATTCGAACCTCCGGCCTCTACGTCCCGAACGTAGCGCTCTACCAGGCTAAGCTACACCCCGATGCCGAGCGTGGTCAGAATGACCTGTGCACCGCATTGAACGCTAATCCTAGCAGGTCTTCGCGCG
Source organism: Rubrivivax sp. (assembly GCA_044360025.1). GTDB lineage: Bacteria > Pseudomonadota > Gammaproteobacteria > Burkholderiales > Burkholderiaceae_C > Rubrivivax. The sequence continues at coordinate 47,345 of JBIKLC010000014.1, read as the reverse complement.
CCCGCGACGGCGGCAGCAGCGTCAGGGCCTGCCGCGCCGTCTCGGCCTCGGCCTGAGCGGCTTCGCGCGTGGCCTGCAGCGCTCCCGTCCGGCGCACGATGGCCAGGATCTCGTCCAGCCGGTGCTCACCGCCCAGTTCGATGGCTTCACGGACGAGAAGGCGCTCCTCGTGCGTGGCCCTGGCCATGGCCACCAGCAGCGGCAACGTGGGCTTACCTTCGCGCAGGTCGTCGCCGACGTTCTTGCCCAGCTGGTGGCTGTCGCCTTCGTAGTCGAGCAGGTCGTCCACCAGCTGGAACGCCGTTCCCAGCGAACGCCCATACGTCGCCGCGGCCTGCTCGACTTCGTCCGGCGCCTCGGCCAGCACCGCCCCGAGGCGGGCGCTGGCTTCGAACAGCTTGGCGGTCTTGAAGCGGATGACCTGCAGGTAGTCCTCGATCGCGAGATCGGGGTCGCGCATGTTCATGAGCTGCAGCACCTCGCCCTCGGCGATCACGTTGGTGGCGTCGGCCAACACCTGGAGCACGCGCATCCGATTCACCGACACCATCATCTGGAACGCGCGTGAGTACAGGAAGTCCCCCACCAGCACGCTGGCGGCATTGCCGAACATGGCATTGGCGGTGGCGCGGCCGCGGCGCATGGCCGACTCGTCGACGACGTCATCATGCAGCAGTGTGGCGGTGTGAATGAACTCGACGATGGCAGCCAGTTCGTGCCGCTCGGGCCCCTCGAAGCCCAGCGCATCGGTGTACAGCAAGACGAGGCGGGGTCGGATTCGCTTGCCGCCTGCGCCGACGATGTACCGGGAAATCTGGTTGACCAGTGCCACGCGCGATGCCAGGCGCTCGCGGATGACGTCATCGACTCGCCGCATCGCCTCGTCCAGCGGGTCGGTGGCAGCAGGGGTGGTGGCGTTCAGCACGGATGACTACAGCAGCAACTTGATTATAGGAAGCCTGCTCTTAACGGACTTGCCGGTTGCGAGACCAGCCAGAGGCACGGCCGTTCGCGAAGGCGTTTCGTGCTATACTCAAAGGCTGTCTGCGTAGCGGGCAGTGCGCTGTGCGGGCTCTGTGGCCCGCGGGGAATTGACAGAAAGGTCCTCCACATGTACGCGGTCATAAAAACCGGTGGCAAGCAATACAAGGTTGCTGCCGGCGAAAAGATCAAGGTAGAACAGATTGCTGCGGACGTGGGCCAGGAGATCACCATCGAGCAGGTACTCGCCGTCGGCGAGGGTGCCGAGCTGAAGGTGGGTACGCCCTGGGTCGCGGGTGCGAACGTCAAGGCCACGGTCCTGGCCCACGGCAAGCACGACAAGGTGCGCATCTTCAAGATGCGTCGCCGCAAGCACTATCAGAAGCACGGCGGCCACCGCCAGACCTACACCGAACTGCAGATCGCTGCGGTCAACGGCTGAGGAGCACACACCATGGCACAGAAAAAGGGCGGCGGCTCCACCCGCAACGGCCGCGATTCCCAGCCGAAGATGCTCGGCGTCAAGGTGTTCGGTGGCCAGGCGGTCAGCGCCGGCTCCATCATCGTGCGCCAGCGCGGCACCCGCTTCCATGCGGGCAGCGGGGTCGGCATGGGCCGCGATCACACGCTGTTTGCGCTGGTCGACGGCAAGGTCTCGTTCGAGACCAAGGGCGCGCTGAACCGCCAGACGGTTTTCGTCACCGCGGCCTGAGCGACATTCCGCCCGCGCTGCGAAGCCCCGGCACGCCGGGGCTTCTTCGTTTAGGCCCCCCAGCATGAAGTTCTTCGACGAAGCCACCATTGATATCTCGGCCGGCCACGGCGGCGCCGGCTGCGTGAGCTTCCGGCGCGAGAAGTTCATTCCTTTTGGCGGCCCTAACGGTGGCGACGGCGGCCGCGGCGGCAGCGTCCACGCACTGGCCGACCAGAACATCAACACGCTGATCGACTACCGCTACACGCGCCGCTTCGACGCGAAGAACGGCGAGCCCGGCCGAGGCTCCGACCAGTTCGGCGCCGCCGGCGCCGACATCGAGATGCGCATGCCCGTCGGCACCATCGTCCGCAACGCCGAGACGGGCGACGTGATGGCCGAGCTGCTCGAGCACGGCCAGCGCGTGCTGCTGGCCAAGGGCGGCGACGGCGGCTTCGGCAACCTGCACTTCAAGAGCAGCACCAACCGCAGCCCGCGCCAGAAGACCCCCGGCTGGCCGGGCGAGGCCTTCAAGCTGCAACTGGAACTTCGCGTGCTGGCCGACGTGGGCCTGCTGGGCATGCCCAACGCCGGCAAGAGCACCTTCATCGCGGCCGTCAGCAACGCGCGGCCCAAGATCGCCGACTACCCCTTCACCACGCTGCACCCCAACCTGGGCGTCGTGCGCGTGGGGCCCGAGCGCAGCTTTGTCGTCGCCGACATCCCGGGCCTCATCGAGGGCGCCAGCGAGGGCGCCGGGCTGGGCCACCAGTTCCTGCGCCACCTGCAGCGCACGCGGCTGCTGCTGCACATCGTGGATGCGGCGCCCTTCGATGACAGCGTGGACCCCGTCGCGCAGGCCCGGGCCATCGTCGCCGAGCTGAAGAAGTACGACCCCGCGCTGCACGCGAAGCCGCGCTGGCTGGTGTTCAACAAGCTCGACATGGTGCCGGCCGCAGAACGCGAGGCGCGGGTCAAGGACTACGTGCGGCGGCTGCGCTGGAAGGGCCCGGTCTTTGCCATCTCGGCGCTGGCGCGCGATGGCCTGCAGCCGCTGCTGGAGAAGATCCAGAACTTCGTCGCCGAGCAACTGCCGCCGCCCCCGCCTCCGCCGGACCTGCGCTTCGACGGCTCGCCGCCGGCCGCGCGTGGCGAGGAAGCCGCGCGATGAGCCCGCAGCCGGGCGTGCTGCAGCCGGCCCGCCGCATCGTCGTCAAGGTCGGCTCCAGCCTCGTCACCAACGAAGGGCGCGGCGTGGACGCCGAGGCCATCGACAACTGGTCGCGCCAGCTCGCGGCGCTGGCGCGCGAGGGGCGAGAGCTCGTGATGGTCTCCAGCGGCGCCATTGCCGAGGGCATGAAGCGCCTGGGCTGGGCCACGCGCCCCAAGGAGCTGCACGAGCTGCAGGCCGCCGCCGCCGTCGGCCAGATGGGCCTGGTGCAGATGTACGAGACGCGCCTGCGCGAGCACGGCATGGCCAGTGCTCAGGTGCTGCTGACGCACGCCGACCTCGCCGACCGCGAGCGCTACCTCAACGCGCGCTCGACGCTGCTCACGCTGCTGTCGCTGGGCGTGATCCCGGTGATCAACGAGAACGACACCGTCGTCAACGACGAGATCCGGTTCGGCGACAACGACACGCTTGGCGCGCTGGTGGCCAACCTGGTGGACGCCGACGCCTACGTGATCCTCACCGACCAGCGCGGGCTGTACAGCGCCGACCCGCGCAAGGATCCGGCGGCCCGATTCATCGACGTCGCCACCGCGGGCGATCCGGCGTTGGAGGCCATGGCTGGCGGTGCCGGCAGCGCCATCGGCCGCGGCGGCATGCTCACCAAGGTGCTGGCCGCCAAGCGCGCGGCGCGCAGCGGTACCAGCACCGTCATCGCCTGGGGGCGCGAGCGTGAGGTGCTGCTGCGGCTGGCCGCGGGCGAGGCCATCGGCAGCGCACTGGTGGCCGGCACGGCCAAGCTGGCGGCGCGCAAGCAGTGGATGCTCGACCACCTGCAGCTGCGCGGCGCGGTGCGCGTGGATGCCGGAGCGGTGGCCAAGCTGCGCGACGAGGGCAAGAGCCTGTTGCCCATCGGCGTGCACGAGGTCGAGGGCGAGTTCGCGCGCGGCGACGTGATCGCGGTGCGCACGCTGGACGGCGGCCTGGAGATCGCGCGGGGCCTCGCCAACTACTCGTCGGCGGAGTCGCGCCTGATCGCTCGCAAGCCCTCATCGCAGATCGAGGCGCTGCTGGGCTACGCCAACGAGTCCGAACTGATCCACCGCGACAACCTCGTGCTGACGGCCTGAGGCAGACCGCCCCGCGCGCCGTCAGCCCGTTGGCGCGCTGTCCTCGGGCTGGGGTGCCGGGGCCGGTGGCCGGGCCTCGGCCTCGTGCTGCTGGCCCCGCAGGCCCGCGCGCAGATAGCGGTTTTGGTGGCTGACGCGCGGCATGTAGCGGGCGAGCTCTGTCAGCGCCATTTCGTAGACGCCGCGCTTGAACTCGATGACCATGTCCAGCGGCACCCAGTAGTCGTTCCAGCGCCAGGCGTCGAACTCGGGGTGGTCGGTCGCGCGCAGGTTCATGTCGGAGTCGCGGCCCAGCAGCCGCAGCAGGAACCAGATCTGTTTCTGGCCGCGATAGTGGCCGCGCGCGTCCTTGCGGATGAAGTGCTCGGGCACCTCGTAGCGCAGCCAGTCGCGGGTGCGGCCGATGATCTGCACGTGCTCGGGGCGGAGGCCGACCTCCTCGTGCAGCTCGCGCAGCATCGCCTGCTCGGGCGTCTCGCCGTGCTTGATGCCGCCCTGCGGGAACTGCCACGAGTGGGTGCGGAGCCGCTTGCCCCAGAACACCTGGTTGCGCGAGTTCAGCAGGACGATGCCGACGTTGGGCCTGAAGCCTTCCCGGTCGAGCATAATGAACCCCGATTTGTGACTGGTTTCATTATTGCACCGGCCCAGTGCGGCCCCGGAACCCGGGAAACCCGCAAGCGGCGCGGTCGATGCAGTCGGCAGGCGGCTTCGGCGCTGGTGCGGTGTTCGTCCGACAGGGCCGAGCCCATCACAAGAGCCCCATGAAAGCCTCCCAGACCTTCATCTCCACCCTTAAGGAAGCCCCCGCCGATGCGGAGATCGTCAGCCACCGGCTGATGATGCGCGCCGGCCTCATCAAGCGCCTTGGCGCCGGCATCTACAACTACATGCCGTTGGGGCTGCGCGTCATCCGCAAGATCGAGGGCATCGTCCGCGAGGAAATGGTGCGCGCCGGCGCCGTGGAACTGCTGATGCCCGTGGTGCAGCCGGCCGAGCTGTGGGCGGAGACAGGCCGCTTCCAGGCCTACGGGCCCGAACTGCTGCGCGTGAAGGACCGCCACCAGCGCGACTTCGTGATCCAGCCCACGAGCGAAGAGGTCATCACTGATATCGCACGTCAGGAACTGCGCAGCTACAAGCAGCTGCCGCGTAACTTCTTCCACATCCAGACCAAGTTCCGCGACGAGCGGCGGCCGCGCTTCGGCCTGATGCGCGGCCGCGAGTTCACGATGAAGGACGCCTACTCCTTCGACCGTGACCAGGCCAGCGCGCTGAAGAGCTACCAGGTCATGTTCGAGGCCTACAAGCGCATCTTCGACCGCTTCGGCCTGCAGTACCGCGCCGTGGCAGCCGACACCGGCGCCATCGGCGGCGACGCATCGCACGAGTTCCAGGTGATCGCCGACACCGGCGAGGACGCGATCGTGTACTGCCCCACCACCGAGTACGCCGCCAACATCGAGCTGGCCGAGGCGCTGCCGCTGCTCGGCCAGCGCGGCGCGGCCACGCAGGCGATGGCCAGGACGCCCACGCCCGGCAAGAGCACCTGCGAGGACGTGGCCGAGCTGCTGAAGCTGCCGCTGTCGCAGACCGTGAAGTCGCTGGTGCTGGCCACCGACGAGCCGGGCGCGAACGGCGACGTGGCCAAGACCACCGTCTGGCTGCTGCTGGTGCGCGGCGACCACAGCCTCAACGAAGTGAAGGCCGGCAAGGTGCCGGGGCTGAAGGACGGCTGGCGCTTTGCCACCGTGGCCGAGATCGAGGCGCACTTCGGCTGCAAGCCCGGCTACCTGGGGCCGATCGGAATGAAGAAGCCCGTGAAGGTCGTGGCCGACCGCACGGTGGCGAACATGGCCGACTTCGTCTGCGGCGCCAACGAGCCCGATTTCCACCTCACCGGCGTCAACTGGGGCCGCGACCTGCCCGAGCCGGATCTGGTGGCCGACATCCGCAACGTCGTGGCCGGCGACCCCAGCCCCGACGGCCAGGGCGTGCTCGCCATCCAGCGCGGCATCGAGGTCGGCCACGTGTTCTACCTGGGCACGAAGAAGTACAGCGTCCCGATGGGCGCCACCTTCCTCGACGAGAACGGCAAGCCGCAGCCCTTCGAGATGGGCTGCTACGGCATCGGCGTGACGCGCATCCTTGGTGCCGCCATCGAGCAGAACCACGATGAGCGCGGCATGATCTGGCCCGCCGCCATCGCGCCCTTCGAGTGCGTGATCTGCCCGATCGGCATGGACCGCAGCGCCGACGTGAAGGTGGCGGCCGAGGCGCTGCACGACGAGCTTGCCGCGATGGGCATCGACGTCGTGCTCGACGACCGCGGCGAGCGCCCCGGTGCCATGTTCGCCGACTGGGAACTGATCGGCGTGCCGCTGCGGGTGGTGATCTCCGACCGCGGCCTGAAGGCCGGCCAGCTCGAGCTGCAGGGCCGCCGCGACGCCGCCGCGAGCACCGTGGCCGTGGCCGAGGTGGCCGCCACTGTGAAGGCCCGCCTGAACGCCGACTGCGGAGGATGACGCCTCGGCGCCGGACCCTGCTGATGGCAGCCGGCGCGCTGGCGCTGCCCGGTGCCGGGCATGCCGGCGCCCAGCTCGAGGAGCCGCTGTCCGACGCCGTGCGCACGGCCTTGTCGAGCGCCGTATCTGAGCGTGCGCCGCCCAAGCCCAGCTTCGGTAGCACCGACGAGCGCCTGGGCTATCTGCGCTGGCTGGGTTTGGCCAGCGACCGCCTGAAGCGCCGCAAGGCCGAGCATCACGTGCGCGTCGAGTTCCTCGAGGCCGTGTGGTACGAGAGTCGCCGCGCGGGCCTGGAGACGGCGCTGGTTCTGGGACTCGTCCAGGTGGAAAGCGGCTTTCGCAAGTACGCCATCAGCAGCGCCGGTGCGCGCGGCTACATGCAGGTGATGCCCTTCTGGACGCGCGTCATCGGCGACGGCGACGCAAACCGCCTGTTCCACCTGCAGACAAACCTGCGCTTCGGCTGCGTGATCCTGCGTCACTACCTCGAGCGCGAGCGCGGCGACCTGTTCCTGGCGCTGGGCCGCTACAACGGCAGCCGCGGCCGCGCGGAGTACCCGAACCTGGTGTTCGGGGCGCGGCGTCAGTGGGACATTCCCGTCGCCTGAGGAGCGCGGCTACAGGCCCTGCCAGGCCTTGGGTGCGGCACTGGCAAAGCCCAGCAGAGCGAGCACCCGCTCAACGCCCTCGGCCACCATCTCGTCGATGCCGCCCGGCTTCAGGTAGAAGGCCGGCAACGGCGGGAACACGATGCCGCCCATCTCGGTGACGGCCGTCATGTTGCGCAGGTGCGCCAGGTTGAAGGGCGTCTCGCGCACCATCAGCACCAGGCGCCGCCGCTCCTTGAGCGTGACGTCGGCGGCGCGCGTGAGCAGGTTGTCCGACAGGCCGTGGGCGATCGATGCCAGCGTCTTCATCGAGCAGGGCGAGACGACCATCGCCGCGGTGCCGAAGCTGCCGCTGGCGATGCAGGCGCCGACGTCGCCAGGCGCGTAGGCGTGGTCGGCCAGGGCTTCGAGCTCGCCGCGCGCCAGACCCAATTCGTGGTGCGCGTTGAGCACGCCCGCGGGCGTAGCGACCAGGTGCGTCTCGATGCCGAGCTCGCGGGTGCGCCGGAGCAGCGTCACCGGGTACAGCGCGCCGGTGGCGCCGCTGATGCCCACCACCAGGCGGGCGGGCAGGGCAGCGCTCACCTCAGGCCTGAGACAGCAGTTGCTGCAGCTCGCCCGACTGGTACATCTCCATCATGATGTCCGAGCCGCCGACGAACTCGCCGTTGACGTAGAGCTGCGGAATCGTCGGCCAGTTGGCGTAGTCCTTGATGCCCTGGCGGACCTCCTCGTCCTCGAGCACGTTGAAGGTGCTCACGCCGCTGGCGCCGGCGGCCTTGAGGAGCTGGATGGCGCGGCCCGAGAAGCCGCATTGCGGAAACTGCGCCGTGCCCTTCATGAAGAGCAGGACCTTGTGGCCCTTGACCATCTCGTCGATGCGCTGCTGAACGTCGCTCATGGTGTTGCCTGGATGACGGGAAACAGGGGCAGGATCGTACCGCCGGCCGGGAATCAACGCCGCCGCCAGGGCGGTGCGCGTCAGGCGCAGGGCCTGCGCCCGCCGGTGCAGCGGCAGTGGCCGGCAAGGTCGAACCGGTGAGCGATGGCCTCGAAGCCGGACGCCGCCAGCAGCGCGGCCACGGCCGGGCCTTGCCCGAAGCCGTGCTCCAGCAGCAGCCAGCCGCCGGGCACTAGGTGAGCGCCGGCGCCGGCGACGAGGTCGCGCAGGTCGGCAAGCGCGTCGCCCGCCGCCGGCACCAGCGCGCCCCGCGGCTCGTGGCGCAGCGCGGCGAGGTGGGGATCGTCGGCGCCCAGGTAGGGCGGGTTGGCCAGCGCCAGGTGCAGCGGCGGCGCGGCGAGCGGCTGCCACCAGGAGCCCAGCAGCCACTGCACGCGCAGGCCGAGGCGGGCCCCGTTGGCGCGCGCCACGGCCAGCGCCCCGGCGCTGGCGTCCACCGCGCGCAGCACGGCGCGCGGGCAGGCGCTGGCCACGGCCAGCGCGATGGCGCCGCTGCCGGTGCCGAGGTCGGCCACCTTGGGCGTGTCGATGCCGGCCAGTTCGCCGGACAGCAGTTCCAGCGCCCAGTCGACCAGGGTCTCGGTGTCGGGGCGGGGATCGAGCACCTCGGGCGTCACCTGCAGCTCCAGGCCGTGGAAGCCGCGCCAGCCGGTGAGGTAGGCGACGGGCTCGCCGCTGGCGCGGCGGCCCAGCAGGTGCCGAAGCGCGGCCGCCGCGGCGGCGTCGACCAGCGCATCGCCATGCGCCAGCAGCCACGCGCGCGGCTGCCGCAGCACGTGGCTGGCCAGCGCCTGCGCGTCAAAGCGGTCTAGGCCCAGCGCGCGGGCTTCGTGCAGCAGCGTGTCGACCGTGGGCTCAGCCACCGCCGCCGCCCAGCTCGGCCAGCTGGTCGGCCGCGCGCGCGGCGACCAGCGCGTCGACGACGTCGCCGAGGTCGCCGTCCATGACCTGCTGCAGCTTGTACAGGGTGAGGTTGATGCGGTGGTCGGTCAGCCGCCCCTGCGGGAAGTTGTAGGTGCGGATGCGGTCGCTGCGGTCGCCGCTGCCCACCAGGCTCTTGCGCGCGGCGGCCTCCTTGGCGGCGCGCTCGCCGACTTCCTTGTCGCGCAGGCGGGCCTGCAGCACGGCCATCGCCTTGGCCTTGTTGCGGTGCTGGCTGCGGTCGTCCTGGCACTCGGCCACCAGGCCGGTGGGCATGTGAGTGATGCGGATGGCGCTGTCGGTCTTATTGACGTGCTGGCCGCCGGCGCCGCTGGCGCGGAACGTGTCGATGCGCAGGTCGGCCGGGTTCAGCGTGATGGCCTCGGCCTCGTCGGGCTCGGGCATCACCGCCACCGTGCAGGCGCTGGTGTGGATGCGGCCCTGGCTCTCGGTGGCTGGCACCCGCTGCACGCGGTGGCCGCCGCTCTCGAAGCGCAGGCGGCCATACACGCCGTCGCCCTCGATGCGCAGCACCAGCTCCTTGTAGCCGCCGAGCTCGGACTCGTTCTGCGACAGCACCTCGGTGCGCCAGCCCTGGCGCTCGCAGAAGCGCAGGTACATGCGCGCCAGGTCGCCGGCGAACAGGGCGCTTTCGTCGCCACCGGTGCCGGCGCGGATCTCGAGGAAGGCGTTGCGCTCGTCGTCGGGGTCCTTGGGCAGCAGGGCGGTCTGCAGCTCGGCCTGCAGGCGCTGCATCTCCGCTTCGGCGCTGGCGATCTCCTCGTCGGCCATCGCCGCCATCTCGGCGTCGCCGCCGGCCAGGAGCTCACGGGCCGCGGCGGCGTCGGCCTCGCGCTGGCCGTAGCGCTGCCAGCGCGTGACGATGCCCTGCACCTCGTTCTGCTCGCGCAGCAGCGCGCGGTAGCGCCGCGGGTCGGTGGCCACGCCGGGGTCGGACAGCGTCGCATCCAGCTCGGCCAGGCGCAGGGCCAGGCGCTCGAAGCGATCGCGCAGGGTGGGGTTCATCGCGGGTGCGTGCGGCGGCGCACGGCGTGGCCGCGGCGCGGCCCGTGGCGCGCCGGCCCCGCCGCGCGGGGGCTAACGGGCGGGGTGGTCTCCGCCCGGGCGGCCGGAGCGCAGGAACAGGCGCGACACGGTGTCGGCCAGGCGCGAGCGCTCGTCGCCCTCGGCCGCGTGCAGCTCGGCCATCGTGCCGTGCAGCATCTTGTGCGTGAGGCCGCGGCTCAGGGCTTCGAGCACGGCCTCGACCGGCTCGCCCTTGGCGAGCAGCTTCTTCGCGCGGTGCAGCTCCAGCGCCGCCCAGTCGTCGGCCTGGCGGTTGAGCGCCTGGATCAGCGGCACGGCGGCGCGCTGGTCGAGCCAGTGCTGGAAGCTGGTGACGCCGGCGTCGATGATGGCCTCGGCCTGCTGCACGGCGGCCTGGCGCTTGTCGGAGGCGCTCTGCACGAGCGTGGAGAGATCGTCGACGGTGTAGAGGTAGACGTCGGCCAGGCGCGCGACCTCGGGCTCGATGTCGCGCGGCACGGCCAGGTCCACCATGAACATCGGCCGGCGGCGGCGTGCCTTCAGCGCCCGCTCCACCGCGCCCAGGCCCACGATGGGCAGCGTGCTCGCGGTGCAGGAGACGACGGCGTCGAACTCGTGCAAGCGGTCGGGCATGTCGGCCAGGCGCAGGGCCTCGCCGCCGAAGCGTGCGGCCAGCTTCTCGCCGCGCTCCAGCGTGCGGTTGGCCAGTGCGATGGCCTTCGGGGTGCGCGCCGCGAAGTGCGTGGCCACCAGTTCGATCATCTCGCCGGCGCCGATGAACAGCACCTTGATCTTGGCGAGGTCCTCGAACAGCTGCGACGCCAGCCGCACCGACGCGGCGGCCATGCTGACGCTGTGCGCGCCGATCTCGGTGGAACTGCGCACTTCCTTGGCCACCGAGAAGCTGCGCTGGAACAGCTGGTGCAGCGTGGTGCCCAGGGTGCCGGCTTCGTCGGCCAGGCGCACGGCCTGCTTCATCTGGCCCAGGATCTGCGGCTCGCCCAGCACCATGCTGTCCAGGCCACTGGCCACGCGGAACGCGTGGCGCGCGGCGGCACGGTCTTCCATGACGTAGCTGTGCGACTGCAGCTGGTTGGGCGCGATGCCGCCCTGCGTGGCCAGCCACTCGACGGCCGGGCGCACCAGTTCCTCGGCGCCGGCCGGCGTGGCGCTGGCGACGTAGAGCTCGGTGCGGTTGCAGGTGGAGACCAGCGCCGCCTCGGGCACCGCGCGCTGCAGCTGCTGGCGCAGGGCCTGCAGGGCCGGGGCGGTCTGCTCGGGCGCGAAGGCGAGGCGGCCGCGCAGATCGAGCGGGGCCGTGGTGTGATTGAGCCCGAGGGCGATGACGCTCACGCCACAATTGTAGGAGCCCACCGTCCGCCGCACCACCCCGGGGCGGCGCGGTGTTTTCGTCCACGACAAACCGCATTCAACCGCCGATGGGCCCGCTCGACGCCGTCTGGCATCTGACCAACCTTTTCCTGCCCGCGCTGATGCTGGGGGCGATCGCCGCCGGGCTGGCCAAGCTGCTGTGGCGGCGGCAGTTGGCCGGCGTGCGCTGGCGCCGCCTGGCCGGCGCGTCGGCCGCGGCCGCGGCCGTGGTGGTGCTGCTCGGCCTGGTGGTGTTCGGCCGCGACGGCCGCATGGCCACCTATGCCGGCATGGTGCTGGCCACGGCCGGCGCGCTGTGGTGGTGGGGCTTCGGGCCGGGGCGCTGAATCCCCCGGCCGCCGCTCAGGCCGCGGCGGGCGCGTCGTGCAGCACCGGCGTGCCGCGCAGCGAGTGCGGCAGCGCCTCGGTGATGCGCACGTCGAGCATCCGGCCCACGAGTCGGGCCGATTGCGGGCCGCCGTCGAAGTTGACGATGCGGTTGCACTCGGTGCGGCCCATCAGCTCGGCCGCGCTCTTCTTCGAGGGCCCCTCGACCAGGATGCGCTGCACCGTGCCGACGCGGCTGGCGCTGATGCGCCGCACGTTGTCCTCGATGGTGGCCTGCAGGTGCTGCAGGCGCTTGAGCTTCACGGCCTGCGGCGTGTCGTCGGCCAGCGCCGCGGCCGGCGTGCCCGGGCGCGCGCTGAAGACGAAGCTGAAGCTGGCGTCGTAGCCGACGTCCTCGATCAGCTTCATCATCCGGCCGAAGTCGTCCTCGGTCTCGCCGGGGAATCCGACGATGAAGTCGCTGGACAGGCTGATGCCCGGCCGCACGGCGCGCAGCTTGCGGATCGTGCTCTTGTATTCCATGGCCGTGTAGCCGCGCTTCATGGCCATCAGGATGCGGTCGGAGCCGTGCTGCACCGGCAGGTGCAGGTGGCTGACGAGCTGCGGCACGCGGGCGTAGACATCCACCAGCCGCTGCGTGAACTCGTTGGGGTGGCTGGTGGTATAGCGTATGCGCTCGATGCCGGGGATCTGCGCGACCAGCTCGATCAGCAGCGCGAAGTCGGCGATCTCGGCCGTGTCGCCCATGGTGCCGCGCCAGGCGTTGACGTTCTGGCCCAGCAGCGTCACCTCCTTGACGCCCTGCTCGGCCAGGCCCGCAACCTCCACGAGCACGTCATCGAGCGGGCGGCTCACCTCCTCGCCGCGCGTGTAGGGCACGACGCAGTAGCTGCAGTACTTGCTGCAGCCTTCCATGATCGACACGAAGGCCGAGGCGCCTACCACGCGCGCCGGCGGCAGGTGGTCGAACTTCTCGATCTCGGGGAAGCTGATGTCGACCTGCGGCCTGCGCTGCTGCGTGCGGGCCTCGATCATCTGCGGCAGCCGGTGCAGCGTCTGCGGGCCGAAGACCAGGTCGACGTAGGGCGCGCGCTCGATGATGGCCGCGCCCTCCTGGCTGGCGACGCAGCCGCCGACGCCGATGAGCACGCCCTTTTGCTTCAGGTGCTTGACGCGGCCGAGGTCGGAGAAGACCTTTTCCTGCGCCTTCTCGCGCACGCTGCAGGTGTTGAAGAGGATGAGGTCGGCGGCCTCGGGGTCGTCGGTCTTCTCGTAGCCCTGGGCGGCGCCCAGCACGTCGGCCATCTTGTCCGAGTCGTACTCGTTCATCTGGCAGCCGAAGGTGCGGATGAAGACCTTCTTCGGCGCCTTGGCATCGGCCGCGCTCACGGCTTGGTCCAGGTCTGGGCGGCGGTGTCGAAGCGCCAGGCCGCGGCCTCGGCGGGCGTGCTGGGCCAGGGCTTGCGTGCGGCCTCGGCCGGGGTGAGCAGCCAGACGTCTAGGAGGTTGCCTTGCAGGTCCAGCGTGTAGTGCACGAGCAGCTTCTGCCCGGCGACCCCGCCGCTGAGGACGATGCGGTTACCGGTGTCGCGGATGCGAGCGCCGGGCGCCAGGCGCGCCGGCTGTCGGTTGAGCTGCGCCTCGGGCGGCGTGGTGACGACGAGCTCGCCCCGCAGCGCCGTGGCGGGGAAGCTGCGAAGGGGCTGGGCGGTGGCGGTCGCGGCGACCACGAACGAGAGCGCAGCAGCAAGAATCGGGGCACAGCGGAGCATGGTGTGGATCCAGGGGCTGTGGCGCACCGCCGGGGGCGGAGCAAAAACGGCCCGAGAATGAGCTCGGGCCGTCGCGGTTCTGGTGGCGCTTCAGGGATTTGAACCCCGGACCTGCGGATTATGATTCCGTCGCTCTAACCAACTGAGCTAAAGCGCCTTAGCCCCAAAGTATAGCCCGCAGCCTGCGGCGGGTGTGAAGGGCCCCACCGTCCGCAGCCCCTGGCTCCACGCCGATGTTCAGCTTCTTCCGCAAGAAGGCGCCGCCCGCCGCTGCCCCGCACGATGCGCCGCCACCGCCACCGCCACCGCCACCGCCACCGCCCGTGCCGGATGTCGCGCCAGCGGCCGAGGCGGTGCCTTCCACTGCCGCCGCTGGACGCAGCGGCTGGCTCGGCCGCCTGGCCCAGGGGCTGCGCAAGACGGGCTCCAGCCTGGCGCAGGTGTTCACCGGCACGAAGATCGACGATGCCCTGTACGAGGAGCTCGAGGCGGCGCTGCTGATGGCCGACACCGGCGTCGCGGCCACCGAGACGCTGTTGGTCGACCTGAAGCGCCGCGTCAAGGAGCACAAGGCCACCGACCCCGCGGCCGTGAAGGCGCTGCTGGCCGATGCCATCGCCGAGCTGCTGTTACCGCTGGAGAGGCCGCTTGTCGTTGGCGAGGCGACACCCACGGTGATCATGGTCGTGGGCGTCAACGGTGCCGGCAAGACCACCAGCATCGGCAAACTTACGCGCCACCTGGCTGAGTCGCAGGCCAAGGTGCTGCTGGCCGCGGCCGACACCTTCCGCGCTGCCGCGCGCGAGCAACTCGCGGTGTGGGCCGGGCGCAACCAGGTCGAGATCGTCAGCCAGGACAGCGGCGACCCCGCGGCGGTGAGCTTCGACGCCGTGCAGGCCGGCCGCGCGCGCGGCTGCGACGTCGTCATCGCCGACACCGCCGGCCGCCTTCCCACACAACTGCACCTGATGGAGGAGCTGAAGAAGATCCGCCGCACCATCGCCAAGGCGCAGGAGGGCGCGCCGCACGAAGTCTTGCTGGTGGTCGACGGCAACACCGGGCAGAACGCGCTGGCCCAGGTAAGGGCCTTCGACGCCGCGCTGGGCCTGACGGGCCTGGTGGTGACCAAGCTCGACGGCACCGCCAAGGGTGGGGTGCTGGCCGCCATCGCGCTCTGGGGCGCCACGCGGCCGGCCGGGCCCGTGCCGGTGTACTTCATCGGCGTGGGCGAGAAGCTCGAAGACCTGCAAACCTTCAGCGCGCGCGAATTCGCGCAAGCGCTGCTGGGCTAGCGCTGCGTCGCGGGCTCGTTGTCGTCGTAGAAGCCGCTGGGTGTGGGTTCCAGGGCCTGATCGACGGCGGTCTCGGCGGCTATGCGGTCGCCTTCGAACAACAGCTCTTCGATTTCGGGCAGCGGAATCAGCGCCATCGGCCGCGAGCTGATCGGCTGCGAAGCTTGGCCGCGGCTGGCCGGCTGCAGCACGTGCGCCATGGCCTGCCGCACCTCGGCGACACTGGGCAATTCGCCTTCGCGCCACTCGTGCACGCGGATGCGGGCGGCGCGGAGCACGCGAGCCATGCGCTCATGCCGCCGTCGTGAGCGAGCGCTCTCGTTGGCGGCGCGGATGTCGATGACCGCCAAAACGCGCGAGCCGCTGTCGCAGATCAGCAGATCGGCGTTCAATGAACCGGCGCGTTGCAGCCAGGTGGCGTAGCTGTGGCGCACCGGAACGCGCAGGAAGCGCGACAAAGGCACCTGCCCCAGTACCACGTAGCCCGGCATGGCGCTCTTGAGCAGTTCGAAGGCTTGCCGCTCGGTCCTGCTGAGCACACACGCAGCTTCAGGCGGCCAGTCCGCGACGGTGTCCAGCCCTTCCCGGGGAGATGGCGCCGACGCCCGCCGGTCGGCGCGGCGCCTAAGCAGCAGCCAGGCCAGCAGCAGGAGAACGGTCAGCAACGCAGCGTACGAGGACAGGGAATCCATCCGGATGGGTCAGTGGAGGGTCAATGGCTCAGGACACTTCAGCATCGGCCCGAGCAGCCAACGCCGCAAGGGTGACCGGCACAACAGGCGTATCGAAGTGTCAGCGCGGCAGCCCCGGGAAGCCGCCGCCCGGGCCGCCCCCCATCCCGCCGCCGAAAGCGCCACCCATGCGCTTCATCATCTTCATCAGGCCTCCGCCCCTCATCTTCTTCATCATGCCCTGCATCTGCTCGAACTGGTTGAGCAGGCGGTTCACTTCCTGCACCGGCACGCCGGCACCAGCCGCGATGCGACGCTTGCGGCTGGCCTTGAGGAGCTCGGGCTTGCGGCGCTCCAGCGGCGTCATCGAGTGGATGATGCCTTCCATGCGGCGCACGTCGCGCTCGGCCCGGCCGAGGTCGGCGCCCTGGGCCTTGGCGGCGAGCTGGCTGGGCAGCTTGTCCATCAGGCCCGACAGGCCGCCCATCTTCTTCATCTGGCTGATCTGGGCGAGGAAGTCCTCGAGGTCGAAGCCGCCGCCGCTCTTGACCTTCTCGGCCAGCTTCTGCGCCGAGGCGAGGTCGACGCCCTTCTGCACCTCTTCGACGAGCGCGACGATGTCGCCCATGCCCAGCACGCGCCCGGCGTGGCGCTCGGCGTCGAAAACTTCCAGCCCGTCGATTTTCTCGGAGACGCCCGCGAACTTGATCGGCGCGCCCGCGACCTGCCGCACCGACAGCGCGGCGCCGCCACGGCTGTCGCCATCCAGCTTGGTGAGCACCACACCCGTCAGCGGCAGCGCCTCGCGGAAGGCGCGGGCGGTGTTCACCGCGTCCTGGCCCTGCATGGCGTCGACGACGAAGAGCGTCTCCACCGGGTCGAGTGCCGCGTGCAGCTCGCGGATCTCGGCCATCATGGCCTCGTCGATGGCCAGGCGGCCGGCGGTGTCGACCAGCAGCACGTCGAAGTAGTGGCGCCGGGCGTGGTCGAGCGCGGCCAGCGCGATGTCGCGCGGTCGGTCGGTCGGCTGCGACGGGAACCACTCCGCGCCGGCCTGCGCCGTCACCGTCTTCAGCTGCTCGATGGCCGCCGGGCGGTACACGTCGGCCGAGACGGTGAGCACCTTCTTCTTGCGGCGGGTGATCAGGTGCCGGGCGAGCTTGGCGGTCGTCGTCGTCTTGCCCGCGCCCTGCAGACCGGCCATCAGGATGACGGCGGGCGGCTGCGCGGCGAGGTTCAGGTCCGACACGCCTTCACCCATGGTGGCAGCGAGTTCCTTGTGCACGATGCCCACCACCGCCTGGCCGGGGTTCAGCGAACCCGCCACCTCGGTGCCCAGCGCCTTGTCCTTGACGCGGGCGATGAAGTCGCGCACCACGGGCAGCGCCACGTCGGCCTCGAGCAGCGCCATGCGCACCTCGCGCAGCATGTCCTGCACGTTGCCCTCGGTGATGCGGGCCTGGCCGCGCATGGTCTTCACAAGTCTGGAAAGCCGATCGGTGAGGTTGCTGGCCATGGGCGCTCGTGAAGTGGAGGAGGGAAGCAGGTGCCGCATGGCACACTGCCGACCATGATCTTATCGACCAGCTCTGCCTTGCTCGCCCCTGGTGGCGGGCTGCTGCTGGTGCTGGTCGCCTCGGGGCTTTACTTGCTGGCCACGGTGCCGGCGGCCTCGTGGGGGCGTCTATCGGCTGCGGGCCTGCTGGGAGGCTTCGTGCTGCACGCGCTGCTGCTGCTGATCGACATCGGCGGCCTCGGGCAGCCGACTCGTGGCACGCGGCTGGGCTTCGGGCCGGTGCTGTCGACGGCGGTCTGGATGGTGATCGCGGTTTACGCCATCGAGAGCCGGCTGCTGCCCGTGCCCGTGGTGCGACAGTGGCTGGGGCTCGCGGGCATCGTGGCCGTGCTGCTGGCGGCCAGCTTCCCGGGCGATCCTCGGGTCATGCACTCGCTGCTGGCCCCTGTGCACTTCGCGCTCGGCGTGGGCTCCTACGGGCTGTTCGGTGCTGCGGTGTTGCATGGTCTTTGGCTGGATGCCGCCGAGCGCCGCATGCGCACCGCGCGGCCCGCTGTGCTGGGCGGTGGCCGTGCGCCGGGAATGCCGCTGCTGCAGCTGGAGCGGATCACTTTCCGCTTCGTCGAGGCCGGCTTCATCGTGCTGACGGCGACGCTGCTGCTGGGCATCGTCTCCAGCTTTTCGGCGCCACAGGGCCGCTGGCTCGAGCACAAGACGGTGTTCTCGGTGCTGGCCTGGGCCGTCATCGGGGGGCTGCTTTTGGGCCGCCGCATCCGCGGCTGGCGGGGCCGTCAGGCCACGCGCTGGCTGTACAGCGGGGCCGTGCTGCTGCTGCTGGGCTACGCCGGGTCGCGCTTCGTGCTCGAGGTCGTTCTCGACCGTGGCGCCGCCTGAGCGCGTGACGCGGCCGCGACCCCGATGAAGTTCGTCGTCCTGCTGCTGGTGCTGGTGGGGGCGTTCGCCTGGCTGGCCGCGTCGCGCCGGCAGCGCCCGCCCGGGCGGGACGCCAAACCGCCGCGGCGCAGCGGTGACGACGGCGGCAGAGCACCGCAGGTCATGGTCTCGTGTGCCCACTGCGGCGTGCACCTGCCGCAGGCCGACGCCCTGTTCGATACCGCCGGCCGTCCGTACTGCGGCGAGGCCCACCGCCTGGCCGGCCCGCGCACCGGGGCCTGAGAGGCGGGGCCTGAGAGGCTGTGAACAAATCCGACACGCCCGCTCGTCACGCCATGCGCCGCCACTTCGTTGCCAATCCTCGCCACATCACTCGATATGGCTGCGGTTTGCGCCTCGTTCCAGCGACGCGTGGCTCGCCGCTCGGACGCGCCGGATCTATTTACAGCCTCTGACGCCGCCCGACGCCACGATGGATCCTCGCGAGGTCGACCGCCGCCGCGCCGATCGCCGCCTGGGTGACCGCCGCGGCGCCGGCCGCCGTGCCAGGGACGAGGGCTCCGCCATGGCCGATGACGCCGAGGAGCCCTGGTTGGCCAGCGGTTCGCAGTCGGTTGGCGGCAATCGCTTTCCGGGCCGCGAGGTGCGTCGCCTGCGCAGCGCCCAGGAAGCCGCCTTTGCGCGCGTCCTGCGCGCGTATGTCGCGGCCCGCGCCGCGATCGGGCTGAGCCTGGTGGCGGTGCAGGGCATCAGCGCCTGGACGGGCACGCGTCAGCCCGAGTGGGCCGTGCTGGTGACGCTGGCCTACGCGGCGCAGGCCATCTCGCTGTGGCTGCTGCCGCGCCTCGGGGCGCTGGCCGAGCCGGCGAGGCTGGGCTCGCAGCAGCGTCTGCAGTGGCTGTCGACGATCGGCATCGACGTGCTGGCCTTCTCGCTGCTGCACGTGCTCGAAGTGAACGTGAGCTTCAACTTCGCGGCGCTGCTGGTGCTGCCGGTGCTGATGGCCGGGGTGCTCATGTCCCGCGTGCGGGCGCTGGGCACCACGGCCGCCGTCACGCTGCTGCTGCTGCTGACGGCCTGGCGCGGCGGGGGCGACTCGCCCACCGTGATGCTGCAGTCGGGGCTCGCGGGCCTGGGGTTGTTCGTGATCGCGCTGATGGCCAGCGAGCTGGCTGGCCGCCTCTCGCGCGAGGAGTTCGCCGCGCGTGAGAGCCTGGAGCTGGCGCGCCAGCAGGCGCAGCTCAACCGCCTCGTCATCGAGGAGATGGCCGATGGCGTGCTGGTGGTCGATCGCACGCTGCAGGTGCGCGCTGCCAACCCCGCCGCGCGTGCGCTGCTGGTGGACCAGGGCTTGTCGCCGCCGGCGCCGTTCGCGCTCGACCGCGTGCCCGCCTGGGCCGCGCTGTGCCAGGCGGCGCAGGAGGCCGTCGCCAGTGGCCAGTGGCCCGATGCGGGGCGGGACCTCGTGCTCGCCTTTGGCCAGGGCCCCACGCGCACCTTGCGCCTGCGCGTGCGCTTCATGCGCAGCCGCGGTGCCGAGGTCGCGTCGTCGGAGCCGGCGGCGGTGCTGCTGCTCGAGGACCTGCGCACGCTGCAGGCGCGCATCCGCCAGGAGAAGCTGGCCGCGATGGGCCGTGTCTCGGCCGGCATCGCGCACGAGATCCGCAACCCCCTGGCCGCCATCGCACAGGCCAATGCGCTGCTGCTCGAGGACCCGTTGCCGCCGGCGCAGCAGCAGCTGGCAGCCATCGTCGCCGACAACGTGCAGCGCCTGAAGCGGCTGGTCGACGACGTCATGGAGGTCGCGCCCGGGGCGGTGGCGCCGCCCCAGGCGTTGGACGCCGCGGCCGTCGTGGCGCAGGCTGCGGCCGACTGGGCACGCACGCAGGGACTGACGATGGGTCCTGCCAGCCCGCTGCGCGCCGAGCTGCACCCGGGCCCGCTGGGCGTGGCCTTCGACCCCGAGCACCTGCGCCGCGTGCTCGTGAACCTGCTCGACAACGCGCTGCGCCATGCCAGCGGTGAGCCCGGCTCGGTGTTCCTGCGGCTGGCGCTGCAGGGCGACGTCAGCGTGCTGATGTCGGTGCTGTCCGACGGCCCGCCGATCGCCCCCGAGGCCGAGCGCCGCCTGTTCGAGCCGTTCTCCTCGACGCGCAGTCGCGGCACCGGGCTCGGCTTGTATATTTGCCGCGAGCTGTGCGAGCGGCATGGCGCCAGCATCGAGTACCAGCTCTTGTCCGCGGCCGAGCGCTTGCGCAATGAGTTCGTCGTGCGCCTGCGCCGCTTCCCGCTGTCGGGGGCGGTGCCGGCATCCGCGCTGCCGCTGGCCTGAAGCGCCCATCCCGTTGCCAACGCGTCACCAGCCAACACCGCCGCCCGTGTCCACCCCGCCCAACCCGCGCCTGCTGGTCGTCGATGATGAACCCGACCTGCGCACGCTGTACGAGCTGACGCTGCTGCGCGAGGGCTACGACGTCGACAGTGCCGGCTCGGTGGCCGAGGGCTGGGCGATGCTGCTGGAGCGTGGTGCCGGCGGCTACCAGTTGCTCATCACCGACATGCGCCTGCCCGACGGCAGCGGCCTGGACCTGCTGTACCAGCTCGAGGAATCCGGCCGGCCCGAGAAGGCTGTGGTCATTACCGCCTACGGCTCGCCCGAAAACGCGGTCGAGGCGCTGAAGGCCGGCGCCTACGACTACCTCACCAAGCCTGTCGACCTGAGGCAGTTCCGCGCCGTGGTGGGCTCGGCGCTGGGCCGCGTGCCCATGCCCGCAACGGCGCGCACCGTGCCGCCCGCGGGCCAGCCGCGGCGGCCAGCGCTGCAGCGCCTGCTGGGCGATTCGGTGGCCATGCAGCAGGTGCGCTCGCTGGTGGAGAAGGTCGCGCGCAGCATGGCCCCCGTGCTGGTGCACGGCGAGTCGGGCACGGGCAAGGAACTGGTGGCTCGCGCCATCCACGACTGCTCGGCGCGCGCTGGCGGTCCCTTCGTCGCCGTGAACTGCGGCGCCATCCCCGAGAACCTGCTCGAGGCCGAGTTCTTCGGCTACCGCAAGGGTGCCTTCACTGGCGCCAACGAGGACCGCGAGGGCTTCTTCCAGGCGGCGCAGTCGGGCACGCTGTTCCTCGACGAGATCGGCGACCTGCCGCTGGCCATGCAGAGCAAGCTGTTGCGCGTGATCCAGGAGCGTGCGGTGCGACCGCTGGGCGCCACGGCCGAGCAGCCGGTGAACGTGCGCATCGTCAGCGCCACGCACCGGGACCTGGCGGCCGAGGTGCAGGCCGGCCGCTTCCGCCAGGATCTCTTCTATCGACTCAACGTGATTTGCATCGTCGTGCCGCCCCTGCGCGAGCGGCTCGATGACGTGCCGGCCATCTGCCGCGCCGTCGTCGATCGCATCGCCCGCGATGCCGACGTGGCCGTGCCGCCGACGCTGTCCCCTGAGGCCCAGCAGCGTTTGCTGCGCCATGCCTTCCCGGGCAACGTGCGCGAGCTCGAGAACCTCCTGCACCGCGCGTTGGCCCTGGCCGGCGGGTCGATCATCGGCGTCGACGACCTCGGCCTGCCCGACGAGGTCGCAGCCGACCCTGCCGGCTCCGACACCGGTCCGGAGGCCTTACGGGACACCGCCGGTGACGCAGCGGGCGAAGGTCCCTTGCCCAGCGACCTGGTGGCCTACCTCGACGAGGTCGAGCGCCGCGTTCTCGAGCGCGCGCTGGAGCAGCATCGCTACAACCGCACGGCCGCTGGCGCGAGCCTGGGCCTGTCGCTGCGCCAGATGCGCTACCGCATGGCGCGGCTGGGCGTCGGGGGCGACGCCTCGGCGGCCGAGCCCGATGCCGAGCCGGCCTGAGGGGCCTGCCCGCCGGGTGCCGCGATGAGCCGCCGCGCGGTCTGGCACGGCCAGGGGTGGTGGGCCGCCGCCTCGTGGCGGCCCTCGCCCAACGTGGGTACGCGACCGCCCGGTGAGCAGCCGACGCTGGCCATCGTGCATTCGATCAGCCTGCCGCCCGGCGTGTACCGCGGCGACGCCGTCGAGCGGCTGTTCACCAACCGCCTCGACGGGGACGCGCACCCCTACTTCGGCGGCATCCGGGGCCTGTCGGTCTCGGCGCACTTCTTCGTGCGGCGCAGCGGCCGAGTCCTGCAGTTCGCCGCCACCGACGCGCGGGCGTGGCACGCGGGTGTGTCGAGCTGGCGCGGACGACCGAACTGCAACGACTGGTCGGTGGGCGTCGAGCTCGAAGGGCTCGAGGGCGGGCCCTTCGAGGTCGCGCAGTACGCAGCGCTGGCTCGGCTGCTCGCGGCACTGGCGCGTCGGCACCCGCTGCGCGAGGTGGTCGGCCACGAGGACGTCGCTCCCGGCCGCAAGGCCGACCCCGGCCCTGGCTTCGACTGGCTGGCGCTGGCGCGCCGCCTGCAGGGCTCGGGGCTGTGGCTGCCGCGGGCCACGGAAGGGCATCCGCGTTCTGGTGGACAATCAGGGAAGGCCCTCGTGTCACACTAGCGCTAGTGGCTTGAAGGGGGTCGGCACCCCAGATATAGTGCCCAGCCGGGCGCTCGACGAGTTGGACGCCCTGCTGTCGCCACCCGGCCCGTCCTGCGCGCGCCGCCGCGCGCAGCAGGCGCCGCCAGGCCCTTCGGGGCGCATCGCAATCCGCCATGCCGGCGCCGCTCCTGTGCGACGCCGGCGTGCATCACGAACGACACAGAGGGGACCGAATGCAGACCGTCGACATCGTCACCCCGGCGGCGCAGCGCGCGCCGCTGGCCAGCCAAGGCACCACCCCCCAGGCCGTCGCTTACGCCGCTTACCAGATCATCCGCCGCAACGGTGCGGTGGTCGGCTTCGAGCCCGACAAGATCGCGGTAGCGCTGATGAAGGCCTTCCTGGCGGTGCACGGCACGCAGGGCGCGGCCTCAGCCAGCGTGCGCGAGACGGTCGAACACCTCACCGACAGCGTCGTGCGCGCGCTGTTGCGCAGCCGGCCGGGTGGCGGCACTTTCCACATCGAGGACGTGCAGGACCAAGTCGAGCTCGGGCTCATGCGCGGCGGCCACCACGAGGTGGCCCGCGCCTACGTCCTGTATCGCGAACGCCGCGCGCAGGAGCGGGCCCGCCAGGGCGCGCCGGCCGTGGTGAAGGCTGCCGAGCTGCACGTGCTCGAGAACGGCCAGCGCGTGCCGCTGGACATGGGCGCGCTGCGCGCGCTGGTCGACAGCGCCTGCGCCGGTCTGGGCGCCGAGGTGCAGGCCGAGCCCATCATGGCCGAAACCCGCCGCAACCTCTACGACGGCGTGCCCATCGACGAGGTCTACAAGGCCGCCATCCTGGCCGCGCGCACCCTCATCGAGAAAGAGCCGGCCTACACGCGCGCCACCGCGCGGCTGCTGCTGCACACCATCCGCCGCGAGATACTGGGCGAGGAGGTTACGCAGGCGCAGATGGCCACGCGCTACGCCGAGTACTTCCCGCAGTTCATCAAGGCGGGCGTCGAGGCCGAGCTGCTCGACGACAAGCTGCTGCAGTTCGACCTCGCCCGGCTCGGCGCCGCGCTGAAGGCCGAGCGCGACCAGCAGTTCGACTACCTCGGTCTGCAGACGCTGTACGACCGCTACTTCCTGCACGTGGCCAAGCGCCGCATCGAGATGCCGCAGGCCTTCTTCATGCGCGTGGCCATGGGCCTGGCGCTGAACGAGATCGACCGCGAGACGCGCGCCATCGAGTTCTACGAGGTGCTCTCGAGCTTCGACTTCATGAGCTCCACGCCCACGCTGTTCAACAGCGGCACGCGGCGCAGCCAGCTCAGCAGCTGCTACCTCACCACCGTGGCCGACGACCTCGACGGCATCTACGAGGCCATCAAGGAGAACGCGCTGCTGTCCAAGTTCGCCGGCGGGCTGGGCAACGACTGGACCCGCGTGCGCGCCCTGGGCAGCCACATCAAGGGCACCAACGGCGAGAGCCAGGGCGTGGTGCCGTTCCTGAAGGTCGTCAACGACACAGCCGTGGCCGTTAACCAGGGTGGCAAGCGCAAGGGGGCGGTGTGCGCCTACCTGGAGACCTGGCACCTCGACATCGAGGAGTTCCTCGAGCTGCGCAAGAACACCGGTGACGACCGCCGGCGCACGCACGACATGAACACGGCGAGCTGGATCCCCGACCTGTTCATGAGGCGGGTGATCGAGGGCGGCCACTGGACGCTCTTCAGCCCCAGCACCTGCCCCGACCTGCACGACCGCTTCGGCACCGACTTCGAGGCCGCCTACACCGCCTACGAGGCCAAGGTCGACAGCGGCGAGCTCAAGCTGTTCAAGCGCATGCCGGCCAAGGACCTGTGGCGCAAGATGCTCTCGATGCTGTTCGAGACGGGCCACCCCTGGATCACCTTCAAGGACGCCTGCAACGTGCGCTCGCCGCAGCAGCACGTGGGCGTGGTGCATTCGTCCAACCTGTGCACCGAGATCACGCTCAACACCTCCGACACCGAGATCGCGGTGTGTAACCTGGGCTCGGTGAACCTGGCGCAGCACCTGAAGGACGGCGCCGTCGACCTCGCCAAGCTGAAGAAGACCGTGTCGACGGCGATGCGCATGCTCGACAACGTCATCGACATCAACTACTACGCGGTGAAGAAGGCGCGCGACAGCAACCTGCGCCACCGCCCGGTGGGCCTGGGGATCATGGGCTTCCAGGACAGCCTGTACCAGCTGCGCGTGCCCTACGCCAGCGCCGAGGCGGTGGAGTTCGCTGACCGCAGCATGGAAGCCGTGTGCTACCACGCCTACTGGGCCAGCAGCGAGCTGGCCGCCGAGCGCGGCCGCTACAGCAGCTACCGCGGCAGCCTCTGGGACCGCGGCATCCTGCCGCAGGACACGCTGGCGCTGCTGGCGCAGGCGCGCGGCGGCGACGAGTGGGTGCAGGTCGACCGCAGCGAGACGCTCGACTGGCCTGCGCTGCGCCAGCGCATCGCCGAGCACGGCATGCGCAACAGCAACTGCGTGGCCATCGCGCCCACGGCCACCATCAGCAACATCATTGGCGTGGACGCGTCCATCGAGCCGAGCTTCGGCAACCTCAGCGTCAAGAGCAACCTCTCGGGTGAGTTCACGGTGGTCAACGAGTACCTCGTGCGCGACCTCAAGAAGATCGGCCTGTGGGACGACGTCATGGTGGTCGACCTCAAGCACTTCGACGGGTCGCTGCGCCCGATCGACCGCGTGCCCGAGGAACTCAAGCGCCTGTACGCCACGGCCTTCGAGGTCGATCCGGGCTGGCTCATCGAGGCCGGTGCGCGTCGCCAGAAGTGGATCGACCAGGCGCAGTCGCTCAACATCTACATGGCTGGCGCCTCGGGCCGTCGCCTCGACGAGACCTACAAGCTCGCCTGGCTGCGCGGCCTGAAGACCACCTACTACCTGCGCACCACCAGCGCCACCTACAGCGAGAAGAGCACGGTGGCCCCGGGCGCGCTCAACGCGGTTCCCATGGCCGGTGCCGCGGCGCAGACTGCGGCCGCAGCCGAGCCGGCGAGCGACATCAAGTTCTGCTCGATCGACAACCCCGACTGCGAGGCCTGCCAGTGAATTCGCGCTGAGCTTTCTTGCGCATCGATGGCAGGCATTTCAGGGCCTTGCCACGATGCGTTGCTGCAACGACGAGTTCATCGTGATGTCAACCAGTGCTTGGTGTTTGCGAACAACACTCCGATAATTCAAAGTCATAGGACGTACCGCCCATGCTGGTCTGGGAAGACGAAGTCAAGCCACAACCCATCGTGACGCCGCCGCAGGCGCCGATCACGACGCCGAAGTCCGCGGTCACCGCAGCAGCGGTGGCCATGCCGTCGACGAAGCCAGCCGCCCTGCCGATGCCTTCGGCCCTGCCCACGCTGTTGCCGAGCAATCCGTTTCCGTCGGTCGCCACGCTGCCGGTGCCGCCGGCGGTGCTGGCATCCGCGGCGAGCGTGCAGCCCACGAACACGCGGCGCGTCAACATCGCCGACAAGCGCATCATCAACGGCCAGACGGACGTCAACCAGCTGGTGCCGTTCAAGTACAAGTGGGCCTGGGAGAAGTACCTCTCCACCTGCGCCAACCACTGGATGCCGCAGGAAGTGAACATGTCGCGCGACATCGCGACCTGGAAGGATCCGAATGGCTTGACCGAGGACGAGCGCCGCATCATCAAGCGCAACCTCGGCTTCTTCGTCACCGCCGATTCGCTGGCCGCCAACAACATCGTGCTGGGCACCTACCGCCACATCACGGCGCCGGAGTGCCGGCAGTTCCTGCTGCGCCAGGCCTTCGAAGAGGCCATCCACACGCACGCCTACCAGTACATCGTCGAGAGTCTGGGCCTCGATGAGAGCGAGATCTTCAACGCCTACCACGAGGTGTCGTCGATCCGCGAGAAGGACGAGTTCCTGATCCCGTTCATCGACGCGATCATGGATTCGAACTTCCATACGGGCACGCCCGAGGCTGACCAAAAGCTGCTCAAGAGCCTGATCGTGTTCGCGTGCCTGATGGAGGGCCTGTTCTTCTACGTCGGCTTCACGCAGATCCTGGCGCTGGGTCGCCAGAACAAGATGACCGGTGCGGCCGAGCAGTACCAGTACATCCTGCGCGACGAGTCGATGCACTGCAACTTCGGCATCGACCTCATCAACCAGATCAAGCTCGAGAACCCGCACCTGTGGACGCCGGCCTTCAAGGCTGAGATCAAGGCGCTGTTCGAGAAGGCCGTCGAACTGGAATACCGGTACGCCGAGGACACCATGCCGCGCGGCGTGCTCGGCCTGAACGCGAGCATGTTTAAGGGCTACCTGCGCTACATCGCCAACCGGCGCGCGACGCAGATCGGCCTCGACCCGCTGTTTCCCAACGAGGAGAACCCATTCCCCTGGATGAGCGAGATGATCGACCTGAAGAAGGAGCGCAACTTCTTCGAGACCCGTGTCATCGACTACCAGACCGGCGGCGCGCTGGCCTGGGACTGAGCTGGACAGCAGTCCCTGGCCCGAGAGCGAGCCAAGCCTGCGGCACGTGAGCGTGCGGCAGTGCGTTCTAGAGATCAAGAATGACGAGCCGAGCCCGGCACCCAGACCGGGCAGGCTCGTGACCCCGTTCATCGCACCGGGGCAACCGCTGGGGGCTCTGGCCCACCGGCAGACCCCCGGGTGATGAATCCCCGCGCCGGAACGACCGGTGCGGTGCTTGTTGCAACTTGATCAAGGAGATCGTTATGGCAACTGCGAAGAAGGCCGCTCCGGCCAAGAAGGCTGCGGCGAAGAAGGCCGCTCCGGCGAAGAAGGCCGCTCCGGCCAAGAAGGCGGCCGCCAAGAAGGCCGCTCCGGCGAAGAAGGCTGCTCCGGCGAAGAAGGCCGCTCCGGCCAAGAAGGCTGCGGCGAAGAAGGCTGCCCCGGCCAAGAAGGCGGCCGCCAAGAAGGCCGCCCCGGCGAAGAAGGCGGCGGTGAAGAAGGCTGCCGCGCCCAAGAAGCCGGCGACGAAGAAGCCGGCCGCCAAGAAGGCCGCGAAGAAGCCGGCGGCCCCCGCGCCTGCTGCTCCTGCTGCCGCCCCTGCGGCGGCGCCTGCGAAGACCACGCTGAATCCGGCGGCCGCTTGGCCGTTCCCGACCGGCAACAAGCCTTAAACCAGGGTAGATTGTTGGTTCTGCGACGCAGAGTCCGATCCAAAGCGGCCCTTAGGGGCCGCTTTTTTTCTCGTGATCTGTCGATGAGTCGATCCAGCGGCCACAATTGGCGCAAGTAGGGCGTGCTTGTGAGTGAGACATGAGTCAACTGCTTGACAGGATCGCATCAAGGCTCTTGACCGAGCGAGATGAGTCGGTGCGAGCTGAATTGCTCGCGACTAGGGCGGCTTATCTCGGGCGAATCGGTTTGTCTGAAGACGCACTTGAAGTCATTCGGACAATCAGGCAAACCTTCAACGACGGGCGAAGTGGGCGGGTAACCTGCTCAGTTCTCGTCGCCGAAGGTGTAATTCAGTACCACGCCTTCAACAGCCTTTCAGCTTCGGATAAATTCGCAAGGGCATTGCTGCTCGCTGAAGCGCTGAAGATGCCCGACTTGGTTGGCATCTGCGCTGCTTGGAAGGCCTTTATCGACTTTGACCTGTCTAGGTTTGAGTCGATGCAACGGTCGCTTCTTCTGATCAGAGACCTGGGCCTGGAGCAGCATCACGCAGTCCAATCGCGAGTTGCGGTGACTCTGATGACTGCCGCCATTTTTCTTGGACAGACAGCAGCGGCGAAGAAGTGGTTCCACCATGGGCATCATCATGCCGTTTCGGACGGGGATCTTGCCTGCATTGACGGACTCCTCTTCAACAGGGCAGTCTTTGGGTTGGCGCGGCAACGCGTAGCTTGGGCGCTCACCACGTTCGACCCGCAAGCCTGCGCCACCATCCGCGCCGAGTTGCTGTCGGCAAGAAACCTGCAAAGCATGGCTGGCATAACAACAATGCGCGGTCACATAGATCTGTGTACCGCCCGGCTTGACCTGTTGGAGGGCAAACCCGGTGAAGCGGCTGATGCCCTTGAAGGAATAGGCGGAGTACATCAATTCGCAGGCAAGCACCTCAACTCGACTGCGCTGGCTATCGATCGGCTATTTGCGCTGTCCGCCGCATCCCGAGATGTAAGTGTGCCAGCGGAAATCGGAATGCTGGACTTAACTGCGCTTGACACTCTGGATCCTGACGAGCGCCTCGTAGCCATGGCTATGCTCGCTCAACTTGGCGCTCGATACTCCGAACTTGTAGACACCACTCCGTTGAATAGTGGTCTTCAAGACTCGAGAGTTGACTACGAGAAGTACGAGAGCCAGTTGCTCGCGTCGACTGCGCCATGGTTGTAGCCGGTCAAACACCCGCTGAGGTGCGGTAGTCAACCGAATCCATGCTGCACGCCCCCCTCCTCTCCCTAGCCATGGGCTCCTCCAGCGACTGGGAGACCCTCCGCCACGCCGCCGACATCCTCGATCGTTTCGGCGTGCCCTACGACAAGCAGGTCGTCTCGGCGCATCGCATGCCCGACGATCTTTTTGCGTTTGCCGAGCAGGCGGCGGGCCGGGGCATTCGGGCCATCATCGCGGGGGCGGGTGGGGCGGCGCACCTGCCGGGCATGCTCGCGGCCAAGACCACGGTGCCGGTGCTCGGCGTGCCCGTGGCCAGCAAGCACCTCCAAGGTGTCGATTCGCTCTACTCCATCGTCCAGATGCCCAAGGGCATCCCGGTGGCCACCTTCGCCATCGGGCCGGCCGGCGCCGCCAACGCGGCCCTGTTCGCGGTCGCGATGCTGGCCTCTTCCGATGCCGCCCTGCGCGAGCGGCTCGACACCTTTCGCGCCCAGCAGACGGCCGCGGCCCGGGCGATGACGCAAGACCTCCGATGAACACGTCCCCGCCCGCGGCTGCGCCGGTACCCGGCGCCCGTCGCGTCGCCGTGCTCGGCGGCGGCCAGCTCGGCCGCATGTTCGTGCACGCCGCCCAGGTGGCCGGGCTGCGCGTGACCGTGCTCGAGCCCGATACGGCCAGCCCCGCCGGCGCGGCGGCCGATGGGCACCTCGCCGCCGCCTACACCGATCCCGCCGCTCTGGACCTGCTGGCCGCGCAGTGCGCCGCCGCGACCACCGAGTTCGAGAACGTGCCGGCCGACGCGCTGCGCCACCTGGCAAGCCGCATCGCGGTGTCGCCGCCGGCCGACGCAGTCGAGGTCTGCCAACATCGCGCGCGCGAAAAGGCCTGTTTCCAGGCAGCCGGCGTGCCCTGCGCCCCGTTCGCCGTGATCGACAGCGACACCGCGCTGGCCGCCGCCGCCCGCGCCGGCCTGCTGTCCGGCATCCTCAAGACCGCCACCCTCGGCTACGACGGCAAGGGCCAGGTGCGCGTCGACACCGCCGAGGCCCTGGCCGCAGCCTGGCAGCAGCTCGGCCGTGCCGTCTGCGTGCTCGAGAAGCGGCTGCCGCTGGCGCACGAGATCAGCGTGATCGTCGCCCGCGGCCGCGATGGCCGCAGCGTGCACCTGCCGGTGCAGCAGAACCTGCACCGCGACGGCATCCTCGCCGTCACGCAGGTGCCGGCGCCCGACGTCGACGCCGATCTGGCCGAGCAGGCCGTGGCGAGCGCGCGTCGCCTGGCCGACACGCTGGGCTACGTCGGCGTGCTGTGCGTGGAATTCTTCGTGCTGGCCGACGGCGGCACCGGGGGGCGTCTGGTGGCCAACGAGATGGCGCCGCGCCCGCACAACTCGGGCCACTACAGCATCGACGCCTGCGACCAGTCGCAGTTCGACCTGCAGTTGCGCACGCTGATGGACTGGCCGCTGACCATGCCGCGCCTGCACTCGCCGGCCGTGATGCTGAACCTGCTCGGCGACCTCTGGTTCGACGACCCTGCCGCCGCCGCCACCACCGCGCGCGAGCCCGACTGGCCCGCGGTGCTGGCCCTGCCCGGCGTGCGGCTGCACCTGTACGGCAAGGCCACGCCGCGGCGGGCGCGCAAGATGGGCCACCTCACCGTCACCGCCGCCACGGCCGCCGAGGCGCGCGCCGTGGGCCTGCAGGCGGCGGCGCGCCTGGGCCTGCCGGCCTTTTAGCGCGCCGCGCGCCCGCCCCCGCCATGCCGCTGCTGCAAGGCCCCGAGGGCGTGCGCCGTGCCGCCGAGGCACTGGCCGCCGGCGAGCTGGTGGCGATGCCCACCGAGACCGTCTACGGCCTGGGTGCCCGCGCCGACGACGACGCGGCCGTGGCGCGCATCTTCGCCGCCAAGGGCCGGCCTGCCGACCACCCGCTGATCGTGCACGTGGCCTCGCTGGCCGCGGCCGAGGGCTTTGCCGCCGCGCTGCCGGCGGCGGCCCGTCGGCTGATGTCGGCGTGCTGGCCGGGGCCGGTGACCGTGATCGTGCCGCGGCGCGAGGGCGTTGCCGCGACCGCGGCGGGCGGCCAGGCCAGCATCGGCCTGCGCATGCCCTCGCATCCGCTGGCCCTGGCGCTGCTGCATGAAGCCGCGGCGCGGGGCGTGCCCGGCGTGGCCGCGCCCAGCGCCAATCGCTTCGGCCGCGTCAGCCCCACGCAGGCCGCCCACGTGCAGCAGGAGTTCGGCCAGGCGCTGTGGGTGCTGGACGGCGGCCCCTGCGAGGTCGGCATCGAGTCGGCCATCGTCGACTGCACGCGCGAGCCGCCGGCCGGCCCGGCGCTTCTGCGGCCCGGTCAGATCGGCCGCGAGCGCCTGGAGCAGGTGCTCGCGCAGCCGCTGGGCGCGCCCGACGCCGCGTCGCCGCGCGCCTCGGGCACGCTCGAATCGCACTACGCGCCCGAGGCTGCGCTGCGCCTGCTGGCGCCCGCTGACTGGGCCGTCGCCGTCGAGGCGGCGCCTGCGCGGCCGGGCGTGGCGCTGTACGCGCGCCGCGTGCCGCCCGCCGGCTGGTGGCACCGCCCGATGGCGACCAACGCCGACGCCGCGGCGCACGAGCTGTTCGCGGTGCTGCGCGAGCTCGACGCCGCTGGCGCGCAGGCCATCTGGGTCGAGGCGCCGCCCGCCGATTCGGTCTGGGACGGCGTGCGCGACCGCCTGCGCCGGGCCGCCGCCTGAAGACGGCCCCGCGCCCGCGCGACAATCGGCGCTTGATCCCGGAGTCCCGATGAGTTCTCGTCTACCTGGCCAGCGGCCCCGCAGGGCCCCAGCCGCCACCGTCGCCGCCCTCGTCGCCGCCTTGGCCGTCGTCGCCTGCGGCGGCAGCACCTCGCAGCTCGAACCCTTCATCGCCCAGCGCGTGTTTGCCATTGGCGACGATGCCAGCGTGCTCACCAGCGACGGCCGAAACTACGGCGTCAACGGCCTCAACGCCGATGGCACCGACGTCGACTGCACGGCGCGGCCGATCTGGGTGCAGGCGATCGCCACGTACTACGGGCTGAGCCTGGCGCAGTGCAACCGCAGCTCGCCGGCCGTGGAGCCGCGCGCGTTCACGCTGGCCACCGTGGGCGCCCGCGCCGCAGATGCCCAGACTCAGATCGATGCGCAGGTCGCCGCCGGCGGGTTCCGCGACAAGGACCTCACGCTCTTCTTCATCGGCATCAACGACGTGCTCGAGCTGTACGCGCAGTACCCGGCGCAATCGGAGGCGGCGCTCATGGCCGAAGCCGGCCGCCGCGGCGAGATCGCGGCGGCGCAGATCAACCGGCTGATCGGCCTGGGCAGCAAGGTGATCGTCGCCAACCTGCCCGACATGGGGTTGTCACCCTACGCACGGGCCGAGGCCGTGGCCCATGCCGGGACGGGCTTCGACCGCGCAGCGCTCATCACGCGCCTGACCAAAGCCTTCAATGAGCGTCTGGGTGTGCGCATCCGCATCGACGGCCGTTTTGTCGGCCTGGCGCAGCTCGACCTTCGCACGCAGCAGGCCGCCATCTCCCCGGCGGCCTTCGGCTTCACCGACGTGTCGAGCGCATCGTGCACCGTGGCCCCGCCCGACTGCACCACGGCGACCATCGCCACCGGCATCGACGCGGCCACGGCCTTGTGGGCCGACGGCGCGCGCCTGGGTCTGAGGGGCCAGGGATCGCTGACGGAACTGGCCCTGCAGCGGGCGCAGCTCAACCCGTTCTGAGCGCCACCAGGGCCGGGCTGCGCCCAGCCCGCCCCCCCGCCCCCGCCTTGGCGGAGCGCCTAACGACAAACCCGGTCTCGGGTTTGGCCGGGCATGCGCCGCGCCCGCCTGCCCGTACAGTGCCCACGAAAGAGTCGCGCAGCCGCTCGCGTTCTTGAGGGGCTCGCCTAGGGCTCGAGGTCGAGGAGACACGATGATCCGTTTGCGCACCACGATCACCGGGCTGGCCCTGGCCGGAGTGCTCGCCGCCTGCGGCGGCAGTGGCAGCGAGGCCGACACCACGCCGGCGGTCCGCATCACCTCACTGAAGGTGATGGGCGACAGCCTCGCCGATATCGGCACCTTCGGCCTGCGCTTCACGGTGCAGGGCAGCGACAGCCTGACCTACCCCGAGCGCGTCGGCCTGGCGTACGGCCTGGGCCAGGGCTGCAACTTCTTTGCG
The DNA here is from genome assembly GCA_044360025.1 of Rubrivivax sp. Classification (GTDB taxonomy): domain Bacteria; phylum Pseudomonadota; class Gammaproteobacteria; order Burkholderiales; family Burkholderiaceae_C; genus Rubrivivax. The sequence continues at coordinate 14,372 of JBIKLC010000014.1, read as the reverse complement.
TTCACCGGTACCACCTTCGTGCCCAACAGCACGGCCGGCTGCACCAACTACGCGGTGGGCGGTGGCGTCATCAACGGCCCGGCCTCGGGGTTGGTGGCGGCCGACCCGCGCATCATCAGCGTGCAGCTCGCCACGGCCACGGCGGCCGGCAACTTCGGCGCCAACGACCTGCTGCTCATCGACGGCGGCGGCAACGACGCCTCCACGCTCGTGGGGGCCTACCTGCTGGCGCCCGTGGACGGCGGCGCCGCCTACACCACGGTGCTCGGCACGCTGCTCACGCCGGCCCAGGTGGGCGCGGCCGCGGCGGGCGGTGCCGCCGGCCTGGCTGCGGCGGGTGGCCAGTACATGCAGGCCCTGGCCGATCGCTTCGCCGACCAGCTGCGCGACGGTGCCCTGTCCAAGGGCGCGCGCCGCATCGCGCTGCTGAACATGCCCGGCATCACCAACACGCCGCGCTTCCAGGCCGTGCTCGACGGCATCGCCGCAGCTTCGGGCGGCGGCAGCGCCGGGGCGGCGGCGCGCGCGCAGAGCGAGGCGCTGTTCAAGAGCTGGGTCGAGGCCTTCAATGCCCGCCTGGCCTCGCGCTTCGCGGGCAACACCGCTGTCGTGGTGGTGGACTTCTACACCGCGTTCAACGAGCAGATCGCGTCACCCGCGCAATACGGGCTGAGCAACGTGCGGGCCACGGCATGCCCCGTCACCGGCGTCGGCAGCGATAGCCTGCCGAGCTACACCTTCGCCACCTGCACCGACACCGCGCTGTCGGCGGCGCCGCCGGCCGGCGCCACCGGGGGCGCGAACTGGTGGCGACGCTACGCGTTCTCCGACGGCTTCCACCCCACGCCCTACGGCCACCAGTTGCTGGCGCAGCTGATCGCGCTGGAGCTGGCCCGCGCGGGCTGGCTGTGAACCCGATGCCCGGAGAACCGTCCATGAGCGCTTCGAACCTCTTCTCTCGCGGCCTGCCGCGCGCCGGCGAGGCCTTGGCCGCCGTGGCCGCGGCAGCTTCCCTGGCCTGCCCCGGCCTAGCGGCGGCCCAGTCGGCCGGCAGCTGGCTGGTGCGCGGCGGCGTCAGCACCATCCAGCCGCAGGTCACCAGCGGCGACCTCACCGCGCCCAGCACGCCCCGTTCGCAGGCCGACATCAAGCCCGACACCCAGCCCACCGCCGGTATCACCTACATGCTCAGCGACCACTGGGCGCTGGACCTCCCGCTGTCGGCCGGCTTCAAGCACGACCTCGTCGGTGCCGGGGCCCTGGCCGGCGCGGGCCGGCTGGCTGAGGTGAAGGCGATGCCCATCACGCTGATGCTGCAGTGGCGCTTCGGCACGGCCGACGCCGCGCTGCGCCCCTACCTGGGCCTGGGCCCCACCTACGCGCGCTTCTACGATTCGCGCAGCACCGCGGCGCTCACGGCCATCACCGGCGGCACGCCGGCGCGGCCCACGACCTTCGAGCTTGAGTCGACCTGGACCGCCAGCGTGCAGGCCGGCGCGGTGTGGCGCTTCGCCTCGCGCTGGCAGCTCGACGCCTCCGTGTGGTACACGCCGCTGAAGACGGAAGGGCGCCTGTCGACGGGGCAGACGCTGCCCCTGAAGGCAGATCCGCTGAGCGCCAGCCTCGGCCTGGCCTACCGCTTCTGAACCCCGCCGCGGCCGCCGCGCTCGACGAGCAGCTTCGTCAGCAGGATGGTCGCGGCCAGCGCCAGCGTCACGGCGTTGGCCACGATGATCGGCCACTCGCCGAGCGCCAGCCCGTACAGCAGCCACAGCGCCACGCCGGCCGTGAAGGCCGAGTACATGGCCAGCGAGATGCCGCGCGTGTCGCGAGTGCGCAGCGTGAGCACGGCCTGCGGCAGGAACGAGGCGGTGGTCAGCGTGGCGGCGGCGTAGCCGATCCAGTCTTGCGGGTTCATGGCGGGGCTTGGGGGCGGGACTAGGGGCGTGAAGGCCGCGCGGGCAGGGCGCGCGCAGGGGCGTCGTGCACGGCCCACTGCACGAGGGCGTCGAGCGCCGGTCGGGCGGCGCCGGCCTGGGGGTGGTTGACCATCGCCACGAACACGTAGCGGCGGCCGGTGTCCGACAGCACGTAGCCGGCCAGGGCCGCCACGTCGCGCAGCGAGCCGGTCTTCAACTGCGCGCGGCCCTCGGGCGCCCGCGAGCGGCGCAGCGTGCCGTCCTGCCCGCTGATGGGCAGCGAGGCCAGCAGCTCACCGAAGTGCGGGCCGTCGGCGGCCTGCTGCAGCAGCCGCGCCAGCCGCCGCGCCGGCAGCCGCGACAGGCGCGACAGGCCCGAGCCGTTGTCCACCACCACCGCGTCGTCCAGCGCGCCGGTGCGCTCGGCCAGCCAGGCGGCCAGCAGATCGCGGGCCTGCTGCGCCGTCACCCCCGTCGCGCTTTCGGGCAGGGCCTGCAGCGCCAGCGTCAGCAGCAGCTGCTGGGCCATGACGTTGTTGCTGAACTTGTTGATGTCGCGCACCACCTCGGCCAGCGGCGGCGAGCGCAGCGTCAGCGTGGGCGGCCGGCCGGCGGGGGCGGCGCCCTCGCGCACGCGGCCGGCCAGGGTGCCGCCGAGCTCCTGCCACAGGCCGCGCAGCAGCCGCGCGTCGTAGCTGGCGGGCTCGGCATCGGCCAGGGGCCACTGGCGCTCGCCACAGGCCGCCGGGAAGCTGCCGGCCCAGCGCAGGCGGCGCGGCTCGACGCTGGCCTTCAGGCCGGCGCGCCAGTCGCCGCAGGGCGTGCCGGCGGCGGCCAGCGGCACGGTGGCGTCGACGCGCGTGTCGGCCAGCGGGGTGTCCAGCGACACCCGGGCCACGCCCGCGGCCGCGTCGGGCACAAAGCTCACGAGCGAGGAGCGGAAGTTCAGCAGCAGCGCCGCCGGCAGCGCGTTGTAGGGGCGCAGGCGCTCGCCGTCGAAGTCGCCGGGGTCGCCAGGCTGCGGCGCGAAGGCGCGGCCGTCGAGCACGATGTCGCCGCGGATCTCGCGCAGGCCCCACTGGCGCACCTGGCGCAGCGCCAGCCACAGCCGCTCGACCACGAGCTTGGGGTCGCCACGGCCCTGGATGACGAGGTCGCCGTCGAGCACGCCGTCGTTCAGCGCCCCGGTCAGCCACAACGGCGTGGCCCAGGTGAAAGCCGGGCCCAGGCGGTCCAGCGCCGCCAGCGTGGTGGGCAGCTTCATCAGCGAGGCCGGGTTCATTGGCGCGTCGGCGCGCCAGTCCAGCACCGGCTGCGTCGCGCCGAGCTCGTGCACCACCACGGCCACGGCCTCCGGCGGTATGGCGGCGCGCTGCAGCGCCTGCCGGGCCTCGGGCGGCAGCTGCGTGGCGGCCTGGGCCAGGGGCAGGGCCGCCGCCCACAGCAGGGCGATGGGCAGCAGGGCGATGAGCAGCAGGGCGCGGCGGCAGTCGGCAGGCATCGGCGGCCATGATCGCACGGCTAAACTGAAGCGATGACCGCTCCCCCCGGGACGGGGCCGGCGATCCTGGCCCTGGACACCGCCACCGAACGCCTGTGCGCCGCGCTCAGCGACGGCCGCACGCTGCACACGCACGACGAAGCCGGCGGCGCCGCCGCGTCGGCCCGGCTGCTGCCGGTGCTGCAGGCCCTGCTGGCGCGCGCGGGCCTGGCGGGCGGGCAGCTGGACACCATCGCCTTCGTGCAGGGCCCGGGCGCCTTCACGGGCCTGCGCACGGCCTGCGCGGTTGCCCAGGGCCTGGCCTGGGGCTGGCGCAAGCCCGTGCTGCCGCTGGACGCGCTGATGCTGCTGGCCGAAGACCTGCACGCCGGCCCGGCCCTGCCCGAGGGTGCCGAGGTCGCGGTGGCCGCCGATGCGCGCATGGACGAGATCTACGCTGCCCGCTACGCGTGGTGGCAAGGGCGCTGGCAGGTCACGCAGGCGCCGGCGCTGTGGGCCTGGCCCGCGCTCGCCGAGGCCTGGGCCGCCCTGCCGCCGCCGCAGGCCCTGGCGGGCTCGGCGCTGGCCGTGTTCGGCGACCGCATCGCCTGGCCGGCGGGGCCGCATCGGCAGCCCGAGCCGATCGACCGCGCCGCGGCCCTGGGCCGGCTGGCGCTGCAGGCCTGGGCCCAGGGTGCCGCCGTGGCGGCGGCCGATGCCCTGCCGCTGTACCTGCGCGACAAGGTGGCGCAGACCACGGCCGAGCGCACGGCGGCGCGCGCCGCCTGATCCGCTTCGCCCGGTACCCCTGGCCATGAACGCCCGCCTCGACCTGCTGCCCGGCAATCCCCCCGCGCCGCTGCCGCCGCTGCGCGAGATGGCGGTGGGCGACATCGACGCCGTGCTCGGCGTGGAGGTGCGGGCCTACGCCCACCCGTGGTCGCGCGGCAACTTCGTCGACTCGCTGGCCGCGGGCTACCTCGCGCGGCTGGCGCGCGATGACGAGGTGGCGGTGCTCGGCTACTTCATCGCCATGCCGGGCGTGGGCGAACTGCACCTGCTGAACCTGACGGTAGCGCCCGAGTGCCAGGGCCGCGGCGTCGGCCATGCGCTGCTGCAGGCCGTGGTGGCCGAGGCGCGGGCGCTGTCGGCGGCGCGTCTGCTGCTGGAGGTGCGCGAAGGCAACGAGCGCGCGCGACGGCTGTATGCCGCGCGTGGCTTTGCCGAGGTGGGCCGCCGGCGCGGCTACTACCCGGCACGCGGCGGCCGCGAGGACGCCATCGTCATGAGCCTGGCGCTGGAGCCCTGCGATGGCCTGGACTGAGCGCCAGCACCGCCTGCTGGCGGCCATGGGGCTGCGGCTGCTGTCGCCGCCGGCCGCGGAGGGCGCGAGCCCGGCCCAGCTCCCCGTGGCCGAGCCTGCGCCGGCGCCCGTGGCACCGCCCGCCGTCACGGCCGCGGCCGTGGCCGTGTCCGCAGCCGTGCCTGCGGCCGCTGACCGCCGCGCGCCGACTCCGCCGGCCGAAGCCCCCGGCGCCCGGCCCGGCAGCGCCGCGGCGGCGCTGTCGGCGCTCGGCTGGCCCGACTTGCGCGAGGCCGTGGCCGCCTGCCGCGCCTGCGGCCTGTGCGAACGCCGCACGCAGACGGTGTTCGGCGTCGGCTCGCCGCAGGCGCAGTGGATGGTGGTGGGCGAGGCCCCGGGCGAGCAGGAAGACCGCGAGGGCGAGCCCTTCGTCGGCGCCGCCGGCCAGCTGCTCGACCGCATGCTCGCGGCGCTGCAGCTCACGCGCGCCCAGGAGCCCGGCACGCCGCCCGAGCGCCAGGTCTACATCGCCAACACCCTGAAGTGCCGCCCGCCCGGCAACCGCAACCCGGCGCCCGACGAACTCGCCCGGTGCGAGCCCTTCCTGGTGCGCCAGATCGAGCTGCTGAAGCCGCGCATCATCCTGGCCATGGGCCGATTCGCCGTGCAGGCGCTGCTGCGGTCCGACGAGCCCATCGGCCGCCTGCGCGGCCGAGTGCACCGCTACCAGGGCGTGCCGCTGGTGGTGACCTACCACCCCGCCTACCTGCTGCGCAACCTGCCCGAGAAGGCCAAGGCCTGGGACGACCTGTGCCTCGCGGCCGAGGTCTTCGAGCGGCCCCCGGCGGGCTGATTCAGCCTTTGGCGGGCTTCTTCGGCCGCGTCCAGCCTGGCAGCGTGACCTGGCGCGCCCGCGCCACCGTCAGCTGGCCGGCCGGCGCGTCCTTGCTGATGGTGCTGCCGCCGCCGATGGTCGCACCCGCGCCCAGCGTCACCGGTGCCACCAGCACGCAGTTGCTGCCCACGTGCACGTCGTCGCCGATGGTCGTGCGGTGCTTGTTCGCACCGTCGTAGTTGGCGGTGATGCTGCCGGCGCCGTAGTTCACGCGCGCGCCCACCGTGGCGTCGCCCAGGTAGGCCAGGTGGTTGGCCTTGGCGCCGGCGGCCAGCGTGCTGTTCTTCACCTCGACGAAGTTGCCGATGTGCACCTCAGGCCCCAGCACCGCGCCGGGCCGCAGCCGCGCGTAGGGCCCCACCAGCGCGCCGGGCCCGACTTCGGCGCCCTCGACGTGCGTGAACGGGTGGATCACCGCGCCGGCGGCGACGGTGGCGTCGCGCAGCACGCAGTGCGCGCCGACGCGCACGCAGTCGCCCAGCGTGACCGTGCCCTCGAAGACGCAGCCGACGTCGATCTCGACGTCGCGGCCGCAGGCCAGCGTGCCGCGCACGTCCAGCCGGGCCGGATCGGCCAGCCGCACGCCGGCGTCCATCAGCGCGTCGGCGACGCGCTTCTGGTGGCGGCGTTCGAGGTCGGCCAGCTGGTGCGGGCTGTTCACGCCCAGCACCTCGGTCTCGTCGGGCGCGGCCACGGCCACCACGGGCACGCCCTCGGCCACGGCCAGCGCCACCACGTCGGTCAGGTAGTACTCCTTCTGGGCGTTGTCGTCGCGCAGCGCCATCACCCAGCGCTTCAGCAGCGCCGTGGGCGCGGCCATCATGCCGGTGTAGACCTCGCGGATGGCGCGCTGCGCGGGGCTGGCGTCCTTCTGCTCGACGATGGCGCGCACGGCGCCTCCCGCGCCGGGCTCGCCGTCGCGCAGGATGCGGCCGTAGCCGAAGGGGTCGGGCAGCTCGATGGTCAGCAGCGCCAGCGCGCCGCCGGCGGCGGCCTCGGCCAGGGCCTGCGCGGTGGCGGCGCGGATCAGCGGCACGTCGCCGTTGAGCACCAGTGTCGTCTCGTGGCCATCGCGCAGCGCGGGCACAGCCTGCTGCACGGCGTGGCCGGTGCCCAGCTGCGGCAGCTGGCGCGCGAAGTGCAGGCCCTGGCCAGCGCAGGCGGCCTCCACCTCGTCGGCGCCGTGGCCGGTGATGACGACGGTGTGGCGCGACGCCGCATCCCCCACGCCGGCCACGGCATCGAGCACGTGCTGGAGTAAGCTCCGTCCGGCCAGCCGATGCAGCACCTTCGGCCGCGCCGACTTCATGCGGGTGCCCTTGCCCGCGGCCATGATCACGACGTTGACAGCCATGCCCGAGTCCCGAATGCGGTGGTGGAAGCTGCTGATCATAGGCAGCGCGCTCGTGCTGGCCGCGGGCTGCAGCACGCTGCGCGTGGCGTATTCCAGCGGGCCGACGTTGGCGTGGTGGCAGCTCGACGGCTGGATCGACGCCGACCGCCAGCAGGCGCCGCAGGTCAAGGCCGCCCTGGACCGCTGGTTCGCCTGGCACCGCAGCACGCAACTGGCGCCGACGGCGGCGTTGCTGGCCGATGCGCGCGAACAGGTGCTGCACCCCGTCACCCCCGAGGGCGTGTGCCGCTGGAACGCGCAGGCCCAGGCGCTGCTGCAGCCCGCGCTGGCCCGCGCGCTGGAGGAGGCAGCCGACCTCGTGCCCCTGCTGACCGAGGCCAACCTGAAGGCGATGGAGGCCAAGGGCGCTCGCGAGATCGCCGAGGACCGCGAGAAGTTCCTGCAGGGCGACGCCGCGGAGCGCCTGGCCGAGAGCGTCAAGCGCACGCGCGAGCGCTTCGAGCGCATCTACGGCCGGCTCGACGAGCCGCAGCTGGCCGTGCTGCGCGCCAGCGTGGCCGAGCTGCCGCTGGACGCCGCGCGCTGGCTGGCCGATCGCGAGCGCCGGCAGCAGCAGACGGTGGCCACGCTGCGCCGCCTGGTCGCCGAGCGCGCCAGCCGCGAGCAGCGCGTGGCCGCCCTGCGCGCGCTGGCCGAGGGCGCGATGGCCTCGCCCGACCCGCAGCGCCGTGCGCAGCAGCAGCGCCTGGCCGAGGCCAATTGCGCCCTCTCGGCCCGGCTGCACAACGCCACCACGCCGGCGCAGCGCGAGCGGGCGCGCGCCAACCTGCAGGGCTGGGAGACCGACCTGCGCGCCGTGATCCGCCCGCCGGCCCCGGCGCTGGGTAGCGCTACGCCGGCGCCTTCGACTTGACCACGGCGTAGCGCGCCAGTGTCTTCTCGCGCGCCGCGGCGTGGTCCACCACCGGCCGCGGGTAGTGGCGGCCCAGCTCGATGCCGGCGGCGGCCAGGTCCACCGGCCGCGCCTGCCAGGGCGCGTGCAGCGCGGCGTCGGGCAGCGCGGCCAGCTCGGGCACGTAGCGGCGGATGAAGCGGCCCTGCGGGTCGAACTTCTCGCTCTGGCTCACGGGGTTGAAGATGCGGAAGTAGGGCTGCGCGTCGCAGCCCGAGCTGGCCGCCCACTGCCAGCCGCCGTTGTTGGCGGCGAGGTCGAAGTCGTTGAGGTGCAGCGCGAAGTGGCGCTCGCCCCAGCGCCAGTCCAGGCCCAGGTCCTTGGTGAGGAAGCTCGCCGTCACCATGCGCAGGCGGTTGTGCATGTAGCCGGTCTGCGCCAGCTGCCGCATCGCGGCGTCGACCAGCGGGTAGCCGGTGCGGCCCTCGCACCAGGCGGCGAACAGCGACTCGGCGGCCTTGCCGTGCTCCCAGCGGATGCGGTCGTACTCGGGCTTGAAGGCGTGCTCGGCCACGCGCGGGTGGTGGTGCAGGATCTGGTGATAGAAGTCGCGCCAGATCAGCTCCGACAGCCACACCTCGGCGCCGCGGCTGCCGGCCTCGCGGCGCTCGTGGGCCAGCCGCGCCAGCTGGCGCACGCTTACGGTGCCGAAGCGCAGGTGCGTGCTCAGGTAGCTGGGGCCCTTGACGGCCGGGAAGTCGCGCGTCTCGTGGTAACGGTCGATGCGGTCGAGGAAGTCGGCCAGCAGTTCCTGTGCGCCGGCCGGGCCCGTGGGCAGCTTGAGCTCGTGCAGGTTGGTGGGCGCGAAGCCGAGGTCGGCCAGCGCGGGCACGCCCGGCTCACCGGCCGGCCGCGGCGCCAGAGACCCGGCGTGCCGGGCCACCGGGTGGGCCTCCAAGTGCTGGGGCTCGAGCTTACGCAGCCAGGCGTTCTTGTAGGGCGTGAACACGCTGAAGGCGCCGCCGCCGAGCGTCAGCACCTCGCGCCGCTCGAACACCACGTGGTCCTTGCTGGTGTGCAGGGCCACGCCGAGGTCGGCCAGGCGGCCGCGCACCAGCGCGTCGCGCGCCAGCGCCGCGGGCTCGTCGTCGTGGCTGGCGAACACGGCCTGCACCTGCAGCGCCGCTGCCAGCGCGGGCACCTGGTCCTTCGGCCAGCCGTGGCGCACCAGCAGCCCCGCGCCTTCCACGCCGTGCGAGGCCGCCAGCGCGCGCAACTCGGCGTCGACGCCAACCAGGCTGTCGCGGATGAACTCGACGCGCCGGTCCGTCCTGGCGGCCCCGGCGGGGCCCGCCTGCTGGCCCGGAAGCGCGTCGAGGATGTCGCGGTCGAACACGAAGCAGCACCAGACCTGGCGCGCCTGCGTCAGCGCATGGTGCAGCGCGGCGTGGTCGTCGACGCGCAGGTCGCGGCGCAGCCATACCAGCGCGCGCGCCAGCGGCTTGTCGGCCGGGCCCCTGGCGGGGTGCGGATCGGGATGGCGGGCGGGTGTCATGGCAAGGCCGGGAGTGTGCCGCACGACCTAGAATCCGGTAGATGTCCGAGCCCGACACGCCCGCTACTGCGCGCATCGACCTGACGAACCACTTCCTCGTCGCGATGCCGGGCATGGCCGACGAAAACTTCGAGCGCACGGTGATCTACCTCTGTGAGCACACTGAGAGGGGCGCGTTGGGCCTGGTCATCAACAAGCCCATCGACATCACGCTCCAGAGCCTGTTCGAGAAGATCGAGCTCAAGCTCGACCACCGCGCCGCGCTGGCGGCACAGCCGGTGTTCTTCGGCGGCCCGGTGCAGACGGAGCGCGGCTTCGTGCTGCACGAACCCACGGGCGCCGAGTCGCCCTACAACTCCACGCTGTCGGTGCCCGGCGGCCTGGAGATGACCACCAGCAAGGACGTGCTCGAGGCCCTGGCCGGCGGCGCCGGCCCGAAGCGCGTGCTGGTCACGCTGGGCTACGCCGGCTGGAGCGCCGGGCAGCTGGAAGACGAGATCGGCCGCAACGGCTGGCTCACCGTGGGCGCCGACCCGGCCGTCATCTTCGATACGCCGGTGCCGCAGCGCTACGACAAGGCGGTGTCGCTGCTGGGCATCGACCCGCGCATGCTGTCGACCGAGGCCGGGCATGCATAGCCCCCCCGCAGCGCCTGCGGCGCTTCCCTTCAGGGGGGCGCCACCTGCGGCCGAGCCGAGCTCGTCCGCGGCGGCGGCTTGAGGCGCCCCGGACGTGGCGGTGCCTCTTACCTTGCTGGCGTTCGACTACGGCACGCGCCGCACCGGCGTGGCGGTGGGCAACACGCTACTGTGCCGGGCGCAGCCGCTGGCCACGCTGGTGGCCGAGGGCGATGCCGTGTTTGCGAAGGCCGAGCCGCTGATCCGGCAGTGGCTGCCGGCGGCGCTGGTGGTGGGCGTCCCGCTGCACCCCGACGGCGCCGCGCACGAGAACACGCGCCGCGCCGAGCGCTTCGCGCGGCGCCTGGGCGGCCGCTTCGGCCTGCCGGTGCACCGCGTCGACGAGCGCTACAGCACCACCGAGGCCCTGTCGGACGGCGCGCGCGGCGAGGCGGCCGACGCGGCCGCGGCCGCCATCCTGCTCGAGCAGTACTTCCGCGAACACCATGCTGCAGCTTGACGCCGAGTCCCTGTACGCCGAGCTGCTGGCCGGCGTGCGCCCGCTGCTGAGGCCCGAGTCGCGCCTGGTGGGCATCTGGCGCGGCGGCGCCTGGCTGGCCGAGCGGCTGCAGCGCGACCTGGGTCTGCCCGGCGCGGCCGGCGTCATCAGCAGCACGCTGCACCGCGACGACTTCGCCGAGCGCGGCCTGGCCGCGGGCGCCGGCCGCACGGCGCTGCCCTTCGAGATCGACGCCGCGCACCTGGTGCTGGTCGACGACGTGCTCTACACCGGTCGCACCATCCGCGCCGTGGTCAACGAGCTCTACGACTTCGGCCGCCCGGCCAGCGTGCAGCTGGCCGTGCTGGTGGACCGCGGCGGTCGCGAGCTGCCCGTCGCCGCGGCCTTTGCCGCCGCGCGCATCGTGCTGCCGGCGGCGCAGAAGCTGGCGCTGGCGCGCGCCGACGACGGCCGCTTCACCTTCAGCGTGGAGCCGGCCTGATGCTGATGAAGCGCAACCCGCAGCTCAACAGCCACGGCGAGCTGATCCACCTGCTCAGCATCGAGGGCCTGCCGCGCGCCGTGCTGACGCAAATCCTCGACACCGCCGGCACCTTCCTCAGCGTCAACGACCGCGAGGTGAAGAAGGTGCCGCTGCTGCGCGGCAAGAGCGTGTTCAACCTGTTCTTCGAGAACAGCACGCGCACGCGCACCACCTTCGAGATCGCGGCCAAGCGCCTGTCCGCCGACGTCATCAACCTCGACATCGCCCGCAGCAGCACGGCCAAGGGCGAGAGCCTGCTGGACACGATCGCCAACCTCAGCGCGATGCACGCCGACATGTTCGTGGTGCGGCATGCCGAGAGCGGCGCGCCCTACCTGATCGCGCAGCACGTGGCGCCGCACGTGCACGTCGTCAACGCCGGCGACGGGCGCCATGCGCACCCGACGCAGGGCCTGCTCGACATGTACACGATCCGCCACTACAAGCGCGACTTCACGCAGCTCACCGTGGCCATCGTCGGCGACGTCGTGCACTCGCGCGTGGCGCGCTCCGACATCCACGCGCTCACCACGCTGGGCGTGCCCGAGATCCGCGCCGTCGGTCCGAAGACCCTGGTGCCGGGTGATCTGGCCGGCATGGGCGTGCGCGTGTGCCACGACATGGCCGAGGGCATCCGCGGCGCCGACGTGATCATCATGCTGCGGCTGCAGAACGAGCGCATGAGCGGCGCCATGCTGCCCAGCGCCGGCGAGTTCTTCAAGCATTACGGGCTCACGCCCGAGAAACTGGCGCTGGCCCGGCCCGACTGCATCGTCATGCACCCCGGGCCCATCAACCGCGGCGTGGAGATCGACAGCGCCGTGGCCGACGGCGCGCACAGCGTGATCCTGCCGCAGGTGACCTTCGGCATCGCCGTGCGCATGGCGGTGATGAGCACGATCGCCGGGAACCAGGCCTGAGCCCGCCATGAAGATCCTCATCCGCCACGGCCGCGTCATCGACCCCGCCAGCGGCCGCGACGAGACGGCCGACGTGGCCATCGCTTCGGGCCGCGTCGTCGGCATCGGCACGGCGGCCGCCTCTGCGTCTGACTTCGCGGCTGATTTCGCGGCCGACCGCGTGATCGACGCCACCGGCCTGGTGGTGGCGCCCGGCCTGGTCGACCTGGCCGCGCGGCTGCGCGAGCCCGGGCAGGAGCACGAGGGCATGCTCGAGAGCGAGCTCGCCGCGGCCGCCGCCGGCGGCGTCACCAGCCTCGTGTGCCCGCCCGACACCGACCCCGTGCTCGACGAGCCGGGCCTGGTGGAGATGCTCAAGTTCCGCGCCCGCAAGTTGAGCCGCTGCCGGCTGTTCCCGCTCGGCGCGCTGACGCGCGAGTTGAAGGGCGCCACGCTCACCGAGATGGCCGAGCTGACGGAGGCGGGCTGCGTGGGCTTCTCGCAGGCCGACGTGCCGCTGGCCGACACCTTGGTGCTGATGCGCGCGCTGCAGTACGCCGCCACCTACGGCTACACGGTGTGGCTACGCCCGCAGGACGCCGCGCTGGGCCGCGGCGTGGCCGCCTCGGGCGCGGTGGCCACGCGCCTGGGCCTGTCGGGGGTGCCGGTGGTGGCCGAGACCATCGCGCTGCACACCATCCTCGAGCTGGTGCGGGCGACGCGGGCGCGCGTGCACCTGTGCCGGCTGTCCAGCGCCGCCGGCGTGGCGCTGCTGCGCGCGGCCAAGGCCGAGGGGCTGCCGGTCACGGCCGACGTCAGCATCAACTCGCTGCACCTGACCGACGTCGACATCGGCTTCTTCAACCCCGACATGCGCCTGGTGCCGCCGCTGCGCCAGGGCGCCGACCGCGACGCGCTGCGCGCGGGGCTGGCCGACGGCACCCTCGACGCGCTGGTCTCCGACCACAACCCGGTGGCCGAGGACGCCAAGAACCTGCCCTTCGGCGAGGCCGAGCCCGGCGCCACGGGCCTGGAGCTGCTGCTCAGCCTGGCGCTGCGCTGGGGCCGCGACGCCGGCCTGCCGCTGCACGCGGCGCTGGCGCGCGTGACCTGCGATCCCGTCCGCGTCCTGGGCGACGCGGTGGGCTCGCTGGCCGGCAGCGCCGGCCGCCTGGTGGAAGGCGGCGTGGCCGACCTGTGCGTCTTCGATCCCGCCGAGGAGTGGGCGCTGCGGGCCGGCATGCTGGCCAGCCTGGGCCAGCACACGCCGTTCGCCTTCGCCCACACCGGCATGGCGTTGCCGGGCCGAGTGCGCTTCACGCTGGTGGCGGGCACGCCGGCCTTCGAACGCGCGGCCGGCGGCTGATGCGCGGCGCCATCGCCGTGGCGCGCCTGCTTCGCTGCGGCCTGCACGTGTTGCACGGCATGGCAGTGATGTCGCGCTTCCCGGGGCTGGACGAGGCCGGGCGCCACGCGCGCATCGGCTGGTGGTCGGCGGCGCTGGTGCGCCACCTGGGGCTGGCGCTGCACCTGCGCGGCACGGCGCCGCGCCCCGGGGCCACGCTGGTGGTGGCCAACCACGTGTCCTTCCTCGACATCGCGGCCATCCACGCCGCCATTCCGCAGGCGCGTTTCGTCTCCAAGGCCGACGTGCTGTCCTGGCCGCTGCTGGGCTGGCTGATCCGCAACGCCGGCACGCTGTTCATCGAGCGCGAGCGCAAGCGCGACGCGCTGCGCGTGGTGCACGCGATGGCCGAGTCGCTGCAGCGCGGCGAGACCGTGGCCGTGTTCCCCGAGGGCACCACCGGCGCGGGCGATGTGCCGCTGCCGTTCCACGCCAACCTGCTGCAGGCGGCCATCGCCACGGGCACGCCGGTGCAGCCGGTGGTGCTGCGCTACGCCGCGCCCGGCCAGCACGTGGCCACGGCGGCGCAGTTCCTGGGCGAGACCACGCTGCTGAAGACGGTGTGGCGCATGGCCTCGGCGCGCGGCCTGGCGGTGCACGTGGAGATCCTGCCGCCCGTGGCCACGGCACACGCCGACCGCCGCGCGCTGGCCGAGTACCTGCGACAGATGGTGGCCGAGCGACTGCAGCCGGAATCGGCATGACGACCCCCGGCCCGGTGCTGCACGTGGACGACGAGGCCGCGCTGGCGCAGCGTCTGGCAGTGGCGCTGGGCTGCGCGCGACCCGAGCAGGAGAGCCCCCTCCTGGCCGACATGCGCCAGGACATGGCCGTTCCGTCGGTTTAGGTCGTGAGCCAGCGCCACCTGGGGCGGCCGCTGGCGGCGGCCTTTCGCGCGGCCTTTCGCGCGGCCTTTCGCGCGGCCTTTCGCGCGGCCTTTCGCGCGGCCTTTCGCGCGGCCTTTCGCGCGGCCTTTCGCGCGGCCTTTCGCGCGGCCTTTCGCGCGGCCT
>JBIKLC010000061.1:0-7760 GCA_044360025.1 Rubrivivax sp. | reverse complement strand
GCGGCCTTTCGCGCGGCCTTTCGCGCGGCCTTTCGCGCGGCCTTTCGCGCGGCCTTTCGCGCGGCCTTTCGCGCGGCCTTTCGCGCGGCCTTTCGCGCGGCCTTTCGCGCGGCCTTTCGCGCGGCCTAGGCCTTGCCCTGCGACGCCACCGCCGCCGCGGCGCGGGCGGCGGCCTCGGCGTCGCCCAGGTAGTAGCTGCGGAGGGGCTTCAAGGCCGCGTCAAGCTCGTACACCAGCGGGATGCCATTGGGGATGTTGACGCCGACGATCTCAGCGTCACCGATGCCGTCGAGCATCTTCACCATTGCGCGGATGCTGTTGCCGTGCGCCGCGATCAGCACGCGCTGGCCTCCCCTGATGGCCGGCGCTAGCACCTCATCCCAGAAGGGGCGCACGCGGGCCACGGTGTCCTTCAGGCATTCGGTCAGCGGCACCTGCCCGGGCGCCAGTTGCGCGTAGCGCAGGTCGCTGCGCTCGCTGCGCGGGTCCCCGGGCTTCAGCGGCGGCGGGGGCGTGTCGTAGCTGCGGCGCCAGATCAACACCTGCTCGTCGCCGTACTGCCGGGCCATGTCGGCCTTGTTCAGGCCTTGCAGCGCGCCGTAGTGGCGCTCGTTCAGCCGCCAGTCGTGGCGCACGGGCAGCCAGGTGCGCTCCATCTCATCCAGCGCGTGCCACAGCGTCCAGACGGCGCGCTTGAGCACCGAGGTATAGGTCAGGTCGAACTCCCAGCCGCCCTCGCGCAGCAGCCGCCCAGCGTCGCGCGCTTGTCCTACGCCGGTGTCGGTCAGCGGCACGTCGGTCCAGCCGGTGAAGCGGTTTTCCAGGTTCCAGGTCGATTCCCCGTGGCGGATCAGGACGAGCTTGTGCATGCGGGAGATTCTATGATCCGCGATTTGCACTCCAGGCTTTGCCCGCCGCCACCGCCACCGTGAGCTTCATCGTCGAAAACTGGATCCTGATCCTCGTCGCCTTCGTCTCGGGCGCCCTGCTGGTGTGGCCCATGGTCAACAAGGCCGCGGGTGGCCCGGCGGCCGTGGGCACCTCGGAGGCCGTGCGCCTGATCAACCGCGAGAAGGGCGTGCTGATCGACGTCGGCGAACCGGCCGAGTACGCCCAAGGCCACGCCACCGGCGCCCGCAACGTGCCCTTCGGCGAGCTCGAGGGCTCGAAGGAACTGCCCTCCAACAAGACGCTGCCGGTGATCCTGATGTGCCCCAGCGGCGCCCGCGCCGGCCGGGCGGCCGCGCTGCTGCGCAAGGCCGGCTACGAGAAGGCGGTGTCGGTCTCCGGCGGCAGCGCCGCCTGGCGCGAAGCACAACTTCCGATGGAGAGGTCGGCCGCAGGGTGATCGCGGGCTGCGGACAATCGGGGTTCAGCCTCCTTAACCCGCCCCAGGAGAACCCAGTGAGCAAGGTGCGCATGTACACCACCCAGGTGTGCCCGTTCTGCATCCGAGCCAAGGCGCTGCTCAAGCAGCGTGGCGTCGTGCAGATCGAGGAGATCCGCGTCGACCTCGACCCCGGCCAGCGCGACGCGATGATCGCCGCCACCGGCCGCCGCACCGTGCCGCAGATCTTCATCGGCGACACCCACGTCGGAGGCTGCGACGACCTCATGGCGCTTGACCAACGCGGCGGCCTCGCGCCGATGCTCGCCGGCTGAGCAGCAGCGCACGGCGCCGCTGCCGGCGGCGCCGCGGCACTCGTCGATAATCCGCCATCCGGGTCAGGTGCCGCCTTCGGCACCGGGCCTTGTTTCACCCGCATCACCCACCCAGCCGAGACCGGACCATGGCCGACGAGACCCCCGTGTTCAACATCCAGCGCATGTACCTCAAGGACCTGTCGCTGGAGCAGCCCAACTCGCCGCAGATCCTGCTCGAGCAGGGCCAGCCGCAGGTCGACATCAATCTGCAGATGGGCGCGGAGCAGGTGGCCGACGGCGTCTTCGAGATCACCGTCACCGCCACCGTCACGGCCAAGGTCAAGGACAAGACGCTGTTCCTGGTCGAGGCCAAGCAGGCCGGCATCTTCGAGATCCGCAACGTGCCGCAGGACCAGCTCCAGGGCATCGTGAGCATCGTCTGCCCGCAGATGGTGTACCCGTACCTGCGCGCCATCGTGTCCGACGTCTGCACGCGCGCCGGCTTCCCGCCCATCCTGCTGACGGAAGTGAACTTCCAGGCCATGTTCGAGGCCCAGCAGCAGCAGGCCGCCGCGGCGGCCAACGGCGGCTCCCGCATCATCACCGACGCGAACTGAAGCGTCGGGGCCCAGGCACAGCGCGGCGATGAAGATCGCGGTGCTCGGCGCTGGCGCCTGGGGCACGGCACTGGCCGCGGCTGCCGCGGCCGCCGGCCACGACGCGCTGCTGTGGGCGCGTGACGCGGCCCAGGCCGCCGCGCTGCAGGCCACGCGCTCGAACGCGCGCTACCTGCCCGACGTCGCCCTGCCGCCGGGCCTGCGGTCCACCGCCGACCTGGCGGCGGGACTGGCCCACGGCAGTGGTGCCGCCGGCCTGATCGTGATCGCCACGCCCATGGCCGGCTTGCGCGGCATGCTCCAGGCGCTGCCGGGCGACGCCCCCGCGCTGTGGCTCAGTAAAGGTTTCGAGGCCGGCACCGGCCTGCTGGGCCACGAGATCGCGCGCGCGCTGCGCCCGGGCCTGCCCTGCGGCATGCTCAGCGGGCCGAGCTTCGCGCTCGAGGTGGCGCGCGGCCTGCCCACCGCGCTGGTGGCCGCCGGCAGCGACGCCGGGCTGGCCGCGCGCGCCGTCGAGGCCTTTCACGGCGGGCCGCTGCGCATCTACACCAGCCCCGACATCGTGGGCGTGGAGGTCGGCGGCGCGCTCAAGAACGTGATGGCCATCGCCACCGGCATCGTCGACGGCCTGCCGGGCGCGGGGCTGAACGCCCGCGCGGCGCTCATCACGCGCGGCCTGGCCGAGATGACGCGCCTGGGCGTGGCCCTGGGCGCGCGCGCCGACACCTTCATGGGCCTGTCGGGGCTGGGCGACCTCGTGCTCACGGCCACCGGGTCGCTGTCGCGCAACCGCGCCGTGGGCGTGGCGCTGGCCGCCGGCCGCAGCCTGCCCGAGGCGCTGGCCGAGCTCGGCCACGTGGCCGAGGGCGTGCCGACGGCCGCCGTGGCGCTGGCGCGCGCGCAGGCGCTTGGCGTGGAGATGCCGATCACGGCCGCCGTGGTGGCCGTGCTCGAGGGCCGCATCGCCCCGGCGCAGGCCGTGGGCCTGCTGATGGCGCGCGAGGCCAGGCCCGAGACGGGCTGATCAGCCGCCGCCGGCGTAGCCCTGCTGCCGCCAGGCGTCGAACACCACCACCGCGACGGCGTTGCTGAGGTTCAGGCTGCGCTGGCCCGGCCGCATGGGCAGTCGCACGCGCTGCGCCGGCGCGAAGCGGTCGCGCAGCGCCGGGTCCAGGCCGCGCGACTCGCTGCCGAACACGAACCAGTCGCCCGGCTGCCAGCGCAGCGCCGGGAGGGGCGTGGAGCCGTGCGTGGTGAAGGCGAACAGGCGCGCCGGATCGGGCCGGGCCGCGGCCAGCAGGGCGTCGAAGCTGGCGTGGCGCTGTACCTCGGCCCACTCGTGGTAATCGAGCCCTGCGCGGCGCAGCAGCTTGTCGTCCATCGAGAAGCCCAGCGGCTCCACCAGGTGCAGCGTGCAGCCGGTGTTGGCCACGAGGCGGATGACGTTGCCGGTGTTGGGCGGGATCTCGGGCTCGACGAGCACGACGTGGAACATGCTCAGTCGGCCCCGGGCGCCGGCGTTCGCGCGAACACCCACACCTGCACCGACGCCGCCCCAGCGCGCCGCAGTTCCCGCGTGGCGGCCGCGACCGTGGCGCCGGTGGTCATGACGTCGTCCACCAGGGCCACGCGGCGGCCCGCCAGCGCGGCGCGGCGCCGGGGCTCGGCCATGAAGGCCTGCGCCAGGTTGTCGGCCCGCCCGGCGCGCGTCTGCCCCGTCTGGCGGGGCGTCTCCAGGGGGCGCAGCAGCAGCGCGTCGTCGGCCGGCAGGCCGCGCTCCCGGGCCACGCGCCGGGCCAGTTCCCAGGCCTGGTTGTAGCCGCGCTCGGCCAGCCGCGCGGGCGCCAGCGGCACGGGCAGCACGAGATCCGGAGCCGGCAGGCCGGCCCCGCAGGCCGTGGCCACCGCGTCGGCCAGGCGGGCGGCCAGCGCGTCGGCCAGTTCCACCCGGCCGTCGAACTTGAAGGCCTTGATCAGGCAGTCCCAGGGGAAGACGTAGTCGACGGCCGCCACGGCGGCGTCGAACGGCGGCTCGTGCGCGCCCAGGCAGTTGCCGCAACGCGGGACGGCCGTGCCGGTGGGCAGCGCGCAGCGCGCGCAGCGCCAGCGCTGGGCAGCGAAGCGCGCGTGGCAGTCGCCGCACAGGGCGTCGCCGGCGGTCCACTGGCGGCAAAGCTCGCACTGCGTGGGCCAGCGCGCGGCGCTGGGCAGTGCGGGGCCGGGCAGGGCACGCGTGGACATGGCCTGCCTATACTGCCACGCATGCCCGTGCCCGATGCCACCGCCGGCGCGCCGCGGCCGGTGGACGCCGTGGCGCTGGCGCGTTGGCGCCGCCGCCTGCGCGAGGCCGCAGGGCCGCCCTGGCTGCACACCGAGGCCGCCCGCCGCATGGCCGGGCGGCTGGCCGTGGTGAAGCTGCAGCCGCGGGCCGTGCTCGACTGGGGCCTGCAGGCCGGCCACGACCGCGGCCTGCTCTCGACCGCCTATCCGCAGGCCCGCATCACGCCGGTGGACCCCGACGGCACCCCCGCGCCCGCCGGGGCCATGCCCTGGTGGCGCGGGCTGCTGTCCCGCCCTGCGTCGCCGACCGCCATCGCGCCGGTTGCCGTGCCCGACGGGCAGGCGCAGCTGCTGTGGAGCAGCATGCTGCTGCACACGCTGCCCGATCCGCAGGCGCTGTTCGCTGCCTGGCAGCGCGCGCTGGCGGTCGATGGCTTCCTGATGTTCTGCACGCTGGGCCCGGGCACGCTGCAGTCGCTGGCCGCCCTGTACGCCGAGGCCGGCTGGCCCGCGCCGATGGCGCCGCTGGTGGACATGCACGACCTCGGCGACATGCTCGTTCAGGCCGGCTTCGCCGACCCCGTGATGGACCAGGAGACGCTGCGCCTGACCTGGCGTGACGCCGAGGCCGCGCTGGCCGAATTGCGCACGCTGGGCCTGAACGCGGCGCCCGGCCGCGCGCCGGGCCTGCGCACGCCGGGCTGGCTCCAGCGGCTGCTGCAGCGGCTGAACTCCCGCCGCGGCGCCGACGGCCGCGTCGTGCTCGAGTTCGAGATCGTTTACGGTCACGCCTTCAAGCCCCCGCCGCGGGCGCGGCTCGCGCCCGAGACGACGCTGCCCCTGGCCGACCTGCGCGCGATGGTCGGGCGGCGGCCGCCCTCTGCAGGGCCGCTGACGCGGTCCTGACTCGGTCTTGTACGTCGACTGGGTGCTGATCGAGCGTCATCGCTTGAGGGGGGCTGAGCTAGAATTCGGGTTGATCCTAGGGTCGACGGCGGGCAGGCGAAAGCTGACCTTGCGTGAGAGCCGCACCGATCCCGGCGCCCGCGCAAGTTCCGCCGCCACGTCGCCCACCCCCCCTTTCCCGTACTCGCAGTAAGCCCCTTCGAGCATGACCGTCACCGCCGTATCCGCGCCCTGGGCCGCCGCACCCCGCGGGACCTCGTCGTTCGGCCGCCGGCTCCTGAACCCGGGCCCGGGCGGGCGGCCGGCGCTGCAGTGGCCGCTGCGCCGAAACTGCTCGATCACGCCGCGCCAGCTCGCGGCCGTGTATCTCTCGCTGTGTATCGTCTCGATCGCGGTCTCGGGCTTCTTCATGGCCCAGGGCGCGCCCTATGTGGCGGCCTTCGCCGGCATTGAGCTGCTGGCCGTGGGTGTGGCGCTGCTGGTCTTCGCCCGCCACGCCGGCGACCACGAGACCATCACGCTCGAGGGTCGCTCGCTGCACGTCGAGCAGAGCCTGGGCAGCCGCGTGCAGCACGTCCACCTCGACACCGAATGGCTCGCCGTCGAGCCCGCCGCCGGCCAGGGCTCCCTGGTGCAGTTGCGCGGGCGCGGCGGCAGCGTGAGCGTCGGCCGCTTCGTGCGGCCGGAGTTGCGCGCCGCGCTGGCCCAGGAACTCCGCACGGCCCTGCGCCGCGGCCCCGAGAACGAACCCCGACCCTGAAGTGAAACCGATGACGCGCCCGACCCCACTCCGTCAACGCCTGCGCCTGGCCCCGCTGGCCCTCGGTGCCCTGCTCGCATCGGGCCTGGCCCTGGCCACGAACGACCTGCCCGGCGGCCCGGCCGTGAACCAGCTCAACCTGCACCCGGCGGTCACCCGCATCGCCGAGCAGCAGGCCTGGCTGCACTGGTTCATGCTGATCGTCTGCACGGTGATCTTCGTCGCCGTGTTCGGGGTCATGTTCTATTCGATCCTCAAGCACCGCAAGTCGCTCGGCCACAAGCCAGCGAACTTCCACGAGAGCGTGGCGGTCGAGATCGCCTGGACGGTCGTGCCCTTCATCATCGTCATCGTCATGGGCGCGATGGCCACGCGCACCGTGGTGGCCATGAAGGACACCAGCAACGCCGACCTCACCATCAAGGCCACCGGCTACCAGTGGCAATGGGGCTACGACTACCTCAAGGGCGAGGGCGAGGGCATCGCGTTCCTGTCGGCGCTGGACGCCTCGCACCGCGTGATGTCCGACCAGGGCAAGCCGCAGGGCGACGACTACCTGCTGAAGGTCGACAACCCGCTGGTCGTGCCGGTCAACCAGAAGATCCGCATCGTCACCACCGCCAACGACGTCATCCACGCCTGGATGGTGCCGGCCTTCGGCGTCAAGCAGGACGCCATCCCCGGCTTCGTGCGCGACACCTGGTTCCGCGCCGAGAAGACCGGCGACTTCTACGGTCAGTGCGCCGAGCTCTGCGGCAAGGAGCACGCCTACATGCCGATCCACGTGAAGGTGGTGACGCAGGCCGAGTACACCGCCTGGGTGGCGGCCAAGAAGAAGGAGATGCAGGCCAAGGCCGACGACCCGAGCAAGGTCTGGCAGCTGGCCGACCTGGTGGCGCGCGGCGAGAAGGTCTACAACGCCAACTGCGCCGCCTGCCACCGCGCCGACGGCAAGGGCGCGGGCCCGATCAAGGCGCTGGACGGCAGCGCCATCGTGCTGAACGACCCGGCGCGCCAGCTCGAGATCCTGCTCAACGGCGCTGCCAACGGCGCGATGCCGGCCTGGAAGCAGCTCTCGGACACCGAGATCGCCGCCGTGCTGACCTTCTCCAAGAACTCGTGGTCGAACAAGACCGGCAAGCTGATCCAGCCTGCCGAGGTCATGGCCGCGCGCAAGTGACCGACTGAACACGCAAGAGGCATCCGAACCATGAGTGCTGTCCTTCCCCCGCATGGCCACGTCGGCGGCCACGATCACGCCCACGACGACCACGACCACAAGCCCACCGGCTGGCGCCGCTGGGTCTTCGCGACGAACCACAAGGACATCGGCACGATGTACCTGCTGTTCAGCTTCGCGATGCTGATGGTGGGCGGCGTGCTCGCGCTGGGCATCCGCGCCGAGCTGTTCCAGCCGGGGCTGCAGTTCGTGAACCCGGAGCTGTTCAACCAGCTCACCACGATGCACGGCCTGATCATGGTGTTCGGCGCCATCATGCCGGCGTTCGTGGGCTTCGCGAACTGGATGATCCCGCTGCAGATCGGCGCGAGCG
>JBIKLC010000034.1:0-34603 GCA_044360025.1 Rubrivivax sp. | reverse complement strand
CACGCGCACGTTCACGAAGTCCACCTCCATGTGGCCGTGCGGCGCGTCGTCGTAGCCGAACACGGTCAGCGGACGCAGCACCGTGATGCCGGGGGTGTCGGCGGGCACGACGATCATCGACTGCTGCGAGTGCCGGGGGGCCTGCGGATCGGTCTTGCCCATGAAGATGTAGACGGCGCAGCGCGGGTCGCCGGCGCCGCTGGTCCACCACTTGCGGCCGTTGATGACGTAGTGGTCGCCGTCGCGGCGGATGTCGGCCTGGATGTTGGTGGCGTCGGAGCTGGCCACCGCGGGCTCGGTCATCGCGAAGGCGCTGCGGATCTCGCCGGCCAGCAGCGGCTCCAGCCAGCGCTTCTTCAGCCCGGGCGTCGCGTAGCGCGCGAACACCTCCATGTTGCCGGTGTCGGGCGCGCTGCAGTTGAAGACCTCGCTGCTCCAGGGCACCGCGCCCATGATCTCGGCCAGCGGCGCGTAGTCCTGGTTGGACAGGCCGAAGCCGTACTCGCTGTCGCCGCGCGCCAGCGCCGCCTGCCCGTCGGCGGTGGGCGGCAGGAACAGGTTCCAGAGCCCGGCCTCGCGCGCCTTGGGCTTGAGGCGCTCGATGGTCTCCAGCGGCGTCCACCGCCGGCCGGCGCGCGTGTTGGCCTCGATCTCCGCGAAGTAGGCCGGCTCCGCCGGGTACACGTGCTCGGCCATGAAGGCGTTGAGCTTGTCGGCGAGTTGCCGGGTGCGGGGCGAGTACTCGAAGTCCATGGTGTCGTCTCCTGTGGGATGTGTGCGGGTGCGCTCAGTCGGCGCGCTGCGCGAAGGACCAGGCCATCTGCGCCAGCGCGCGCGTGGCGTCGCCGGTCGCGCGCGCTTCGGCACTGGACGCGATGCCGTCGACCACGCGCCGCGCGATGCCCTGCGTGATGCTGCCCAGCCTAAACAGGTTGTAGGCAAGGTAGAAGTTCCAGTCGGCCATCAGCGTGGCCGGGTCGCCGCGGCCGGTGCGCTGTGCGTAGCGGCGCACGTACTCGGCCTCGTCGGGGATGCCCAGTGCGGCGAGGTCGAGCCCGCCGATGCCACGGAACACGCCCGGCGGGATGTGCCAGGCCATGCAGTGGTAACTGAAGTCGGCCAGCGGGTGCCCCAGCGTCGACAGTTCCCAGTCCAGCACGGCCAGCACGCGCGGCTCGCTCGGGTGGAACACCAGGTTGTCGAGGCGGAAGTCGCCGTGCACCACCGAGACCTGGGTCTCGTCGCGGGCGCTCGCCGGCAGCCGCGCGGGCAGCCACTCGATGAGGCGCTCCATCTCGGGGATGTCCTCGGTGCGCGAGGCCAGGTACTGCTTGCTCCAGCGGCCGATCTGGCGCTCGAAGTAGCTGCCGGGCCGGCCGTAGTCGGCCAGGCCGGCGGCCGCCACGTCGACCTGGTGCAGCGCGGCGATGACGCGGTTCATCTCGTCGTAGATGGCGCCTCGCTCGGCCTTCGTCATGCCCGGCAGGGATTGCTCCCAAAGCACGCGGCCTTCGACGAACTGCATCACGTAGAAGGCGCGGCCGATGACGGACTCGTCCTCGCACAGCAAGTCCATGCGTGGCACCGGGATGCCGCAGCCGCCGAGCGCCCGCATGACGCGGAACTCGCGCTCGATGGCATGGGCCGAGGGCAGCAGCTTCGCTACCGGCCCGGGCTTGCTTCGCAGCGCCCAGCGCCGCCGCGACGTGGCCAGTAGGTAGGTGGGGTTGCTCTGCCCGCCCCTAAATTGCGACACCTCGAGCGGACCCGTGAAGCCCGACAGGTGTTGCGACAGGTGGTGCTCGAGCGCTGCCACCTCGAAGGCGTGGCTCTGGGCCATGGGCTGGGTGCCGGTGAAGCGTTCCATGATGCGCTCTACCCGTGTCTGGGTGGACGTGTGTGTGGGTGGTGCCGCGTCCTCGGCGGCCACAAGCTCTCTGTGCGAGGCCAACACCAGGCGCCTCGACGGCATGCGCCCGCCCTCAAGGTGATCCGGCTCTGCCGGTCGCCTTGAGCCCCCGCAGGGGGCGGGCTGGGCGCAGCCCGGCCCTGGGGGCGCTCAGCATGTCCTGGTCGGCGCGCCGGGGCGTTCCGGCGGTTTGCCGACGGGTAGACGTGGCACTGCGGCGCGGGACATGATTTCCGTGCGCGTTGAGGCGGAGAGCGGGCAGAACCACGCGCCGCTGTCGGTGGGTTGCTGTGCGTCGAATGTACGGACCGGGCCGTTCATGGCTTGTCGACTACGCCACAAGAAGACGGCCTTGATTGTCGTCTGGCGGGATGGACTGGCAAGGAGCCTGTCGGCAGGCCGGCGCGGCGCTTTGCAGCCATGACGCACAACCCCTGTGGTCCCGGGCTGCTGCCGCCCGGGTACCCAGGCGGCGACTCTTGACCCTTCGTGTCGTGGCCAGAATCGTCCGAGTTGGCCGATGCACGATAAACACTACGCACAACGCGTCGGCGTCGCCACCTCCCTCGCGGCGGCCCGGGTGTCAGCTGCTAGAGTTCAGGCCGTTCACCAACCGACACTCCTTCCATCGCATGCCTTGTCGCCGGTCCACGTTCGCAAGCCGTGCGGGCGGCGCTATGGTTAGGGGCTTGTTGCCGGTATTGCTGGTGTGGGCCGGGCAGGCCGCGGCGGCGGGATTCGGTGCTGGCGACTCCGTGGTCATCATGGGTCAGCCGCTGAACTTTGCGGTGGCCTTGCGCCTGGACCCCGGCGAGGCCCTGAGCCCGGATTGCGTGTCCGCGGAGGTCGTGATCGGTGACCGTCGGGTGCCGCCACCCCTTGTGCGCACCGCCGTCGAACTGACCAGCGCCACCTCGGCCCGAGTGCGCGTGCAGACTCTGGCGGGCGTCGAGGAGCCCGTGGTGCAGGTGCAGTTGGGCGTGGGTTGCAGCGATCGTATGTCTCGCACCTATTTGGTGCTGGCCGATCCGCCGGGAAAGGCCCTGCCGCCATCGCCCCCTCCGCCAGCGCTGGCTCAGGCGGCCAGCCCGCCCGCGGTGGCGACGCTCGAGCCGGACGCCTTGGCTCCGCAGAGCATCGCCGCGGCGCCAACGTCCAGGCCGGCGCTGAGGTCTGAACAGGTCCGTACGCGCGACGAGACCAGGGCACGTCAACGCGAGCAACGGCTTGCACGCCAGAGGGCCGCTCGAGAGGCTCGCGAGGCGCGCCAGCGAGCCGACTCGCCGCGCGCCGCTGCCGTGCCGCGCTTGCAGCTGGACCTTACCGAGCCCGCCACGAGCCGCGGCGTCGGTGCGTCGGCATCCGATGTCGTAGACCGGGCCATGGCCGCCGTGGCCGAAGCCGCCAGCGCAGCCCAGGCGGCGGCCTCGGCCGCCTCGGCCTCGGCGCTGCGCATGGCCACGCTCGAGCAAGAACTGGCGCAACTCCGCAGCGAGGGCCAGGCCAGCCGTGACCTTGTCACCGCGCTTCGCGAGCAGCTCCTCGAGGCGCGCTCTTCCGCACGCTGGACCACGCCGCTGGCCATGGCGTCCCTGTTGCTGGCGGCACTGGCGGCCTGGCTGGCCTGGCGCCTGGGTCGGGTGCAGGCCGCGCAGCGCCATCGGTGGCAGCAGGCGGCTGCCGGATTTGGCAGCAGCGGACCCGGGACCTCGATGTCGAGCCTGGCAGGCTTCGACTCATCGACGATGCGCTTCCGGGCTTCCCCGGCCCCCAACCTCGGCCCCCGGGGGCTCGGCACCGTCATGGCCAGCTCCGAGGCCAGTTCGGTGCCAGCCGCCGATGTTCTCCCGGCGGCGGCCGCTCCCTCGGCGCGCGCCCAACGGGCGTGGCCGCCGCCGGCGCCGGCTATGGCTTGGCCAGCCCCGCCGACCACGCTGTCTCCCGAAGCGAAGGCCGAAACATCTTTCGGCCGGGGCGCCGATGGTGCTGGAACCGCGCAGCGGGCGCCTTCTTCCCAGTTCGAGCCCGACACGATTGACGAGCCCGCGATGCAGCGCACCGACACGCTGCCTGCAGGAGGCCGCAGCGACGAGACAGCCCCGCGCGCCGTATCAATCGATGAGTTGATCGACCTTGAGCAACAGGCTGAGTTCTTCGTCGTTCTGGGCCAGGACGAGTCGGCGGTGGACGTGTTGGTGGAACACCTGCGCACCACAGGGGGTGGCAGCCCCCTTCCTTATCTCAAGCTGCTGGAGATTCACCGCCGCCGCAGCGATCATGAGGCCTACGAGCGCACGCGCCAGCGCTTCAGTCACCGCTTCAACGCCCACGCTCCGGAGTGGGGTGTCGATCTGGCGGCGGGTCGCTCGCTGGAGGGCTACCCTGGCGTCATGCCCCGACTGCAGCAGGAGTGGGCGCGGCCGCTGGATGCCATGGCCGAACTCGAGGCGCTGCTGTCCCGAGACAGCCGCGCTGGGCTCTTTGACCTGCCGGCCTACCGCGAGGTGCTCTTCCTGTATGCGCTGGCGAGGGACCTCCTGGACCGCTCGGTCATCGACACCGGCAGCGTGGATCTGCTGCTGCCCATGCGCGATCACGACGGGGAAGACCTCGACGGCATACCGGCGTCCGCGCTGCCCCTCGGGCACGAGCAGGACGACCTCAAGGCAACGAACCCACCGGAAGGTCTTCTGCCCGCCGCGCCGCTGGACTTCCGCCTCAACGAGGCAGAGCAGCCGACGAGCATCTTCCGCCTGCTTGACGACGAGACGGGCCCGCGCGACCCGCGCAATTGATCGGCGCCGGTAGGATGGTCGGCCTGCGTCAGCCGGCGTTGCCGAGATCCTGAGCGCCCCCAGGGCCGGGCGCCGACCGACTTCGGGGTCGCTCAGAGCCGCGCCAAGCGCTCGATGGCGCGCTGCAGCGTATCGTCCTTCTTGGCGAAGCACAGCCGGGCCAGTCGCTGCTCGAAGCCGCCCTCGTAGAAGGCGCTCAGCGGGATCGCGGCGACGCCGGCCTCGGTGGTGAGCCAGCGGCAGAAGGCGAGCTCGTCGAGCTCGCTCACCGCCGAGTAGTCCACCAGCTGGAAGTAGCTGCCCTCGCTGGGCAGCAGGCGCAGGCGCGAGCGGGCCAGTCCGGCGCGGAACAGGTCGCGCTTGCGCTGATAGAAGGCGGGCAGCTCCGTGTAGGGTGCCGGGTCGGCGAGGTAGCGCGCCAGGCCGTGCTGCACCGGCGTGTTGACGGTGAACACGTTGAACTGGTGCACCTTGCGGAACTCGGCCGTCAGCGCGGCCGGCGCGGCCACCGTGCCCACCTTCCATCCGGTGACGTGGAATGTCTTGCCGAAGCTCGACACCACGAAGGCGCGCGAGGCCAGCGCCGGGATGCTGCTGGCGCTGACATGGGGCTGGCCGTCGAAGACCATGTGCTCGTAGACCTCGTCGCTGACCAGCAGCACCTCCGTGGGCGCCAGCAGCGCCGCGAGGCGCTGCCACTCGGCCGCCGTCCAGACCGTGGCGCTGGGGTTGTGCGGGCTGTTGACGATGATCAGGCGCGTGCGGGGTGTCAGCGCGGCGGCGATGCGGGCGAAGTCGGGCCGGAAGCTGCCTGGCGTGAGCGGCACGCGCACGACGCGCCCGCCGGCGAGCTCGATGTTGGGTGCGTAGCTGTCGTAGCAGGGCTCGAGCACGATGACCTCGTCGCCCGGGTGCACGACGGCCAGGATGGCCGTGAGGATGGCCTGCGTGGCGCCTGCGGTGATGGTGATCTCGGTATCGGCGTCGTAGCGGTAGCCGTACAGCGCCGCGATCTTGTCGGCCACGCGCTGCCGCAGCAGCGGCACGCCGGCCATCGGCGGGTACTGGTTCAGGCCCTCGCGCATGGCCGCCTGCACGGCGTCGAGCAGCGCCGGGTCGCAGTCGAAGTCGGGGAAGCCCTGCCCGAGGTTGACGGCGCCGTGCTCGGCGGCCAGCGCCGACATCACGGTGAAGATCGTGGTGCCGACCTGGGGCAGGCGGCTCGTGAGCGTGGGGGTGCGGACGGCGGTCTCGGCCATGGCGTGGGTTCTAGAGGTTGAAGTCGGTGCCGTCGCCCTGCATCGCCCGCTCGATCAGCGGTTGCGACAGCCGCGGCGACAGCAGTTCGGCGAAGGCCACCACGTAGCGGCGCAGCCAGGCGCCGCGCTTGAAGGCCACGCGGGTGAGGTTGCTGCCGAACAGGTGGCCCAGCGGCCGCGCCACCAGGTCGGTGTCGGGGCGCTCGGCGGCCATGGCGCCCTCGGCGACGATGCCGATACCCAGGCCCAGGCGGACGTAGGTCATGATGACGTCGGAGTCGATGGCCTCGAGCGCCACCCGCGGGCTCAGGTGGGCGCGCGCGAAGGCCTGGTCGATGCGCGTCCGCCCGGTCACGGTGGGGTGGTACAGCACCAGCGGCTCGGCGGCCAGCTGCTCGAGCGTGGGCCGCTCCACCGACGCCAGCGGGTGCGAGGGCGGCACCACGAGCACGTGCTGCCACTCGTAGCAGGGCAGGGTCACCAGGCCCTCGTGCGCCGCAAGGGCCTCGGTGGCGATGCCGATCACCGCCACGTCGTCGAGCAGCAGGCGCGCCACCTGCTCGGGCATGCCCTGGTGCAGCTGCACCTGCACCTTGGGGAAGCGCCGACGCAGCTCGGCCACCGGCCCGGGCAGGAAGTAGCGCGCCTGGGTGTGCGTGGTGGCGATGGACAGCAGCCCTGCGTCCTGCTTGGAGAACTCCTCGCCGATGCGCTTGAGGTTGGCCAGCTCGCGCAGGATGATGTCCACCGATCTCAGCACCTGCTGCCCCGGCTCGGTGACGCGCCGGATGCGCTTGCCGTGGCGCGCGAAGATCTCGACGCCGAGCTCCTCCTCTAGCTCGATGATGGCCTTGCTGATGCCGGGCTGCGAGGTGTGCAGCGCCTTGGCCGCCTCGGTGAGGTTGAGGTTGCGGCGCACCGCCTCCTGCACGAAGCGGAACTGCTGCAGGTTCATGCCGCGGCCTCCGCGGCCGGCAGCCGGGCCAAGGCGGCGGCGGCCATCGCGGCGACGACGCTGTCGATCTCGCCCACCGCCGGCTGCAGCACCACCTGCAGGCCGGGGTGGGCGGCGCGCAGCCCGTCCAGCAGCCGGGGGAGATCCTGGCGGACGTGGCCGCCGGCACCCAGGAACATCGGCAGCACCGTCAGGTGCGAGCAGCCCGCGGCGACGAGCGCGCCGCCGGCCTCGGGCAGCGTGGGCGCCATGAACTCCAGGAAGGCCAGCCGCACCGGCAGGCCGGGCCGTGCCGCACGCACCGCGGCGGCCACGGCCTCGAAGGGCGCGGCCCAGCGGGGGTCGCGCGCGCCGTGGGCGAAGAGGATCAGGCCGTGCGTCATGGGGTGGGTGATGGGGCTTCAGCGGTAGCGGACCAGCCACGCGAACGCGGCCATCGACATCAGCAGGTACACCAGGCTGGGCACCGCGGCGGCCAACCAGGGCGTCCAGCCCTGCAGGTTGCCGACGTGGCCGGTCAGATTGTTCAGCAGCACGAAGCTGATGCCCAGCATGATGCCGCCGAAGACCTTCAGGCTAACGCCGCCGGCGCGCGCGTGCAGGTAGGCGAAGGGCAGGGCCAGCGCCATCATCACCAGGCACGACATCGGGTACAGCGCCTTGCGCCAGAAGCGGATGCGCTGGCTCTGGCTGGCCTGCTCCTGGTGCGAGAGGTGCTCGCTGTAGCGCCAGAGCTCCAGCGTGCTCATGGTGCTGACGGGCAGCACGGCGGCGGCCACGACGCCTTCGTCCAGAGTGCTGGCCCAGTCCAGCGTGGCGTGGCGGCTGACTTCCACGCGCGGCGGGCCGTCCGCCCGCGCGGACGGCCAGCGCGTGAGTTCGGCGTCGCTGAGTGTCCAGGTGCCGTCGCGGCTCACGCGGGCCTGCGGCGCCGCGATGCGCACGACCAGCGCGCCGTCGTCGTCGAACTCGAAGATGCGCACGCCCAGCAGGGTGCCTCCGCTGCCGGTGGCCGTGACGTTGACCGACACGTTGCGCCCGCCGGGCTGGCCGGTGCCGCCGGCGCCGTCGCGCCGTTCCTTGAGCCAGGCCCCCGCGCTGCCGATCGACAGGCCGCCGGCGGCGCGGGCCTTGAGCTGCACGCCCTGGCGCTCGGACCAGGGCGCGACGAAGTCGCCGATGACGAAGGTCGCGGCGCCGAAGACCACTCCCAGCGTCGCCAGCAGCCCCAGCGCCCGCCCGGGGCCCAGGCCGCCGGTGCGCAGGATGGTGAACTCGGAGGTCTGCGCCAGCCGCGACAGCGTGTAGATGCTGCCGATGAGCACCGCGATCGGCATCAGCTCGTACAGGTGGCCCGGCATCTCGAGCAGCGCCGCCAGCGCCGCGCGCCAGGCCGTGCGCCCGCGCTGGCCCACGCCTTCGAGCTCGTCGACGAAGTCGACGAAGAAGAACAGCGACAGGAAGGCCAGCGCCACGAACAGCACCGAGGCGACGATGTCGCGGTAGAGCAGGGCGCGGACGGTCTTCATCGCGCGCGCCGCCGCCCCGGCACGGGCCAGTGGGTGACGCTGGCGTGGTCGCGCCACCACAGCAGTGCCAGGGCCAGCGCGAACACCCCGCCGTGCAGGCCCGCCAGGGCTAGTCCCAGGCTCACGCGGCCGTCGGCCACCCAGGCCTGCGACAGGTTGATGAAGTTGTAGTACGACACGAAGGCCAGCAGCGCGAACAGCAGGTTCCAGTTGCTGGCGCGCCGCGGCTGCGAAGCCGCCAGCGCAATGCCCAGCAGCAGC
The DNA here is from genome assembly GCA_044360025.1 of Rubrivivax sp. Classification (GTDB taxonomy): domain Bacteria; phylum Pseudomonadota; class Gammaproteobacteria; order Burkholderiales; family Burkholderiaceae_C; genus Rubrivivax. The sequence goes on along the minus strand of JBIKLC010000034.1, from coordinate 25,895 downwards.
AGGTTGGCGGCCCCCAGCACGAGGCCGATGCGCCAAGTCAGCTCGGCCTGGTGGCGCGCCGTGGGCTGGGCCAGCAGCTCGGCCGTGGGCACGGTGCGCGGCGAGCGGCTCTCGGCCGAGCGCACCGCGCGCTCGCCGACCAGCAGCCTGTAGCTCTCGAAACTGGCGAGCACGCGATCGCCGCTGGCCAGGTCGGTGCTGTTGCGCTGGCCGCGCTCGAGCACCAGGAAACGGTCGTCGCCCTCGCGCTCCAGCCGCCCCGCGCGCGCCGAGGTCACCGACTCGGTCTGCCCGCTGCGGGTGAGGATGAACACGTTGCGGGCGTTCACGCCGTCCAGGCTCTCGCGCTCGACGAAGAACACGCGGCTGCCGTCGGAGGATGTCTGGAACACGCCAGGCGTGACCCGGGCGAGGTCGCTTCGCTGCTGGTAGCGCTCGCGCAGCTCCAGGCTCGCGCGGTTGCCCCAGGGCCACACGAACAGCACCAGCAGCGCCACCACCAGCAGCACCGGCCAGGCCGTGCGCAGCACCGGGCGCACGAAGCGGCCGATACCCACGCCGCTGGCGAACCAGATGATCATCTCGCTGTCGCGGTACATGCGCGACAGCGCCACCACCACGGCGATGAACAGCGACAGCGCCAGCAGCGTCGGCAGCTGGCCGAGCGTGACGTAGCCCAGCAGCAGCACCACGTCCTGCGGCGCCACGTTGCCGCTGGCGGCCTGCCCCACCGAGCGGATCAGCGCGTTGGTGATGACGATGGTCAGGATGACGACGAGGGTGGCTCCGAAGCCCCGGGCCAGCTCCTTGCGGACGGTCGAATCGAATACCATTTGCCGTTTTACCTGCCCCTTTTGCATTATGGACTTCAAGACCACCACGGCCGGCGCGGCCACCACCGCCGTCTCCGATGCGCTGTTGGTCATCGTTGCCTCGACCGAGGCTGCTGCCGCCCTCGAGAAGCCGCTGGCGGACGAGTTCGGCCGGGCCGTGCGCGAGGGTGACCTCGACACCAAGCCCGCGCAGGTGCTGTACGCGCACCGCGTGGCGGGCGTGAAGGCCGCGCGCGTGGCCTTCGCCTTTGCCGGCGGCGCCACGGCGCGCGCCTTCCGCCGTGCGCTGGCCGCAGGCCTGGCCGCGCTCAAGGGCGGCGGCTCGCGCACGCTGGCCGTGTGCCCGGCCGGCTTCGGCACGCTGGCGGCCAGCCACGGCGAGGCCGTGGCCGTGGTCGCCGCCGAGGCCACCTACCTATACCGCGAGACCAAGCCCAGCGCGCCGACGCCCTCGCGCCTGAAGACGCTGACGGTGCTGTGCAGCGACAAGGCCGAGGCCGGCGCCGTGGCCGAGGGCCTGCGCACCGGCCAGGCGCTGGCCGAGGGCGTGACACTGGCCCGCGAGTGGGCCAACCGCCCGGGCAACCACTGCACGCCCGCCCACCTGGCGCAGCAGGCGCTGGCCATGGCCCGCAGCCACGGCCTGAAGGTCGAGGTGCTGGAGCGCAAGGACTGCGAGAAGCTCGGCATGGGCGCGTTCCTGGCGGTGGCGCAAGGCTCGGAGCAGCCGCCCAAGTTCATCGTCCTGCGTTGGATGGGCGGTGCCAAGACCGATGCGCCGGTGGTGCTCGTCGGCAAGGGCATCACCTTCGACACCGGTGGCATCAGCCTCAAGCCAGCCGCCGAGATGGACGAGATGAAGTTCGACATGGGCGGCGCCGCCAGCGTGCTGGGCACCCTGGCGGCCGTGGCGCGCCTGAAGGCACGGGTCAACGTGGTCGGCATCGTCGTGGCCACCGAGAACATGCCCAGCGGCCGCGCCGTCAAGCCCGGTGACGTCGTCACCAGCATGAGCGGCCAGACCATCGAGATCCTCAACACCGACGCCGAGGGCCGCCTGATCCTCTGCGACGCGCTCACCTACGCCGAGCGCTTCAAGCCGGCGGCAGTGGTGGACATCGCCACGCTGACCGGGGCCTGCGTCATCGCGCTGGGCCATCACCGCAGCGGCCTGTTCAGCCCTGACGACGCCCTCGCCGCCGAGCTGCAGGCGGCCGGCGACGCCGCCTTCGACCCCGCCTGGCGCCTGCCGCTGGACGACGAGTACGACGAGGCGCTGAAGAGCCACTTCGCCGACATGGGCAACGTCGGCGGCCGCCCTGGCGGTGCCGTCACGGCGGCCATGTTCCTCAAGCGTTTCGCCGGCAAGCTGCGCTGGGCCCACCTCGACATCGCTGGCACCGCCTGGAAGAGTGGCGCTGCCAAGGGCGCCACCGGCCGCCCGGTGCCGCTGCTGACGCACTTCGTGCTCGGCCGCGCGCGCTAGGCAGCCTGGTCGGCAGGCAGCGCAGGCGAAGGGGCCGCAGGGAGTGGAAGTCGAGTTCCACACCGGCCTGGCCGAGCCGCTGGATCACGCCGCGCGGCTGCTGCGCAAGGCGCTGCGGGCCGGCGGCCGCGTGTGCGTGGCTTCGCCGCACTGGGAGGCACTGTCGCGCCACCTGTGGGTGGCCGAGGCGAGGGAGTTCACGGCGCACGCGCGCCCCGGCGTCGCCGCCGCGGTGTGGCGGCGCAGCGCGCTGTGGCTGCTGCCGGCCTTCGACGCGGGCGTTGACGCGTCGCTCAGGCCCACGGTGTGGATCAACCTCGGCGCGGACCCGCCGGCGCGGCTCGATGGGTGCGAGCGCCTGATCGAGCTCGTGGGCCAGGCCGGCGACGACGCTGCCGCCGGGCGCCAGCGCTGGCGTGCCTACAAGGCGCTGGGCCTCGAGCCGGTTCTGCGCTACGACCGTCGCTGAAGGCGTCGCGGCGGGTTTGCCGTGTGGGCCCCTAGCGCTAGTCCGGATGGCACGGGGGACGCCGTGCCTACAATCTACCGGTTTTTTCGCCCCCCCAGGAGGACCCCTTCATGAACTTCAAGCTCTTCGCCGCATCGGCGATGACCGTCGCCCTGCTCGCCGCCTGCGGCAAGAAGGAGCCGTCTCCCGCTCCCGCTCCCGCTCCCGCTCCCGCTCCCGTTGCTCCCGCAGCGCCGGCGGCCCCGACCACCATCAAGATCGGCCACGTCGGTCCGGTCAGCGGCGCCATCGCCCACCTGGGCAAGGACAACGAGAACGGCGCCCGCATGGCGATCGACGATCTCAACGCCAAGGGCTTGACCATCCAGGGCGTGAAGGTCAAGTTCGAGCTGCTCGCCGAAGACGACGCCGCCGATCCCAAGCAGGGCACGGCCGCGGCGCAGAAGCTGGTGGATGCCAAGGTGCACGGCGTGATCGGCCACCTCAACAGCGGCACCTCCATCCCCGCGTCCAAGATCTACAGCGACGCCGGCATCCCGCAGATCAGCCCCTCGGCCACCAACCCAAAGTTCACCCGCCAGGGCTACGCCACCACCTTCCGCGTGGTGGCCGATGACGTCCACCTCGGCGGCACGCTGGGCAAGTACGCCGTCACCGAACTCAAGGGCAAGAGCATCGCCGTCATCGACGATCGCACCGCCTACGGTCAGGGCGTGGCCGACGAGTTCGAGAAGGGCGTCACCGCCGCGGGCGGCAGCGTCGTGGGCCGCGAGTTCACCAACGACAAGGCCACCGACTTCACCGGCATCCTGACCAGCCTGAAGGCCAAGAAGCCTGATGTCGTGTTCTTCGGCGGCATGGACGCCGTGGCTGGCCCGATGATGCGCCAGATGAAGCAGCTGGGCATCAAGGCCAAATTCATGGGCGGCGATGGCATCTGCTCGGGCGAGCTGCCCAAGCTGGCGGCGGGCGCGATGGCCGACGGCCAGGTCGTGTGCGCCGAAGCCGGTGGTACCGACGAGGCCGGCAAGGCCGCGATGGACAAGTTCAAGGCCGACTTCAAGGCCAAGTTCAACGCCGATGTGCAGATCTACGCCCCGTATGTGTACGACGCCGTCAACGTCATGGTCGCGGCCATGCAGAAGGCCGACTCGGCCGACCCCAAGAATTACCTGGCCGCGCTGAAGGCCAGCGACTATCAGGGCGTCACCGGCAAGATCGCCTTCGACGAGAAGGGCGACATCAAGAACGGTGCCCTGACGCTGTACACCTACAAGGGCGGCAACAAGCAGTCACTGGGCATCGTTCGCTGACCCGAGCGCAGTCCTGATCTACGAGGGCTCCCTGCGGGGAGCCCTTTTTCGTTGAGCGGCCGGCGCGTTGGGCAGCAAAAAACCCGCGCCGACGGGCGTCGGGGCGGGCTTTCGGGGGGAAATGCCGCGCGGCTTACTTCAGCTTCACTTCCTTGTAGAGCACGTGCTTGCGCGCCTTGGGGTCGAATTTCAGGAACTCGAGCTTCTCGGGCGTGGTCTTCTTGTTCTTGCTCGTGGTGTAGAAGTGCCCGGTGCCGGCCGTCGACTCCAGCTTGATCTTCTCGCGTCCGCCTTTGCTGGCCATGGTGATGCTCCTGTTCTGATCAGGCTTCGCCGCGCGCGCGCAGGTCGGCCAGGACGAAGTCGATGCCCTTTTTGTCGATCAGACGCAGGGCGGCATTCGTGACGCGCAGGCGCACGAAACGGTTCTCGCTCTCGACCCAGAAGCGGCGGTACTGCAGATTCGGCAGGAACCGGCGCTTGGTCTTGTTGTTGGCGTGGGACACGTTGTTCCCGACCATCGGGCCCTTACCCGTAACTTGGCAGACGCGTGACATGGGGTCACTTCTTTCCTGAACAGCCGGCACCGGCAGAGGGCACTGCCCCCGGGGCGGTGTGTTGCGGCCAGACCTCGCCAAGTGCAGGTGGCGGTTTCCTGTGCGGGCATTCAAGACCAGCAAAGCCAGCGATTATAGCCCGGGCAGCGTCCGGACTCCGTTGTGGGCGTGCTCAGGCCTCGTGTTGTTCCAGGAAGCGCTGCGCGTCCAGCGCCGCCATGCAGCCGGTGCCGGCCGAGGTGATGGCCTGGCGGTAGATGTGGTCCTGCACGTCGCCGGCCGCGAAGACGCCGGGCACGCTGGTCATCGTGGCCATGCCGTCGAGGCCCGTGCGGGTGACGATGTAGCCGTCCTTCATCTCGAGCTGGCCCTTGAAGATGTCGGTGTTGGGCTGGTGGCCGATGGCGATGAAGCAGCCCTTGAGCGCCAGCTCCTTGGTGCTGCCGTCCTGCGTGCTCTTCAGGCGCACGCCGGTGACGCCGGTGTCGTCGCCCAGCACCTCGTCGAGCGTGTTCCAAAGGTGCAGCTCGATCTTGCCGGCTGCCACCTTGGCCATGACCTTGTCGACCATGATGGCCTCGGCGCGGAAGCGGTCGCGGCGGTGCACCAGGTGCACCTTGTCGGCGATGTTCGACAGGTACAGGGCCTCTTCGACCGCCGTGTTGCCGCCGCCGACCACGCAGACCGTGTCGCCCCGGTAGAAGAAGCCGTCGCAGGTGGCGCAGCCGCTCACGCCCTTGCCCATGAAGGCCTGCTCGCTGGGCAGCCCCAGGTACTTCGCGCTGGCCCCGGTGGCGACGACAAGCGTGTCGCAGGTGTAGCTGCCGCTGTCGCCCTTGAGCCTGAACGGCCGCTCGCGGAGGTCGACCTCGTTGATGTGGTCGAACACCATCTGGGTGTTGAATCGCTCCGCATGCGCCAGGAAGCGCTGCATCAGCTCCGGGCCCTGCACGCCGTGCACGTCGGCCGGCCAGTTGTCGACATCGGTGGTGGTCATGAGCTGCCCGCCCTGGGCGATGCCGGTCACGAGCACCGGGTTCAGGTTGGCGCGGGCGGCGTACAGCGCCGCGGTGTAGCCGGCGGGGCCGGAGCCCAGGATCAGGACGCGGGCGTGGAGCGGGGTGGTGGACATGGTCGGGACGAAGTGGTGTAAAGAGTGCCGTCGCGCGCCGGCGACGTTCGGATGATGAGCTTGGGGGTGCACCCCTGGGGCGCAAGGCCTGCAATGGGCACAATAGCCCCCGATTCGAGTCCGATTCTTGCAGAGCGCGCCGCCGAGCACCGCCTGCGACCACACGAGGAGCCCACCGCATGTCGATGCTGTCGAACCTGGACCTGATCCGCCGCGTGCCGCTGTTCTCGATGCTGACGGCCGACCAGGCCCAGGCGATTGCCGACAGCGTGGTGAAGCGTCGCTTCCGCCGCGGCGAGCTCGTGGTCGAGCAAGGGCGCAAGAGCAACGCGCTGTTCATCCTGCTCAACGGCCGCGCCCGCGTGCTGACCTCCGACACGCGCGGCCGCGAGGTCATCCTGGCCGTGCTCGAGGCCGGCGACTACGTCGGCGAGATGAGCCTGATCGACAACGAGCCCCACAGCGCCACCGTGCGTGCCGAGATCCAGACCGACATGCTGGTGCTGGCCCGAGCCGATTTCGCGCGCTGTCTGCCCGAGCACAGCACGCTGGCCTACGGCGTGCTGCGCGGCCTGGTCAAGCGGCTGCGCAGCGCCGATCGACAGATCGAGAGCCTGGCGCTGCTCGACGTCTACGGTCGCGTCGCGCGCACGCTGCTCGACATGGCCGAGGAGATCGACGGCACGAAGATCATCCGCCACAAGGTCAGCCGCCAGGACATGGCCAAGGTGGTGGGCGCCTCGCGCGAGATGGTCAGCCGCGTCATGAAGGACCTTGAGGAGCGCGGTGTCATCGAGACGCAGGAAAACGGCTCGGTGATCATCAAGGAGCGCCTGACGAACGATTGAGCCCGGCCCCGCCGGGCCTGGCCCGGCATCGGCCAGAATGCCGGGCATGAGCTTTCCACTCGGTTCGCTGCAGGCTGACCCCGGCGACGCAGCAGCGCCTGGCGCGGGTGCCGACGGCGCAACCGGCTGGCGTCGCAAGGCCTGGCTGGGGCTGGGTGCGCTGGCCTTGCTGCTGTTCTTCCTGGCGATGGCCACGCGGCACGCCGGCGACCCGGCGTTTTCCACCTCGGGCACCGGTGAGCCGGTGCGCAACGCCGTGGGCCTGCTGGGCGCGCGCGCGGCCGACCTGACGCTGTTCCTGTTCGGCTGGTCGGCGTGGTGGCTGTTGCCGGTGGCGCTGCGCGCCTGGCTGGGCGCACTGGCGCGCTCGCTGCGCGGCGAGCCGGCGCCGGCCGCCCGGGCGCGGGTGCTGCTGGGGCTGGCGCTGCTGCTGGCCGCCAGCTGCGCGCTGGAGTGGACCCGGCTGTACCGCTTCGAGCCCGCGCTGCCGGGCCACGCGGGCGGTGTGCTGGGGTGGTGGCTGGGGCCGTTGTCGATGCAGTGGCTGGGCTTTGCCGGTTCGGGCGTGCTGTGGATCGCGGCGCTGCTGGCCGGCAGCTCGCTGGCGCTGCGCTTCTCGTGGCTGTCGGTGATCGAGTCGCTCGGCGCCTGGGTCGACCGCCTGCGGGAGCGTCGCGCCGAGACCCGCGAGCGCGCCGAGGACCTGCGCCTGGGCGAGCTGGCTGCGCGCGAGCGCGAGCACGTCGTCGTCGAGGAGCGCCAGGCGGTCGAGGAACACCCGCCGCTGGTGGTGGCGCCGCCCGCCGCGCCCCCGGCGCCCTCAGCCCGCGTCGCCAAGGAGCGCCAGCAGCCGCTGTTCGCCGAACTGAGCGACAACCGGCTGCCGCAGGTGGACCTGCTCGATGCCGCCGGCAACCGCCAGGAGACGGTGACGCCCGATTCGCTGGAGATGACCAGCCGGCTCATCGAGAAAAAGCTCAAGGACTTCGGCGTGGAGGTCCGCGTGGTGGCGGCCAGCCCCGGCCCCGTGATCACGCGCTACGAGATCGAGCCCGCCACTGGCGTGAAGGGCGCGCAGATCGTCAACCTGGCCAAGGACTTGGCGCGCTCGCTCAGCCTCGTGAGCATCCGCGTCGTCGAGGTCATCCCGGGCAAGAACTACATGGCGCTGGAGCTGCCCAACGCGCGCCGGCAGACCATCCGCCTGTCCGAGATCCTGGGCTCGGAGGTCTACAACGCCAGCGCCTCGCTGCTGACCATGGGCCTGGGCAAGAACATCATCGGGCACCCCGTGGTGGCCGACCTCGCCAAGATGCCCCACTGCCTGGTGGCCGGCACCACCGGCTCGGGCAAGTCGGTGGGCATTAACGCGATGATCCTGAGCCTGCTGTACAAGGCCGAGGCGCGCGACGTACGGCTGATCCTGATTGACCCGAAGATGCTCGAGATGAGCGTCTACGAGGGCATCCCGCACCTGCTGGCGCCTGTCGTCACCGACATGAAGCAGGCCGCCAACGCGCTGAACTGGTGCGTCGGCGAGATGGAGCGCCGCTACAAGCTGATGAGCAAGCTGGGCGTGCGCAACCTGGCCGGCTACAACCGCAAGATCGCCGAGGCCGCCGAGCGCGGGGAGAAGATTGGCAACCCCTTCAGCCTGACGCCCGAGGAGCCCGAGCCGCTGGAGCGACTGCCGCACGTGGTGGTGGTGATCGACGAGCTTGCCGACCTGATGATGGTGGTGGGCAAGAAGATCGAGGAGCTGATCGCGCGGCTGGCGCAGAAGGCCCGCGCCTCGGGCATGCACCTGATCCTGGCCACGCAGCGCCCCAGCGTCGACGTGATCACCGGCCTGATCAAGGCCAACATCCCCACCCGCATCAGCTTCCAGGTCAGCAGCAAGATCGACAGCCGCACCATCCTCGACCAGATGGGCGCCGAGGCGCTGCTGGGCATGGGCGACATGCTGTACATGGCCAGCGGCACCGGGCTGCCGGTGCGCGTGCACGGCGCGTTCGTCTCCGACGACGAGGTCCACCGCGTCGTCGAGTACCTGCGGCAGCAGGGCGAGCCCAACTACGTCGAAGGCATCCTCGAGGGCGGCGTGCTCGACGGCGAGGGCGATGCCGCGCAGGGCGGCGGCGCGGCCGCCGGCGGCGCCGGCGAGGGCGACTCGATGTACGACCAGGCCGTGGCCGTGGTGCTGCAGCACAAGCGCGCCAGCATCTCGCTGGTGCAGCGCCACCTGCGCATCGGCTACAACCGGGCGGCGCGGCTGCTGGAGCAGATGGAGCAGAGCGGGCTGGTCTCGCCGATGGGCCACAACGGCAACCGCGACATCCTCGTGCCCAAGCGCGACGAATGAAGGCCTTCCCTGTCGGACGCCGTGCCCTGCTGCTCGCCGCCTCGGGCCTGGCGCTCGCGCCCGTGGCCCGCGGCCAGGACGCGGTCGAGCGGCTGCGCGCCTTCGTGCGCGACACGCGCAGCGGCCAGGCCCAGTTCACGCAAACCGTCACCTCCCCCGACGGCCAGCGCCGCCGCACCAGCAGCGGCGAGTTCGCGTTCGCGCGGCCCGACCGCTTCCGCTTCGTCTACCGCAAGCCCTTCGAGCAGACGCTGGTGTCCGACGGGCGCAAGGTCTGGCTGCACGACCCCGACCTCAACCAGGTGAGCTCTCGCGCTCTGGGCCAGGCGCTGGCGTCCACGCCGGCGGCGCTGCTGGCCGGCGGCGCGCTGGAGCCGGCCTTCAGCCTGAGTGCCGAGCCCGCGGCCGAGGGCCTGTACTGGGTGCGCGCCACGCCGCAGGCCCGCGACGGCGCGTTCCAGTGGATGCGCGTGGGCTTCCGCGGCAGCGAACTGGCCGTCATCGAGGTGCAGGACGGCTTCGGCCAGCGCACGCGGCTGGTCTTCACGCGCTTCGAGGCCAACGTGGCGGTGCCGCCCGAGCGCTTCCGCTTCGTCGTGCCGCCGGGCGCGGACCTCGTCGAGCAGTAGCGCGGCGAGCGCATGGCGCAGGAAGGGCTGTTCGAAGACCCGCCGGCGGCCGCCACGCCGGCCCCCGGCACCGTGCCGCTGCCCGAGCGCCTGCGGCCGCGCACGCTGGACGACGTGGTCGGCCAGCGCCACCTGCTCGGGCCCGGCAAGCCGCTGCGTGTGGCCTTCGACACCGCGCGGCTGCCGTCGATGATCCTCTGGGGCCCGCCTGGCGTCGGCAAGACGACGCTGGCGCGTTTGCTGGCTGGCGCCACCGGCGCCCACTTCATCGTGCTGTCGGCGGTGCTGTCGGGCGTGAAGGAGATCCGCGAGGCCGTGGAGCAGGCTCAGCGCCTGGCCCGCCAGGGCCGCGCCACGGTGCTGTTCGTCGACGAGGTGCACCGCTTCAACAAGGCGCAGCAGGACGCGTTCCTGCCGCACGTGGAGGCCGGTCTCTTCAGCTTCATCGGCGCGACCACGGAGAACCCCAGCTTCGAGGTCAACGCCGCGCTGCTGTCGCGCGCGGCGGTGTTCGTGCTGGAGCCGCTGGCCGAGGCCGACCTCGGCGAACTGCTCGACCGCGCCTGTGCGGCGACCGGCGGCCCCGCACTGGACGAGGCCGCTCGCGCGCAGCTGATCGCCTTCGCCGACGGCGACGGCCGCCGGTTGCTCAACGGCTACGAGAGCGCGGTGGCCGCCAACCCGGGCGTCATCCTTCTCGGCCCGCCGCAGCTCGAGGCTGCGCTGGGCCGGCTGCTGCGGCGTGGCGACAAGGGCGGCGACGTCTTCTACGACCTGATCTCGGCGTTGCACAAGAGCGTGCGCGGATCCGACCCCGACGCCGCCCTGTACTGGCTGGCCCGCATGCTCGATGCCGGCATGGATCCGCGTTATGCCGCGCGCCGGCTGGTGCGCATGGCCAGCGAGGACATCGGCCTGGCCGACCCGCGCGCGCTGGCGCTGGCGCTCGACGCCGCGGCGGCGTACGAGCGCCTGGGCTCGCCCGAGGGTGAGCTGGCGCTGGCGCAGGCCACGGCCTACCTGGCCGTGGCGCCGAAGTCCAACGCCGTCTACAAGGCCTGGGGATCGCTGCGCGAGCAGGTGGCCCGCGACGGCACCCACCCGGTGCCCGTGCACCTGCGCAATGCGCCGACGGCGTTGATGAAGTCGCTGGGCGTGGGTGCCGGCTACCGCTACGCGCACGACGAGCGCGACGGCCATGCGGCCGGCGAGACCTACCTGCCGCCCCACCTGGTGGACCGGCGCTTCTATGAGCCGGTGCCGCGCGGGCTGGAGCTGCGCATCGGCGAACGGCTATCCGAACTGCGTCGCCGCAACGCAGAGGCCCCTCGCAAACCCCCGGCCGAGGCCTCTGGAGCCGACACCTAGAATCCTCGCCGTCGATCCCGGGCCGGGTTCTTGCATGACGCCCCGGCCAACGGAGAACCGCCGAATGGAAATCTTCCTCCAGCAGATCATCAACGGTCTGGTCCTGGGCAGCATGTACGCGCTCGTGGCCCTGGGCTACACGATGGTCTACGGCATCATCAACCTCATCAACTTCGCCCACGGCGAGGTGCTGATGGTCGGCGCCCTTACCAGCTGGACGGTGGTGACGCTGTTGGTCGACATCGGGCTGCCCGGCTGGGCGCTGATGCTCGTCTCGCTGGCCTGCGCGGTGGTGGTGTGCGCAGCGCTGAACTTCACGATCGAAAAACTGGCCTACCGGCCGCTGCGCAGCGCGCCGCGGCTGGCACCGCTGATCACCGCGATGGGCATGAGCCTGCTGCTGCAGACCATCGCGATGATCATCTGGAAGCCCAACCCCAAGCCCTACCCGCAGCTGCTGCCCACCGAGCCCATCGATCTGGGCGGCCCGGTGATTACGGTCACTCAGGTGCTGATCCTGGGCGTCACGGCCATCGTGCTGGCCGTGCTGATGTACATCGTCAACCGCACCAAACTGGGCCGCGCCATGCGCGCCACGGCCGAGAACCCGCGCGTGGCGGCGCTGATGGGCGTCAAGCCCGACCTCGTGATCTCGGCCACCTTCGTGATCGGCGCCGTGCTCGCGGCCGTGGCCGGCATCATGTGGGCGGCCAACTACGGCACGGTGCAGCACACCATGGGCTTCCTGCCCGGCCTGAAGGCCTTCACGGCGGCGGTGCTCGGCGGCATCGGCAACCTGGCCGGCGCCGTGGTGGGCGGCCTGCTGCTGGGCCTGGTGGAAGCGCTGGGCGCCGGTTACCTGGGCGCGCTGACCGGCGGCGTGCTGGGCAGCCACTACGCCGACATCTTCGCCTTCGTGGCGCTGATCCTCGTGCTCACGCTCAGGCCGCAGGGCCTGCTGGGCGAGCGCGTGGCCGACCGGGCCTGAGGGAGGAGCCGCGATGCAGTCGATGCAGACCAAGATCGTGGTCTTCGTGCTGTGCGCGCTGGCGCTGCTGGTGCTGCCGCTGGTGATGCAGTCCGTGGGCCTGGGCAACTTCTGGATCCGCATCCTCGCCACGGCGCTGCTGTACGTGCTGCTGGCGCTGGGGTTGAACATCGTGGTCGGCTACGCCGGCCTGCTCGACCTGGGCTTCGTTGCGTTCTACGCGGTGGGCGCGTACATGTACGCGCTGCTGGCGAGCCCGCACCTGTTCGAGACCTTCCCGGCCATCGCCGCGTGGTTCCCGAACGGGCTGCACACGCCCATCTGGATGGTCATCCCGCTCGCCGCGGGCCTGGCGGCCATCGCCGGCGTGCTGCTGGGCACGCCGGTGCTCAAGCTGCGCGGCGACTACCTGGCCATCGTCACGCTGGGCTTCGGCGAGATCATCCGCGTGTTCATGAACAACCTCGAGCACCCGGTGAACATCACCAACGGGCCGCGGGGGCTGGACCGCATCGACCCGATGACCATCGGCCCGCAGGCCGAGCCGTGGATCAACTTCGGCAAGCCGCTGGTCGTGGGGGGCTTCTCGATCCCCTCGGTCACGCTCTACTACTACCTGTTCCTGGTGCTGGTGGTGGTCAGCGTCGTCATCAGCCACCGGCTGGAGACCAGCCGCATCGGCCGCGCCTGGATGGCCATCCGCGAAGACGAGATCGCCGCCAAGGCCATGGGCATCAACACGCGCAACATGAAGCTGCTGGCCTTCGGCATGGGCGCCACCTTCGGGGGCGTCAGCGGCAGCATGTTCGCGGCCTTCCAGGGCTTCGTCAGCCCCGAGAGCTTCAGCCTGATGGAGAGCGTGATGATCGTCGCCATGGTCGTGCTCGGCGGCATGGGCCACCTGCCCGGCGTGGTGCTGGGCGCGCTGCTGCTGGCCGCGCTGCCCGAGGTGCTGCGCGCCGTGTCGGGCCCGCTTCAGCAGCTCACGGGCGGGCGGCTCGACGCGTCCATCCTGCGCCAGTTGCTCATCGCGCTGGCCATGATCTCCATCATGCTGCTGCGGCCGCGCGGCCTGTGGCCGGCGCGCGAGCACGGCAAGGCGGCGTCGCAACCGACGCCGGCCGACGGCGGGGCGGCCAAGGCATGAGCACCCCGCACAGCACGCCCGCGGGCGAGGTCGTTCTCAAGGTCGCCGGCGTCAGCAAGCGCTTCGGCGGCCTGCAGGCACTGTCCGACGTCGGCATCACCATCCGCGCCGGCCAGGTCTACGGCCTGATCGGCCCCAACGGCGCCGGCAAGACCACCTTCTTCAACGTCATCACGGGCCTGTACACGCCCGACGGCGGCAGCTTCGAGCTTGGCGGCGCGCCTTACGAGCCCACGGCGGTGCACGAGGTGGCGCGCCAGGGCATCGCGCGCACCTTCCAGAACATCCGCCTGTTCCCCGAGATGACGGCGCTGGAGAACGTCATGGTCGGCCGCCACGTGCGCACGAAGTCGGGGCTCTTGGGCGCCATCTTCCGCACCGCCGGCTTCAAGGCCGAGGAGGCCGCGATCACGCAGCGTGCCCAGGAGCTGCTCGACTACGTTGGGATCGGCCGCTACGCCGAGTACCGCGCGCGCACGCTGAGCTACGGCGACCAGCGCCGGCTGGAGATCGCGCGCGCGCTGGCCACCGAGCCCAAGCTGATCGCGCTCGACGAGCCCGCCGCGGGCATGAACGCTACCGAGAAGGTGGTGCTGCGCGAGCTGATCGACCGCATCCGCAAGGACGGCCGCACCATCCTGCTGATCGAGCACGACGTGAAGCTGGTGATGGGCCTGTGCGATCGCGTCACCGTGCTCGACTACGGCAAGCAGATCGCCGAGGGCACGCCCGGCGAGGTGCAGAGGAACGAGAAGGTGATCGAGGCCTACCTGGGCGCCGGTCACGCCACGCATTGAGGAAGCGATGACGACCAGCGACAAGGGCGAGGCCCTGCTCAAGGTCAGCGGCCTGAAGGTCGCCTACGGCGGCATCCAGGCCGTCAAGGGCGTGAGCTTCGAGGTCCGCCAGGGCGAGCTCGTCAGCCTCATCGGCGCCAACGGGGCCGGCAAGACGACGACGCTGAAGGCCGTCACGGGCACGCTGTCGGCAGCCGACGGCGAGATCCACTACCTGGGCAAGCCCATCCGGGGGCAGGGCGCCTGGGACCTGGTCGCGCAGGGGCTGGTGATGGTGCCCGAGGGCCGCGGCGTGTTTGCGCGCATGACCATCGTCGAGAACCTGCAGATGGGCGCCTTCGTGCGCAACGACAAGGCCGGCATCGCCGCCGACATCGAGCGCGTCTTCGGCATCTTCCCGCGGCTGAAGGAGCGTGCCGCGCAGCTGGCCGGCACCATGAGCGGCGGCGAGCAGCAGATGCTGGCCATGGGCCGGGCGCTGATGGCCCAGCCCAAGGTGCTGCTGCTCGACGAGCCCAGCATGGGCCTGTCGCCCATCATGGTGGACAAGATCTTCGAGGTCGTGGCCGACATCCACGCCCGCGGCACCACGGTGCTGCTGGTGGAGCAGAACGCCAGCCGCGCGCTGGGCCTGGCCGACCGCGGCTACGTCATGGAGTCGGGCGAGATCACGATGACGGGCGAGGCCAAGGCGCTGCTGGCCGACCCCAAGGTGCGGGCCGCGTACCTGGGCGAGTAGGGCGCCGGCCGCCGGCCGGGGCGCTCGCCGGGCGAGAATCGCGCATCCCTCGCTGCCACGGTCGCCCCGTGGCGCCCCCGCCGATGCTCCAGCACCCGCAGTTCGACCCCGTCGCCATCGCCATCGGCCCGCTGGCCGTGCACTGGTACGGCCTGACGTACCTCGTGGCCTTCTTCCTGTTCTGGTGGCTGGGCACGCGCCGCGTGGCGCAGCCGCACTTCGCCTCGCGCGGCTGGAGCCGCCGCGACGTGGAGGACCTGCTGTTCTGGGGCGTGATTGGCGTGATCGTCGGCGGCCGCGTGGGCTACGCGCTGTTCTACAAGCCCGGCCAGTACCTCGCCAACCCGCTGGAGATGCTCATGCTCTGGAAGGGTGGCATGAGCTTCCACGGCGGCCTGCTGGGCGTCATCGCCGCGATGGCGCTGTGGGCCCGCACGCGCGATCGCCCGTTCCTGGAGGTGATGGACGTGGTGGCACCCTGCGTGCCCACCGGTCTGGCCTCGGGCCGTATCGGCAACTTCATCAACGGCGAGCTCTGGGGCCGCGCCGCCGACCCCGCGCTGCCCTGGGCGATGGTATTCCCGCAGAGCGGCAGCGCGCTGCCGCGCCACCCCTCGCAGCTCTACCAGTTCCTGCTCGAGGGCCTGCTGCTATTCGTGCTGCTGTGGTGGTACGGCCGGCGCGAGCGTGCGCGCGGGCAGGTGGCGGCGGCCTTCCTGGTGGGCTACGGCGTGCTGCGCTTCGTAGCGGAGTTCTTCCGCGAGCCCGACAGCTTCCTGGGCGTGCTGGCGCTGGGGCTGAGCATGGGACAGTGGCTGTGCCTGCCCATGATCGCCGCCGGCGCGGCGCTGTGGCTGTGGTGCGGCCGCCAGCAGGCCGCAGCGGGCCGCTAGCATCGTCGCCATGCGCCAGATCTTCCTCGACACCGAGACCACCGGCCTGGCGGCCGAGCAGGGTGACCGCATCATCGAGGTCGCCTGCATCGAGCTGGACAACCGCCGCTTCAGCGGCCGCCGCTTCCACCACTACGTGAACCCCGGCCGCAGCAGCCACCCCGACGCGGTGCGGGTGCACGGCATCACCGACGACTTCCTGGCCGACAAGCTGCCCTTCGAGGCCGTGGCCGAGGAGCTGCTGGCCTTCGTGGCCGGCGCCGAGGTCATCATCCACAACGCCGCCTTCGACCTGGGCTTCCTCGACGCCGAGCTGGCCCGCCTGGGGCGCCCGCGCTTCGTGCAGCACTGCGCGCAGGTCACCGACAGCCTGCTAATGGCGCGCGAGCAGTACCCGGGCAAGAGCAATTCGCTCGATGCGCTGTGCCGGCGGCTGGAGGTCGACAACTCCGGGCGCGACCTGCACGGCGCGCTGATCGACGCCGACCTGCTGGCGCAGGTGTACCTGGCGATGACGCGCGGGCAGGACTCGCTGGTGATCGACGCGGGCGAGGGCTCAGCCTCCGCCGGCGGTGCGCGCGGCCTGGATGCCGCGTCCGACCTGCGGGCCTGTGCGCTGCCGCTGCTGGCCGCTAGCGCGGCCGAACGCGAGGCCCACGACGAGCTGCTGCGCGGGCTGGACAAGGCCTGCAAGAAGGGCGCGGTGTGGCGCCCCGCAGAGGCACCGATGGCCGTGGCATAATCCAGCGCTTCCCGGAATACGGTGCGTTCGCAAAATCCGGGCGGTTAGCTCAGCGGTAGAGCACTGCCTTCACACGGCAGGGGTCGCAGGTTCGAACCCTGCACCGCCCACCACGATCCAGCAGCCCCTGAGGCCTGCGCCCCGACGGCGCCGTTGCGTTCATCACGCCGGCGCCGTTGCATTTCGTGGGCCGTCGCCGTACGAAGCGTCAGAGTTCGCGCGCGTCCGTCGTGTATATTGAAGTTGACACTTTTTGGGCGCCGCGCACACGGGGGCGTCCGCGCAGCCACGATGTCCCACGCGTTTCCCTTCAGCGCCATCGTCGGCCAGGACGAGATGAAGCTCGCCATCCTCGTCGCCGCGGTGGATCCGAGCGTCGGCGGCGTGCTGATCTTCGGCGACCGTGGCACCGGCAAGAGCACGGCGGTGCGCGCGCTGGCCGCGCTGCTGCCGAAGATGAAGGCCGTGGTCGGCTGCCGCTACGGCTGCGACCCCGCCCGGCCGTTCTGCAGCAAGGCCGAGCCCTGCGCCGGCCGCGCCGGCGGCAAGAGCGCGCTGGTAGGCGTGCCCGTGGTCGATCTGCCACTGGGCGCCACCGAAGACCGCGTCGTCGGCGCGCTCGACATCGAACGCGCCCTCACCGAGGGCAGCAAGCACTTCGAGCCCGGGCTGCTGGCGCGCGCGCACCGCGGCTTCCTGTACATCGACGAGGTCAACCTGCTGGAAGACCACCTCGTCGACCTGCTGATCGACGTCGCCGCCTCGGGCGAGAACGTCGTAGAGCGCGAGGGCCTGTCGGTTCGCCACCCCGCGCGCTTCGTGCTCGTGGGCAGCGGCAACCCCGAGGAAGGCGAGCTGCGCCCGCAGCTGCTCGACCGCTTCGGCCTCGCGGTGGACGTGCGCACGCCGCAGGACCTAGCCACGCGCATCGAGGTCATCAAGCGCCGCGACGCCTTCGAGCGCGACGCCGAGGCCTTCGCGGCGCGCTGGAAGAAGGACGAGGACGCCACGCGACGCCGCCTGGTGCGGGCCCGCGAGCGCCTGCCCGAGGTGCAGCTCGGCGACGAGGCCCTGGCGCGCATCGCCAGCCTGTGCATGGGCCTGGGTACCGACGGCCTGCGCGGCGAGCTGACGCTGATGCGCGCCGCGCGCGCCTACGCCGCGCTGCAGAACGACGGGGCCGTGGCCGACCAGCACATCCGCACCGTCGCTCGCCCAGCGCTGCGCCACCGCCTGCGCCGCGACCCGCTGGACGACACCGACGCCGGTGTGCGCGTGGAGCGCGTGCTGGCCGAGGTGTTCGGCGCGCCGGTGCCGGCGGCCGACTGAGCGGGGTGGCCCCCGTACTCTGCGCCTCTCTGCCCGCCATGCCCGACGACCGTGAGAGCGCCAGCCAGGCGCTGGCCCTGGCGGCGGCCCTGCTGGCCGTCGACCCGGCGGGCCTGGGCGGCGCCCGCCTGATGGGCCCGGCCGGCCCCGTGCGCGATGGCTGGCTAGAGGCCCTGCGCCAGCTGCTGCCCGCAGGCACGCCCTGGCGCCGCCTGCCCCAGCACGCCCAGGAAGACCGCCTGTCCGGCGGCCTCGACCTGCAGGCCACGCTGGCCGCCGGCCGGCCCGTGCTGCAGCAGGGCCTGCTGGCCGCGGCCGATGGCGGCGTGGTCGTGGCGGCCATGGCCGAGCGGCTGTCCACGCGCACCGCGGCGCAAGTGGCGGCGGCGCTGGACCACGGCCGCCTGCGCATCGAGCGCGACGGCCTCAGCGCCGTGGCGCCGGCGCGCTTCGCGCTCGTCGCGCTCGACGAGGCCGAGGGCGACGACAGCCCGCTGGCCCCCGCGCTGGCCGACCGCCTGGCGCTGTGGCTGCCGCTGCGCGGCCTGGGCTGGCGCAGCGCGCCGCAGCCGGCCGAGGTGGCCGACTGGGCCGCCGCGGTGGCCGACGCGCGCGAGCGGCTGCCGCGCGTGCAGGTGCCCGACGAGCTGGTGGCCGCGCTGGCCGCCGCCACGCTGGCGCTGGGCGTGGAATCACCGCGCGCCGCCTGGGCCGCGGTGCGGCTGGCGCGCGCGTCGGCGGCGCTGTTCGGGCGCGACTTTGCCACGGCCGACGACGCCGACCGCGCCGCCGCCCTGGTGCTGGCGCCCCGCGCCACGCGGCTGCCGGGACCGACCGAAGACCCCGCCGAAGAGCCTGCCGAAGCACCGCCGGAGGAAGCCGCCCCGCCCCCGCCTGCCGATGCGGATGCAGCGCCTGAAGGCGCGCCGCCGCCCCCGCCGCCGGCCGAGGCGCAGCCGCTCGAAGACCGCGTGCTCGACGCCGCCACGGCCGCCATCCCGGCTGGCCTGCTGGCGCGGCTGCTGCAGGGCGACGGCCCTCGCACGCGCGCCGCGCGCGGCGGCAAGGCCGGGGCGGCCGCCGCCTCGCGCAGCCGCGGGCGGCCGCTGGGCGCGCGCCGCGGGCCGCCGGTGCAGGGCGCGCGGCTGCACCTGGTGGCCACGCTGCGTGCGGCCGCGCCCTGGCAGCCGCTGCGCCGTCGCGCCTGGGCCGCGCAGCCGGGGCGGGGCGAGGGCCCGCGGGTGCTCGTGCGGCCCGACGACTTCCACGTGCGCCACTTTGCCGAGAAGCGCGGCACGACCACCGTGTTCGCCGTCGATGCCTCGGGCTCGTCGGCGCTGCACCGCCTGGCCGAGGCCAAGGGAGCCGTCGAGCTGCTGCTGGCCGAGTGCTACGTGCGCCGCGACGAGGTGGCGGTGCTGGCCTTCCGCGGCCGCGGCGCCGAGCTGCTGCTGCCGCCCACGCGCTCGCTGGTGCGTGCGCGGCGTTCGCTGGCCGGGCTGCCGGGCGGCGGCGGTACCCCGCTGGCCGCCGGCATCGAGATGGCGCGGCAGGTGGCCGCGCAGGTGCAGCGCGAGGGCGCGTCGCCGCTGGTGGTGATGCTCACCGACGGCCGCGCCAACGTCACGCTCGCGGGGCAGGGCGGGCGCACGCAGGCCGCCGAGGACGCGCTGGCCGCCGCCCGCCGCCTGCGCGGCCTGGGTGCGCAGTGCCTGCTCGTGGACACCTCCGTGCGCCCCGAGCCGGCCGCCGAGGCGCTGGCCTTGGCGATGGGGGCGCGCTACCTGGCCCTGCCGCAGGCCGACGCGCGGATGCTCAGCGGCGCCGTGCAGGCGGTGCGGCAGTCGCCGCGCGCGGGCTGAGCCCCTTCGCAGCCGGCGGCACGACCATGGGCGCCCGACCCCGACCGGCCCGGCACGGCGCACCGCCCGGCCTGCCGCCCGACTGGCCGCACGCCGAACGCAGCGAGCTCTTGGCGGCCGGGGGCCTGCATTGGCACGTGCAGCAGTGGCCCCTGCCGCGGCCGGGGGCTTCGTGGCTGGTGCTGCTGCATGGCACCGGGGCGTCCACCCATTCGTTCGCGGGCCTGGCGCCGCTGCTGGCGCGCCACCACGGCCTGCTCGTGCCCGACCTGCCGGGCCACGCCTTCACGTCGCGGCCGCGGGCCGCGGGGCTGTCGCTGCCGGGCATGGCCGCCAGCGTGGGCGCGCTGCTGCAGGCGCTGGGCGTGGCGCCGGCGGGTGTGGTCGGGCACAGCGCCGGCGCGGCCATCGGCGCGCGGCTGGTGCTCGACGGGCACGCCCGGCCGGCCGGCCTCGTCAGCCTCAACGGAGCCTGGTTCCCGCCCGGGGGCAGCGGCGGCTGGTGGTATGCGCCGATGGCGCGGCTGTTGGCCGCCAACCCGCTCGCGCCGCCGCTCTTCGCGTGGCACGCGGCCCGGCCGGCCACGCTGGAGCGGCTGCTGCGCAGCACCGGCTCGCGGCTCGACGCTGCCGGGCGCGCCCGCTACGCCCGCCTGGCGGGCGACGTGGGCCACGTCGGCGCGGTGATCGCCATGATGGCCGCCTGGGATCTGTCCTCGCTGCCGCTGGAACTGCCCCGGCTGGCCGAGCTCGGCACGGCGCTGCACCTGGTGGCGGCCGAGCGCGATGCCGCGGTGCCGCCGCAACAGGCGCAGACGCTGGCGGCGCGTGTGCCCGGGGCTACCCTGCACCGGTTGCCCGGCCTGGGCCACCTGGCGCACGAGGAGGCCCCCCACGAGGTGGCGGCCGTGATCGAGCGCCTGCTCCCGCGCTGAACGCGCCCGGCGCGGCGTGTCGCGTGGCCGCCGGCGCATGGCGTTGCCTCGCATTGACGTCGGCACACCCGGTGTCTATCCTGTGTCCACTAAAGCTGACATTTGGATGCGTCCATCCGGCATGACGCCGGCGCGTCCCGGAGCCCGCCACCATGCCGACACACGCCCGGATCGAAAACGCGCTGCGTGCCGCCCTCGAGGCCGCCACCGGTCCCGGCTGCCCGCCGCGCCTGCAGGCTGCCGTGCAGCACGCGGTGTTTCCGGGGGGCGCCCGCATCCGCCCGCAACTCACCCTGGCCGTGGCCCGGGCCTGTGGCGACGACGAACCGGCCCTCACGGACGCCGCCGCCGCGGCCGTGGAACTGCTGCACTGCGCGTCGCTGGTGCACGACGACCTGCCCTGCTTCGACGACGCGCCCATCCGCCGCGGCCAGGCTTCGGTGCACAGCGCCTTCGGCGAACGCCTGGCGGTGCTGACGGGGGACGCGCTCATCGTCGCTGCCTTCGAGGTGCTGGCCTGCGCCGGGGCACACCGCCCGGCACGCCTGGCGCCGCTGTTGTGCACGGTGGCCGCGGGCGTGGGCATGCCGGGGGGCATCGTCGCCGGCCAGGCCTGGGAATGCGAGCCGCGCGCGCCCCTGCGCGAGTACCAGCGCCTGAAGACCGGCGCGCTGTTCACCGCAGCCACACGGGCCGGCGCCATTGCCTCCGGCGGCGACCCCGCGGACTGGACGGCGCTGGGCGACTGCCTCGGCGAGGCCTACCAGGTGGCCGACGACATCCGCGACGTCGCCGCGCAGCCCGAGTGGCTGGGCAAGCCCATCGGGCAGGATCTCGCGCTCGGCCGCCCCAGCGTGGCGCTCGATAAGGGCATGGACGCCGCGCTGGCGCTGTTCGAAGCCCTGGTGCAGCAGGCCGCCGATGCCGTGCCCGTGTGCCGTGGCGCGCCGCTGCTGCGGGCGCTGGTGCGGGCCGAGGCCGAACGGCTGGTGCCGCCGTCCCTGCGCGTCGGCCCGCTGCAGCGGGCGGTGGCCTGAGGGCGCCGCAGTGCCTTCCCGCACCCAGCCACCCGGCGGCGGGCGCCTGTCCTGGCCATCCGCCGCCGCAGCGGGCCCGGAACAGCTGAACTGGCGCGAACGCTGGCAGCAGTTCTTCGAGGGCTTGGTCGTTCGACCCGGTTTTCGTCGCTGGGCGAGCGGTTTCTGGATGACGCGGCCCTTGGTGCGTCGGCGCGCCAGCGAGTTGTTCGACATCGTCGCCGGCTTCGTCTACAGCCAGGTGCTGCTGGCCTGCGTGCGGCTGGACCTGTTCAACCAGCTCGCCGCGGGGCCCGACAGCGCGGCCCGGCTGGCGCAGCGGCTGGGGCTGCCGCTGCGCTCCATGCAGCGCCTGCTCGATGCCGCCGTGTCGCTGCGTCTGCTGAGGCGGCGCAGCGGCGGCCATTACGGCCTGGGCGCGCTCGGCGCGCCGATGGTGGGCAACACGGCCCTGGCGGCGATGGTGCAGCACCACGCCACGCTCTACGCCGACCTGCGCGACCCCGTGGCGCTGCTGCGCGACGAAGGCGCCGGCAGCGCCATGGCCGCCTACTGGCCCTATGCCCGCATGCCCGATCGCCAGGCCCGGGGGGGGCTGCCGGCCCGCCAGGTGGCGGAGTACTCGGCGCTGATGACGGCGTCGCAGCCCATGGTCATCGAGGAACTGCTCGACGCCTATCCGCTGGCCCGGCATCGCGTGCTGCTCGACGTGGGGGGCGGCGAAGGCCGCTTTGTCGTCGCCGCACTGGCCGCCGCGCCGCGGCTGCGCGCAATGCTCTTTGACCTGCCCCCGGTGGCCGATCTCGCGACCGCACGGCTGGGCGCGCAGGGCCTGGGCGGACGCGTGGCCGTTCATGGCGGGAGCTTCTTCGACGACCCGCTGCCCCAAGGCGCCGATGTAGCCACCCTGGTGCGCGTGCTTTTCGACCACGACGATGCCCACGCGCTGACGATCCTGCGCGCCGTCGCGCGGGCGCTGCCGCCCGGCGGTACGCTGCTGGTGGCCGAGCCCATGGCCGAGGCCTCGGGCGCGCGTGCCATGGGCGACGCTTACTTCGGCTTCTACCTGCTGGCCATGGGCCGCGGCCAGCCGCGAAGCGCGCAGGCGCTGACGGCGTTGCTGCAGCAGGGCGGTTTCACCGACGTGCGTGCGCTGCGCACGCGCATGCCGCTGCAGACGGGCGTGCTGGTGGCGCGCCGGGCCAACGGCGGCCCAGGCGGCGGTGTGGCGCCTAGGGAACTCCCGGCCGGCGACGGGCAGTAATGCCCTATTGACATCATAAAGTGTCAGGCTAGCATGACACCCACGATGTCTGAAGCACACACCCAGCCGGTGCGCCCCGGTTTCCGACCGCGCCCCGGCCGGCAGCAGGAGGCCACATGAAGACCGCCGCCGTCGTGATGCAGGCGCCGCAAGCACTGGCGCTGGACGAACTCGAGCTCGACGCTGCCGGCGAGGGCGACCTCGTCGTCGACATCGACTGGTCGGGCATCAGCACCGGCACCGAGAAGCTGCTGTGGACAGGGCGCATGCCCATGTTCCCGGGCATGGGCTACCCGCTGGTGCCGGGCTACGAGTCGGTGGGCCGCGTCGTGCAGGCCGGCCCCAACACGAAGCACAAGGTGGGCACCACGGTCTTCGTGCCCGGCGCGCGCTGCTTCGGCCCCGTGCGCGGCCTGTTCGGCGGCGCGGCGGCGCGCCTGGTGGTGGGCGACGAGCGCGTCTACGACGTCGACGCCGGCCTGGGCGAGCAGGCCGTGCTGCTGGCGCTGGCGGCCACGGCCTACCACGCCGTGTCGTGCGGCGGCCGCAAGCACCCGGTGAACCCGCCCGACCTCATCATCGGCCACGGCGTGCTGGGCCGCCTGCTGGCGCGTCTGACGGTGGCCGCCGGCCTGCCGCCGCCCACCGTGTGGGAACTCGACGCCGTGCGCAGCGAAGGCGCGCGCGGCTACCCCGTCATCAGCCCCGAGGCCGACACGCGCCGCGACTACCGCGCCGTGTACGACGTCAGCGGCGACGTGCGCATCGTCGACAAGGCGATGCCGCATCTGGCCAAGGGCGGCGAGATCGTGCTGGCCGGCTTCTACGCCGAGCCCGTGGCCTTCAACTTCGCGCCGGCCTTCATGCGCGAGGCCCACATCCGCGCCGCCGCCGAGTGGCAGCGCCCCGACATGCTGGCCGTCAAGCAGTTGGCCGAGGAAGGCCGGCTCGACCTGTCGGGCCTCATCACGCACCGCGAGCGCGCCGAGCACGCCGCAGGTGCCTACCGAACGGCCTTCAGCGACATGCACTGCCTGAAGATGGTTCTCGACTGGAAGGGTTGCCAATGAGCGGTACTGCGTCCCCCGTCATCTTCATGCGCGACGAGCGCCTGAAGGCCGAAGCTGCGATCGAGCCTGACCCGGTGCCCACCAGCCCGGCGGCCAAGACGACGCAGATCATCGCCATCTACGGCAAAGGCGGCATCGGCAAGAGCTTCACGCTGGCCAACCTGAGCTACATGATGGCCCAGCAGGGCAAGAAGGTGCTGCTCATCGGCTGCGACCCGAAGAGCGACACCACCAGCCTGCTGTTCGGCGGCAAGGCCACGCCCACCATCATCGAGACCAGCAGCCGCAAGAAGCTGGCCGGCGAGCAGGTGGCCATCGGCGACGTCTGCTTCAAGCGCGACGGCGTCTACGCGATGGAGCTGGGCGGGCCCGAGGTCGGCCGCGGCTGCGGCGGGCGCGGGATCATCCACGGCTTCGAGACGCTCGAGAAGCTCGGCTTCCACGACTGGGGCTTCGACTACGTGCTGCTCGACTTCCTGGGCGACGTGGTCTGCGGCGGCTTCGGCCTGCCGATTGCGCGCGACATGTGCCAGAAGGTCATCGTCGTCGGGAGCAACGACCTGCAGAGCCTGTACGTCGCCAACAACGTGTGCAGCGCGGTCGAGTACTTCCGCAAGCTCGGCGGCAACGTCGGCGTGGCCGGCATGGTGATCAACAAGGACGACGGCACCGGCGAGGCGCAGAAGTTCGCCGCCAACGCCGGCATTCCGGTGCTGGCGGCCATCCCGGCGCACGAGGACATCCGCCGCAAGAGCGCCAGCTACGAGATCATCGGCAAGCCCGATGGCGACTGGGGCCCGCTGTTCGCCGAGCTGGCGAAGAACGTCGCCGAGGCGCCGCCGGTGCGCCCGAAGCCGCAGACGCAGGACGAGCTGCTGGGCCTGTTCAGCGCCGAGGTCACGGGTCGCGACTTCAAGATGGAGCCGGCCACCCTGTTCGACATGGTCGGCAAGACCGAGCTGGTGAAGCCCACGCTCGAGGTGGTGTATGACGCGGCCTGACGCGCCTGCGGCCGAGGCGCTGTCTTGCAGCGACCGCAACGGCATGCTGGCCGCGGCGCAGGCCGCCGGCAAGAGCGAGGTGCTGGCGCAGTACGCCCGCGACTACCCCGTGGCCGGGCCTGAAGAAGGCAAGGGCCCGCACGAGCAGCCGCAGAGCATGTGCCCCGCGTTCGGATCGCTGCGCGTGGGGCTGCGCATGCGGCGCACCGCCACCATCCTGAGCGGCAGCGCCTGCTGCGTGTACGGCCTAACCTTCACCAGCCACTTCTACGGCGCGCGCCGCAGCGTGGGCTACGTGCCCTTCAACAGCGAGACGCTGGTCACGGGCAAGCTGTTCGAGGACATCCGCGACGCCGTGCACGCGCAGGCCAAGGCGGAAGACCTCGACGCCATCGTCATCATCAACCTCTGCGTGCCCACCGCCAGCGGCGTGCCGCTGCAACTGCTGCCCAAGGCCATCGACGGCGTGCGCATCATCGGCATCGACGTGCCCGGCTTCGGCGTGCCCACGCACGCGGAGGCCAAGGACGTGCTGGCCGGCGCCATGCTGCGCTATGCCCGCGCCGAGGCCGAGGCCGGCCCGGTGGCGGCACCACGCCAGGGCGTGAGCAGCAAGCCCACCATCACGCTGCTGGGCGAGATGTTCCCGGCCGACCCGATGGTCATCGGCGCGCTGCTCGAGCCGATGGGCCTGGCCGCCGGCCCCGTGGTACCGACGCGCGAGTGGCGCGAACTCTATGCCGCGCTCGATTGCGCGGCCGTGGCCGCCATCCACCCCTTCTACACCGCCAGCGTGCGCGAGTTCGAGGCCGCCGGCCGCACCGTGCTGCCCTCGGCCCCCGTGGGCCACGACGGCACCGAGGCCTGGCTGCAGGCCGTGGGCGCGGCCTGCAACGTGCCGCAGGCGCAGATCGACGCCGCCAAGAACCGCTTCCTGCCCGCCATCCGCGCCGTGCTGGCCAAGACGCCGATCAAGGGCCGCATCACCGTGAGCGGCTACGAGGGCAGCGAGCTGCTCGTGGCCCGCCTGCTCATCGAGAGCGGTGCCGAGGTGCCCTACGTGGGCACGGCCTGCCCGCAGACGCCCTGGAGCG
>JBIKLC010000082.1:0-9981 GCA_044360025.1 Rubrivivax sp. | reverse complement strand
GCCTGACGCGCGAGCGCGCCGGCTTCGAGGTGCGCGACGTTCACCCCACGCACTACGGTCGCGTCTGCCCGATCGAGACGCCGGAAGGCCCGAACATCGGCCTCATCAACTCGCTGGCCCTGTTCGCGCAGCTCAACGAGTACGGCTTCCTCGAGACGCCCTACCGCCGCGTCGTGGACGGCAAGGTCACCAACCAGATCGACTACCTCTCGGCCATCGAGGAAGGCAAGTACGTCATCGCCCAGGCCAACGCCGGCCTGGACAAGGACGGCCGCCTGATCGACGAGCTGGTGAGCGCCCGCGAGAAGGGCGAGTCGGTGCTGCTGAGCCCCGAGCGCGTGCAGTACATGGACGTGGCGCCGGCGCAGATCGTGTCGGTGGCCGCCTCGCTCGTGCCCTTCCTGGAGCACGACGATGCCAACCGCGCGCTGATGGGCGCCAACATGCAGCGCCAGGCCGTGCCGACGCTGCGGCCCGAGAAGGCCCTGGTGGGCACGGGCGTGGAGCGCGTCGCCGCGGTCGACTCCGGCACCGTGGTCACGGCCCGCCGCGGCGGCGTGGTGGACTACGTCGACACCAACCGCATCGTGATCCGCGTCAACGACGCCGAGACGGTGGCCGGCGAGGTCGGCGTCGACATCTACAACCTGATCAAGTACCAGCGCTCGAACCAGGACACCAACATCCACCAGCGGCCCATCGTCAAGCGCGGCGACGCGCTGGCCAAGGGCGACGTCATCGCCGACGGCGCCAGTACCGACCTGGGCGAGCTCGCGCTCGGCCAGAACATGCTGGTGGCCTTCATGCCCTGGAACGGCTACAACTTCGAGGACTCCATCCTCATCTCCGAGCGCGTGGTGGCCGACGACCGCTACACCAGCATCCACATCGAGGAGCTGGTGGTGATGGCCCGCGACACCAAGCTGGGCAGCGAGGAGATCACGCGCGACATCCCGAACCTCAGCGAGCAGCAACTGGCCCGCCTGGACGAGTCGGGCATCGTCTACATCGGCGCCGAGGTCAACCCCGGCGACGTGCTGGTGGGCAAGGTCACGCCCAAGGGCGAAACCACGCTGACCCCCGAGGAGAAGCTGCTGCGCGCCATCTTCGGCGAGAAGGCCTCCGACGTGAAGGACACCAGCCTGCGCGTCGACCAGGGCACCAGCGGCACCGTCATCGACGTGCAGGTCTACACCCGCGAGGGCATCCAGCGCGACAAGCGCGCGCAGCAGATCATCGACGACGAGCTCAAGCGCTTCCGGCTCGACCTCAACGACCAGCTGCGCATCGTCGAGGCCGACGCCTTCGACCGCATCGAGAAGCTGCTGGTGGGCAAGCCGGCCAACGGCGGCCCGAACAAGATCGCCAAGGGCACGACGATCACGCGCGAGTACCTCGCCGGCATCGACAAGTACCACTGGTTCGACATCCGCCCGGCCGACGACGACGTGGCCAACCAGCTCGAGAGCATCAAGAACGCCAACGAGCAGACGCGCCACAGCTTCGACCTCGCCTTCGAGGAGAAGCGCAAGAAGCTCACCCAGGGCGACGAGCTGCCCGCCGGCGTGCTGAAGATGGTGAAGGTCTACCTGGCCGTCAAGCGCCGCCTGCAACCCGGCGACAAGATGGCCGGCCGCCACGGCAACAAGGGCGTGGTGTCGAAGATCGTCGCCGTCGAGGACATGCCCTACATGGCCGACGGCACGCCCTGCGACATCGTGCTCAACCCGCTGGGCGTGCCTTCGCGCATGAACGTGGGCCAGGTGCTCGAGGTGCACCTGGGCTGGGCCGGCAAGGGCATCGGCCAGCGCATCGGCGACATGCTCCAGGGCCAGGCCCGCGTGGCCGAGCTGCGCAAGTTCTTCGACGAGCTCTACAACAAGAGCGGCGGCAAGGGCGAGCAGCTGGAGTCGCTGACCGACGAGCAGGTGCTCGAGATGGCGCACAACCTGCAGCACGGCGTGCCCTTCGCGACGCCGGTGTTCGATGGTGCCGCCGAGCAGGAGATCCGCGCCATGCTCAAGCTCGCCTACCCGGACGAGCTGCGCGTGCGCAAGGGCCTCACCGAGAGCCGCACGCAGGCCACCCTGCACGACGGCCGCACGGGCGACGCCTTCGAGCGTCCGGTCACCGTGGGCTACATGCACGTGCTGAAGCTGCACCACCTGGTCGACGACAAGATGCACGCGCGCTCGACCGGCCCGTACAGCCTCGTGACCCAGCAGCCGCTGGGCGGCAAGGCGCAGTTCGGCGGCCAGCGCTTTGGCGAGATGGAGGTCTGGGCGCTGGAGGCCTATGGCGCCAGCTACATCCTGCAGGAGATGCTGACCGTGAAGTCCGACGACGTGAACGGCCGCACCAAGGTGTACGAAAGCATCGTCAAGGGTGAACACGCCATCGAGGCCGGGATGCCGGAATCGTTCAACGTGCTCGTCAAGGAAATCCGTTCGCTCGGTATCGACATCGAGCTCGAGCGCAACTAAGGAAGGAACAGGGAACCACCATGAAGGGACTTCTCGACCTTTTCAAGCAGTTCACCCCGGATGAGCATTTCGATGCCATCAAGATCGGCCTGGCTTCCCCGGACAAGATCCGCAGCTGGTCGTTCGGCGAGGTGAAGAAGCCCGAGACCATCAACTACCGGACCTTCAAGCCGGAGCGGGACGGCCTGTTCTGCGCCAAGATCTTCGGGCCGATCAAGGACTACGAGTGCCTGTGCGGCAAGTACAAGCGCCTGAAGCACCGCGGCGTGATCTGCGAGAAGTGCGGCGTGGAGGTCACGCAGACCAAGGTGCGCCGCGAGCGCATGGGCCACATCGACCTGGCCGCGCCCTGCGCGCACATCTGGTTCCTGAAGAGCCTGCCCAGCCGCCTGGGCCTGGTGCTCGACATGACGCTGCGCGACATCGAGCGCGTGCTGTACTTCGAGGCCTACGTCGTCGTCGACCCCGGCATGACGCCGCTGAAGAAGTTCAGCATCATGACCGAGGACGACTTCGAGGCCAAGCGCACCGAGTACGGCGACGAGTTCGTCGCGCTGATGGGCGCCGAGGGCATCAAGAAGCTGCTCGAGGAGATGGACATCGATGCGGAGATCGACAAGATCCGCAACGACATGACCGGCTCCGAGCTCAAGATCAAGAAGAACTCCAAGCGCCTGAAGGTGCTCGAGGCCTTCAAGAAGAGCGGCATCAAGCCCAGCTGGATGGTGATGGACGTGCTGCCGGTGCTGCCGCCGGACCTGCGCCCGCTCGTGCCCCTGGACGGGGGCCGTTTCGCCACCAGCGACCTCAACGACCTGTACCGCCGCGTCATCAACCGCAACAACCGCCTGGCGCGGCTGCTGGAGCTGAAGGCGCCCGAGATCATCGTGCGCAACGAGAAGCGCATGCTGCAGGAGGCCGTCGACAGCCTGCTCGACAACGGCCGCCGCGGCAAGGCGATGACGGGTGCCAACAAGCGCGCGCTGAAGTCGCTGGCCGACATGATCAAGGGCAAGAGCGGCCGCTTCCGCCAGAACTTGCTGGGCAAGCGCGTCGACTACTCGGGCCGTTCGGTCATCGTGGTCGGCCCGACGCTGAAGCTGCACCAGTGCGGCCTGCCCAAGCTGATGGCGATCGAGCTCTTCAAGCCCTTCATCTTCAGCCGCCTGGAGGCGATGGGCATCGCCACCACCATCAAGGCCGCCAAGAAGGAAGTCGAGAGCGGCACGCCGGTGGTGTGGGACATCCTGGAGGAGGTGATCAAGGAGCACCCGATCCTGCTCAACCGCGCGCCCACGCTGCACCGCCTGGGCATCCAGGCCTTCGAGCCGGTGCTGATCGAGGGCAAGGCCATCCAGCTGCATCCGCTGGTGTGCTCGGCCTTCAACGCCGACTTCGACGGTGACCAGATGGCCGTGCACGTGCCGCTGTCCATCGAGGCGCAGATGGAAGCCCGCACGCTGATGCTGGCCTCCAACAACGTGCTGTTCCCGGCCTCGGGCGAGCCGTCCATCGTGCCAAGCCAGGACGTGGTGCTGGGCCTGTACTACGCCACGCGCGAGCGCATCAACGGCCGCGGCGAGGGCATGGTCTTCGCCGACCTGCAAGAGCTGCAGCGCGCGCTCGACAACGGCGTGGTGGAGATTACCGCGCGCATCAGCGTGCGCATGACGGAGTGGGTCAAGGACAAGGCCACGGGTGAGTTCACGCCCGAGACCAAGCTCGTCGACACCACGGTCGGCCGGGCGCTGCTGTCCGAGATCCTGCCCAAGGGCCTGCCGTTCGCCAACATCAACAAGGCGCTGAAGAAGAAGGAGATCAGCAAGCTGATCAACGTCAGCTTCCGCAAGTGCGGCCTGAAGGAGACCGTGGTCTTCGCCGACAAACTGCTGCAGAACGGCTTCCGGCTGGCCACGCGCGCCGGCATCTCGATCGCCATCGACGACATGCTGGTGCCAAAGGAGAAGCCCGGCCTGATCGAGCGCGCCGAGAAGGAAGTGAAGGAGATCGAGCAGCAGTACGTCTCGGGCCTGGTCACCGCCGGCGAGCGCTACAACAAGGTGGTCGACATCTGGGGCAAGACCGGCGACGAGGTCGGCAAGGTCATGATGGCCCAGCTGTCCAAGCAGAAGGTCACCGACCGCAACGGCCGCGAGGTCGACCAGGAGTCGTTCAACTCCATCTACATGATGGCCGACTCCGGCGCGCGCGGCTCGGCGGCGCAGATCCGGCAGCTGGCCGGTATGCGCGGCCTGATGGCCAAGCCCGACGGCTCGATCATCGAGACGCCCATCACGGCGAACTTCCGTGAAGGCCTGAACGTGCTGCAGTACTTCAACTCCACGCACGGCGCCCGCAAGGGCCTGGCCGACACGGCGCTGAAGACGGCCAACTCCGGCTACCTGACGCGCCGACTCGTCGACGTGACGCAGGACCTGGTCGTGACCGAGGAGGACTGCGGCACGCAGAACGGCATGAACCGGCGCGCGCTGGTCGAGGGCGGCGAGGTCATCGAGAGCCTGCGCGACCGCATCCTGGGCCGTGTCACGGCCACCGAGGCGCTGCACCCCGAAACCCAGGAGGTGATGGTCAAGGCCGGCGAGATGCTCGACGAGGACACCATCGACCTGCTCGAGGCCGCCGGCGTCGACGAGGTCAAGGTGCGCACGGCGCTGACCTGCGACACGCGCTTCGGCATCTGCGCCAAGTGCTACGGCCGCGACCTCGGCCGCGGCGGCCTGGTGAACACCGGCGAGGCCATCGGCGTGATCGCCGCGCAGTCCATCGGCGAGCCGGGCACGCAGCTGACGATGCGCACCTTCCACATCGGCGGTGCCGCGCAGCGCGCGTCGGTGGCCAACGCGGTGGAGGCCAAGAGCGAGGGCGTCGTCGGCTTCAACGCGACGATGCGCTACGTGACCAACGGCCGCGGCGAGCTGGTCGTCATCAGCCGCTCGGGCGAGGTCGTCATCTTCGACAACCACCACCGCGAGCGCGAGCGCCACAAGCTGCCCTACGGCGCGACGCTGACGGTGAAGGCCGACCAGCACGTCAAGGCCGGCACCGTGCTGGCCAACTGGGACCCGCTGACCCGACCCATCATCACCGAGTTCGCCGGCCGGGCGAAGTTCGAGAACGTGGAGGAGGGCGTCACCGTCGCCAAGCAGGTCGACGAGGTGACGGGCCTGTCGACGCTGGTGGTCATCGACCCCAAGCGCCGCGGCGCGGCCAAGGTCGTGCGCCCGCAGGTCAAGCTGCTCGACGCCGCCGGCAACGAGGTCAAGATCCCGGGCACCGACCACTCGGTGACCATCGGCTTCCCGGTGGGCGCGCTGATCCAGGTGCGCGACGGGCAGGACCTAACCCCCGGCGAGGTGCTGGCCCGCATCCCGATGGAAGGCCAGAAGACGCGCGACATCACCGGCGGTCTACCGCGGGTGGCCGAGCTGTTCGAGGCCCGTTCGCCCAAGGACGTGGGCATCCTGGCCGAGATCACCGGCACGGTGAGCTTCGGCAAGGAGACCAAGGGCAAGAACCGCCTGCAGATCACCGACCCTGAGGGCCGCGTCCACGAGGTGCTGGTGCCCAAGGAGAAGAACATCCTGGTGCACGAGGGCCAGGTGGTGAACCGCGGCGAGCTCATCGTCGACGGCGCGGCCGACCCGCAGGACATCCTGCGCCTGCTGGGCATCGAGGAACTGGCGCGCTACATCGTCGACGAGGTGCAGGACGTCTACCGGCTGCAGGGCGTGAAGATCAACGACAAGCACATCGAGGTGATCGTCCGCCAGATGCTGCGCCGCGTGCAGATTGTCAACACCGGCGACACCGGCTACATCGCCGGCGAGCAGGTGGAGCGCTCGGAGCTGCTGGACACCAACGACCGCATGCGCGCCGAGGGCAAACTGCCCGCGACGCACGCCGACGTGCTGCTGGGCATCACCAAGGCGTCGCTGTCGACCGACAGCTTCATCTCGGCGGCCTCCTTCCAGGAGACCACCCGCGTGCTCACCGAGGCGGCCATCATGGGCAAGCGCGACGAGCTGCGCGGCCTAAAGGAGAACGTCATCGTCGGCCGCCTGATCCCCGCGGGCACCGGCATGGCCTTCCACCAGGCCCGCAAGGTCAAGGAAGAGATGGACGAGTCGGAGCGCCGCGCCATCGCCATGCAGGAGGCCGAGGAACTGGCCGCCGTCCAGCTGGCGGGCGTGGATGCGGCCACCGCCGCCGCCGCGGGCCAGAACGCGGCCGAGTGACCGGGCACGGCTTCGCGCCGGTTGCAACCCAGGGCGGCTTCGGCCGCCCTTTCTCTTTCCGCCTTCGGCCGCGGCCGCACGGCCTGTCGCTGGTTCAGGGCAGCGGCTGCAGGATCTCGGTGCCCAGCGGTCGGGCGAGGCGGGCCAGCGCGAGCAAGGCCTTGTCGCGCGTCAGCAGCCAGCGGGCGCGATGGACGAGCGCGAGGTCGATGAACACCTGGTCGTCGGCATCGCGGCAGCGCAGCCGCGGCTCGCCGGCCGCGGGATCGTCCTGCATCAGGGCAAGCCGGTCGAAGACTGAAAGTGCATGCTCACGTCGTGGTTGCCAACGCGCGAAGCGCAGATGCTCCACCATGTGCTCGAACTCGCGGCGCATCGCCGGGCACGCGATCCAGGTCAGCTCGCCCTGCTCGACGGCGGCGACCCAGCGCGCCACGCGCGCGTCGCCGAACACCAGCCAGTCCAGCAGCACCTGGGTGTCGATGACGGCCAGCGGCTTGTCGGACATGTGCAGGGGCACTATACTCGCGGGCTTTTCGCGCTTTGGCCGAGGCCTGGGCGCACCCTCGTTCGCGGCTCCAATCGAAGAGCCGGCGACTTCCACCGAGTACCTGTCTCGAAAAGAGAAAGAGCGTTCATGCCGACCATCAACCAGCTCGTGCGCCACGGCCGTCAGGCCGAGACCACGAAGTCCAAGTCGCCGGCCATGCAGAACAGCCCGCAGCGGCGCGGTGTCTGCACCCGTGTGTACACCACCACCCCCAAGAAGCCGAACTCGGCCCTGCGCAAGGTGGCCAAGGTGCGCCTGACCAACGGGTTCGAGGTCATCTCGTACATCGGCGGCGAAGGCCACAACCTGCAGGAGCACAGCGTGGTGCTCGTGCGCGGCGGCCGCGTGAAGGACCTCCCCGGCGTGCGCTACCACATCGTGCGCGGCTCGCTGGACCTGCAAGGCGTCAAGGATCGCAAGCAGTCGCGCTCGAAGTACGGCGCGAAGCGCCCGAAGAAGGCCTGACGGCCCTCGTTCCGCACGAAGGCCCGACCGGCCTTCGGCCCCGCGGCAGGCGCCGAGCCTGCCGAGTAAGTGGAGCGGCCTGATGCCGCTCCGTGGCCGCCACCCCGTGGTGGCCGACTGAACCCCCGAAAAGGAAGCGTCCCATGCCACGTCGTCGCGAAGTACCCAAGCGCGAGATCCTCCCCGACCCGAAGTTCGGTTCCGTCGACCTCTCCAAGTTCATGAACGTCATCATGGAGTCGGGCAAGAAGGCCGTCGCCGAGCGCATCATCTACGGTGCCCTCGACCAGGTCGAGCACAAGGCCGGCAAGGACCCGCTCGAGATCTTCATGGTCGCGCTGAACAACATCAAGCCGATGGTCGAGGTCAAGAGCCGCCGCGTCGGCGGCGCGAACTACCAGGTGCCCGTGGAAGTGCGCCCGGTTCGCCGCCAGGCCCTGGCGATGCGCTGGCTGAAGGAAAGCGCGCGCAAGCGTGGCGAGAAGTCCATGGCCGCGCGCCTGGCCAACGAACTGCTCGAGGCCAGCGAAGGCCGTGGCGGCGCGTGCAAGAAGCGCGACGAAGTGCACCGCATGGCCGAGGCCAACAAGGCCTTCTCGCACTTCCGCTTCTAAGAACCGCCCGCATCCTGCGTCCCGGCCGCCCATCGGGTTAGTACTAGCCCGTCGGCGGCCCCTGCATTTGGAGAAAGTTCATGGCCCGCAAGACCCCCATCGAGCGCTACCGCAACATCGGCATCAGCGCGCACATCGACGCCGGCAAGACCACCACCACCGAGCGCATCCTGTACTACACGGGTGTCAACCACAAGATCGGCGAGGTGCATGACGGCGCGGCCACCATGGACTGGATGGAGCAGGAGCAGGAGCGCGGCATCACCATCACCTCGGCCGCGACCACCTGTTTCTGGAAGGGCATGGATATGTCCTTCCCCGAGCATCGCTTCAACATCATCGACACCCCAGGCCACGTCGACTTCACGATCGAGGTCGAGCGTTCGATGCGCGTGCTCGACGGCGCCTGCATGGTGTACTGCGCCGTGGGTGGCGTGCAGCCGCAGTCCGAGACCGTCTGGCGCCAGGCCAACAAGTACAAGGTGCCGCGCCTGGCCTTCGTCAACAAGATGGACCGCACGGGTGCCAACTTCTTCAAGGTCCACGACCAGATGAAGGCGCGCCTGAAGGCCAACCCTGTGCCCATCGTCATCCCCATCGGCGCGGAGGAGAGCTTCACCGGCGTGGTCGACCTCATCAAGATGAAGGCGATCTACTGGGACGAGGCCTCCCAGGGCATGAAGTTCGAGTTCAAGGACATCCCGTCCGAGCTGCAGGCCGACGCCCAGAAGTGGCGCGAGAACATGCTCGAGGCGGCGGCCGAGTCGAGCGAAGAGCTGATGAACAAGTACCTCGAGTCGGGCGACCTGACCGAGCAGGAGATTAAGACTGGCATTCGCGCGCGCACGCTCTCGGCCGAAATCCAGCCCATGTTCTGCGGCACCGCGTTCAAGAATAAGGGCGTGCAGCGCATGCTCGACGGCGTCATCGACTTCCTGCCTTCGCCGGTGGACGTGCCGCCGGTTCCGGGTACCGATGAAGACGACAAGCCGATCACGCGCAACGCCGACGACAACGAGAAGTTCGCCGCGCTGGCCTTCAAGCTGATGACCGACCCGTATGTCGGCCAGCTGACCTTCGTGCGCGTGTACTCGGGCGTGCTCAAGAGCGGCGACTCGGTCTTCAACCCGATCCGCGGCAAGAAGGAGCGCATCGGCCGGATCCTGCAGATGCATGCCAACCAGCGAGAAGAGATCAAGGAGATCCTTGCCGGCGACATCGCCGCCTGCGTGGGCCTGAAGGACGTCACCACGGGCGAAACCCTGTGCGACCCCGAAAGCGTCATCACCCTAGAAAAGATGATCTTCCCCGAGCCGGTGATCAGCCAGGCCGTGGAGCCCAAGACCAAGGCCGACCAGGAGAAGATGGGCATTGCGCTGGGCCGCCTGGCCGCGGAAGACCCGTCATTCCGCCTGCGCACCGACGAGGAGAGTGGCCAGACCATCATCTCCGGCATGGGCGAGCTGCACCTGGAGATCATCGTCGACCGCATGAAGCGCGAGTTCGGCGTCGAGGCGTCGGTCGGCAAGCCCCAGGTCGCTTACCGCGAGACGATTCGCAAGCCGGTCGACGAGGTCGAGGGCAAGTTCATCAAGCAGTCGGGCGGCCGCGGT
>JBIKLC010000033.1:0-34727 GCA_044360025.1 Rubrivivax sp. | reverse complement strand
CTGGAAGAGATCTACAAGAGCCTGAACATCGACGTGGTGTCATACGTCTACGGCCCCATGCCCACCCAGCCCCTGGGCTGGTTCAAGAAGCCGGTGGCCAAGGTCGACGACATGAAGGGCCTGAAGTTCCGCACCGTGGGCCTGGCCATTGACGTGTTCAAGGAACTGGGCACCGCCGTCAACCCGCTGCCCGGCGGTGAGATCGTGCCAGCTCTGGACCGTGGCCTGATCGATGCAGCCGAGTTCAACAACGCCTCGTCCGACCGCATCCTGGGCTTCCCCGACGTGGTGAAGAACTGCATGCTGCAGAGCTTCCACCAGAGCGGCGAGCAGTTCGAGATCCTGTTCAACAAGGCCAAGTACGACGCCCTGCCGGGTGAGCTGAAGTCGGTGATCGACTACGCCGTGCAGGCCGCCAGTGCCGACATGAGCTGGAAGGCCATCCAGCGCAACAGCCAGGACTACATCGAGCTGAAGACCAAGGACAAGGTCAACTTCTTCAAGACGCCCGACCCCATCCTGCGCGCGCAGCTCGCCGCCTGGGACAAGGTCACTGCCGCCAAGGGCGCCGAACAGCCGCTGTTCAAGAAGGTCATGGACAGCCAGCGCGCCTTCGCCGAGCGGGCCGGCGGCTGGCAGAACGACTACATGGTCGACTTCAAGATGGCCTGGAACCACTACTTCCGTCCGGCGCAGAAGAAGGCCTGATCCGCTTTCGGGCCAAGCTCCCCGGGGGCCACCGTTGCCGCAAGGCCGGTGGCCCTCGGGCCGTCTGAGCCCCGCCTGAAGATTTGCTGAATCCCCGGGAAACGCCATGCAATCGTTGCTGCTGCTGGTGGACCGCGTCTCGACCTGGGTGGGCCAGGTCTTCGCGTGGCTCATCGTCGTGCTCACCCTGCTCATCAGCTGGGAGGTGTTCTCCCGCTACGTGCTGAACTCGCCGCACGACTGGGCGCTGGACGTGCAGATCATGTGCTACGGCACCCTGTTCATGACTGCCGGCGCCTACACGCTGGCCAAGAATGGCCACGTACGAGGCGACGTCCTCTACGGCTTCTTCCGGCCGCGCACGCAGGCCTCGCTGGACCTGCTGCTGTACCTGGTGTTCTTCCTGCCCGGCATCGTGGCGCTCACCTGGGCCGGCTGGACCTTCGCGAGCGAGAGCGCCGCCATCCGCGAGAACACCTTCAGCGCCACGCCGCTGCCGGTGTACCCGTTCAAGTTCGTCATCCCGGTGGCCGGCTTCATGCTGCTGCTGCAGGGGCTGGTGGAGATCGCGCGGTGCATCCAGTGCATCCGCACCGGCGAATGGCCCTCGCGCGAGCAGGACGTCGAGGAGGTCGACGTCGACAAGCTCAAGGCCATGGTCCACGTGAAGGACGCCGACATCGAGGCGCTGGACCGCTTCGTCACCCCGGGAGGCTCGAAGTGACGATCCGCAAGGAACTCTGGTTCGGCTTCTCGCTGATGGCGATCATCATCGCCGGCACGGCGGTGATGCTGCTCAGCGCCGACACCATCACCAACGGCCACCTGGGCCTGATGATGCTGGGGCTGGTGGTGGTGGCCATCATGCTCGGCTTCCCCACGGCGTTCACGCTGATGGGCATGGGCATGATCTTCACGTGGATCGCCTACGAGGAGGACACCGGCAAGACGCTGACCCTGATGGTGCAGTCGGCGTACAAGGTGATGGGCAACGACGTGCTCATCTCGATCCCGCTGTTCGTGTTCATGGGTTACCTCGTCGAACGCGCCAACCTGATCGAGAAGCTCTTCAAGAGCCTGCACCTGGCCATGGCCCGGGTGCCGGGCTCGCTGGCGGTGGCCACGCTCTTCACCTGCGCGGTGTTCGCCACGGCCACCGGCATCGTGGGCGCCGTCGTCACGCTGATGGGCCTGCTGGCGCTGCCGCAGATGCTGCGCGGCGGCTACGACGTCCGCGTCGCCGCGGGCTCCATCACCGCCGGGGGCTGCCTGGGCATCCTGATCCCGCCGTCGGTGATGCTCATCGTGTACGGCGCCACCGCGGGCGTGTCGGTGGTGCAGCTCTACGCCGGGGCGTTCTTCCCGGGCCTGATGCTGGCCGGCCTGTACGTGATCTACGTGATCATCCTGGCCAAGCTCAAGCCGAACCTGATGCCGCCGCTGTCGGTCGAGCAGCGCTTCGTGCCGCTGCCGCCGCTGACGCAGAAGATCTCCGACGGCATCTCCAACCGAGCCCTGCCGGCCCTGCTGCTGGCGCTGAAGGGCCGCCGCAACGTCGACGTGCCCCTGGGCCACGTGCTGCGCCAGCTGGGTGTGGCGCTGCTGCCGGCGCTGCTGTTCGCGCTGGTGGCGGCCTTCAGCTGGCACCTCAACACGCGGCCGGCGCCGGTGGAAGAGGCCTTCGTGGCCGAGCCCGAAACCACCGAGACTGCGCCCGCCAGCGGCGGGCTCGCCGAGCCGCCCGCCGAGTCCGGCAGCAGCGGCCTCAAGGAACCGCCGGCGGAGGGGGCCGCGAGCACGGCCGCCGCGGGCGGCGTGCAGGAGCCCCCCGCCGAGGGCGCCAGCGCCGTGGCCCAGCCGTCCGGCGCCAACACCGGGGTCGCCGAGCCCCCCGGCGCCGATGCACCCGCCGCGGGCAGCGCCGAGCGCACGCCGCCCACCCGGGGCTGGTGGATCGGCACGGGCACCGGCGCGGTGGCCCTGCTGGCCCTGTACGCGCTGATGAGCTTCCAGCGGCTCGAGATCTTCAAGATGCTGCTGGCGAGCTTCTTCCCGCTGCTCGTGCTGATCCTGGCCGTGCTGGGCTCCATCGTCATGGGCCTGGCCACCCCCACCGAGGCGGCGGCCGTGGGCGCCCTGGGCGGCTTCCTGCTCGCCCTGGCCTACCGGCAGTTCAACCTCACGATGCTCAAGGAGAGCGTGTTCCTCACCGCCAAGACCAGCGCCATGGTGTGCTGGCTGTTCGTGGGCAGCGCCATCTTCTCGGCGGCCTTCGCGCTGCTGGGCGGGCAGGAGCTGGTCGAGAAGTGGGTGATGTCGCTCAACCTCAGCAAGACCGAGTTCCTGGTGCTGAGCCAGGTGATCATCTTCGTGCTGGGCTGGCCGCTGGAGTGGACGGAAATCATCGTGATCTTCATGCCCATCTTCATCCCGCTGCTCGACAACTTCGGGGTCGATCCGCTGTTCTTCGGGCTGCTGGTGGCGCTGAACCTGCAGACGGCCTTCCTGAGCCCGCCGGTGGCGATGGCGGCCTTCTACCTGAAGGGCGTGAGCCCGCCGCACGTGACGCTGAACCAGATCTTCGCCGGCATGCTGCCGTTCATGGGCATCCAGATCATCGCCATCGTGCTGCTGTACAACTTCCCCGCCATCGGCCTGTGGCTGCCGGAAGTGCTCTACAAGTGACGCGGCCATGAAAACGGCCCGTTCGTCAGCGACGGGCGGGCCTGCAATGCGGCGGCCAGCAGGCCGCCGCCAGGGGTGATCGGCGAGGGGTCAGCTGCCCAGCGTGCGCGCCAGTGCGAACACCGAGTTCGGCGCCGTCGAGCGCAACGGCTTGACCACCGGCTGCGGCGCGATCGCGCGGCGGGCCGGGCGCGGCTCAATGCTGACGCCGGCGTCCTTCTGCTCCTGCACCAAACTGGCCAGCGTGATCGTGGCCATGTGCTCCAGCATGGCGGCGTTCAGGCGCTGCCACAGGGCCCGGCTCATGCCGAGACTGCGCTCTTCGTCGCCCTGGCCCTCCAGCGGCTCGTCGACCGCGCTCACGATGTCGGCCACCGTGATGCGCTCGGCCTGACGACCCAGCGTGTAACCACCGCCGGGGCCGCGGGTGCTCTCGACCAGGCCCTCCTTGCGCAGGCGGCTGAACAGCTGCTCCAGGTACGACAGCGAAATCTGCTGACGCTGGCTGATGGTGGCCAGGGCCACGGGGCCGGCCGGCTCGCGCAGGGCGAGGTCGATCAGCGCGTTGACGGCAAAACGGCCTTTGGTGCTCATGCGCATGATGTGCTCCTTTTGAAGCGCAGAGGGCTGTCGCAAGCCCGATCGATACGACGACACTGCTCAATGTAGGGTTGAGATTGCTTCGCGTAAATTCGATAATCAAACAACTTTAGTTCGAAAAAAACGCATCGATTCACGGAATCTACCACGGCGTCCCGATGAACTTCAAGCACCTGCACTACTTCTGGGTGGCCGCCAAGGCCGGTGGCGTGGTCAAGGCCGGCGAACAGCTGCACACCACGCCGCAGACGCTGTCGGCGCAGATCAAGCTGCTCGAAGACCGCCTGGGCCGCCGCCTCTTCCGCAAGAACGGCCGCCAGCTCGAGCTCACCGAGGACGGCCGCGTGGCGCTGCGCTTCGCCGACGAGATCTTCGCGCTCGGCGGCGAGCTCGAGACCGCCCTGCGCGAGAAGCGCGGCACTCGCGAGCAGGTGCTCGAGCTGCGCGTGGGCATCGAGGACGTGGTCGCCAAGTCGGTGGCCTACAAGCTGCTCGAGCCCGCGCTGGGCCTCGACGAGCCGGTCAAGCTGATCTGCGCCGAGGGCGGCTTCAACGAGCTGATGGCGCAGCTGGCGCTGCACCGCATCGACCTCGTCATCGCCGACGAGCCGCTGACGCGCAAGCTCAGCGTCAAGGCCTTCAACCACAAGCTGGGCAGCTCGCCGGTGAGCTTCTTCGCCGCGCCCGAGCTGGCGGCGCGGCTGCGCCAGCCGTTCCCCCGATGCCTGGACGGCGCGCCCATGCTGGTGCCCGGCGGCAGTTCGTCGGTGCGGCCGCAGTTCGACGCCTGGCTGGAGCGCGAAGGCCTGCACCCGCGCGTGGTGGGCGAATTCGGCGACGGCGCCCTGATGAAGGCCTTCGGGCGCCAGGGCCGCGGCGTGTTCCTGTCGCCCTCGGTGGTGGAGGACGAGACCGTGCGCCAGTACGGCGTGCAGGTGATCGGCCACTGCGAGGAGATCAGCGACGACTTCTACGCCATCACCGCCGAGCGCCGCATCACGCACCCGGGCGTGGCGGCCATCACGCAGGCTGCGCGGTCCGAACTGTTCGGCGGGGCCCGCATCGCGGCGGCCTCGGCCTGACCGCGCGACAGGGCGGGGAAGGCGGCTTCCTCAGTCGGCCTGAGCCAGCGCCGCACCGGCGCCGGTGAGCGCGACCAGGGTGTCCGTGATCAGGAAGGTCGGGATGGCCTGCAGGTAGGGCCGGAAGCGGCCCTTGGCCTCGAAGCGTTCGCGGAAGCGCGACACGAAGAAGCGCTCGCCCAGGCGCGGCACGATGCCGCCACCCACGTACAAGCCGCCGCGCGCGCCGACCGTCAGCGCCACGTTGCCGGCGAAGCCGCCGAGCATGGCGCAGAACAGATCCAGCGTGAGGCTGCAGCGCGCGTCGGTGCCGGCCAGCCCGCGCTCGACAATGCGCTCGGCATCGACGGCATCGGCGGCCACGCCCTCGACCGCCGCCACCGCGCGGTGCAGCACCGGCAAGCCGATGCCCGACAGCAGCCGCTCGGCGGAGACGTGCTCGAACTCTCGCCGCGCCGCAGCCAGCACCGCGCTCTCGAACTCGTCGGCCGGCGCCAGCGTGGCGTGCCCGCCTTCGCCGGGCAAGGCCACCCAGCGGCCGCCGTGCGGCACGATGCCCGCCACGCCCAGGCCCGTGCCCGGGCCCACGACGGCCATGGCGCCGCCCGGGGCCGGCGTGCCCGTCCGGCCAACCGGCCGCAGCTGCGTCGGCTTCAGGCACGGCAGCGCCAGCGCCAGAGCCTCGAAATCGTTGAGCACCTCCAGGCGGTCGAGCCCGAGGCCGGCACGCGCGCCGTCTCGCGAGAAGCTCCAGCCGCTGTTCGTCAGGGTGACGCGGTCGTCGCCGACCGCCGTGGCCACGGCCCAGGCCGCGGCGCGCGGCGGCTCGAAGCCGCTGCCCAGCTGTTCGCGCAAGCCGGCCAGGTAGGCGGCGGCCGCCT
Organism: Rubrivivax sp.; assembly: GCA_044360025.1. GTDB lineage: Bacteria > Pseudomonadota > Gammaproteobacteria > Burkholderiales > Burkholderiaceae_C > Rubrivivax. The sequence goes on along the minus strand of JBIKLC010000033.1, from coordinate 28,771 downwards.
CGGCCGGCCCGGCATGGGCCGCGCACGCCAGCGTGCGAACGTGCGCCACGCCAGTGCCTGGCCCGGCCATCCAGCCGAAGCGCGCGTTCGTGCCCCCGATGTCGGCCACCAGCCAGGGGGCCGGCGGCGGCCGCAGCTGCCGGGCCGAGTTGCTGGCGAGGGGGCTCACAAGGCTCATGGGCAGGACCTGGACTGGGATGTTGCAGGCCAAAGGTAGCAAAGCTGCACCTCCCGGACAAGACAGACAGTAGGCGGGCGCCGGGCTTGAGCACGACGATCCTAGAATCCGCACTCGCTTCGAGGAGCGCTGCGACGGGCCCCGCCCCGCCAGGCTCGAAGCGACGGTGCCGCCCGGCCGGGCCGCCGTGCCTCCAGCAACGGCGCTCGACCCCTGAACGGAGTCGAGCCCCATGAGCAGCCCCACCGCCCCGAACAGCACCCTCCTGCCGCCGCCCATGCGGCTGTCGGGCCTGGAGCCGGTGGCCATCGGCGCAGGCTCGCTGTTCGTGAACATCGGTGAGCGCACCAACGTCACCGGCAGCCGCGCGTTCGCGAAGATGATCCTCGAGGGCCGCTTCGAGGACGGCCTGGCCGTGGCGCGCCAGCAGGTGGAGAACGGCGCGCAGATCATCGACGTCAACATGGACGAGGCCATGCTCGACAGCGCCGCGGCCATGGAGCGCTTCCTCAAGCTGCTGGCCAGCGAGCCCGAGATCGCGCGCGTGCCGATCATGATCGACAGCTCCAAGTGGAGCGTCATCGAGGCCGGCCTGGAGTGCATACAGGGCAAGGGCATCGTCAACAGCATCTCGCTGAAGGAAGGCGAGGCCGAGTTCCGGCGCCAGGCGACGCTGGTGCGGCGCTACGGCGCTGCGGCGGTGGTGATGGCCTTCGACGAGCAGGGCCAGGCCGACACCTTCGCGCGCAAGACCGAGATCTGCGCGCGCGCCTACCGCACGCTGGTCGAGGAGGTCGGCTTCCCGCCCGAGGACATCATCTTCGACCCCAACATCTTCGCCATCGCCACCGGCATCGAGGAGCACGACAACTACGCGGTCGACTTCATCGAGGCCACGCGCTGGATCAAGCAGAACCTGCCGGGCGCCAAGGTCAGCGGCGGGGTCAGCAACGTGAGCTTCAGCTTCCGCGGCAACGACCCCGTGCGCGAAGCCATCCACACGGTGTTCCTGTACCACGCCATCCGCGCCGGGCTGGACATGGGCATCGTCAACGCCGGGATGATCGGCGTGTACGACGAGCTCGAGCCCGAGCTGCGCGAGCGCGTGGAGGACGTGGTGCTCAACCGCCGCCGCGACGCCGGCGAGCGGCTGATCGAGATCGCCGAGCGCGCCAAGGGCCTGGCCCGCGACGACACCGCGCGCCTGGCCTGGCGCGCCGGCACGGTGGAGGAGCGCCTGAGCCACGCGCTGGTGCACGGCATCACCGAGTTCATCACCGCCGACACCGAGGAGGCCTGGCAGGCCGTGCAGGCCCGCGGCGGCCGCCCGCTGCACGTGATCGAGGGCCCGCTGATGGCCGGCATGAACGTGGTCGGCGACCTGTTCGGCGCCGGCAAGATGTTCCTGCCGCAGGTGGTGAAGAGCGCGCGGGTGATGAAGCAGGCCGTGGCCCACCTGCTGCCCACCATCGAGGCCGAAAAGCAGGCGCTGCAGGACGCCGGCGGCGACGTCCGGCCCAAGGGCAAGATCGTCATCGCCACCGTGAAGGGCGACGTGCACGACATCGGCAAGAACATCGTCACCGTCGTGCTCCAGTGCAACAACTTCGAGGTCGTCAACATGGGCGTCATGGTGCCGTGCCAGGACATCCTGGCGCGCGCCAAGGTCGAGGGGGCCGACATCATCGGCCTGAGTGGCCTGATCACGCCCAGCCTCGAGGAGATGCAGCACGTGGCCGCCGAGATGCAGCGCGACGAGCACTTCCGGCTGCGCAAGATCCCGCTGCTGATCGGCGGCGCCACCACCAGCCGCGTGCACACGGCGGTGAAGATCGCGCCGCACTACGAGGGCCCGGTGGTCTACGTGCCCGACGCCAGCCGCAGCGTGGGCGTGTGCAGCGAGCTGCTGTCGGACGAGCGCGCCGCGAAGTACATCGCCGAGCTGCGCGCCGACTACGAGCAGGTGCGGGCGCTGCACGCCGGCAAGAAGCAGGTGCCGCTGGTGTCGCTGGCGAAGGCGCGCGCCAACAAGGCGCGGCTGGACTGGGCCGGCTACCAGCCGCCGAAGCCGCGCTTCACCGGCCGCCGCGTGCTGCGCAACGCCGACCTGGCCGAGCTCGCCGCCTGCATCGACTGGGGCCCGTTCTTCCAGACCTGGGACCTGGCGGGCCGCTTCCCGGACATCCTGCGCGACGAGGTCGTGGGCCACGAGGCGCAGCGCGTGTTCTCCGACGGCAAGCGGCTGCTGCAGCGCCTGATCGAGGGCCGCTGGCTGCAGGCGCACGGCGTGTTCGCGCTGCTGCCGGCGGCCACGGTGGACGACGACGTCATCGAGGTCTACACCGACGAGTCGCGCACGCAGGTGGCACTGCGCTGGCAGCCGCTGCGCATGCAGACCGAGCGGCCGGTGGTCGACGGCGTGCCCCGGCCCAACCGCAGCCTGGCCGACTTCATCGCCCCGGCGAAGCTGGACGATGGCTCCGCGGGCCCGCCCGACCACATCGGCCTGTTCGCCGTGACGGCCGGCATCGGCGTGGATAAGAGAGAACGGCAGTTCGAGGCCGATCACGACGACTACAGCGCCATCATGCTCAAGGCGCTGGCCGACCGCCTGGCCGAGGCCTTCGCCGAGCGGCTGCACCAGCGCGTGCGCACCGAGTTCTGGGGCTACGCGCCCGACGAGGCGCTGAGCAACGAGCAGCTCATCGCCGAGCAGTACCGCGGCATCCGCCCCGCTCCCGGCTACCCGGCCTGCCCGGACCACCGCGTCAAGCGGGCGATGTTCGAGGTGCTGCAGGCGCACGAGATCGGCATGGGCCTGACCGAGAGCCTGGCCATGACGCCGGCGGCCAGCGTCAGCGGCTTCTACCTGTCGCACCCGCAGGCGCGCTACTTCAACGTCGGCCGCATCGGCGAGGACCAGCTGGCCGACTACGCCGCGCGCGAGCAGCTGGCCGAGGCCGACGCCCGACGCGCCCTGGCACCGCTGATGGGTTGAGCCTGCACGGGCCTGTGAGATCGCGTGGCGCACCGCGTCACGACGGCAACCATCGGTAAGCGCTGCATCTTTGCTGGATTCAGGAGACTCGATTCACCGGAATCGGGGGGTGCGGGGCTGCCGGCCCGCTATGAATAATCCTGCAAAGGGTCGACAACGCTCCCGTGCCGTTGGTTCCGTCGGCCCGCCCCAGGAGAACCTGAACGTGTTCCTCAGACTGCTCGACGTGCCGCGCCGGCACATTCTGGCGTTGATCGCCGCGCTGTCGTTGGCCGCCTGCGGCGGCGGTGGTGGGGGCGACAGCAGCCCCCCGCCACCGCCCACGGCCCAGCCCACGCGGGCCGAGGCGGGGCGCTTCCTGGCCCAGGCCAGCATGGGCCCTACCTCGGCCGAGATCGACCGTGTGGTGGCCCTGGGCTACGGCGGCTGGATCGACGCGCAGCTGGCGCTGCCCGCCACCTCGCACCGCGTCCACTGGGATGCGCGCGACGCCGCCATCCGCGCGGCCACTCCGGGCAGCACCACCGCCGCCGCCGGGCAGGAGCAGATCTTCGAGAGCTTCTGGAAGCAGGCCGTCACTGGCGAGGACCAGCTGCGCCAGCGCATGGTCTGGGCGCTGTCGCAGATTTTCGTGATCTCGATGGCCGACGACACCGTTGGCAACAACACGCGCGCCGTGGCCGCGTGGCTGGATATGCTCGGCGACAAGGGCCTGGGCACTTACCGCGAACTGCTCGAGAGCGTGTCGCGCCACCCGATGATGGGTGTCTACCTCTCGCACCTGCGCAATCAGAAGGCCAATCCCCTTACCGGCCGCGTGCCCGACGAAAACTACGCGCGCGAGGTGATGCAACTGTTCTCGATCGGCCTGGTGGAGCTCAACGAGGACGGTTCGCCCCGTCTGAGCAATGGCAACCCCATCGACACCTACGGCAGCGACGACATCAGTGGCATCGCGCGCGTGTTCACCGGCTGGAGCTGGGCCTGCCCCGACTGGCCCGACAACAACTGCTTCAGCCAGGGCAGCGTAGCCGGCGTCTCCGACCCCAACCGCACGTTCAAGCCCATGCAGGGCTATGCGCAGTACCACAGCACCGAGGAGAAGCGTTTCCTGGGCACGACCATCGCGGCGCAGACGCTCAGCGACCCCGAGGCGAGCCTGCGCGTCGCGCTGGATGCGTTGGCCAACCACCCCAACGTCGGCCCGTTCATCGGCCGGCAGCTCATCCAACGCCTGGTGACGAGCAACCCCAGCCCAGCCTACGTGCGCGACATCTCTCGCGTGTGGGCCAACAACGGGCGCGGTACGCGCGGCGACCTCAAGGCCGTGGTGCGGGCGATCCTGCTGCACCCCGAGGCGCGCTCGCCAGCCACCGACACCAGCGGCAAGGTGCGCGAGCCGGTGCTGCGGCTGGCCGCGCTGCTGCGGGCCTTCGACTATCGCAGCGACACCGGCTGGTGGCGCGTGGGCAACACCGACAACCCGAGCACCGCGCTGGGGCAGAGTGCGATGCGCTCGCCCTCGGTGTTCAACTTCTACCGCCCAGGGTACGTGGCGCCGGGCACCCTCAGCGCTGCGCGCGGCCTGGCGGCACCAGAGCTGCAACTCGCGCACGAGACCAGCGCCGCCGGCCTGGTGAACTACCTGCGCGACGCCGTGGCCGTGGGCGTGGGGGCCAACAACACCTTGGCGGGCGTCACGCGGCGCGACATCCAGGCCGACTTCAGCGCCGAGTTGGGGTTGGCGACGGACCCTGGCGCGCTGGTCGACCGCGTCTTTGCGCGGCTGCTGCCCCACACCCCGGTGCCGGCCGAGCTGCGCAGCGACGTCGTCGCCGCCGTCGGATCCATCACGCTGCCCACCAGCGGCAGCACCGCCACGGCCCTGCGCAACCGCGTCAACACGGCCCTCCTGCTGACGCTGGTCAGCGCCGAATTCCAGGTGCAGCGATGAGTGCCCACGACCGCATCCGTCCCGTTCCCGAGCTCGACGCCGCGCTGCGCGGCGGCCGCCGCTTCTTCCTGCGCCAGGCCGGCGCGCTGGGCCTGCTGGCCGGCGCCGGCGCGCCGCTGGCACTCAACCTGCTGGCCGCCAGCCACGCCGCCGCGCAGGGCGCGACCGACTACCGCGCCATCGTCTGCGTGTTCCTGTTCGGCGGCAGCGACAGCTTCAACATGGTGCTGCCCACCGACAGCGCCAGCTGGGCCGCCTACACCGCCACGCGCAACCAGGCTCCCGACTCGATCGCGCTGCGGGCGCCCGGCACGGCTCCGGTGCCTGGTGCGGCTGCCGGCTCGCCCGCGCGGCTGGGCGGCGTTCTGCCGATCAGCCCCATCGACGCGCAGGGCCGCAGCTTCGCGCTCCACCCAGTGATGGCTGCGCTGGTGCCGCTGTTCAACACCCAGCGCCGGCTGGCCATCCTGCCCAACATCGGCCCGCTGATCTTGCCCACGACCAAGGCGCAGTTCTCGCTGTCCACGCACCGCAAGCCGGCACGGCTGTTCTCGCACAACGATCAGCAGAACACCTGGCAGGCCCTGGGCCCCGAGGGCACGACGCGGGGCTGGGGCGGCCGCATCGGCGACCTGCTCGCCAGCGGCAACACGCGAGCGGCTTTCACCACCATCTCGGCCGCGGGCAACGCGGTTTTCCTGGCCGGCCAGACCGTGCGCCAGTACCAGCTCGGCACCAACGGGGCGATACGCCTGGGGGCCGACACGGCCGGCAACGTCTACGGCTCCGCGGCGGTGACCACGGCGCTGGAGCGCATCGTCTCGCGCAGCCGCGGCGGCCACGTGCTGGAGTCCGATCTCGCGGCGGTATCCACGCGCGCCATCGAGGCCGAGGCACTGCTGCGCAATTCGCTGCCGGCTGCGGGCGTGGCGCCGTTCGGCACGCCGCCGGCCAGCGGCCCCTACAACGCCGCGAGCGACCCGCTGCTGCGTTACACCAATCCCGTCACCGGCACGGTCGACACCAACAATCTGGCCCAGCAGATGCAGGTGGTGGCTCGCATGATCGACGCCGGGCGACGGGGTCTGACGGGCGTGCGCCGCCAGGTGTTCTTGGTCAGCATGGGGGGCTTCGACACGCACGACCTGCAAAACCCCAACCACGCCAACCTGATGGCCCGGCTGGCGCACGCGCTGGCGTACTTCGACGGTGTGCTCGGCGGCCTGGGCGCGCAGGGCAGCGTCACCACCTTCACCGCCAGCGACTTCGGGCGCACCTTCACCAGCAACGGCGACGGCACCGACCACGGCTGGGGCTCGCACCACTTCGTGATGGGCGGCGCGGTGCGCGGTGGCAACCTCTACGGCCGCTTCCCGGTCTTGGCCACCAAGAATGCCAACAACAACAACTTCGACGGCAGCGCCGACCAGCTGGGCAACGGCAGTCTGCTGCCCGTGACCAGCGTGGACCAGCTCGGCGCCACGCTGGCGCGCTGGATGGGCGTGTCGGAAAGCGGGGTGATGGACATCTTCCCGAACCTGGCGAACTGGAACGCCTCAGCCCGCGACCTGGGATTCCTCACCGCCTGACGCGGCTGCGTCAGGCGTGATGGCTCAGCCGCGGAATGCGGGCGCCGCGGCCAGTGCGACAGCGTCGGCCGGCGGGCCGAGCACGAAGAGGTTGGGGCTCTGGCTGGGCGGCATCGCAGCGCGCACCTGAGCGTGCAGCTGCGTCCAGCTGCCGCTGAAGCGCCCCAGGTTCCAGGTGCGCAGCAACTGCTCGGTGAAGGCGCCGTTGTGCTCGCCGTCCAACGAGACCTGGTTGTCCTGGCAGCCCGAGATCAGCAGCACCGCCGGCCGGAACGGCCCGGTGAGCGTGAGCGCCTGCGCCGCCGGGCCGCTGACGGCCACCTGCGCGAGCGCGGCGTCGGGGTCGCTGACGCGCGCGGCGGCGGCGGCCTTGAAGACGGCGGACTGCAGCGCGTCGTACTGCGCCTGGTGCGCGCCATAGACGCGCATCGCCACCGCGTCGGGCAGCAGCTTCGGGCGCTGCCCCGACGGGGGCGGCAGCGGCGCGCGCGCGCGGGTGACCGTGCCGCTGTGGCAGCTGTCGGACAGCACCACCAAGCGCACGCCGGCGGCGAAGCGGCTGAGCTCGAAGTACAGCTCGTCATCGAGCAGCTGCCCGTCCCACAGGCACCAGGTCTCGTCCTTGCGGTCGACCTCGTCGCGGTTGGTGTCGGGCACCTGGCCGCCGTGGCCCGAATACGTGAGCAGGAAGCGGTCGCCGGCCTTCAGCGCCTTGGCCGCGGCGCGCAGGCCCTTCAGCAGCGCGGTGCGCGTGCCTTTGCGGGTGAGCAGCACCGTAGACGCGTAGCCCTGCTTCGTGGCCAGCGCGGCGAGGTCGCGCGCGTCGTTCTCGCAGGCCGCCAGCGGCCCTTCCCAGCCCTCGTAGTGCGCGGCGCTGACGCTGTTCAGGCCCAAGTGCAGCGACAGCGCGCGGGGGCGGGCGGGGGTCTTATTTGATGCAGGCATCGCGGCTTCTCCTCGTGCGGGGCCGTTGGTTGTGGGTCAGTCTGACTGTGCACTCTAAACGTCGGCGGGGGCAGGCTGGGCGCCGCCGAGCCCCGGGGGCGCTCAGATGATGCGTTCTGCGGGCCCCCGCCGCAGTCGCGCTTTCTCAGCGGCTGCGTGCCAGGCGAGGGTCGAGCAGATCGCGCAGGCCGTCGCCCATGAGGTTGAGCCCCAGCACGCTGAGCATGATGGCCGTGCCCGGCCAAGCGGCCAGCAGCGGCGCCTGGAACATCAGCGTCTGTGCCTCGGCCAGCATGCGGCCCCAGCTGGGCTGCGGCGGCTGCGTGCCCAGGCCCAGGAAGCTGAGCGCCGCCTCGGCCAGGATGGCGGTGGCGAAACTGATCGTGGCCTGCACGATGAGCACGCCCCCGATGTTGGGCAGCACGTGGTCGCGCGTGATGGCCAGCGGCCCCAGGCCGGCGGCGCGCGCGGCCGTCACGTACTCGCGCGCCCAGACGGACTGCGCGCTGCCGCGCGCGATGCGCGCGAACACCGGCACGTTGAAGATGCCGATGGCCACGATGCTCATCAGCAGGCCCGGCCCGTAGATGGCCGTGAGCATGATGGCCGTCAGCAGCGCCGGGAAGGCGAAGGTGAAGTCGCTGGCGCGCATGACCAGCTCGTCGAAGCCGTTGCGGCCGGCGGCCTGCGCCGCCGCCGCGGCGCAGCCCAGCGCCACGCCCAGCACCAGGCCGATGCCCACCGCCACCACGCCCACGACGATGCTGTTCTGCGCCCCCACCATCAGCTGGCTGGCGATGTCGCGGCCCAGGCTGTCGGTGCCCAGCCAGTGCGTGGCCGAGGGCGGCGCCAGTTTGTTGGGGATGTCGATCTCGGCCACCGGGTAGGGCGTCCACAGCAGCGACAGCAGCGCCACCAGCAGCAGCGCGCCGCTGAGCACGGCGCCCACGGCGAAGCTCTTGTGACGCCTGGCGCGCGCCCAGAAGCCGCGGGGTGGCGGGGTGGCGTCGATCACGGCCGAAGACATAGCCGCGAGTGTAGGCACCGGCGCCGGCCGCGCAGGGGCTCAGCGCGCCAGCAGCGCCGTGGCCTGCAGCGTGCCGAGCAGGCCGCGCGCGAAGGCCACAACCGCCAACATCAGGTGGGTTCGATTCAGGCCGAAGGCGCCCCAGGACTACAGCCGCCAGCGGCGGCCAGGCCGGCGCCCGTGGACGCGGCGCCGCCTGCGCCACGCCGCGCCAAAGCTAGGCAAAGCTCCGACAAAGCAGGTCTGCCTACGCTTTACTAGGGCATATTTGTCCTGACCCGTCAGCCACTTCGCATCATCACTATGTCCAGCATCGCACTTACGCCTGCAGCTGCAGCTCCACCTGAGCCTGTGGTCGGAGCATCTCCTTTGGACGCTCTCCTCCCCTCCGGGTCCCCGGCCGAGGCCCAGCCATCGGTCGCTGCCAGCCGACGGGAAGCGCTGCGGTTGGCTCGGGATGTGCTGAGCCCGGAAAGCAAGTACATGACTCACCCATCGAAGCTGGGTGAAGGCTTCACGGGTCAGACAGGGGTTGTGCCGGCCCTCCAATTGATGCGCGGTGTGCACCAAAGGGCCGCTGCGGCGGGACAAACGGATATAGCAAATTCGATTCAGCAAGAGGGGGCTCGTCTGTATTCTGCCGCCGTGCGCGGGGGTTTGGTTCCTGGCGAGCTGAACAGATACGCAGCGTTTTCCCTGAGCGGCCAGCCGGGACAACCCAACCCAGCGGGTTCGTCACGATCAGCGGCCCCGCAAGCTGCTCAGGGCACTGCACCTGCACCTGCGGCCGCAGCCGCTCCCGCAATTGGCCCCACGGTTGTACGCGTGGCTCCTGGCGCAGAAGGCGTATCCCTGACCGGCGCGGGGGTGGCGCCCATAGCCATCGTCGGCGCGACGGTCACGGCTACCAACCTTACAGGTCAGTCGCCGGCCATATCTCCACATACCCATCACACGGCAACCAAGCTGCCTGAAGGTGGCTGGATCTCGCAAACGACAGTCGGGATGTCGGGATCGGGCTTTAACTTCACCGGTGTCGGGGACACAGTCACAGAGCAGGCAACTTCCATTGCTACAACCTACGCGCGCAGAGGCGGAGACAACACTTACACGTTTCGCGCGGGCGGAAGCTTCGCCCGTGGCATCAACAGGGTATGGGGTGCCTATCGTGTCGACAACCCAGGGTGGCGGACGCGGGGAACAACCGTCCTCGATCAAGCCACTGGCGGGAATCCGAGGCTTACTACGCTCAATGAACTGCTGCTTCGACGTGCGGCCGGGCTGGACCTTCGCACTCAGGTGATCGCAGGTGCGAATCAGAAGAGGCCGGATTACGCCATCGAGGTCGGTCTTGGTCAGCGTGCGGGACTCGCCGATGGCGGCGGGGTCGGCACCATAGACCCAACTATTCTTAATGGCTTTCCCGGGTATGCGGCCGTCCGGTTCAGGAGCGGCCCGACGGGGGATCAGACACTTTCCGGTCGCGTAGGGATCATCCAACCTCGTTGGCAGGCTGAGCTTCAGGCAACGCAAGTCACTCCACAAGGCGGCGATGCAACCACCACCATCGGCGCCTCCGCTTCAGTTCGGCTCATGGGTGATCCGGCCTACCAGCCGCCGCGCATAGCCTCCGGCGGGCCAGCTCCCTCGTTTAATGGGGGCATCAGCCACCTCGCTCTGAGCACTAAGGCTTCAGGGGCGAGCTTGCATGTCGGAGCCACGTCCAACGTAAGGACGGGTGCCGCGACCTTCAGCGGCACGGCCACCTACGGCTGGCCTGGGGGGGCGGCGGTGGCGAACGTGAGTCACGACACCGCGACAAACACGACGGCGGCCAGTCTTCACGGTTCACTCCGGATGATTGGCGGTAATACACCCGGAATCCTGGACGACGTGTACATCATCGGCGGGGGTGAGCTTAAGAATGCCGGCGACACTTCAACCGCAGTCGCTGATATTGGCCTCGGCAAGCCAATAAATGATAATCTCAATCTTTTTGGGACTATTAATACCGATGGCGCCGTTAAGGCCGGATTTGTTTTGACATTCCGCTGATTGACTCGAAATCCCCGTTGGCGAGCAGTGGTCGGGCTCCGATCTCAGGTTTGATGAGTTGCGCCACCTGAGTTTGTTTGGTCGCGGTTGGTACCGGATTTGGCCGGCACCCTGGGCGTGGCTGTCTCGAAGGGCTTGACGCAGTCAAGCCCTTCGCCCTCAGGGTTCCCGCGCTGGTGCCGTGAGAACTACAGCATCGCCTTCAGAAACCGCCCCGTGTGGCTGCCCAGCTCATCGGCCCGCGCCGCCACGTCCTCGGGCGTGCCCGCCGCCACCACGCGGCCGCCGCCGGCGCCGCCCTCGGGGCCCATGTCGATCAGCCAGTCGGCCGTCTTGATGACGTCGAGGTTGTGCTCGATGACGACGATGGTGTTGCCGGCGTCGCGCAGCTGGTGCAGCACCTTCAGCAGCAGCGCCACGTCGTGGAAGTGCAGCCCGGTGGTGGGCTCGTCCAGGATGTACAACGTGCGGCCGGTGTCGCGCTTGCTCAGCTCCAGCGCCAGCTTCACGCGCTGCGCCTCGCCGCCGCTGAGCGTGGTCGCGGCCTGCCCCAGGCGGATGTAGCCCAGGCCCACGTCGAGCAGCGTCTGCAGCTTGCGCGCGATGTTGGGCACGGCGCCGAAGAAGGCGTGCGCGTCGTCCACCGTGAGGCCGAGCACCTGCGTGATGTTGCGGCCCTTGTAGAGCACCTCCAGCGTCTCGCGGTTGTAGCGCGCGCCGTGGCACAGGTCGCAGGGCACGTACACGTCGGGCAGGAAGTGCATCTCCACCTTGAGCACGCCGTCGCCCTCGCAGGCCTCGCAGCGCCCGCCGCCGCTGGCCGCCGGCACGTTGAAGCTGAAGCGGCCGGCGCCGTAGCCGCGCTCGCGCGCCATCGGCACCTCGGCAAACAACTCGCGGATGGGCGTGAAGAGACCGGTGTAGGTGGCCGGGTTGCTGCGTGGCGTGCGGCCGATCGGGCTCTGGTCGACGTTGATGACCTTGTCGAAGTGCTCCAGGCCCTCGATGCGGTCGTGCGGCGCCGGCTCGGCGTGGCTGCCGTACAGCTTGCGCGCCACCGCGGCGTACAGCGTGTCGTTGACGAGCGTGCTCTTGCCCGAGCCGCTGACGCCCGTCACGCAGGTGAACAGGCCCACCGGAATGTCGATGTCCACACCGCGCCCGCCCGGCGCGCCGCGCAGGTTGTTGCCGCGCGCACCCACCACCTGCAGGCGCAGCGGCGCGGCGCCGAACCCCATGCCGGCCCGGCGCCGCGGCACCTCGATGCGCAGCGCGCGCGCCAGGTACCGGCCGGTGAGCGAGTCGGGGTGGGCCGCCACCTCGTCGGGCGTGCCCTGCGCCATGACGCGGCCGCCATGCACACCGGCGCCCGGGCCCATGTCGATCACGTGGTCGGCGGCGCGGATCATGTCTTCGTCGTGCTCCACCACCAGCACGCTGTTGCCCAGGTCGCGCAGGTGCTGCAGCGTGCCGATCAGGCGCTCGTTGTCGCGCTGGTGCAGGCCGATGCTGGGCTCGTCGAGCACGTACATCACGCCGGACAGGCCGCTGCCGATCTGGCTGGCCAGGCGGATGCGCTGGGCCTCGCCGCCACTGAGGGTGTCGGCACCGCGCTCCAGGCTCAGGTAGCTCAGGCCCACGTCGTTGAGGAAGCGCAGCCGGCTCTCGATCTCGCGCACGATCTTGTCGGCGATCTCGGCCTTGGCGCCAATGAGCTTCAGGCCGCGGAAGTAGGCCAGCGCCTCGGCCAGCGTGGCCTGCTCGATGGCGTAGATCGGCAGGCCCTTGCGGGGCACGCCCTCACCGCCTTCGCCGCCCGCGTGCTGCAGGAACACGTGCCGCGCCTCGCGCCGCAGGCGGCTGCCCTGGCACTGTGGGCAGGGCTTGGAGGCCTGGTAGCGGGCAAGCTCCTCGCGCACGGTGGGCGAGTCGGTCTCGCGGAAGCGGCGCTCGAAGCTGGGGATCACGCCCTCGAACGGATGCCGGCGCTTCACGCTGCGCGACTTGCCCCGGCCCCCTGCAGCGCCGGCGGCCTCGGCCGTGTACGTGAACTCGATGGCCTCGTCGCCGCTGCCGTGCAGCACCAGGTGCTGGTGCGCGGGGCTGAGCTTCTCGAAGGGCGTCTCGATGTCGAAGCCGGCGTGCCGCGCCACGGCCTCGAGCAGGCCGTGGGTGTAGCTGTTGCGGCGGTCCCAGCCCTTGATGGCGCCGCTGGCCAGGCTCAGGCTGGGGAAGCCGACCACGCGCTCGGGGTCGAACACCGTCACCTGGCCCAGGCCGTCGCAAGCCGGGCACGCGCCCACCGGGCTGTTGAAGCTGAACAGGCGCGGCTCCAGCTCGGGCAGCGAGTAGCTGCACACGGGGCAGCCGAACTTGCTGCTGAAGCCATGCTCCTGGCCGCTGTCCATCTCCAGCGCGATGGCGCGGCCGTCGGCGATGCGCAGCGCGGCCTCGAAGCTCTCGGCCAGGCGCTGCTTCATGTCGGCCCGCGTCTTCAGGCGGTCGATGACGACATCGATGTCGTGCTTGTCGGCCTTCTTCAGCGCGGGCAGCGCGTCGGCCTCGGCGATGGCGCCGCCGACGCGGAAGCGCACGTAGCCGCGGCTCTGCATGTCGGCGAACAGCTCGCTGAACTCGCCCTTGCGGTCGCGCGCAACGGGCGCCAGCACCATCAGCTTCGTGTCCTCGGGCAGCGCCAGGACAGCGTCGACCATCTGGCCCACGCTCTGCGCGGCCAGCGGCAGGTCGTGGTCGGGGCAGTAGGGCGTGCCGGCGCGCGCGAACAGCAGCCGCAGGTAGTCGTGGATCTCGGTGATCGTGCCCACCGTGCTGCGCGGGTTGTGGCTGGTGGCCTTCTGCTCGATGCTGATCGCCGGGCTCAGGCCCTCGATCACGTCGACGTCGGGCTTGTCCATCAGCTGCAGGAATTGCCGCGCGTACGCCGACAGGCTCTCGACGTAGCGGCGCTGGCCCTCGGCGTACAGCGTGTCGAAAGCCAGGCTGCTCTTGCCGCTGCCGCTCAACCCCGTGATCACCACCAGCGCGTGCTTGGGGATGTCGAGGTCGATGTTCTTGAGGTTGTGCGTGCGCGCGCCCCTGACGCGCAGCATGGGCGTCTCGTGCGGGGCAGGGGCGGGGCGGCGCGCGCTGGGCATGGAGGGCGAGGGCAAACCGGCCATGATATCGGCGTCACCCGGCGCGCCGTGCTTTGCCGACGCGGGCGCCCCGTCCGGGCACAATCGGGTGCTACCGCTGCGCGCGCAGCACCCCGCCAGGCGAACGTCGATCCCCCCGCGAGATGAACGATCCCGGCGCGTCCGGCGCCCCGGACACGCGCGAAGCCGCCGCGACGGCCGAGGCCGAGCGTCTGGCCGTGCTGGCCCGCTACGGGCTGATGGACACGCCGGCGGATGCCGCTCTCGACGCCATCACCGCGCTGGCGAGCCGGTTGCTGCAGGTGCCGGTCAGCGCGGTGTCGCTGCTCGACGCCGAGCGGCAATGGTTCAAGTCGCGCCACGGCCTGGGGCTCGAGCAGCTGCCACGGTCGCAGGCGCCTTGCGAACAGGTGCTGCGCGATGGCCAGCCGCTCATCGTGCCCGACACCGCGCTCGACCCGCGCTTCCGCGACAGCCCGCTGGTCACCGGCGAGCCGCGCATCCGGTTCTACGCCGGCGTGCCGCTGCGCGTGCCCGAAGGTGCGATCCTGGGCACCCTGTGCGCCATCGACCACGTGCCGCGCGAGCTCGACGCCGCAGGACTGCGGCTGCTGCACGAGCTGGCCGCGCTGGCGGTGCGGCAACTGGTGCTGCACCGCCGCGAGCACGCGCTGCGGGCGGCCGAGCGCGAGCTGCAGCGGCACCGCGGCTTCTTCGAGGACGGGCACACCCTGAACTGCGTGGCCTCTGCCGACGGGCGCTTCGTGGCGCTGAACCGGCGCTGGACCGAGCTGCTCGGCCACCCGGTGCAGGCCATGCTGGGCGTGCCGCTGCTCGGCTTCGTGCACCCCGACGACCGCGACGCCACCGCCGCCGCCATGGCGCAGCTGCGCAGCGGCACGCCGGTGGCGGGGTTCCGCAACCGCTACCGCTGCGCAGACGGCAGCCACCGCTGGCTGGAGTGGAGCGCGCACCCGACCGGCCGCGACGACGAGGCCGTGTTCGCCAGCGCGCGCGACGTCACGCAGACCGTCGCCGCGGAGCAGGCGCTGCAGCTGCGCGACGGCATCCTGGCGCTGATCAACGACGCGCAGACGCGCTTCATCGCCGACGGCGCCGACGCTGCGTGGTGGGACTTCCTGCTCGAGCGGCTGCTGCACCTGACCGACAGCGAGTACGGCTTCGTCGGCATGACCGAGACCGACGCGGGCGGCCCGTTCCTGCGCACCAAGTCGATCACCAACATCGCCTGGAACGACGAGACGCGCCACTTCTACGACGAGCACGCGCCCGCGGGCATGGTGTTCCGCAACATGAAGACGCTGTTCGGGCACGCCATGCTCACGCGGCAGCGCTACCTGGCCAACGACGTCGCCCACGATCCGCACGCCGGCGGGCGGCCCGCCGGCCATCCGCCCCTGAACGCCTTTGCCGGCCTGCCCATCAAGGACGGCGAGCAGATGGTGGGGCTGGTGGGGCTGGCCAACCGGCCCGGCGGCTACGACGATGACCTGATCCACAGCCTGGACCCGGTGCTGGCCTTCCTGGGCAAGGTGCTCAACGTGCTGTCGCTGCGCGCGCAGCAACGCTCGTTCGTGGCCCGGCTGGAGGCCTCGCGCGAGCTGCAGGAGAGCGTGCTCGAGGCGTCCGAGACGGGCTTCGTCGCACTGGCGGCCGATGGCAGCGTGGCGTTGGCCAACCGCCGCGCGCGCGAGTTGCTCGAGCCGCTGCGCGACCAGCGCTGGCACGGGAGCGGTCCGGGCAGCCTGGCGGCAGCCCTGGGCGCGCTGCTGGCCGAGCCCGAGGCCTGCCGCTGGGCGCTGTCGCTGCTGGAGGCCGAGCCCCAGGGCGTCCTGGGCCCGCGCAAGGTGCAGCTGCGGGGTGCCCAGGGGGCCGCCGCCGGCGTGGAACTGACCATCACCCGCTTCAGGCAGGAGCCCGACCGCCCGGCGGGGCTGCTGCTCGCGCTGGTGGACCTGCGGCAGCGGGCCGCGCTCGAGGAGACCCTGCGCCTCAACGCCGGCCTCGAGGAGCGGGTGAGTCAGCTGCGCCGGCAGCAGCGCGACAACGAGATCCTGTCGGAGTGCGTGGAGTATCTGCAGCGCTGCGCCACGCTGGACGAGGGCCTGGAGCTGGTGTGGCGCGCGCTGCAGCGCCTGTTCCCGGGCGGCAACGTCGCGCTGTACGCGGCCCGCGAGGGCGACGCGCCCATGGCCCTGCGCCGCGAGGTGCAGCGCTTCGCCGGCGACGAGCTGGCGCCCGAGCTGCCCGCCGCCCGCTGCTGGGCCCTGCGCACCGGGCGCGCCTACGGCGCCTGGCCGGGCGGCCACCACCTGGCCTGCCAGCACGGCCCCTCGGCGGCCGACCGCAACCCCACCTATTGCGTGCCGCTGTTCACGCTGGAGCGGAACGTGGCGCTGTTCAGCGTGGCGCTGCCCGAGGACGAGGCGCGCTCGCCCGACGCCTCCGAGGCGCGCATGGCGCAGTTCGTGGCCATGGCGCAGAGCGTGTCCGGCGCACTGTCCACCATCGCGCTGCGAGAGTCGCTGCAGCGGCTGGCCCTGATGGACGAGCTGACGCAGCTGCCCAACCGCCGCGCCTTCGAGCTCGAGGTGGCGCGCAACATGGCCCACCACCGCCGCGGCCGGCGTGCGTTCGCGCTGTGCGTCGTCGACGTCGACCACTTCAAGGACGTGAACGACCGCCACGGCCACGACGCCGGCGACCGCGTGCTGCAGCGCATGGCCGAGGTGATGCGGCGCAGCCTGCGCGAGGGCGACCTCGTCGCCCGGCTGGGCGGCGAGGAGTTCGCGGTGTTCCTCTCCGACCTCGACGCCAACGTCGCCGGCACGCGGCTGCAGGGCCTGCTGCAGGCGCTGCGCGCCACGCCGGTGCTGCCGGACGCCGTCGTGACCGCCTCGGTGGGCTACGCCCACTCGGGCGACTTCGAGGCCGACGCCGGCTACGCGGCGCTGATCAAGGCAGCCGACGTGGCCCTGTACCGCGCCAAGGCCGAGGGCCGCGACCGCGTGGTGCGGGCCGGCGCGCCGCCGCACTGATCACGGCAGGCCGCCGTCAGGCAGCGCCTTCGCCGACGGCGAAACGCGTCACGCGGCGCGGCTTCAGGTACACCCGGCTGCCGCGCTGCAGCGCCAGGCGGTCGCGCAGCGCCTGGTACTCGGCGCGGGGCAGCTCGACGTCGAGGTAGCCGCCTTCGGCGCCGTCCGGGTCTTCGCGCCGGAACTCCACGCGCGTGTGGGCGCCCACCGTCAGCGTCTGGCTCAACGTCGCGGCCCAGGCGCCCTCGGCCGGCTCGGCCACGATCTCCAGCTCGTGCGGGCGCACGTACACCGTCTCGCCCGGCTGGCCGTGGAAGCCGCCGCCGGCGCCGGGCGTGTGCTCGGTGCGGCCGTGGAACAGGTTCACGTCACCCAGGAACTGCAGCACGAAGGGGGTGGCCGGATGGTCGTAGACCTCGTCGGGCGTGCCCACCTGCTCGATGCGGCCCTCGTTCATCACGACGATGCGGTCGGCCACCTCCATGGCCTCGTCCTGGTCGTGCGTGACGAAGACGCTGGTCACGTGCACCTCGTCGTGCAACCGGCGCAGCCAGCGCCGCAGCTCCTTGCGCACCTTGGCGTCGAGCGCGCCGAAGGGCTCGTCGAGCAGCAGCACCTTGGGCTCCACCGCCAGCGCGCGGGCCAGCGCGATGCGCTGGCGCTGGCCGCCGGAGAGCTGGTGCGGGTAGCGGTCAGCCAGCCAGTCCAGCTGCACCAGCTTCAGCAGCTGCATGACCTTGGCCTTGATGTCGGCGTCGCTGGGCCGGCTGGCCTTGGGCCGCACGCGCAGCCCGAAGGCCACGTTCTCGAAGATCGTCAGGTGGTTGAACAGCGCGTAGTGCTGGAACACGAAGCCGACGTTGCGGTCGCGCACGTCGGTAGCGGTGGTGTCGTCGCCGTGGAAGTGCACGCTGCCCGAATCGGGCACCTCCAGCCCGGCCAGGATGCGCAGCAGCGTCGTCTTGCCCGAGCCCGAGGGCCCGAGCAGCGCCACCAGCTCGCCCGAGGGGATGGTGAGGTTGAGGTGGTCGCAGACGACGGTCTGGCCGAACGCCTTGTGCAGGTTGCGGACTTCGATGCTCATGGGGTGCTCACTCCGCGCGGCCGCTGGCGGCGCGCTGCTGGTGCTTGACGCGCTGCTCGACCCCATACTTGAGCAGCAGGGTCACCAGCGCCAGCAGGGCCAGCAGGCTGGCCACCGCGAAGGCGGCCGCGAACTGGTATTCGTTGTAGACGATCTCGATGTGCAGCGGCATCGTGTTGGTCTGCCCGCGGATGTGGCCGCTGACGACGCTGACCGCGCCAAACTCGCCCATGGCCCGCGCGTTGCACAGGATGACGCCGTACAGCAGCGCCCACTTCACGTTGGGCAGCGTCACGCGCCAGAAGATCTGCCAGCCGCCGGCGCCCAGCACGCGCGCGGCCTCCTCCTGCTCGATGCCCTGCGCCTGCATCAGCGGGATCAGCTCGCGGGCGATGAACGGGAAGGTCACGAACACGGTGGCCAGCACGATGCCCGGCACCGCGAAGATCACCTTCATGTCGTTCTCGATCAGCCAGGCGCCGAACCAGCCCTGAAGCCCGAACACCAGCACGTAGATGAGACCGGCGATCACCGGGCTCACGGAAAACGGCAGGTCGATCAGCGTCAGCAGGATGTTCTTGCCGCGGAACTCGAACTTGGCGATGGCCCAGGCCGCGGCCAGCCCGAAGGCCAGGTTCAGCGGCACGCTGATGCCGGCGGCGATGAGCGTGAGCTTCACGGCCGACAGCGCGTCGGGCTCGGTGATGGCGGCGAGGTAGACGTCCCAGCCCTTCTTCAGCGCTTCGTAGAAGACGGTGGCCAGCGGCACGAACAGGAACAGCGTTATGAAGCCCAGGCCGAGCGCAATGATCAGCCGCCGCACCCAGGGCGCCTCGCCGGTGGCGCTGCGCAGCCGCGCCGCGGGCTGCACCTCAGTGGCGGCTGGCTCCAGGACCGCGGTGTTCATGCCACGCCCCCTTGCCGGCGCCGCGCCCAGGCCTGCAGCAGGTTGATCACCAGCAGCAGGATGAAGCTCACCACCAGCATCACCACCGCGATGGCGGTGGCGCCGGCGTAGTCGTACTGCTCGAGCTTGGTGATGATGAGCAGCGGCGTGATCTCGCTGATCATGGGCATGTTGCCGGCGATGAAGATGACGCTGCCGTACTCGCCCAGGGCGCGCGCGAAGGCCAGCGCGAAGCCCGTCAGCAGGGCCGGCATGATGATGGGGAACACCACCTTCGTGAAGGTCTGCCAGCGCGAGGCACCCAGCGTGGCGGCCACCTCCTCGAGCTCGCGGTTCAGGTCTTCCAGCACCGGCTGCACCGTGCGCACCACGAAGGGCAGGCCGATGAACACCAGCGCCACCCACACGCCAATGGGCGTGAAGCTCACCTTGAAGGGCAGCCACTGGCCGAGCAGGCCGTTCTGCGCCCAGATGGCGGTGAGCGCGATGCCGGCCACCGCGGTGGGCAGCGCGAAGGGCAGGTCCACCAGCGCGTCGACGATGCGCTTGCCGGGGAAGCTGTAGCGCACCAGCATCCAGGCCACCAGCAGCCCGAAGAAGGCGTTGAGCAGCGCCGCCAGGAAGCTGGCGCCGAAGGTGAGCCGGTAGCTGGCCAGCACGCGCGGCGTGGTGGTGGCGTCGAGAAACTGCTGCCACGTCATCGTGAACGTCTTGAGGAAGGTCGCCGACAGCGGAATCAGCACGATCAGGCTGATGTAGAGCAGCGCGAAGCCCAGCGCCAGGTCGAAGCCCGGCAGCACGGTGTGGCGCTTGAGGAGGGCGCGGGAGAGGATCACCAGCGCCTCACCGGCCTTTGGCGGAAAGGATCACCTGGTCGTAGTGCCCGCCGTCGTTGAAGTGCTCGGCCTGCGCCTTCGTCCAGCCGCCGAACACCTCGTCCACGGTGAAGGTGGTCACCTTGGGGAACTGCTTCGCGTACTTCGCCAGCACCTTGGCGTCGCGCGGGCGCAGGTGGTGCTTCGCGGCGATCTCCTGGCCCTCGGGCGTGTACAGGTGCTGCAGGTAGACCTCGGCCAGCCGGCGCGTGCCGCGCCGGTCGACGACGCGGTCGACCACGCTCACCGGGTTCTCGGCCAGGATGGTGCGGCTGGGCACGACGAGATCGAAGCCGTCGCCGAACTCGCGCGTGATCAGCGGCGCCTCGCTCTCGAAGGTGACGAGCGCGTCGCCCAGCTTGCGCTGCGCGAAGGTGGTGGTGGCGCCGCGGCCACCGCCGTCGAGCACGGGCACATTGGCGAAGATGCGCGTCACCAGGGCCTTGGCCGCCTCGTGGCTGGTGCCGCCCTTGACGCCCGCGCCCCAGGCCGCCAGGTAGGTGTAGCGGCCGTTGCCGCTGGTCTTGGGGTTGGGGATGATCACCTGCAGACCGGCGCGGCCCAGGTCGCTCCAGTCGCGGATGCCCTTGGGGTTGCCCTTTCGCACCAGGATCACGCTGATGCTGGTGGTAGGGCTGGCGTTGTACGGCAAGCGCGTGGCCCAGTTCGCCGGCACCAGACCACCCCGCGTGTGCAGCATGTCGATGTCGTTGTGCTGGTTCATCGTGATGACGTCGGCCTCCAGGCCGTCGGCCACGCTGCGCGCCTGGCGGCTGCTGCCGCCGTGGCTCTGGTTGAGCGTCACGTCCTGGCCGGTGGTCTTCTTCCAGTGCGCGGCGAAGGCGGCGTTGAAGTCCTTGTAGAACTCGCGGCTGACGTCGTAGCTGACGTTCAGCAAGCTCTGGGCTTGCTGCGCGCCGGCCAGGCCCGGCAGGGCCAGTGCGCCAGCAGCGCCGATCAGTTGGCGGCGGGAAACGAGAAGAGACATGGGCAGCTCAGGACACGGTGAGGCGAGGCAGCGCACTGTAGGCAGCGCCGCCGCTCGGGCCAACGAAGCATTCCGCGTCTGTTGATGCGGAAAACGAATGAGTCGGCACCGGGTGCCGGCTCAAAGCGCGGACGACCTTACTTCTTGGTGAAGATGCGATCGAACACCCCGCCATCGTTGAAGTGCGCCGGCTGCGCCTTGCCCCAGCCGCCGAACACCTCGTCGATGGTGAAGAGGTTCACCTTGTTGGTGAAGGTGCTGGCGAAGCGCGCCGCCACCGCCGCATCCCGCGGGCGGTAGTAGTTGTCCGCAGCGATGGCCTGGCCCTGCGGCGTGTACAGGAACTCCAGGTAGGCCTGCGCGACGGCGCGCGTGCCCTTGCGGTCGACGTTCCGGTCCACCACCGTCACCGGCGGCTCGGCCAGGATGCTCAGCGAAGGCACCACGATGTCGAAGCGCGTCGGGCCCAGCTCCTTCACGGCGAGGAAGGCCTCGTTCTCCCAGCTCAGGAACACGTCGCCCACGCCGCGCTCGGCGAAGGTGGTGAGCGAACCGCGGGCGCCGCTGTCCAGCACCGGCACGTTCTTGAACAGGTCGGCCACGAAGGCCTCGGCGCGCGCGAGATCTCGCGCTCCGACTTCTTCTTCCGGCTGTGCAAACGCCGGATCCTGCCAATCATGTCCATGGTGATCACTCCTCGTCCTCTGCTGCATAAAAAAGCAGCAGAGTAGGTTGTTCACCTGGCTCAGTTTTGAGTCGGCACTACCCTCAAAAGTGGCTCAGTTTTCGGTCGGCGCCAACACGAAGACCTACTGGGGCGAGGAGCGGTACGTCAGCGCCAGTCAACTGGCGGCGTACTGCGAGCCCTGGGTCCGGTCGCGCTTCGCCCTCAAAGACGACGCTCAGGCCGCGTCGTCCGAGGCCGGCCGTGCCCGCCACGAAGAGATGCTCAGGCGATAGGTACGCCGCATCTAGGGGCGGTCCTCCGTTCGGCGCCGGTCCGCCAGAAGCCCTTCAAGACCACCAACCAGGGAGAGACCATGACCAAGTTCCGCTCAACTCGTTCCATTCGCCGCGCCTGCCTGGCGCTGGCCCTGGCTGTGACCCAAGCCGTGGCGCAGACCGAAGCGCCCTCGACCGCGCCGAGCCCCAAGCTCGGTGCCGGAGCCATCCAGACCCAGGTGAACGGCCGCATCGAGCTGCGGCCCGACGCGCACCTGCCGGTCTTCGTCGAGTTCGACCGCAGTCCTGCACTGACGAAAGCCATGGCCACGGCACTGCAAGCCCAGGGCCTGCAAACCACGGAAGACCGGTCGGCGGCCCGTGCGACCCTGTCCATCCGCGGCGACCTCGTGATGATGGGCGGCCCGGTCTTCCACAAAGGCGCCAAAGTCGCCATGGGCGACGCCACCGAGCGCACGTTGGCCGCAGCGGCCAGCAACCGCACGGTCACCGCCGGCGAGGCGGCCAACACAGCCGTCGGGTTGGCACTGGACAATGCCGCGCTCAAGGCAGCGACGACGCCGTTCTGGGCTGGCATGGCTGTCAGCAGCATGGCCAACGTCCTGGGTGAGGCCACCGGCGTCAAGGGCGCCTTCAACACGGCGCTGACTGGCGACCCGCGCGGTATCTGCTTGTCGCGCTGCGAGGATTGGAAGAAGGTCAAGCAGTCGGCCTACGCCTTCGTCACCTTCACCGGCCCGGAGGGCAAACAGGAGATTCGCGTGCTGGCGACGGCATTCTCGGAAGCACTGGCACCGGAGGAGGTCGTAGCTGAAGCGTTGACCCAGGCAATGGGAGCGATCAGGCTGCTGCCTGCGGCGGCCAAGACGCCGTAGCGCGGAAGCGGGCGGCGAGAATGGCGAGGCACGGTCCCGTCATCTCTCGCCCGTTCCGCAGCCAGCCGCATGCGCCTGCTTCTCTACAAGGATCTCGATCTCCGCCGCGTCAAGCCCGCCTTCGAGAAGCTGCGTGCGGCCATAGAGGCCGACGACTTCCGCTCGGCCGACGTCAAGAAGCTGAACGCCGGCCCGTACTACCGCGCCAAGCTAGCCTACGCCGACCGGCTACTGCTTCAGTTCGCCAGGGTGCCGGAAGGTGAGGGCACTGTCACCGTCTGCCTGGCGCTGGAAGTCATCGAGAACCACGCCTACGACAAGTCCCGCTTCCTGCGTGGCGCGGTGGTGGACGAGGCCAAGATCGAGCGCGAGCCCGCCGCCGAGGCCACGGCGCCTTCGCTGGGTGTTGAGGCCACGCCGCTGCGCTGGCTGGGTCCCGGCCGAACCCAGTTCGAACTGCTGGACAAGCCCATCGTCTTCGACGAGGCGCAGGACGGCGCCTACCGCCACCCGGCGCCGCTGGTCGTCATCGGCTCAGCCGGCTCCGGCAAGACTGCGGTCACGCTGGCCCGGCTGCGTGAGGCCGAAGGACGGGTGCTGTACGTCACCTTGTCGGCTTACCTGGCGCAGAGCGCCCGTGCGCTGCACGCGGCCCACGGCTTCGACAACCCGAAACAGGAAGTCGACTTTCTCAGCTACCGCGAACTGCTCGAGACCCTGCGCGTGCCGCCCGGCCGCGAGGTCACCCTGCCGGCCTTCGCCGGCTGGTGCGATCGCCACCGCCAGGCGCTGCGCCCTTTGGGAGGGCCTTCGGGCGCGATGGACGCCCAGGCCCTCTTCGAAGAGTTCCGCGGTGTGATCGGCGCGCAGCCTAGTGGGCCGCTTTCACTGGCCGACTACCTGGCGCTGGGCACCCGGCAGAGCCTGCTGAACGGCGCGCAACGGGAAGTCGCCCATGGCCTCTTCCAGCGCTATGTGGCGTGGCTGGGCGAAGCGGGCCTGTACGACAGCAACCTAGTCGCCCACGCCTGGCGCACGCAGATCGCCGAAGCGGCCGAACCGACCTACGACTTCATCGTCATCGACGAGGTCCAAGACCTGACACCGGTGCAGCTGGCCCTGGTGCTGGCCCTGCTGAAGAAACCCGGCCAGTTCATCCTGTGCGGCGACAGCCACCAGATCGTCCACCCCAACTTCTTCAGCTGGGCGGCGCTGAAGAGCCTGTTCTGGCACGGCTTGGCCGGCGACGCCGCCCAACGCCAGCCGCTGCAGCTGCTGCAGGCCAACTACCGCAACACCCGCGCGGTGACGGACCTGGCCAACCGGCTGCTGAAGATCAAGCAGGCGCGCTTCGGATCGGTGGACCGCGAGAGCAACTTCCTGGTGCGCAGCACGGCGCCCGAGGCGGGCAGTGTGGTGCTGGTGGCGGCCAAGGACGCGGCAGTGCAGGCGCTGGATGCGGCAACCCGCCAGTCGGCCCAGCACGCCGTGATCGTGCTGCGCGACGACGACAAGCCGGCGGCTCGCGCGCGGTTCCGCACACCGCTGGTCTTCAGCGTGCACGAGGCCAAGGGCCTGGAGTACCCGCACGTGCTGCTGCTGGACATCGTCTCCGGCCAGCGCCAGGCCTATGCCGAGGTGTGCGACGGCGTACTTCCGGCTGAATTGGAAACCGACGAACTCGACTACAGGCGCGCCAAGGACAAGGCCGACAAGTCGCTGGAGCTGTACAAGTTCTACGTCAACGCCCTGTACGTGGCGATGACACGCGCCGTGCAGACGCTGACGCTCGTGGAGAGCGACACCGGCCACCCACTGCTGGCGCTGCTGGGCCTGCAGGCGGGCGAGGCGCAGACGCAGGCCGTACGCGCGTCCACGCGCGAGGAATGGGCCCAGGAAGCGCGCAAGCTGCAGCTGCAGGGCAAGGAAGAGCAGGCCCAGGCTATCCGCGACGCCTTCCTGCAGCACAAGCCGGTGCCATGGACGCCTTTGAGCCGGGCGCTGGTCGAAGCGCTGCTGCCGAAGGCGCTGGACCCGAAGAACCCGAGCGCCAAACCGCGGCAGACGGTCTTCGACTACGCGCTCTGGCACGGCCAGCATGAGTGGGTGACGGCGCTGGGCAAGGCCAACTTCGCGGCGGCCAGGCAGTTGCTCGACGAAGGCCAGTTCTGGGGTGCGGGGTCGCTGCTGCCGAACCGCTACGGCTTCCGCAACGACGCCTGGGAGCGGCTGGAGAACCTGACCCGGAAGACCGTGGCCGCGGTGCGCCAGCGCCACCTGCAGCCCTGGGAGGCGAAGAAGTTCAAGGACCTGCTCCAGCAGGTGGACCAGTACGGCCCCGACCACAGCACGCCCGTGGGCGCCACGCCGCTGATGCTGGCGGCAGTGGCCGGCAATGCGCCGCTGGTGCAAGCGCTGCTGGACAAGGGCGCCGATCCTCAGCTGCGAGACGACTTTGGCCACACGCCTTGGGAGGGCGCCGTGAATCGGGCGCTGCAGGAGCCGGGTTTCGCGGCCACGGGGCTGCCGGCGGTCTTCCCGTTGCTGGCGCCCGCGGCGCTGGACGTGCAGGTCGACGGCCGGCTCGTTCGGCTGGAACGGCGCCAGGGCGAGTATTGGTTGCTGATGCTGATGCTGGCGGGCCTGAAG
This sequence comes from Rubrivivax sp., assembly GCA_044360025.1. Taxonomy (GTDB): domain Bacteria; phylum Pseudomonadota; class Gammaproteobacteria; order Burkholderiales; family Burkholderiaceae_C; genus Rubrivivax. The sequence continues at coordinate 3,470 of JBIKLC010000033.1, read as the reverse complement.
ACGCAGTGGTCCTGCTGCGTGACGCGGGCGCTGGAGCCGCACAAGTACGCGAGGGGGTTCTTTGCAGAGCAACTGCACGAATTGCTGGCCAAGTTGCCCGCCTGGTTGTGGAGCGACAAGCGCCGCAAGCGCAGCTACGTCAATCAGGTGCTGGCCCGCGCCGAGGCGAGCAGCACCTACGTGCCGGCCCGCAAGCTGTGGGTGCGGGCCAGCAACGGCCACTACCTGCCCAACCCGGCTCTGCAGCTTCGTGCTGGAGATACGTGGACCCCGGTCTACGCGGCCATGGCGTTGGACTGGGTGGGCCGTGGCTGCGGCGATGGCGAGCTCTACCGACCGAAGCCACTGGAGCTGGTGGCACGCCTGGGTGTGGTGACCAGCGAAGACCCGGGTGGCGACGACGCTTCAGCGCCCGCGCCGAGTGTGGGCCCGGTCTGAGCCAACACGCGAGGACGGAGCGCTGACGACGCAGTAGCCGCGACGACGGCCACGTGCCATCTCGCGCAGCCGGGCGCGGCGCATCGTCAGCCGGTTCAGGCTGCGGCTGCCGTCCAGCCAGCGGGGTGCCATGCGGCGCACGAACTCGGCGAAGTCTTGAAACGCGTCGACTGGGAAGTCGTCCAGGGGCGTGCGCTGTCGGGTGAGGATGGTCCTGGGCATGGTGAGCCTTCCGCTTCGCTGGGCATTGTGCTGGCGCAGTGGGTGGCCTGCGATCACAAGAGCCGCAGAATGTGCCCATGGAGCTCGTTGGAGACAAGGAGAGGCTGGCCAGCTTCCTGGCGAGCCAGGATGCACCGGCGCTGGCGCAGGTGCTGCTGGAGTTGGCCGAGGACTTCCCGCCCGTCTACGCACGCCTGGAGCGATTGAAGGCGCGCGACGACCCGGCTGCGCTGTGTGCGCAGTTCAGCCTGCGGCTGGAGAGCTGGAGGCTCGACGACCGGTTTGTCCGACACGAGGACGCCGCTGCGTTTGGCAGGGACCTCCTTGTGTGGGTGACGCAGGTGCAGCGCGAAGTGCTGCCGTGCTTCCCGGGCGAGGCCATGGCGCTGCTTGCGGCATTCCTGGATCTCGACCGCGTGGTGTTCGAGCGGGTCGATGACGACGGGGGATACGTCGGCGGAGCCTTCGATCTGGCGTGCCAGCTGTGGCTGACCGCAGCCGCTGGCGCTGGCATGTCCGCGGCCGAGATCGCGAACCGTGTGTCGGCGATGCTGTCTGCAGACAACTACGGCGCCCGGTCCGAGCTCCGCAGGACCGTCGTCACCTGCTGAGGTGGCCGACCGTACCCCGAGGCAACAGTTCAGAAGGGAGAAAACAAATGGCCAACAACGACACCGCCCGACTCGCCGTGCTGATCGATGCAGACAACGCATCGGCCAGCGTGGCAAAGGAGCTTCTGGAGGAGGTGGCCAAGTACGGCACAGCCACCGTGAAGCGCGCGTACGGCGACTGGACCACGACGAACCTCGCGGGTCGGAAGGACCATCCGCATCGCCACGCCATCCAGCCCATGCAGCAGTTCGCCTACACGACGGGCAAGAACTCCACCGACTCGGCGTTCATCATCGACGCGATGGACCTGCTGTACGCCGGCAACCTGGACGGCTTCTGCTTGGTGTCCAGCGACAGCGACTTCACCCGCCTGGCTACGCGCATGCGCGAGGCGGGCAAGGTCGTCTACGGCTTCGGCGAGCGCAAGGCGCCCGAGCCCTTCATCGCGGCCTGCGACAAGTTCATCTTCCTGGAGGTCTTGAAGCGCCCAGCCGAGGCGGCGGCTCCGGTGGCGGTATCCGATGTGCCCGACCTGAAAGGGCTGCTGACCCACGCCATCGCGGAGACCTCGCGCGACAGCGGATGGGCGGCGCTGTCGGCAGTAGGCTCCTTCATCAACAAGAACAACACATCGTTTGACCCGCGCAACTACGGGTTCGCCAAGCTCAGCGAGTTGGTTCGCAAGCAGGCGTACCTTGAGGTCAAGGAGACCGCGGATCCCTCTGGCTTCGTCCACATCTCCATCAGGTCGCGCGGCGGATCCTGATCAAGAGGAGGGCTCGCGAACCGTGAGAACCCAGCGTCGTACTGGCGCTCCAGACGGCGCGGCGGCACGCTGAGGGCACAAAGGTCCCTCAGTGGTAGGTTGAGGAGGACCTTGGAAGCCCTCAAACTTGACCAAACTTGACTGATCCGCTAGAGTCCTCTTTCCCATGCTGAACGTCGAACTCGTCAAGTCGGCCATGACACGACTGGGGCTTACGGGCACTGCACTTGCCGAGGCCTGCGATGTCAGCAAGGAAGCCGTCTCCAACTGGCTGAATGGCGAGTCGATTCCTCGCCCGAGCAAGCTGGCCTCGCTCGCCTCTGCCCTCAAGGTTTCAGTCGAATCCTTGTTCGTGCCAGACCCGTCGGAACCGCCGGCACCGGTCATTGCCTTTCGTACGCGTATGAATCGCGTGCCATCGCTCGAAGCACAGGAGGCGGGCGAAGAGGTGGGGCGCCATTTGCGTCAGCTCCTGCCGTTCATGGGGCCGTTGTTCACGCCGCGTCACATCGTCGAGCCGAAGGTCGACGAAAGCCTCATCGAGGACGCTGCCAAGGCAGTTCGCGGGCCGCTCGGCTTGGGGCCCACCGAGGCGGTGACCCACGGACACCTCTTGCAAGTGCTGAAGACGTTCGGCGCTGTGCTCGTCCCTGTCTACTGGGGTGGCGAAAAGGTTGGCCACGAGAACGCGATGAGCGTTTACCTGCCCGACTCCAAGTCGTCCTGGGTTCTGTTCAACGTTGGCTGCCGGCTTGATGACTTCAGCTACTGGCTGGCGCACGAGCTCGGGCACTGCCTTACCCTGCATTCGCTCGCGGGGGATGCGGGCGAAAAGTTCGCTGAGCTGTTTGCTCAGACGCTGCTCTTCCCGAAGGATCTGGCCAGGAAGGCGCTCTCGGATATTCGTTCGTCGAAGAACCCGATGAAGCTGGTGTATTGGTATGCCGGTACCTATGGCGTTTCCGTGGTGGCCATCGTGAAGGCTGTCGACAAGGCGGCGCGGGCGGCGAAGGAGCCGGTGACTGGCCTGGAGACGCCCGGCTTCTTCGCCAAGTGGAAACAGGACGGCAAGACGGCCCGAACCGCGAGCGATGAACTCTTCGGGGTGACGAAGCCAAGCGCGAGGGAACTCGTCGCGAAGGGCGAGCAGGTCTTTGGGACGCCTGTGTTCCGCGCGCTTGCCCGTTGGCAACGCAGCGAGGGTGGTCGGTCGCCTTCTTTCGTGGCGGCCGCGCTCAACTTGAAGCTAGGCGACGCGATCGAGCTGTCGCGCGCGCTGGACGAGCTTCAGGATTGGGGGTGTCCGAAATTTTGTAAGCGTCCGGCGAAGTCATCTTGAACGCCGCGTAGGAGCAAAGGATGCTCGTGTCCACCTCAACTCTTGGTGGACACGTGGACACTATAGAAGGGCTCCCCGCTGCTGCTGGTCGTC
>JBIKLC010000077.1:0-3314 GCA_044360025.1 Rubrivivax sp. | reverse complement strand
GCGCCTCGGGCCACTCTGCCGCCCGCCGCACGACGGGCGGGTTGTGTCGCAGCGCCACCTCGGGCTGGCGCCGGATCGACGCCGACGGCAGCGGCTTCGGCCGCGACGGCGCAGCCGCCGCAGGGCGCGCAACGGGCGTTCTCGACACGGTCTCGGCCGGGACGTCGATCACCTGGCTGCGCGGGGCGCCGCCCGCCGGCGGCAGCGGCCGGGGTGTCGCGGCCGCCTGCCTTCCCGGGTTCGCCCGCTGCCCCAGCCTGACCGGCGGCAGCAGCCGTCCGCCGTTGCTCACCTCGATGCGGCCCGACGGCTGCACCCTCGTCGGCACGCCCCACGCCGTACCGGGCCCTCTCGGGCGCGGCCCACCCGTGCCGCCCCGCACCCCCCGGGCTCCCGCCGCGCCAACCAGCGTCGTGCCTATGGCCACCAGGTTCAGCAACGCCAGCTGCCGGCTCTCCTGCTGGTAGCCCTCCTTGAACGCCTTGCTCGCCCCAGGCGGCAGCTTCAGCGTGCCCTGGTTGCCCGAGTAGCCCGCCCCCTGGTGGTTCATGCGGGCATACGCCCTGCCGCCCTCGCTCGTGTTGGGCAGGTCGACGACGGCGTGCGCCTTCGGCGCCGTGTGCCAATTCGGCGCCGGCTCGGTCCACTGCCTCACCGGATAGCCCAACTCCCGCGCCACCGCCGCCGCCTGGCCGCTGGTGTAGTCCGGGTTGAGGTAGGGCACGAACACCTTCGTGCCGAACATCCCACGGTTCCGGGCAGCCCGCTCGTTGATCGCCGGGCTTTCCAGGTCGATGCGCAACATCGGCGGCGGGCCGCTGCGCCGGCCTTGCGCCGCCGGCGCAGCCGCGCCGGCCGCACCCGCCTGACTCTCCCTCAAAGCCCGCTCCAGCGCACCCTTCAACCACGAACCAGGCTTGAACTGCGCCGCACCGAGCTGCCCCGTCAAGCGCGCCTGCACGGTAACCCCGCGCCACGACACCTCGTACACCGTTCGGCCCTTGCTGTCCGGCGGGCCCAGCGGCTCGGCCTTCAGCGAGTGCCCACCCACCCGAAACTCCACCGGGCGGGAAGCCGGAATGCGACGGGCGGTTGGCTTCAGCGCAGGCGCCTTGTCGCCGGCGTGCGCCAACAAGGGGTCGCCACCAACCGCAACACCAGCAGCCGCACCAATACGACTCGAGGCCACCATGCGCACTTTCGAAGAATGGAAACCAGCGCCTCGCCGCCAGCTCCGGCCGCGGAGGTGCTCTGGGCGCCTGCCGCACCGTGCCAGCCAGTGGCTCTTGAGTGGGCCGAGCCCCGCATCCATGCCGTCAACGCGGTGGACACCCGCTGAGTTGACGACTTCCAGATGCTGTCCCTCGATAGGATCCCCCCGCCCTGTTTGCCGCAGCTTTACGGCACATTGCTCGGTGATGCTTCGCATCCGACCGCTCCGTTGTCATGGCGTTTGCGGATCGCTCAGTCGCAACAGGCCCTGCTCCGAGGGCAGCGATCGGGCGAACCTCGCCATCGCGTCGTAGATGGCCTCGACCGCCTCTTGGGGAAGGGGCTCTCCGGGCTTGAAGGCGCTCATCACCGCGTGCACCGCGGCGGCGTTCCAGGACAACACCCCCCCGCCCGGAAGGCCGCGCCCTGAAGCGGCCAAATCCAGGCTGCGCAGGAAGCGGGTGATGCCGGCCAAGTCCGCAGGCTGCACGGGATGTCCATTCAGGGCGTTCAAGACCGTCCCTCTGATTTGCACGCTGCCGCGGCTGCCTGCAAAGCTCAGCTGCGCCGACTGCTCAGGCTGCACCAGATGGCCCCCCACAGGCACCGAATGATCGCTCGGGGACGGGCCATACAGAACAAGGCGTCCCAGCGGCTGGGCTGAGTCGGTCGGCGGCTGGAAGACCAAAGCGCTCGGCATCGGCGCAATGGGCGCGTCGACTGGCTCGATCACCCGGTCGGGAGCGCTGAACGGGGTGGGGGGCGACTCCTTCGAACTGATCCTCTGCCGGTACCCGTGGACGCCGAAGCGCGCCAAACCGATGTGCGAATGGATGCCGGCGATGTCCATCTTGAACACCTGATCCGGGCTGAGGCCCTCGGGGACAAGCTTGGATGCGAGATTGCTCCAACCCCGCGGCAGCCGGTAGGTCCCTTCGCGTGGAAACGACCCTGGCAGCGCGAATCGCACACGCCACTTGGCCACCGCTTCGAAATCACCCGGGAAGTACCACAGCTCCTTGCCCATGGGACCTTGGTTGATCGCCCGCGTGAGCGCGGCGAGCAAACGCGCGTCTATCGGCCCTGAGAGCCCGTCCAGCTTCCACACCTTGAGCACCTCACCTTTCCAGTTCGGATGCAGCGGTAGGGGTGGCACGCCCAGCACATCGAAAGGCGCGAAGCCCCGGGCCTCCACCACTTCAAGGGGGAACGGGGCGAGCAGTTCCTGGCCGACGGGGGTCTCGCGCGTGTTCAACCGATATCGGTTCGTTTGCGGATCGAACAGAACCCCGCCCGATTCGATGGACGGCTTGATGGGGATGACTAACGAAGACAGTCTCTCGACGCCAAAGCTCGACAACCCCACGGGCGCGGGCGGGAAGATGGATACTCGCCAGCCCAGGTTGGGCGGCAACTTCGACAGCACTTCCCCGACGGCCTCCATCGGACCGGGCCGGCTGAAGTTGTTCATCAGCCCAGGCCACAGGACTGGTGGGAGCGAAAGTCCATCCTGCGACCACACGCGCACGAAAAGCTCGTAAGAGTTGGGAACTCCGAGCGACAGGTGCAACCCCCGGCGCACGAACGACGCTGCCGCCGGCGCTGTAGGCACTTCGCCCGGTGGCAGCTCACGCGTGCCGAGCGATGCCTCTCCCGGCCCGCGTGGGCCCGGGGGCCGGATGCCCACACGGGGGCGGGACGCATCCGGGTGGATGGGGGGCGATCGCAACGGAACACCCTCGAAGGGGCTTTCGCCGCGGGTCGTTGCCGGCTCGGCCGGCGGCGGCCCCTGGTTCGGCCATTGGACCTGCTGCTGGTAGACGACAAGCCGATCCGGGCTGGACAAATCAGCACGGCCGGCGGTACCCGTTGCTGTGGGCTCTGCCCGCAAAGACACCGCCCGCGCGCCCTGCGGCGAGGCCGGCGGGCCTGACGGCGCGGTCTGCCGTGATGCCGGCGCGGACCTCGCAGCGTGTGTGCCGGCACGGACCCCGCCTGCCGGGTGCGGCGTCTGCAGTGTGACGGTCTGCTGCCCGGGGCGCCCGCGGGGCCAGCTCGCGGTCAAGGTTCGGCCGCCCGGGCCCTGGAGGGTGTAGCCCTGC
>JBIKLC010000032.1:0-36718 GCA_044360025.1 Rubrivivax sp. | reverse complement strand
CAGCATGCAGTTCTTTACCACGTCGGCAAAGCCCAGGATGCGGTCGGACGAGGCGTTGTTGAACTCGGCCGCGTCGATCAGGCCGCGGTCCAGCGCCGGCACGATCTCGCCGCCGGGCAGCGGGTTGACCGCGGTGCCGAGTTCCTTGAACACGTCGATGGCCAGGCCCACGGTGCGGAACTTCAGGCCCTTCATGTCGGCCACGGTGCGCACCGGCTTCTTGAACCAGCCCAGCGGCTGCGTGGGCATGGGGCCGTAGACGAAGGAGATGACGTCGATGTTCAGCGACTTGTAGATCTCCTCGAGCAGGGCCTTGCCGCCGCCGTAGTAGTGCCAGGCCAGCACCATGTTCGGGTCCATGCCGAAGGCCGGGCCCGAGCCCCACAGCGCCAGCGAATTGGCCTTGCCGTAGTGGTAGGCCAGCACGCCGTGGCCGCCGTCGAGCGTGCCCTTGTTGACGGCATCGAGCAGCTGGAAGGCCGGCACGACGGAGCCCGAGGGCAGCACCTCGACCTTCAGGCGGTTGCCCGCCATGTCGTTGACCTTCTTGGCGAAGTCGTTGGCGTACTCGTGGAAGATGTCCTTGGCCGGCCAGGTGCTCTGGAAGCGGAAGGTCGTGGTCTGCGCCATCGAGACCATCGGCGCGGCCATCGCGGCCGTGCCGACGGCGCCGGCGGCGGCGGTCTTCAGGAAGCCACGGCGCTTGGCCGCGGTGGTGGAGTCGCTCATGGGGTCTGTCTCCGGATGGTGGGGTGATGCCCGTTCGCAGGCCGATTGTCCTGGACACGGCCTGAACTTCCGGACTGTCGCCCCCCCAAGCACCCGCGGCAACCGGGTGTTTCCCCCACCCGTGGCGCAGAACCCGACGGCAATCGTGCAGGCTGGGTCAGATCAGTCGTGACTGGAGAGAAAAGATCGCCAGGTGGCCGCCAGCGTCGGCGCCATCAGGCCGTGGCGGAACCCGAAGTCCAGCGTCACCAGCGCCGCGTCCACCGTCATCGACGATCCCAGGGCCAGTTCGAGCGCGTCCGCCACGGGCAGCAGGCGGAAGCCCTGCACCTCGCCGTCCTGGTTCTCCGGTTCCAGGCCCGCGGGCAGTTCCAGGTCGAAGGCGTGGAGCCACTCGCGCTGCAGGCCCTCCGGGATGTCGCGCTCGATGCGCAGCTGCCGCACGGGCACGGCGCCCGCCGCGAGGGGGGCGGGCAGGCCGGCTTCCTCCCAGGCCTCGCGCACCAGTGTTTCGGCGGGCTGCTGGCCCAGGGGCACGCCGCCGCCCACCAGGTTGTCGAAGAGGCCGGGATCGGTGGGCTTGTCGAGGGAGCGCTGCGCGATCCAAAGCGCCGCGGGCCGCCCGTCGGCCCCGCGGACGAAGCCGTTGGCGTGGGCGCCGAAGGTCAGGCTGCCCCAGAAGCGCGAGGCCGCACGCTCGATGGCCACGCGCGGCTGGCCGGCCTGCGGGCCCTGCAGCGGCGTCAGCGCGTAGGGCTCGTCGCGCCAGCCGACGATGGCGCCCCGGGCGTGCCAGGCCCGGTGCAGATCCGCCAGGCGCCGCTCGCGCTCGGCGGCGGGCAGCACGATGTCGATGCGCGCGGGGCCGATGGCGAAGGCCGCCGGCTCGGCGGCCAGCAGCGCCAGGTGCGGCTCGGCCACGCAGCCCACGCGCTCGCCATCCAGCCACACGGCCCGGCGCGGCCGCACCGCCCGGCGGGCCGACGCCAGCGCAGGGATGGCGGGCGCCAGGCTCACGCGGCGCGCTGCACGGCGGCCACGGGGCCGTCGCGCCAGCGCTTCATCAGCGCGTCCCAGCGCGGCTCCACGGCCTTCACGTGGCGCAGCTTGACGTGCCCGAAGCCGCGGATGTCTTCCGGCAGCCGCGCGATCTCGACGGCCAGCGCGCGGTTGCCGGCGTCCAGCGACTGCAGCAGCTCGGCGACCGTGGCCTCGTAGCGCGCGATCAGCGCGCGCTCCATGCGCCGCTCTTCCGTGCGACCGAAGACGTCGAGCGGGCCCCCGCGCAGGCCCTTCAGCCGGGCCAGCACGCCGAAGGCCGTGCGCATCCACGGGCCATAGGGGCGCTTGACCAGCTCGCCCTTGTCGTTCGTCTTGGCCAGCAGCGGCGGCGCCAGGTGGTGCACCAGCTTGTAGTCGCCCTCGAACAGGGCGCCGATCTTCGCGGTGAAGGCGGGGTCGGTGTGCAGCCGCGCGACCTCGTACTCGTCCTTGTAGGCCATCAGCTTGAAGAGGTAGCGCGCCACGGCCTCGGCCAGCGGCGTGCCGCCGCCCAGGCCGGCCTCGGCGGCGCGCACCTTCTCCACGAAGGTGGCGTAGCGCTGCGCGTAGGCCGCGTCCTGGTAGCCGGTGAGGAAGGCCAGGCGGGTCTTCAGCAGCTCGTCGAGCGAGGGCTTCCTGACGACCTGGATCACCTGCTGCGCCTTGAACAGCGCCGTGACGGAGGCCAGGTCGTGGGCGCAGCGACGGCCCCACTCGAAGGCCGCCTTGTTGTGCTCGACCTGCACGCCGTTGAGCTCGATGGCGCGCTGGATGGCCGCCAGGCTCAGCGGGATGCGGCCGTGCTGCCACGCGTAGCCCATCATCAGCGGGTTGGTGTAGATGCTGTCGCCCAGCAGCTGCTCGGCCACCTGCTCGGCGTCGAAGGCGCCGACCAGGCCCTCGCCCACGCTGCCGCGCACGGCGGTCTCGCAGTGGCCGCCCGGGAACTGCCAGTTCGGGTTCTTCACGAAGCCCGCGGTCGGCGTGCCGTGGGTGTTGAGTGCCACGAAGGTGCGGCCGTGCTGCATCACCGCCAGCGTGTACTTGCTGGCGCCGACGATGCTGTCGCAGGCGATCACGAGGTCGGCCTGCGCGGTGTCGACCTTCGTGGTGTGGATGGCGTCGGGCCGGTTTGCGATCTGGATGTGGCTCCAGGTGGCGCCGCCCTTCTGCGCCAGGCCGCCGGCGTCCTGGGTGACCACGCCCTTGCCCTCGAGGTGCGCCGCCATGCCCAGGATCTGGCCGATGGTGATGACGCCGGTGCCGCCCACGCCGCCCACCACGATGCCCCAGGCGCGCTCGCTCCCGTCCACGGACAGCGGCAGCGCCGGCTCGGGCAGCGGCGGCAGGCCGTCCGGCGTGCCCAGCTTCTCCTTCTTGGGCTTGCGCAGCTGCCCGCCCTCGACGGTGACGAAGCTCGGGCAGAAGCCCTTCACGCAGGAGAAGTCCTTGTTGCAGGTGTTCTGGTTGATGCGGCGCTTGCGGCCGAACTCGGTCTCCAGCGGCTCCACGCTCAGGCAGTTGCTCTGGGCCGAGCAGTCGCCGCAGCCCTCGCACACCAGCTCGTTGATGACGACCCGCCGGGCCGGGTCGGCCAGCTTGCCGCGCTTCCTGCGGCGGCGCTTCTCGGTGGCGCAGGTCTGGTCGTAGATCAGCGCCGTGGTGCCCGGGATCTCGCGCAGCTCGCGCTGGATGCGGTCGAGCTCGTCGCGGTGGTGCACGGTGACGCCGGCTTCGAGCGTCGCGCCCTCGTACTTGGCCGGCTCGTCGGTGACGATGACGAGCTTCTTCACGCCCTCGCTGACCAGGCTCTTCTGGATCTGCAGCACGCTGTGGCCCTCGGGCCGCTCGCCCACCTGCTGGCCGCCGGTCATGGCCACGGCGTCGTTGTACAGCAGCTTGTAGGTGATGTTCACGCCGGCCGCGATGCTCTGGCGGATCGCCAGCAGCCCGCTGTGGAAGTAGGTGCCGTCGCCCAGGTTGGCGAACACGTGGTTCTCGGTCGTGAACGGCGCCTGGCCCACCCAGGGCACCCCTTCGCCGCCCATCTGCGTGAAGGTGCTGGTGCTGCGGTCCATCCACACGGCCATGTAGTGGCAGCCGATGCCGGCCACGGCGCGGCTGCCCTCGGGCACGCGGGTGCTGGTGTTGTGCGGGCAGCCGCTGCAGAACCAGGGCGCGCGCTCGCCGGTGTCGGTCTTGAGCGCGGCCAGCTCGCGCTCGCGCGCATCGAGCACCTGCAGCCGTTGCGCCATGCGGCGCTGCACGTCCTCGGGCACGCCGAGCTTGGTGAGCCGCTTCGCGATCGCCCGGGCCACGAGTGCCGGCGTCAGGTCGGCCTTGGCGCGCAGCAGCCAGTTCTCGCTCGGGTTGGGCATGCTCCACTCGCCGCCCGTGGCGTCGCCCTCGGGCTCGTCGAACTTGCCCAGCACGTTCGGGCGCACGTCGGGGCGCCAGTTGTAGAGCTCTTCCTTGAGCTGGTACTCGATGACCTGGCGCTTCTCCTCCACCACCAGGATCTCCTGCAGACCGGTGGCGAAGTCGCGCGTGATGGTGGCCTCCAGCGGCCACACCACGTTCACCTTGTGCAGCCGGATGCCGAGGGTGCGGCAGGTGTCGTCGTCCAGGCCCAGGTCGGCCAGCGCCTGGCGCGTGTCGTTGTAGGCCTTGCCGCTGGCGATGATGCCGAAGCGGTCGTGCGGGGTGCGGATGACGTCGTGGTTGAGGCGGTTGGCGCGCACGTAGGCCAGCGCGGCGTACCACTTGTAGTCCATCAGCCGGGCTTCCTGCTCCAGCGGCGCGTCGGGCCAACGAATGTGCAGGCCGCCGGGCGGCATGGCGAAGTCCTCGGGCAGCACGATGTTCACGCGGCCGGGGTCGACGACGACGCTGGCGCTGCTCTCCACGACCTCCTGGATGGTCTTCATGCCGCTCCACAGGCCCGATAAGCGGCTCATCGCGAAGGCGTGCAGGCCCATGTCGAGGATGTCCTGCACGCCGGACGGGAAGAACACCGGCAGCCCGCAGGCCTTGAAGATGTGGTCGCTCTGGTGCGCCGCCGTGCTGCTCTTGGCCACGTGGTCGTCGCCGGCGATGGCGATGACGCCGCCGTGCCGGCTGGTGCCGGCCATGTTGGCGTGCTTGAAGACGTCGGAGCAGCGGTCCACGCCGGGGCCCTTGCCGTACCAGATGCCGAAGACGCCGTCGTACTTCTTCGTCTGGGGGTACAGGTCCAGCTGCTGCGTGCCCCACACCGCGGTGGCGCCGAGTTCCTCGTTCACGCCGGGCTGGAAGACGACGTGGTGCTGCGCCAGGTGCTTCTTCGCGGCCATCAGCGCCTGGTCGTAGCCGCCCAGCGGGCTGCCGCGATAGCCGCTGACGAAGCCGGCGGTGTTCAGGCCCGCGAGCACGTCTCGCTGGCGCTGCAGCATGGGCAGCCGCACCAGCGCCTGCACCCCGCTCATGAAGGCGCGGCCGCTGGCGAGGCTGTATTTGTCGTCCAGCGTGGCCGCTTCCAGGGCCTTGCGGACGTGCTCGGGCAGGGGGGCGTTCATGCTCGCGACTCCACGCCCGGTCACATCTGGCCGGGCCACCGCCGCAGTGTAGGCACAAGGTGTGGGCAGGTGCTTTCGTTTTCGGACCCGGTCGATCCCAGGCGCGCAAGGTTTATGCTCGAGAGCCGCGCCGGGAGAGCTGATGTCGCCGAAGTACCCGAAATCCGGGGTAGCCCTTGCCTCAGCTGTGACGGCCGGCGGCGCCCCCGACGACCCCGGGCCGCGCCGCGCGCTCGACCGCTACGACCTCGCCATCCTGGCCGAACTGCAGGCCGACGCGCGGCTGAGCAACGCCGAGCTCGCCGCGCGCATCGGCCTGAGCGCCGCGCCCACCTGGCGGCGCGTGAAGGCGCTCGAGGAGCAGGGCTACATCACCGGCTACCGGGCCGAGATCGACCGCCGCAAGGTCGGCCTGGGGGTGCTGGCCTTCGTGCGTCTGGACTGCGAGCGCAACAACAGCGAGAGCACGCGCGCGCTGGAGGAGGCCATCCGTGCGCGAGCCGAAGTGCTGGCCTGCCACTACATCAGCGGCACCGGCACCTTCGAGCTGCACGTGGTGGCCACCGACCTGGACGCCTTCTCGCGCCTGACGCTGGAGGTGCTGTTCAAGCTGCCCAACGTCAAGGACCTGCACACCAGCTTCAGCCTGGGCGAGGTCAAGACCGGCGGCGCGCTGCCGCTGCAGCACCTGCGGCCGGGGGGCTGAGTCCCCGGCCGCGGTGCTACGCTCAATGCCCGTGATGAACCGGCTCATCGACGCCCTCCTGACCACCGACCCGGTGCAGCGCGTGCGCCTGGCGCAGACCGCGCTCGCGCTGGCGCTCATGGCCGCCGGGATGACCGCCATGCTCTACTTTGCCGCGGCGGGCCTGGCGCCGGCCGGGCCCGTGCTGCTGTGGTCGGCGCTCACGCTGGGCGGCATGCTGGTGTTCTTCGGGCTCATCCGCAGCGGCGTGTCGCGGCGCTGGGCCGAGCCCTCGCTCACGGTGCCGCAGATGCTGTTCGCACTGACCAGCGGCGCAGTGGCCTACACGCTGCTGGGGCCCGGCCGCGGCGCGGTGTTTCCGGTGGTGATGGTGGTGCTGATGTTCGGCATGTTCGTGGTCTCGCCACGGCAGATGCGCTGGCTCAGCGTCTACGCCGTGCTGTTGTTCGGCAGCGCAATGGCCTTCATGACGGTGGCGCAGCCCCGGCTGTACCCGCTGGTCGTCGAGGTCGGACACTTCCTGCTCGTGGCCACGATGCTGCCGGCGGCGTCGCTGCTGGCGGGCCGGCTGTCGCGCATCCGCCACCGCGCGCGGCTGCAGCGCGCCGAGTTGGCGCAGGCCCTGGCGCGGCTGCGCGAGACGGCCACACGCGACGAACTCACCGGCCTCATCAACCATCGACACGTGCGGGTCCTGATGGCGCAAGAGCACCAGCGCTGCATCCGCAGCGGCCAGAGCTTCTGCCTGTCGCTGCTCGACATCGACCGCTTCAAGCCCGTGAACGAAGCCCACGGCTACGCCGTGGGCGACGCCGTGCTTGCCGCCATCGCCCAGGAGGCGCAGCGCCAGGTGCGCGTGTCCGACGTGCTGGCACGCTGGGGCGGCGAGGAGTTCCTGCTCATGATGAGCGGCACGCACGCCACGCTGGCGCGCGGGGGGCTCGAGCGGCTGCAGCGGCGGCTGGCGGCGCTGCGCATCCTGCACGGCACGGCCACGGTGGGCGTGACGCTGTCGGCGGGGCTGGCCGAGCACATCGCCGGCGAGCCACTGGAGCGCACCCTGAAGCGCGCCGTGGCCGCGTTGGCCGAGGCCAAGTCCCAGGGCGCGGGCCGCGTGGTCATCGCGTCTTGAGCCCCACCACGCGATGTGGCTGCTGATCCTCGAGGCCGTGGCTGCGCTGGCGGTGCTGTTGTTCGCCGTGTGGTGGACGATGTTCGCAGGGCGCAGTCGTCGCGACGACGACCCCGAGCGCTGACTCGCCCGCCGTAGCCGGCCGGCGCGCTCAGTGCAGCGCGCCGGGATGCACCAGCGTGAACTCGGGCACCGGGGCATCGAAAGCGCGGGCGTGCTCGCTCATGCAGAAGAAGGTGCCATGCATCGTGCCGTGCGGCGTGTCGATGCGGGTCCAGCTCGTGTACTCAAACTGCTCGCCGGGCTTGAGCAACGGCTGGTGGCCGACGACCGCCAGGCCCCGCACCTCTTCGACGCGGCCGTGGGCGTTGGTGATGATCCAGTGGCGCGCCACCAGCTGCGCCGTCACCGTGCCGGTGTTGCGGATGGTCACCGTGTAGGCGAAGGCCCAGGGGCCGTCGGGCTCCTGCGACTGCTCGGGTAGGTGCTGCACGCGCACGCTGCAGGTGAACTCGGCGTGCTCGGGTGGGGCCTTGGTCATGCCAGGCATTCTAGGAAGCCCCTCCTAGAATCGGCGGCATGCCGACATTCCGCATCGCCCCGAGCCTGCTCAGCGCCGACTTTGCCCGCCTGGGCGAGGAGGTGTGCGACGTCGTCGAGGCGGGCGCCGACTGGATCCACTTCGACGTGATGGACAACCATTACGTGCCCAACCTGACCTTCGGCCCAATGGTGTGCCAGGCGCTGCGCAAGCACACCACGGTGCCCATCGACGTGCACCTGATGGTGCAACCGGTCGATGCGCTGGCCCAGGCCTTCTGCAGGGCCGGCGCCGACATCGTCACCTTCCACCCGGACGCCTCCACGCACCTGGATCGCACGCTGCAGCTCATCCAGGCTGAGGGCCGGAAGTGCGGGCTGGTGTTCAACCCGGCCACGCCGCTGGACGTGCTGGAGTGGACGATCGACCGACTCGACGTGATCCTGCTCATGAGCGTGAACCCGGGCTTCGGCGGCCAGGGCTTCATCGAGCACACGCTGCGCAAGTGTGAGCAGGCCCGGCGCCTGATCGAGCGCAGCGGCCGCGACATCCGGCTGGAGGTCGACGGCGGCATCAAGGTCGACAACATCCGCCGTGTGGCCGATGCCGGCGCCGACACCTTCGTGGCCGGCAGCGCCATCTTCGGCCAGCCCTGCTACAAGGCCGTGATCGACGCCATGCGCGCGGAGCTGACGCGCGGCTAGGCGCAACACCATCGCGGTCTTGGTCGTGGCGCTTGGTGGCCACGCTGTGCGTGCGCCGCACGGCGCGAATCTCTGCCGAGGAACGACTCGCGGCGTCTATATTTTCCGGGCGGCACGGTGTGAGAATTCACCGCGGCAAGGCACACTCGCCGCAACAGGTGCCGCAGAGCACCGTCTCGATGTTTCAGGGGGGGACCCGAACCTATCGCACCCAGGGACCCCATGTGAAGACCCGCACCGTCACCATTTTCAGCGGTCACGTTTTCGAAGTACCGCAAAGCATCCAGCGCATCGACCATCGCGCGACACACGGCTGGCAACTTCGTTACGCCGGCACCAAGCTGTTCTCCGATCACACCAACGACGGCAGCGGTGCCGCCGAATCATTGCGTCTGGCCACCCGGGAGTTGCTCAAGCGCATCGCCGAGCTGCCCGCGCCCTCGTTGCTGCAGCGCGGCCCAAGCGTCAACAAGCGCAGCGGGCTGCCGGTGGGGATCTCGGGGCCCATCGTGCGGCAGCGCCGCGGGTCTGAACTGCGCGACTGCAGCCTCGCCGTCCTCATTCCGCGCTTCGGCACCACGCCGCAGCGCAAGAGCGTGTACATCGGCACCGAGAATACCTATACCCAGAAGCGCTTCAAAGAGGCACTGAAGGAAGCCGTGGTGCTGCGCCAGCAGGCGGTGGAGGCCTACGAGGCCGCCGCCACCAAGGCGCGTCGCGCCGAGGCCCGCGCCTACCGGCAGAAGCTCAAGGTCGCCGGTGCGCTCTAGCTGAACAAACAACCCGCCGCTCGTCGCTGCGTTTCGACGCCGAGGGCGATTGTTTTGACGGTTTCGGCGTTTCCTTTGACGTGAAGCCTGCCTAGACTGCCCTGCGGTCCAGGCGACTTCATCTCTGGAGGAAACCATGCGCATCATCCTGCTCGGCGCCGGCCACATTGGCCAGACCATCACCCGGCTGCTGCACGGCAGCGGCGACTACCGTGTCACGGTGGTCGACCGCAGTGCCGCGGCGCTGGCCAAGATCAGCGCCGACCCGGCCTGCGCGGGCGTCGCCACGGTGTTGGCGGAGACGGCCCACGCACAGGGCGTGGGCGCGGTGCTGCGCGGGCAAGACGCGGTGGTCAATGCGCTGCCCTACCACCTGGCCACCTTGGCGGCCACGGCCGCCCACGAGGCCGGCGTGCACTACTTCGACCTCACCGAGGACGTGGCCGCCACCCGCGCCATCAAGACCCTGGCCGAAGGCGCCCGCACCGCCTTCATGCCGCAGTGCGGCCTGGCGCCGGGCTTCATCGGCATCGTCGCGCACCACCTGGCCCGGAGCTTCGACACGCTCCAGGAGGTGAAGATGCGCGTCGGCGCGCTGCCGGCCTTCCCGACCAACGCGCTCAAGTACAACCTGACTTGGAGCGTCGACGGCCTCATCAACGAGTACTGCCACCCCTGCGAGGCCATCCGCGGTGGCAGGAACATCGAGGTGCTGCCGCTCGAAGGCCTGGAGCACTTCAGCCTCGACGGCACCGAGTACGAGGCCTTCAACACCAGCGGCGGCCTGGGCACGCTGTGCGAAACGCTGGCCGGCCGCGTGCAGACCCTCGACTACAAGAGCGTGCGCTACCCCGGCCACCGCGACCTGATGAAGATGCTGCTCGAGGAGCTGCAACTCAACCAGGACACCGAGACGCTGAAGGCCATCATGCGCCGGAGTATCCCCAGCACGATGCAGGACGTGGTGCTGGTGTTCGTCACCGTCAGCGGTCTGCGCGAAGGCAGCCTGGTGCAGGAGGTGTTCGCGCGGAAGATCTTTGCCGACCGTTCCGAGACGGCGCCGCTGTCGGCCATCCAGATCACCACCGCCGCCGGAATCTGTGCCGCGTTGGACTTGTTCCGCGAGGGCAAGCTGCCGCAGCAGGGCTTCATCCGCCAGGAGCAGGTCGCGCTGCCAGACTTTCTGGCCAACCGCTTCGGCGCCGCCTACCAGCAGAGCCGCCAGGTCGAGAGCATCGGCTGACGGCGGCCTCGCCGCGCGTGGCGCAACGCAGGTGCCCCGGGCCGAGGGGGCTGCTAGACTGGTTCGCTCGCGTCTGCTCGGCGTCCCTGCGAACCGGCTCCCGCAACCGGGGAGCCTGGCCCTGGCGCCGCTCGGCCTGAGCCCGAGCCCGTGCCCGTGCCGTCCTGCCGCACCCGCCGTCGGCGGGGCACCCCGGGCCCTCAGCGGCCCCGCACCGACGAGAGTTGCCGACGTGATCACAGAACTCGAATTCCAGAGTCACGCCCGACAGGGCTTCAACCGCATCCCGCTCATCCAGGACGCCTTGGCCGACCTAGAGACGCCGCTGTCGCTGTACCTCAAGCTGGCTGGCGGCGGACGCCACAGCTTCCTGCTCGAGAGCGTGGTCGGCGGCGAGCGCTTCGGGCGCTACAGCTTCATCGGCCTGCCGGCACGCACGCTGCTGCGCGCCACCGGGCGCGTGAGCGAGGTCGTCACCGACGGCACCGTTGTGGAGCGGCACGAGGGCAACCCGCTGGAGTTCGTCGAGCGCTGGCAGGAGCGGCTCAAGCCCGCCATCGCGGCCGGCCTGCCGCGCTTCTGCGGTGGCCTGGCGGGCTACTTCGGCTACGACACCGTGCGCCACATCGAGCCGCGCCTGGCCCGGGTGAGCAAGCCCGGCGGCATCGGCACGCCCGACCTGCAGCTGCTGCTCACCGAGGAGGTGGCGGTCATCGACAACCTCTCCGGGCGGCTGCACCTCATCGTCTGGGCCGACCCCGGCCAGCCCGAGGCCTACCACCGCGCGCGCCGCCGTTTGGGCGAGCTGGCCGATCGGCTGCGCTTCAGCGTCACCGCGCCCGCGGTGAAGCGCGGCGCCGCGCACGCCGTGGAGCGCGAGACGTCGAAGGAACAGCTGATGCAGGCCGTGGATCGCGCCAAGGCCTACATCGCCGCCGGCGACTGCATGCAGGTCGTCATCGGCCAGCGGCTGAAGAAGCGCTTCACCGAGAGCCCGCTGGCGCTGTACCGCGCGCTGCGCTCGCTGAACCCGTCGCCCTACATGTACTACTACGACATGGGCGACTTCCACATCGTCGGCGCCAGCCCCGAGATCCTGGTGCGCGAGGAGCGCGTGCCCGAGTCGGCCGGCGGCGGCCGCAGGGTGACGATCCGCCCGCTGGCCGGCACGCGCCCGCGCGGCGCCACGCCGGAAGACGACGCGCGGCTGGAGGCCGAGCTGCGCGCCGACGAGAAGGAACGGGCCGAGCACCTGATGCTGATCGACCTGGCGCGCAACGACATCGGCCGCATCGCCGAGACCGGCAGCGTCAGGGTGACCGAGGCCTTCGAGGTGGAGCGCTACTCGCACGTCATGCACATCGTCAGCAACGTCGAGGGCCGGCTGAAGCCGGGCGTCGGCCAGCTCGACGTGCTGCGCGCCACCTTCCCGGCCGGCACGCTCAGCGGCGCGCCCAAGGTGCGGGCCATGGAGATCATCGACGAGCTCGAGCCGTTGCAGCGCGGCATCTACGGCGGCGCCTGCGGCTACGTCAGCTTCGCCGGCGACATGGACCTGGCGATCGCCATCCGAACCGGCATCGTCAAGGACAACACCCTGTACGTGCAGGCCGCCGCCGGCGTGGTGGCCGACTCGGTGCCCGAGATGGAGTGGCGCGAGACCGAGCACAAGGCGCGGGCGCTGATCCGCGCCGCCGAGCTCGTCGAGGAGGGGTTCTGATGCGCCCGGGCTCACGGTGTTCGCCGCCCCCCAAGGAGCTGCGGCAGGCCGCGTCGCCGACTTCGTGCGCGCGTGGCGCCACGGCGAAGGTGCTGGCGTGGTGGCCCGGGCCTTCGTGCCACTGAGCGCCCCCAGGGCCGGGCTGCGCCCAGCCCGCCCCCCGAGGGGGATCAAGGCGACCGGCAGAGCCGGATCACCTTGAGAGCTTCGAGCGCTGCGAGGCGTTCCAGTTCGACCGTCGCGAGTAGGGCCGAGTAGGGCCTGGTCGTCCGCGGCCTCTACGACCGGCTTCAGGTCGCGCACATCAAGCTGGGCGCCGGTCGGGCCGCCGCCTCGCGCTCTGATGGCGCAAGCTGTTCATGGGCTGGAGCAGACGCTGGCCCGCCAGACCCTGGTGGTCGTGCAGACCGGATGGGCCCCAGGCGCGACGATCGCCCGTCCCGACAGGCTCTCACATCCCCAAGCCCGAAACCCGCAGCGACAGCAACACCGCGCGCGGCGCCCCGGGCTCGAAGAAGCGGCCGTTGGCGTCGTTGACGATGACGCTGCCCGCGTAGTGACGGTCGGCGAGGTTGTCCACGCGCAGCATCCACTCCATCCGGTAGCCGCCCTTGAGGGGATGGGCCTTGCGCCAGCGCAACGCGGCCACCCCGTGGCCGGCGGCGAACTCGCTGTTGCGGTCGTTCACCGCAACACGGCCCAGGCCCCGGGCCTCCAGCGCCCACTCGCCCCAGGCGCCGCCCTGCCAGGCCACTTCGGCCCAGGCGTTGCCCTCGGGCGCGCCGGCCACGCGGTTGCCTGGGGCCACCGCCAGCGTGGGCGCGGCGCACGGGATGCCGGCGCACACCAGGAACGAATCCTGGTAGCTGGCCTCCAGCGTGCTGGCGGCCAGCTGTAGGCGCCAGGCCGCCGACGGCCGCCAGCCCACGGCGAGCTCAGCGCCGCGGCGCAGCGTGCGGCCCACGTTCTGGAACGCGCTGCGGCCGCTGGCGTTGGTGGCCACGCCGATCTCGTCGGTGGTGCGCACCTCGAACAGCGTGCCGTCGAGCTGCCAGGCGCCCACGCGCCACTTCAGCCCGGCCTCGGCCTGCCGGCTGGTCTGCGGCTTCAGCGCGGTGTTGAAGCCGCCGGTGCCGTCGGCGCGGTAGGCCAGCTCGCCCAGCGTCGGCGACTCGAAGCCGTGCGCCACGCTAGCGAGCAGGTTCAGCCGCGGCGCCAGCTGCCAGCGCAGGCCCAGCACCGGGTTGGTGTAGTCGAAGGCCAGGCGGCCGGAGTCGTCGCCGTTGGACAGGTAGGCGTCCTGCGCGCTCAGCTTCACGCGGCCGTGGCGCACGCCAGCCTGCAGCGCCAGCGCCGCCGCCGCCGGCAGCCACTCGGCCTGGGCGTAGACGTCCTGCGTGCGCGCGCGGTTGACCTCGTCGCGGCGCAGCCGGCCCACCACGCCCACCACTTGGCTGGCACCGGTGCCGGTGAAGTTCTCGTAGCCGCGGCGGTCGTCGCGCTGCTGCTCCACCGCGGCGCCGGCCACCACTTCGAGCGTGCCCAGCTGCCAACGCGTGCGTGCGTCGATGCCGGCGAAGCCGCGGTCGAAATCGATCACGCCGCCGCCATGGCGCGGGTTGGCCTGCGTGCCCGGCGCGATGGCCAGCCACTGCGCCACCTTGCGCTGGCCCTGGAACAGCGCCACCTGCAGCTCGCGCAGCGGGCCGTCGTCGAAGCGGCGGCGCCAGCTCAGGCCGCCCTGCGACTGCAGCGTGGTCTTGCGCGTGGCGAAGTCCAGTGCCACCTGGGCGGTCTGGCCGGCACCCAGCGCAAACTGCTCGCGGCTTAGGCCCAGCGGGTCGAGCGCGGGCTGGTCGAGGTGGTTCAACAGCGCGGTGACCGTGTCGGTGCCCCTCTGCCAGCCCAGGCGCAGGTGGGCCTGCGTCTTCTGCGCCGAGCTCTGCGGGCGGAAGCCGTCGGTCTCGAACATCGACACCCCGGCGCGCACGCTCAGGCCGCCGGCCGCCGCCGGCACCGCCAGCCCCGCGCGCAGCTGGCGCGTGCCGAAGGCGGCGACGTCGATGCTGCCCTCGGCGCGGGCCGCCGTGGGCGCGCCGCCGATGACGTTGATGACGCCGCCCGAGCTGTTGCCGTAGAGCACCGAGAACGGCCCGCGCAGCACCTCCACGCGCTCGGCGCCGGCGATGTCCGCGTGCGAGACCTGCCCCTGCCCGTCGGGCCCGCTGGCCGGGATGCCGTCGGCCACCAGGCGCAGCCCGCGCACGCCGAAGCCGGCGCGGGCGCCGAAGCCGCGGGCGCTGATCTGCAGGTCCTGCGCGTAGTTGCTGCGGTTGCCGGCCACCAGGCCCGGCACCTGCGCCAGCACCTCGCTGAGGTTGACCATCGGGCCGGCGGCCTGGATGGCCTCGCGCAACAGCACCGTCACCGCGTGCGGGGCTTCCTCGGCCGCGCGGGCGCTGGTCGAGCCGGTGACGACGATGCGCTCCTGCGCGGCGGCGCCCAGGGCCATCATGGCGCAGGCCGCGCCGAGGGCGTGGCGGCGGACATCTTGTGAGGCGGAATCGGGCACCCGCCCATGACACACCATGCCCTGCGGCAGGCCAAGACGGCACAAACCCCGTTGCCGCCAACGCCACGCGGCCGCAGCCCGGAGCCGGGCCGCCGGCCGGCCAGCGCGCCACAAGGACACGCCCGCGTCCGGTCACGCGGGCATGGTGCGCTGGCTACACTCGGGCGCGACCGCGTCCACCCGTACCCGCGGCCGAAGCCACCGTTCATGAGCCTGCGTTCTCTTCTCGTCCTGCTGTGCCTGGCGTGGCTGTCGCTGGCGGTGGCCGCCCAGCCGCTGGCACCCGACGCACGCCAGCGGCTGGCGCTGGTGGTGGGTGTTGGCAAGGTGGGCGAGCGCGCGGTGCTGCCCTCGGCCGCGCGCGACGCCCCGGCCGTGGCCGCCGCGCTGGCCACTGGCGGCTACGAGGTGCTGCTGCGCGAGAACCCCAGCGCCGCCGACCTGCGCGCCGCCTTCCAGGCCTTCCGCAGCCGTCTCAAGCCCGACGCCCTGGGGCTGATTTACCTCACCGGCCCGATGGCGCAGGTGGATGGCCGCAACCTGGTCGTGCCCTCAGATGTGGCGCTGAGCGAGACCGCTGAGGCCCCGGCCGCGGCCGCACTGCTGCGCGTGGTAGGCGTGCCGGTGCAGGAGGCCCTCACGGCGCTGGCCGGCGCGCCCGAGGTGCCGCGCGTCCTGGTGCTCGATGGCGCCTACCGCATCGCGCCGCTGTCGAACCTGGTGCCACCGGGGCTGGCGCGCCAGCGAACGCCCGACGGGATGATGGTGCTGCTGGGCCACCTGCCCGCGACGCTGCAGGAGGCCCCGGCGGCCGAGCCCGCGGCCGCCGACGCGCGCGACCCCAAGAGCCGCGCCGCCACGCGCCTGGCCAAGGCCATGGCCGACGCGCTAACGCTCAGCGGCGTTACCGTGGCCGAAGCGCTGCGCGCCGTGCGGCTGGAGGTGCTGGATGCCAGCGGGGGCCGCACGCAGCCGGTGCTGAGCGGCACCCTGGTCACGCGGGTGGACTTCGCGCAGAAGAAGCCGGCCGCGGTGGAGGAGGCGCCGACGGGGGCGGCCTCCGCACCCGCACCCGCACTCGCGGCCGAGCCGACTCCCGCTGCGGCACCGGTGGCGTCTGCTGCGGCGGGCGCGGCGGCATCGGCACCGGCGGCGCAGGTCACCGACGGCCGCACCGAGCGCGCGCCCGGCCGGGGCGAGCGGCCCGTCTTCCAGACGCGCTCCAACAGCTTCGGCCACGCCGAGGGCGACGTGCTCAGCTACGCGCGCTTGGACACCCGCAAGGACGAGGTGCTGGCCAGCTACGTGATCGCTATCGACAAGATCGAGGACACCGGCGTGCTGCGCGCCAATGGCGGCCTGTGGCAGCTCGACCCCGAGGGCCGCCCCGTGCTCGTGAAGGGCGAGGACGGCTCGGAGACGCGCTTCGAGCCGGCCGAGTCGTGGTGGTGGGCGCGCCCGCGCGCCGGCGACGCGCGCGCCGTGCAGTTCACCGAGATCTACCGGCGCGCCGACAAGTCCCAGGGCCGCATCGCCTGGCGCGGCCAGGCCCAGGTGGGCACGCCGCGGGTGCTGGAGGTGCAGGCCGGCGAGTTCGAGGTGCTGCCCATCCGCACCACCGGCCAGGGCACCGACACGCCCGAGGGCAAGCCGGCGCGGACGCTGACGTTCTCGCGCGTGGCGTACTTCGCGCCCCGGCTGGGGGTGCCGGTGGCCATCGACATCGAGGAAAGCGACGCCAGCGGCCGTCCGATCCGGCGCGAGCGCATCGAGCTCACGCACGCGCAGCAGTCGCGCACGCTCAACAACTGACGACGATGCGCGCGGCGGCCACGCTCGGCGTCATCGCGCTGCTGGCAGCTTGCGCTTCGACCCCACCGCCCGGCGAGCGCGACGGCCCGCCGCTGCGGGGGCCGCCCGACCTGCACCGCACGCCCGACGCGCAGCCGCGCATCGAGCCCATCCGCGCCGGCGGCCCCAACAAGCCCTACGAGGTGATGGGCCGCCGCTACGTGCCCTTCACCGAAGACCGCCCGCTGGCCGAGACCGGCGGCGCCAGCTGGTACGGCCGCAAGTTCCACGGCCGCCCCACGAGCAGCGGCGAGCCCTACGACATGTTCGCGATGACGGCCGCCCACCGGACGATGCCGATCCCGAGCTACGCGCGCGTGCGCAACCCCGCCAACGGGCGCGAGATCGTGGTGCGCATCAACGACCGCGGGCCCTTCGTCGACGGGCGCGTCATCGACCTGAGCTACGTGGCGGCGCTGCGCCTGGGGGTGCTGAACGGTGTGGCGCCCGTGCAGGTGCGGCGGCTCACGGCCGACGAGATCCGTTCCCAGCAGGCCAGCACCGAGCGCGCCCGCGAGCTGCTCGATCCTTAGACTCGTGGAACCCGGGGCCGGCAACCCGGTTGATTCGGCCGCCCAAGGCGCCGAGGCTCGCGGGCCCGCCCGAGTGGCCCCAAAGACCCAAGGAGACGACCGCATGCCCGACCGTGACGACCACAGCCCCGTGACCTTCCTCGTGCCCGGCACACGGCCCGCCGCGCGCGGCGTGGGGCTGGCGGCGCCGCTGGCCTCCGATGTCGTCAAGGGCACCGTCAAGGACGCGGCGCGCCTGCAGGCCCGGCGCGCCGGCGGCGAGATGCTGCGCCTGCAGGCCGTGCCCGGCGACGACGTGGTGGTGCTGCGCCTGGCCGACGGCCCGGTGCTGGTGCTGCACCCGCACACCGCGCGCGACCTGATGCTCGCGCAGCAGACCACGGCGCGCCGCAGTCCCGGCGCGGCCGTGCCTGGCGAGGTGGAGGTGCCGGCGCAGCTGCGCTGGCTGGGGCTGGAGCAGGTCGCACCCACGCGCAGCGCGGGCTCGCTGGGCCAGGTGCTGCTGGCGGGCCTGGAGATCGTCACGGGCCTGCTCAAGGACCCGGCGGCCGACTTCGTGGCCAGCCGCGTGGTGGCCCACGTTGACGGCCAGGTCGAGGCGGGCGTCTACCGCCTGCAGCGCGACGCGCTGGCGCCGCTGAAGGGCAGCGGCCGCCGCGTCGAGGCCGTGCCGGCGGCCGGCGCGCAGCCCATCCTGGTGATGGTGCACGGCACCTTCGTCGAGACCGTCAGCACCTTCGGCAAGCTCTGGGCGCTGCACCCGCAGCAGGTGGCCGCGCTGTTCGACCACTACGCCGACCAGGTGTACGCGCTGGACCACCCGACGCTGGGCGCCAGCCCGCTGGCCAACGCGCTGACGCTGGTGCAGGCGCTGCCCGCCGGGGCACGGCTGCACCTGCTGACGCACTCGCGCGGCGGCCTGGTGGCCGAGGCGCTGGCGCGCGTGGCCGGCGACCGGCAGGCCGGGCGCGGCCTTGGGGCGGCCGACCTCGCGTTCTTCGAGGGCAAGGCCTACGCCGGGCAGCGCGCCGAGCTCCAGCGGCTGGCCGCCGCCGTGCAGGCCAAGGGCATCGTCGTCGAGCGCCTGGTGCGCGTGGCCTGCCCGGCGCGCGGTACGCTGCTGGCGAGCCAGCGGCTCGACGCCTACCTCTCGGTGCTGAGGTGGACGCTGGAGCTCGCCGGGCTGCCGGTGGCGCCGGCGCTGCTGGACTTCCTCACCGAGGTGGCGCGCCGCCGCGCCGACCCGGCGCTGATCCCCGGCCTGGCGGCGATGATCCCCGACGCGCCGCTGCTGCGCTGGCTCAACGAGGCCGCCGAGCCCATCCCCGGCCAACTGCGCGTGCTGGCCGGCGACCTGGAGGGCGACAGCCTCGGCAGCTGGCTGAAGACGCTGCTGGCCGACGCCTTCTACTGGACGGACAACGACATCGTCGTGCAGACCTCCAGCATGTACGGCGGCACCCCGCGCGACCGTGCCCTCGGCGGCGAGGCGAGCTTCTTCCTCGACCAGGGCGGCAAGAGCACGCACTTCAACTACTTCGCCAACGAGCGCAGCGTGCGCGCCGTGACGGCGGCGCTGCGCGACGACGAGGCCGAGGGCTGGCGCCCGATCGGGCGGCTGTCGTGGGCGGGGCAGGCTGGCGACGGCCTGCGCGCGGCGCGGCGCGGCAGCGAAGACGCCGCGCCGCCGGCCGAGCGGCCGGCCGTGTTCGTGATCCCCGGCATCCTGGGCAGCCACCTGAGGGACGGCGACACGCGCATCTGGCTGAGCCTGCGGCTGGTGGCCGGCCTGGAGCGCCTGGCCTGGGAGCCCGGCAGCGAGCGCGTGCAGCCCGACGGCGCCATCGGCATGGTCTACGACGACCTGATGGACCACCTCGCGGCCACGCACGAGGTCATCGAGTTCGCGTTCGACTGGCGCCGCCCCCTCGAGGACGAGGCGCGCCGCCTGGCCGCCGCGCTCGAGGCCGAGCTCGACCGCCGCAGCGCCAGCGGGCAGCCGGTGCGCATCCTCGCCCACAGCATGGGCGGCCTGCTGGCGCGCACGGTGCAGCTCGAAGCGCCCCGCACCTGGGAGCGGCTGCTCAAGCGCGAGGGCGCGCGCGTGCTGATGCTGGGCACGCCCAATGGCGGCTCATGGTCGCCGATGCAGGTGCTGTCGGGCGACGACACCTTCGGCAACGCGCTGGCGGCGCTGGGCAGCCCGCTGCGCGACCGCCGCGCGCGGCAGCTGATGGCCGAGATGCCGGGCTTCATCCAGCTGCAGGCCGACCTGCTCGAGCCGCTGCCGGGCCTGGCGCGCAGCGACAGCTGGCGCGAGCTGGCGGCCAAGGACCTAGCGCAGGTGCAGGAAGCCAACTGGTGGCACGGCCACGCCGGCGAGGCCGCCGAGGCCGCCTACGCCTGGGGGGTGCCGCCGCAGGCCGTGCTCGACCGCGCGGTGGCGCTGCGCCGCCGGCTCGACGCCCAGCAAGACACCGAGCTGCCGGGCTTCGCCGACCGGCTGCTGCTGGTGGTGGGCGACGCCGAGTTCACGCCCGACGGCTGCGAGTGGGGGCCCGACGGCTTCGTCTATCTCGACGCCCGCCACGGCGGCGACGGCCGCGTGCCGCTGGCGCGCGCGCTGCTGCCCGGCGTGCGCACCTGGACGCTGGCCGCCGAGCACGGCAGCCTGCCCGACGTGAACACGGCCTTCGAGGCCTACGCCGAGCTGCTGCTGCAGGGAGACACGGCCCAGCTGCCGCGCCTGGAGGCGCCGGGCACGCGCAGCGCCGCGCCGGCCTCGGCGGAGCGCGTGCGCAGCCGCCCCTCACGCGGGCGGCGCGCGGCGCGGCCGGCCTCGCTGGAGAGCCAGGTCTTCGCCAGCGGCGGCGCCGCGCACACGCCGCCGCGGGCCGCGGCCACGCCCCTGAAGGTGCAGCTGCTCAACGGCAACCTGGGCTTCGTGCGCAGCACGCTGATGGTCGGGCACTCGAGCTCGCTCACGCTGACTGGCAGCGAGGCCGTGATCAACCGGCTGGTCGGCAACGCGATGCGCGACTCGCTCGACGCCGGCCTGTACCCCGACGGCGTTGGCAGCCACCAGCTGTTCGTCAACACGCGCGTCGACCCCGACAACCCCTGGCGGCTGCCTCAGCCGCAGCGCGTGCTGGTGGTGGGCCTGGGCGAGGAAGGCAAGCTGACCGAGGCGACGCTGGCCGAGACCGTGCGCCAGGGCACCATCGCGTGGGTGCAGCGCATCGCGCAGAGCGCCGACGGCGCCGGCGTGACGCTGGAACTGAGCGCCACGCTGATGGGCAGCGGCGGCGCCGGCATGACGCCGGCCGGCGCGGCGCGCGCCATCGCCACCGGCGTGCAGCAGGCCAACGAGCGGCTGGCCGCGGTGGCACGCGCCGGCTGGCCGCGCGTGAGCACGCTCACGCTGGTGGAGCTGTACCTGGAGCGAGCGTCCGACGCCTGGAACGGCCTGCAGGTGCTGGCCGAGTCGTCGCGCGGGCTGTACGAGATCGCGCCCACCATCGCCAGCGGCGTGGGCGCGCTGCGCCGGCAGGTCGACAGCGGCTACCGCGGCGCGAGCTACGACTTCATCTCGGCCACCTCGGGGGCCGACGGCGTGATCACCTTCGCGCTGGACACGCGGCGCGCGCGCACCGAGGTGCGCGCCGTCAGCACGCAGGGCACGCTGATCCGCGAGCTGGTGCGCAAGGCCGCCAGCGAGGCCGACGACGACCCTCGCCTGGGCCGCACGCTGCTGCAGCTGCTGGTGCCGCCCGAGGTGGAGCCCTTCCTGGGCGGCCGCGAGCGTCTGCTGCTGGAGCTGGACGACGCGACCGCGCCCATCCCCTGGGAGCTGCTCGACACCACGCCCGGCCCCGGCGCGCGCGGCCGCAGCGCCGCCGACGACGAGCGCCCGTGGGCCATTCGCACCGCGCTGCTGCGCAAGCTGCGCACCGACAGCTTCCGGCAGCAGGTGCAGGACGCGCAGCCCGACGACGCCGTGCTCGTGATCGGCGAGCCGGCCTGCGACCCCGCGGTCTACCCGCCGCTGCCAGGCGCCCGCGCCGAGGCCGAGGCGGTGGCGGCGGCCTTCAGCGGCACCGGCGGCGTCGGCGCGGCGCGCGTGAGGGCGGTGCCGGCCGGTGCCGACGCCACGGCGGTGATCAACGCCCTGTTCGAGCGCCGCTACCGCATCGTGCACGTGGCCGGGCACGGCGAGCCGGTGGAGCGCGACGCGCAGGGCGCGCTCAAGCGCACGGGCGGCGTCGTGCTCTCGGACCGCACCTTCCTGGGCCCGAGCGAGATCCGCGCCATGCGCACCGTGCCGGAACTGGTGTTCGTAAATTGCTGCCACCTGGCCGGGCGCGATGCCGGCGGCACGCTGGCGCAGCGCCGCTTCGACCGCGCCGCCTTCGCCGCGGGCGTGGCCGATTCGCTGATCGAGATCGGCGTGCGCTGCGTCATCGCAGCCGGCTGGGCCGTGGGCGACCTGCCGGCGAAGGTGTTCGCCGAGACCTTCTACCGCGAGATCCTTCGCCGCCGGCCCTTCGTGCTGGCGGTGGCCACGGCGCGCGAGGCGGCCTGGAACGCCGACCGTTCCGACAACAGCTGGGCCGCCTACCAGGCCTATGGCGACCCGAACTGGGTGTACCGCCGCAACGCCGACGAGGACGTCGTGGCGCCGCCGCCGCCGCGCGAGGAGTTCCAGGGCATCGCCTCGCCGCTGGGCCTGGCGCTGGCGCTGGAGGAGCAGGCGGTGCGCGTGCAGTGGATGGGCGCCGACCGCACCGAGCAGCTCGAGCGCGTGCGCCACCTGGAGGGCCGCTTCGGCGCGCTGTGGGGCGGCATGGGCGCGGTGGCCGAGGCCTTCGCGGTGGCTTATCGCGAGGCCGGCGACATCGACGCCGCCATCGCCTGGTTCGAGCGCGCGCAGCTCGCCGCCGACGGCAGCGCGACGCTGAAGACGCAGGAACAGCTGCACAACCTGCGGGCCCGCCGCGGCTGGCAGCGCTGCCGGGCCGCGAAACCGGGCAGTCCCACCTGGGAGCACGCGCGCGCCGAGGTGCAGGACGCCGCCGAGCGGCTGGCGGTGCTGGCGGCGCTGCAGCCCAGCGTGGAGCGCGGGTCGCTGGTCGGCTCGGCCCACAAACGGCTGGGGCTGATCCACCGCCAGGCCGGCCAGCAGGCGGCCGCGCGCCAGGCCTTCGCCAGCGCCGCCGAGGCCTACCGCGGCGCCGAGGCGCTGGCCGCCGCGCGGCAGGACCCGCAGCTGTTCTACCCCGCGCTCAACCGCATGGCACTGGAGCTGGTGCTGGGCACGGGCCCAGGAGGCATCGCCTTCGACGCCGCCGACGTGGCCGCGGTAAAGCGCAGCCTGCACGCCAGCATCGCCCACGAGCCGGACTTCTGGGCCCACGCGGCGCTGATCGAGCTCGACCTGCTGCTGGCCCTGGCCGGCCGCCGCCTGGCGGCCGAGCGTGCGGCCCTTGAGGCGCGCTTCGCGGCGCTGGCCGACCGCGTGAAGTCGGTGCGCATGTGGAGCTCGGTGGCGGACCACGCCGAGCTCGTGCTGGACGCGCAAGCCGAGCACTCGCGCGGCGCCGAGGCGGCGGCCGCGAAGGCGCTGCTGGCGGTGCTCGAGGGCTACGCGAAGGCCTGACGGGGGCGCGCCGGGCCTTCAGCGCCGCTAAGCGCCGCTCAGCGCCCGCCCGTCACGTCCAGCAGCGCGCCCGTGGTGTAGGCCGCCGCGTCCGACAGCAGCCACAGCACGGCCTCGGCGACCTCGTCGGCCGTGCCCGGGCGCTGCATCGGAATCTGCGGCGCCAGGCGCCAGGCGCGGTCGGGCTGGCCGCCGCTGGCGTGGATCTCGGTGTCGGTGATGCCGGGCCGCACGGCGTTGACGCGCACGCCCTCGGCCGCCACCTCGCGGCTGAGGCCCACCGTGAAGACGTCGATGGCGCCCTTGGCCGCGGCGTAGTCCACGTACTGCCCGGCCGATCCCAGCTTGCTGGCCACCGAGCCGATGTTGACGATGGCGCCGCCGCGGCCGCGGTGGCGCGTGCTCATGCGGCGCACGGCCTCGCGGGCGCACGAGAAGCTGCCGAACACGTTGATGGCGAACATGCGCTGCACGCGCTCGGCGCTGTACTCGTCCACGCGCTGCGCCACGTCGACCACGCCGGCGTTGTTGACGAGGCCGTCGAGCCCGCCCCAGGCGGCGTCGAGCGCGGCGAACATCGCCACCACCGCGGCGTCGTCGGCCACGTCGGCCGGTAGCAGCAGCGCCTGCCCGCCGGCGGCGCGCACGGCCTCGGCGGTGCGCCCGGCGGCCGCGGCGTCGCGGGCGTAGTTGAGGGCGACGTCCCAGCCGCGCTGCGCGGCCATCACGGCCACGGCGGCGCCAATGCCGCGGCCGGCGCCGGTGACGAGCAGGCGTCGCCGCGCGACGCCGCTGGGGTGGGGCCGGGTGTCCGCCGTTGCCATGCCCGCATCGTAGGCCGTGCGCTGCCGGCCCATGACCGGCATCCCAGATCAGCTCACGGCGGACGGCACCGTGGCCCTGGCCACCTCGGCCGCCGGCCGCGCCAGCCGGTAGCCCGCGCCGCGCACCGTCTCGATCATCGCCGCGCAATCCACCGCGGCCAGTGCCTCGCGAAGGCGCTTGATGTGCACGTCGACCGTGCGCTCCTCGATGAAGACGTGGTCGCCCCAGACGCGGTCGAGCAGCTGCGCCCGGGTGTGCACTCGCTCGGGATGCGACAGCAGGAAGCGCAGCAGCCGGAACTCCGTGGGGCCCAGGTGCACCGGCACGCCCTCGGCGGCCACGCGCATCGTCGTGGGGTCCAGCGCCAGGCGGCCCACCTGCACGGCGACGTCGGTGCTCTCGGGCGCCTTGCGGCGCAGCACCGCGCGGATGCGCGCCAGCAGCTCGGCGTTGCCGAAGGGCTTGGCCAGGTAGTCGTCGGCACCGGCGTCGAGGCCCTGCACCAGGTCGGCCTCCTGGCTGCGCGCGGTAAGCATCACGATGGGCAGGTTGCGCGTGCGTGCGTTGGCGCGCCAGCGGCGGGCCAGGGCCACGCCGCTTTCCCCCGGCAGCATCCAGTCCAGCACCACCAGGTCGGGCAGCGCGGTGCGCACCACGAGGTCGGCGTCGGCGCTGCTGCCGACGCACTGCGTCTCGTAGCCGCTGTGGCGCAGGTTCAGCGCCACGAGCTCGGCGATGGCGGGTTCGTCCTCGACGATCAGGATGCGGGGCATGGTGGTTACCTTCAGTTCACGAGCGCCTCGACGCCGCCCAGCGGCGTGTGCCGCACGTCGGCGCCCTTGACGCAGTAGATGACCTGCTCGGCCAGGTTCTTGGCGTGGTCGCCCACGCGCTCCAGCGCCTTGGCGGCGAACACCAGGTCGATGCCGCTGGAGATGGTGCGCGGGTCGTCGCCCATCAGCTGCACCAGGCTGCGCACCAGCTGCTCGAAGCCGGCGTCGAGCACTTCGTCGCTGCGCAGCACGGCCAGCGCCAGCTCGACGTCCTGACGCGCGAAGGCGTCCAGCGCCTGGCGCAGCTGCCGCAGCGCCAGCGCGCCGGTGGCGGCGATGGCCTGGATGGGCTCGCGCAGCGGGCCGTGCACGCCGTGGCTCAGCAGCCGGTGCGCCACGCGCGCCACGCGCGAGGCCTCGTCGCCGACGCGCTCGAGGTCGCGCACCATCTTCGAGACGGCGATCAGCAGCCGCAGGTCGCGCGCGGTGGGCTGCTGCCGCGCCACCAGAGCCCACAGCTCGCGCTCGAGGTCGACCTCGCTGCTGTTGAGGCGGCGCTCGAGCTCGAGGACCTGGCTCGCCGTCTCGCCGCTGGCGCGCGTGATGGCGTAGACGGCCTGCGACAGCTGCGATTCGGCCAAGCCGCCCATCGCCAGCAGCTGGGCACTGAGGTGGCCGAGCTCGGCGTCGAGCGGTGCGCGGTTGGTGGATGCGCTCATCACGGGCCGCCGGCTGCGCTGGCGGCGGAAAGACAGGTTAAGTGCATGGTGCGACGGTTCCGTGACAGGGCGGTGACGGTGCGGGCCGCGGGGCCGGGGCGGCAGCGCAAAATCGCCGGACGCTGCCACCAGGATTCCGCCCGTGTCCGCCGCTCCACCGCCCCATCGCCGCCTGCCGCCCGACCCCGCGCGCCGCGTGTTGCTTCGCGGCGGACTGGCCAGCAGCCTGGCCCCGCTGTTCGGGGCCTGCGCCGCCACGCCGCGCGCACCGGTGCTGGGCTTCGCGTCGGTGCCGCCGTCCAGCGCCGACGCGCTGGTGGTGGCCGACGGCTACGTCGCCACGCCCTTCATGCCTTGGGGCGAACCGCTGGGCATTGCCGGGCAGCCCATGCCGCCCTGGCGCGACGACGCCGGCAACAGCGCCGCCGAGCAGGCGCTGCAGATGGGCATGCACCACGACGGCATGCACTACTTCCCGCTGGACGGCAGCCGCCGCGGGCTGCTGGTGATGAACCACGAGTACGTCGACGACGGCCTGCTGCACGCCACCGGCGCCGCCGACTGGAGCGCCGAGAAGGTGGCCAAGAGCCAGGCCGCGCACGGCATCTCGGTGGTCGAGATCGAGCTGAAGGGCGGCACCTGGCAGCCGGTGCGGCCGTCGGCGCTGGCACGCCGCATCACCGCGACGACGCCGTTCGCCGTCGGCGGCCCGGCGGCCGGCCACGAGCTGATGCGCACCGCGGCCGACCCCGCCGGCACCCGCGTGCTCGGCACCCTCGCCAACTGCGGCGCCGGCATGACGCCCTGGGGCACCTACCTCTCGGGCGAGGAGAACTTCCAGGACTACTTCGTCACCGCCGACACGCCCACGCGCCACGAGCAGCGGTATGGGCTGAGCCGGCGCAGCTGGTACCGCTGGGCCGCGCACGACAGCCGCTTCGACACCGTGCGCCACCCCAACGAGCCCAACCGCTTCGGCTGGGTGGTGGAGCTCGACCCCTTCGACCCGACCGGCACGCCGGTCAAGCGCACGGCACTGGGCCGCGCGGTGCACGAGGGCGCCTGGGTGGCCGTCACGAAGGACGGCCGCGCCGTGGTCTACAGCGGCGAGGACGCGGCCTTCGAGTGCATCTACAGGTTCGTCAGCCGCGACCGCATCCGGCCCGGCGGCCAGGGCGTCAGTGCTGCGCGGGCCAACCGCGAGCTGCTCGACCACGGCACCCTGTACGTGGCGCGCTTCGAGGCCGGCGGCCGCGGGCGCTGGCTGCCGCTGGTGCACGGCCAGGGCCCGCTGACGGCGGCCAACGGCTTTGCCGACCAGGGCGAGGTGCTGGTCAAGGCCCGGCAGGCCGCCGACGCGCTGGGCGCCACGATGATGGACCGCCCCGAGTGGCTGGCCGTCGACGCGGCGAGCCGCTGGGTGTACTGCACGCTCACCAACAACAGCGCGCGCGGCCCCGGGGGCCGCGCCGACGTGGACGCCGCCAACCCGCGTGCCCGCAACACCATGGGCCAGATCATCCGCTGGCGCGAGGACGGCGACTTCGACGGCGCCACCTTCGAGTGGAACCACCTGGCGCTGGCCGGCGACCCGGCCAACGAGCGCCCCGAGGCCCGCGGCACCATCGTCGGCGACGCGTATTCCAGCCCCGACACCATCGCCTTCGACCCGCGCGGCGTGCTGTGGATCGGCACCGACGTCGGCAACTCTTCGCTGAACCGCGGCGAGCACGCCCGGCTGGGCAACAACGCGCTGCTGGCCTGCGACGTGGCCACCGGCACGACGCGGCGCTTCATGGTGGGCCCGGCGAACTGCGAACTGACCGGCGTGTGCTTCACGCCCGACGGCCGCACGATGTTCGTCAACGTGCAGCACCCAGGAGAGGCCCCGCGCGGCCGCAACGACCCGGCCGACCCTCGCCGCCACGGCAACTGGCCCGACTTCCGGCCCGACGGCCGGCCGCGCAGCGCCACCGTGGTGGTGCGGCGGCGCGACGGCGGAGTGATCGGCGCCTGAACCCGACGCCTGAACCCGGCGCCTGAACCCTGCTCCGGTACCGGCGCCCTCAGCGCGCCGTGGGCATCACGAAGCTCGCGCCCTCGGCCACCCGGTCGGGCCAGCGCTGCATCACGCTCTTCTGGCGGGTGTAGAAGCGGACGCCCTCCTCGCCGTAGGCGTGGTGGTCGCCGAACAGGCTCTTCTTCCAGCCGCCGAAGCCGTGCCAGGCCATGGGCACGGGGATGGGCACGTTGATGCCCACCATGCCGACGTCGACGCGCCGCGCGAACTCGCGCGCCACGGCGCCATCGCGCGTGAAGCAGGCCACGCCGTTGCCGTAGGCGTGCGAGCGGATCAGCGCCAGCGCGTCGTCGAGGCCGGCCACGCGCACGCAGGCGAGCACGGGGCCGAAGATCTCGTCTCGCCACAGCGCCATCTCGGGCCGGACGTGGTCGAACAGCGTGCCGCCGGTGAAAAAGCCCGCCTCGTGGCCCGGCACCGTCAGGCCGCGGCCGTCGACCACCAGCGTGGCGCCCTCGGCCACGCCGCGGCCGATGGCGGCCTCGATGCGGTCGCGCGCCTCCTTCGTGACGATGGGGCCCATCTCGGCGTCGGCCTCCAGGCCGTTCTTCACCTTCAGCGCCCGGGCGCGCTCGGCCAGCAGCGGCACGATGCGCTCGGCCACGTCGCCCACCAGCACCGCCACGCTGATGGCCATGCAGCGCTCGCCGGCGCTGCCGTAGGCGCTGCCGACCAGGGCGTCGACGGCCTGCGCGAGGTCGGCGTCGGGCATCACCACCAGGTGGTTCTTGGCGCCGCCCAGGGCCTGCACCCGCTTGCCGTGGCGGGCGCCGGTCTCGTAGACGTGCTGCGCGATCGGCGTGCTGCCGACGAAGCTGACGGCGGCCACGTCCGGGTGCTCCAGCAGCCGGTCGACCGCGACCTTGTCGCCCTGCACGACGCTGAAGACGCCGTCGGGCAGGCCGGCCTGCCGGAGCAGGTCGGCCATGAAGAGGCTGGGGCTGGGGTCGCGCTCGCTGGGCTTCAGGATGAAGGCGTTGCCGCAGGCCAGCGCCACCGGGAACATCCAGCACGGCACCATGCACGGGAAGTTGAACGGTGTGATGCCAGCCACCACGCCCAGGGGCTGGCGCATGGTCCAGTTGTCGATGCCGGCGGAGACCTGCTCGGTGTAGTCGCCCTTCAGCAGGGTCGGTGCGCCGCAGGCGAACTCGATGATGTCGATGCCGCGCATGACCTCGCCCTGCGCGTCCGAGAACACCTTGCCGTGCTCGGCGGTGATCATGGTGGCCAGCGTGTCCTTGTGCTCGTTCATCAGCGCCAGGAAGCGGTTGAGCACGCGGGCGCGGCGGATGGGCGGCATCTCGTCCCAGGCCGGCTGCGCGGCCACCGCGGCGGCCACGGCGGCATCGACGTCGGCGGTCTCGGCCAGCAGCACTCGGCGTGCCGCGGCGCCCGTGGCGGGGTTCCACACCGTCTGCGAGCGGCTGCCGCTGCCGCGATGGGGCGCGCCGGCGATCCAGTGGCCGACGTCGAGGTTCTGCGTGAAGGCTTCGGGGGCACCCATGGCGGTCTCCGTGTGGTTCTGTGTTGTGACGGCGGCCGGGCAGTCTATGCCGTCGGCCGCGACGGGCTTGCCCTCGGCCGCCGGCGCCAAGCCTCGGTGCGCCGACTCGGGATGGGCATTGCCGACCGAATCGGCCGCCAGCCCCTGCCGGAAGGACGCCGCGGCTTGACCTGGATCAGCCCGCCGTCAGCGGCCGGGTGCATCATGCGGCCGTGGCAGCGAAGTTCATCCCCATCCAGCCGGTGACCGGGGCGGCCCCGGTGCCGGTCGTGCCCGAGCCCGTGCTGGCCGGCCCGGCCGAGACACTGCAGCGCGTGCTGCGCGGCCTACAGAACGTGGTCGACCGCCAGGGCATGAACTTGGTTGAAGGGCACTGGATCCGCTCGCTGCGCGTGCAGGACGGCGAGGCCGACCTGACGCTGACGCTGTCGCCGCGCAGCGGCGAGGCGCGCGAGTTGATGGAGCGCAGCTTCGGCGTGCTGCGCCACCTGCTGCCCGATACCGACGTCTACGTGCACCACGCCTGAGAGCGGTCACTCCGCCAGCGGCACCGTCACGGCGTCGATGCGCGCCATGACCTCGGGCGTGAGCTGGTCCAGCAGGGCCAGCGCGGCCAGGTTCTGCCGCAGCTGATCGAGCTTGGACGCGCCGGTGATCACGGTGGACACGTTCGGGTTCTTCGCCACCCAGGCCAGCGCCAGCTGCGCCAGGGTGGCGCCGAGTTCGGCCGCGATCGGCTGCAGCTGCGCCACCGCGGCGTTGCGGGCGGCGTCGGTGAGGCCCTCGCGCAGGAAGGCCATGTTCTCCAGCGCCCCGCGGCTGCCCTCGGGGATGCCACCCCGGTACTTGCCGGTTAGCAGCCCGCTGGCCAGCGGGCTCCACGTCGTCAGGCCCAGGCCGATGTCGCCGTACAGGCGCGCGTACTCCTGCTCCACGCGGCGGCGGTGGAACAGGTGGTACTGCGGCTGCTCCATCAGCGGCTTGTGCAGGTGGTGGCGCTCGGCGATCTCCCAGGCGGCGCGGATGTCGGCGGCCGCCCACTCGCTGGTGCCCCAGTACAGCGCCTTGCCCTGGGTGATCAGGTCGCTCATGGCCCATACGGTCTCCTCGATGGGGGTGTGCGGGTCGGGGCGGTGGCAGTAGATGAGATCGATGTGATCGAGCTGCATGCGCCGCAGGCTGCCGTCCAGCGCTTGCATGAGGTACTTGCGGTTGAGCGTGTCCTTGCGGTTGACGGCCTCGCCCTGGCGGTCCAGGCCCCAGAAGAACTTGGTGCTGACGACGTAGTTAAGGCGCGGCCAGGCCAGCTTCTTCAGCGCGTCACCCATGATCGATTCGCTGCGGCCGCTGGCGTAGACCTCAGCGTTGTCGAAAAAGTTGATGCCGGCGTCGAACGCTGCGGCCATCATCTCGACGGCCTGCCCGGTGTCGACCTGGTTGTGGTACGTGACCCAGGAGCCTAGCGAGAAGGTGCTGACACGGAGGCCACTGCGGCCGAGGCGGCGGTATTGCATGGTGTTGGGTTGCCGAGAGTGGGTTGGAACGGCAGAGAGCGTAGCCGGTTGCGGGGCGCTTCGTGGGTCATTCGGGGGGTTGGAGTCGCCAGGCTGGCGCCTCGAAGGGCCACAGTCGACCCTATACGGCCGTTCGTATCCACCGTTCAGGCTGAGCCTGTCGAAGCTCTCTTGCTCGAAGCACCCTGCGGCAAAGGGCTGTGCGGGCGGGGGCTGCGGCGTGAGTTGAAGCGGTCGGCCTGCGGGCCGAATCGCCTGCGATGCTCGGTTTCATGGCCCGCCGCAAAACTCGCTACGCGGGCTGCGCCCGCTGCGCTCGAACAGTTGCGGCGAGTCAGTCCACGAAGCGCGCTCCGCGCGCGGCCATGAACCCTGCGCGCCAACGCGCTTGCAGGCGCGTTGGCCTTCGCTAGGCGAAGAACAGTCCTCAGGACTGTTCTTCGTCCGGGCTCAGTCTCGGCGCTTCAAAGGTCACGCCACAGCCCCCACCCGCGCAGCCCTTTGCAGAAACAGGGTCTGTTCTCGCCGAGCGCCCATCCGGTTGTCGAGCGGCAGGCGGTGCGCGCTGCTGGCGCTGTCATGGGGCGCCGAGCAGCGCAGGGGAGTCGGCCCGCAGGGCCGACCGCCCCATCCCAGCGCCGGCAAGGTGCACCGCCTGCCGCGATCGCGGGGTGCTTCGAGCGCGCTGGGCTTCGACAGGCTCAGCCCGAACGGATCACTACGAACGACCGAGAAGGGCCGATAACAGCCCGTTGTCGGCCCGGATTGGCCCACGGAGAGCGACGCGTCTCGCGCGCCACAGCGGCACGGCGGTCGCGACGGCGACATCCGGTGCGGGCGCGTTCATCAAGAATGCGCGCCATGGGCATGCTGCATCTCGTGCGCCACGGCCAGGCGCGCTTCGCCAGCGACGACTACGACCGCCTGAGCGAGCTCGGCCAACGCCAGTGCCAGGCGCTGGGCCGCTTCTACGCGGCCAGCGGGCAGCGCTTCGGCACCGTGGTCACGGGCACGCTCACGCGCCACCGGCAGTCGCTGGCGGCGCTGGCCGACGGCCACGGCGCGCTGCCGGCGGCCACCGAGTTCGCCGCGCTGAACGAGTACGACAGCGACGCCCTGCTGCGCGCCGCGCTGGCCGAGCCGGGCCTCGCGCCGCCGCCGCCGCTGCCGCCACCCACCACGCCCGAGGGCTACCGCGCGCACTTCCGGCTGCTGCGCCAGGCGCTGGCCGCGTGGACGGCCGGCCGTCTGGTCGTGCCGGGCATGCCGCCGCACGCCGAATGGCGCGCCAGCATCGCTGCCGTGCTCGACCACGTGCGCGCGCAGTGCGAGGGCGAGGTGCTGCTGGTCAGCTCCGGCGGCCCCATCGCGACCGCCACCGCCCACGTCATGGGCGCCCCCGGAGACGCCTGGGTGGAGCTGAACCTGCGGTTGCGCAATAGCGCCGTCACCGAGTTCAGCTTCAGCCCGAAGCGGCACGTGCTGCACAGCTTCAACACGCTGCCGCACCTGCTGGCGCCAGAGCGCGCCGACTGGGTGACGTACAGCTGAGCGAGCACGCGGGCGGCTGCGCGAATAATCGGCGCCCAAGGGGGTTTCGGATGCAGCCAGGGCTCGAGATCGCGGTGGTCGGCGCCGGCCCGGTGGGGTTGGCGCTGGCGCTGCTGGCGGCGCGCCAGCTGCCCGAAGCGCGCATCGCGCTGTTCGACGCCCGCCCGCTCGACCGCGACGTCGCTGCCGACCCACGCACGCTGGCGTTGTCGCTGGGCAGCGTGCAGCTGCTGGAGCGGCTGGGCGCGTGGCCCGGCGAGGCCGCGGAGCCCATCCGCCGCGTGCACGTGTCGCAGGCACCGGCCGGCATCACCTTCGGCAGCCTGTTGGGCCACGAAGCGCCCGCGGTCACGCTCGACGCCGCCGAGCTGGGCGTGCCGCAGCTGGGCGCCGTGCTGTCCTACGGCACGCTGCTCGCCCCGCTGCAGGCCGGCTGGATGGCCGCGGCGGCCGCGCAGCCGCAGCGCCTGGCCACGCGCTTCGGCACCCCGGTGGCGGCGCTGAAGCCGCTGCCCGACGGCGTGGAGGTCGACGCCGGCATCGCCGAGCGCTTCGACCTGGCCGTGGTGGCCGAGGGCGGCGTGTTCGCCGAGCAGTCGCGAAAGGCCCTGGCGGCCGACTACGGGCAGACGGCCTGGGTGGGCACCGCCATGCTGGCCGCGCCGCTGCAGGGCACGGCCTTCGAGCGCTTCACGCCCGACGGCCCCGTGGCCCTGCTGCCCTTGCCAGCGACGGCGGACGGCGCGGCGCGCGCGGCCCTGGTGTGGTGCGTGCCCACGTCCGCCGACCCGGTGGCGCCGCTGTCGGCGCCTCAGCGCCTGGCGCTGCTGAACAGCCGCCTGCCGGCCGAGGCCGGCGTGGTGACGGCGCTGTCGCCGCTGAAGAGTTTTGCGCTGGGCCTCAACGCCGAGCGCTCGCTGGTGCAGGGCCGCACCGCGCGCATCGGCAACGCCGCGCAGACGCTGCACCCGGTGGCCGGCCAGGGCCTGAACCTGGGCCTGCGCGACGCGCACGCGCTGGTCGATGCCCTGCAGCGCGGGCCCGACGTCGATGCGGCCTTGGCCCGCACCGCCTTCGGCCGCGCGCCCGACCGCTGGAGCCTGATCGTGGCGACCGACTTCCTGGCCCGCAGCTTCACCTGGCGGCTGCCGGGCGCGGCGGCGCTGCGCAGCCTGGGCCTGGCGGCGCTGCAGGCCCTGCCGCCGGCCAAGGCGGCGCTGGCGCGGCAGATGATGTTCGGCTGGCGCTGATGAGCGAAGTTGAGCTGCTCCGCGAGTACCGCACCCGCCTCATCGCAGACATCGTGACCGGAAGGTTCGACCTGCGCGAAGACGTAGCCCGCCTGCCCGACGAGTCGGGAGCCGAGGGCCGAATGGTTGGCGCCCGGAGCCGCCGACGCAGCTTGGTGGGCGCGGCTCAGAGTGTGAGAGGCAGTCCAATGCGGGTGCATTGGATTGCCTCTCACACTCTCAGGCCCCCGGCTCGCCTGCAAAGCCACGCAAACTTCGGGCAAAGCAGGTCTCCATAGTCTCCACGATTGACTTATTAGAAAAGTTGATCTAAAAACCGAAGAAGATGGCGCTGGCACTAGCCTGCGAAGACGCCATGGCGGTGGAGACAATGAGCAGTTGCCTGCAGATGTACTCGGGCTTGGTCGCGCGCGGCATGCCACGCCCGCAGAGCGTGTTCTTCGCCGAAAGTCCGGCTTCGTCTGGTGGTTTCGCCCGATGGGTGCAGGAATGCGCGCTTCGCCACAGCGGCCCCGGGCTCGCGTGCGCACGCAGCCCTGGACGCTCCGATCAACTCGCGCTGGCGCTGCCGCATGACGAGGAGCAGGACGCCGCGCCGGTCCGGGAGTACACGGCGCCGGCCACCGTCACCGGGTACGACATCGCCGGCATCGGGCAGAGCTGCCGCGACCGCTGCGACTGCGAGAACCGATTCGACGAGCTGAAGAACCCAGGGGGCTGGGGCGGCTTCACCACCCGGGACATGAACCGTAGCCAGATAATCGCCCGCGCTGTAGCGATGGTCAGCAGTCGCTGGAGCCGGTACGCGCGGGCGGCCAACCTGCAGGCCCGGCGCGAGGTGCTGACCAGCCGGCCGCTGCTGCGGCAGCCGTGGGGCGCGTTGTGGAGCAGTTGCCCGGAGCCGTCCGCTGGGCCACGCTGCTGGCACACACCTGCCAGCGTGTCGACGGCCGGATTGGGCTGCCAATGCCGTCGCCAGCGCTTCTGGCAGCGGCATAACTGCGGTTTCGGTTCAAAGGCTCTCCGTCATCCACGAATCGCGACATGACGGCCGGTATCACACGCTCCCGTTCCAGCGGCGCCTTCCCAGTGCCGCGGCCGGGTGCGGCCGATGCCAGCGGACGCAACGACTACAGCCGCATCCTCGGCCAGAGGCTGCTGCAGCTGGCCGAGCGCGTGCAGCGCTCACCGGGCAATCCCGACTTGCGCCGGGCGCTCAACGATGCCCTCCACGAGGCCCGTCACAACCCGCACGCTGTCGTCAGCGGCGAGGCCTTGTCCAGGGCAATGCATGCACTGGCTCGCAGCCGCGGGCGCACCCACGGCCCGCCGACCAGCGTCGGTGCGCCCTTGCTGCGCCAGATCGACCCGCTCAGCACGCGCAATGCCTACTCGCAGACGGTCGAAGCGCGTCTGCGCGACGCGCTCCGTGTCTACGGCGTGGCGCCCGCGGCTGACACCCGCCGGCGGCTCAACGACGTGCTGCACGAGGCACGCCACGGCACGGCCGTGGTCAGCCTCGAGGCGCTGACCCTGGCCGGTCGCGCACTGGCCCGGGGCGCGCCTGCTGTGCGTCCCCCGGTCACCCAGATGGCCGACCTCTCATCGGCTCCGGGCGGGCAGGGGTTGGGCAACTATGTCGGCATCGAGAGCCGCGTTGCCGGCCGGCGCACACTGGTGCAGGCCCGGCTTCGCGCGCACCTGGAGCTCGGCCCCGACGCGCAGTGGCAGATCCGCCGCATCGAGGCGGTGGGGCCGCAGGTGACACAAGACGGGCGCGTGCTGAGCGCTCGCGACAAGGTCTACGTGGTCCAGGACGCGCAGGGCCGGCCCATCATCGACCCCGCCGCGGCGCGCGCGCGGGTGCGGCAGATGCTGCACTACCAAGCGATCACGCCACAGCCCGCGGCCGGCGCGACGCGCTCCCGACATCCAGCCCCGGCCGCGGAGCCCGGTGCGCTGCAGCCGTTCTTCGGCGCCCATCTCGGCACGCCAGCAGCCGAGCGAGCGCTTTCCAGCCTGCCCGGCGTGGGGCGCATGCTCGATTCGGCCCGGGGGCTGCTGCGTGGCGCTGCGCCCGGCGTGGTGGTGTTCTTTCCGCAGCCCAAGACCCTGTTTGTGACCTCGAAGGACAGCATCATTGGCATCGTGCCGGGCATGCCCCTGAAGCCGATAGTGACCGTGGGGCCGGGTCGCAACTCCCCCCAGCTCGGCATCGGCAATGCCGGCCCCGTGAAAGGTCGCGACACCGACTTCTGGTTCTGGAACACCCGGATCACGCCCGACGGCGCTTCGGCGGTGGTGAATCGCTCACTGGCCCAGCCCGGGCAGCCGCTGGTGATGGGAACCGTCAACGCCGGGATCCTGACGAAGCCCCAATGCATCTCTGGCGCGAAGGAAGGCGGCGCAGCGTCGGCACTCGCCGCCGGGGTCGGTTTTCAGGCGCAGCTGGTGGCCCAAGACGGGCAGGTCTACTTCCGCTCCGGCCCGATCACGCTGCCGCCGGCGGTCTTCCAGGCGGTCCTCAGCGCAGCGGGCGGCGCCTTGTCGGGGAGCACCGCACTGGGCTGCCGTAGCGGCCAAGCCGCCCAGTGGGTGGCCACGCTGGCCTCCAACATCCGTTCGCGGGTATCGGGGCAGTTGTCCGCCGACGCGATCCAGCGGCACGCTACCGGAATCGCTGCGCTGGCGGCCGCACTGGCCGCCGCAGCGCTCGGCGACATGGCGCCCCAGATGGCCCACTAGAACGCCCATTTCGCCAGGGCCGCGGCGGATGCGCTGGGCGAAGCGAATTGGAACGGCTTGCGCCTGATCGTGGCTCACGACCCAGAGGTGGCCCAGGCAGCCTCGCGGCACTGCCCGTCTAGAAGCCCTTGCTGAGCTCCCAACTGACCCTGTTGTCGTGGAGCGGATTGAACGCACCGCAACAGAAATATACAACTTGCGCGTTAGCTTTCGAGCTCGGGCAACTGTTCGGTGATTTCGTCACAGGCAACAGCTGGGGTGTCGGGACGGACCTGAACTCCCTGCGCAACAGGTAGAGCCAGACGTCTTTGGTGGGCCGTTGGGCGGCGTGATCGATACGGGTCTTGCGCGGCGAGTGGTCTGACTGAATTGCTGCCAGTTGACCGCGCGGTGGCAGGTGCCCTTGTGCCGGGGGTTCTCGGCGAAGGTCTCCAGCAGCACCGGCGCGAATCCATATCGCTGCCGCCAGTCGGCCGGCAGAAGGCGCGCAGCCGTGCCTGGAACCTCAATGAGGACATAACGCAGCACTTGCTCGAACAGGTGCGGGAGGACGAGAACCTGACCAAGACGGTCGGAGAGCGCTACTGATCGACCCACCCTGCTTCCGCGACCTGCTCGAACCCGGCCCGGGGAACGGCTGCCGCGCCTGGCGCGGGCGGCGCACTTGCAGCACCCTCTCGAACGCCCTCCGCAGTGAGCGGCGGGCGAGGGCGAAAGCCGGGCAAAGCAGCGATAAAGCCGGTGCACCTAGCGTGCCGCGGACAGTCGAGTCGGGCTCAGTGTCCGCAGCACGACCCAGGAGGCAGTAGCATGTCTGTGTCGCGTTCGCTTGGCGCTAGCCACGCGCGAGGTTCCGTGCCCGTCGTTGACCACGCCAGCTGCAACGCCCGCCCGGCGCCGCAACCTTTCCAGGGCGTGCTGGCTGGTCACCAGGTGCGCGCCGAGCCGCTGCGCACCGAAAGCGGACAGACCACCTGGCGCGTAAGCGT
Source organism: Rubrivivax sp. (assembly GCA_044360025.1). Taxonomy (GTDB): domain Bacteria; phylum Pseudomonadota; class Gammaproteobacteria; order Burkholderiales; family Burkholderiaceae_C; genus Rubrivivax. Next base: position 13 of record JBIKLC010000032.1, on the reverse strand, counting down.
CAGTGGTCCGGCC
>JBIKLC010000056.1:0-10768 GCA_044360025.1 Rubrivivax sp. | reverse complement strand
TTGTTCATCTCGTCACCGCCTCATGTGCACACCCGACTCCAACGCCGAGGGGCGCCGCGAACGTTGCGGAGTGTGTAAGGGACTATGTACCGTAGCGGTTTGGTCGCGCTTTGTCACGCTTTGCTCGCGCGCCCGCCCCCGGTAGCCCGGGCCGACCGAAGCAAGCGCAAGCGACGGTTCAAGCTCGGCTGACTGGGGTTCCAGGCTGAGCTTGGCTGGCCTCGGCTCTCGCGCGATTCGCGGCGACATCTGCGGCTGCGCGCTGGTCTAGCTGCCTCTGCTGGACCTGCTGGACGCTAGCAGTCCTCTCCGCCTCATCCTCCAGGGCCGCTCGCCGTGACCTTCCGCCCGCCGCCAGCTCCGTCGCGAGCCTGCGGATGGAAGCCGTTTGGCTGATGGCGCCAATACGCTGAGTTACGATCGACCATGGTTGCTCGCCACCGAGCACGACGCGCTTTACGCATTCGAATTCACGCAGGGCCGCCAGCTCCGGATCTTCCAGGATCGGCTTCATCTCGCGCAGCACTTGCAGGTCTGCAGGCGAGATCTGCGAATAGCAGTAGACGCGCAGCGAGACGTCAGCACCGAAGGTCGCGCATGCCCGCAGACCCTCCATCAGGGCTTGCGGCAGGGCCAGCGAATCCTGACGAACGCGCTCGAGGGCGTTCCATATGGCGATGTCTCGGCGGATGGCCGGCCCGGTAAGTCTGAACCAGACCCTTTGGTCGTCGCCGGGGGCCGTTTGTTGCCCCGAATCCCCCAGTGCCGCCCCAGCGGTCGACCCGTTCGTGATTGCAGAGCCGTACGGAGGGTTTGCCCGGTGATGGGCCGCGATGTCAGCGGTGCGCGCGTAACTGCGCGCCGCGGAGATCACGCGGGCTACTTGCCGCAACTGATCCTCCGTCGCACCGGCGAACTCAGGCATGGTTGCTGCGAGCCGGACGATTTCTGACGCCCAGGAGTCCGGCGCGGGCGCAGGAGTGACTACACCACGGCCGGACTCGCAGGCGGCTGCCCAGGTCAAAACCGAATCCCCGCCAGAGACTGCGCAGGCCCGGGAAGGTGGCTCAGCCAACGCCGCCAGCGGCAGCGATGTTGTCTCGGGGCGGGCTGCGGCAGGACCCGCCGGGGTGACGAAGCTCATGCTGCAAAGCTCCCATTGCACGCCGGCAGACGCCCGTCAGGCATACGTCAACAGCGCAGAGCGCACGGCCTGAAACGCGCTGTCGATTACGGCCAAGGCCTCGCTCGAATCCCCAGAAGCGCCGACCAGCGGCTCAGCGGGCGACTCGATCCAAGCCTTGAGCCCCTCGACCAGGTTGGACGACCACAGATCTGAAGACTGCGCCGCCAACGCCGGCATGCCCGGCTCGATCATCGGGTCACTCGCCCATACCAGCTGTTTCAATTCCATGGCATCCGTTTCCGATCCGAATGTTGCCGGCCCAGCTCGCGCCTGGAAGCCTTTTGCGTAGAGCTTACTCTGCCGCCGCCCGCTTTGCTGCGGCTTTGCCGCGGTTTCCGCGCTCGTCCGTCCGCAGCCGTGGGCGCGGTATGACTCCGGCTCGGTCCCGCAGGCCCCTCTCTGGGGCCTAAACGCGAAAAGGCGCGCTTCCCACACCAGTGGATTCCCGACCCTCATGCAGGGCCCCGCATTCAGGTGGTGACCCATGCCCCGGCCGTCCCCGCCGCCGCACAATGAAATGTGGGGTTCACCATCCTCGGATAACGTGGCTATCCGTTCCTTTCTTGCATGAGGCAGCCGGTGGCATCTGGTTTCATGGCTCTCGAACAAGCGACTGCGTCGCCGCAAGCTCTGCCGCCGTCTGAAAGCCGCCGTGGAGCAAACTTGATTCGCTTGCTAGGCGGCTTCAGAGTCGAATTTTCCGAAGGTGCCGTCGACGACTCGGTCTGGCGTCGGGTACACGCACGCCGGCTTCTGCAACTGCTTGGCAGTTCCACGCGCCAGTCGGAGGCCCGGGCCAGCGTGCTCGAAGCCCTCTGGCCGGACTTCGATGAGGCGCGCGCGCGGAATCGCCTGCACCACACGATCCACTGGATCCGCAAGAGCCTGGAGGAGCTTCCCGAGGCACTGCGCCCGCAGATCGTCGTCGGCCGCGAGCGGGTCGAATTGCTGCTGCCGGCGCATACCTGCATCGACGCGCTGGAGTTCGAACGGTGCCTGAGCCAGGACGACGAGGACGAGTCAGTCCGCCTGCGCACGATCGAGCTCGCGCTCCACTGGTACGGGGGCGAGCTCGCCCCCGACTGGCTCGACAACCCCGAGATCGCGGCCCGGCGCGCACGCTTGGCCGACATGCACGCCAAGGCGCTGAACCAGGCGGTTCAGCTGGCCTGGGAGCTCGATCTGCCCGATCGCGCGCTGGAACACGCCCAGCGGCTTTCGCAGCTGTTGGAGTTCGACCTCGACGCCCAGCTGACCTACGCAACCCTGCTGGCCGATCAGGGCCGACCGGATGCGGCCCTGCTGCATTGCAAGAGCGCGCGCCAGGCGCTGGTCGAGATCGATCCCGGCTCGGCCGCGCGGCTGGACCAGCTGGAGCGCCAAATCCAGCAAAAGGTCAACCGCCCGGGCGCGGTGGCGGCCGCGCCGCCGGCCACTAGCTCGATGGGCTCGGCCGACGCCGTGGCCGCACGGTCACGGCTTCCCGCGCCGGTGTCCATCCTTGGCTACGAAAGGGAGCGAGAAGCCGCGCTGCAGGGGCTGCGCGACCCCCTGGTCGCGATCGTGACCCTGGCGGGACCGCCGGGTTGCGGCAAGTCGGCGCTCGCCGGCTGGCTCGCGCGCGAGGTTGCTGCCGAACATCGGCACGGGGTGGTGTGGATCGATTGCGCCGGCATGGCGGCTGCACCTGACGCCCTGCGCGAGCGGCTGCTGTCCGGGCTGGCTGACGCCGGTCTCGCCCCCTCGACGCCTGGCGACGCAGCGCCACTGGACCTGATGGCCAGGGCCCTCAAGGGCCGCGAGTTGCTCGTGGTCGTCGATGGTCTGGAGGACGCCTCCCTTCTCGGCCATGAATGGGCGCGCTTGACCGGCCTCGGCAGCGACGTCCGCTGGCTGGTCACGGCCTGGACGAACCTGCGGGCCCTCGGCGAGCGCACCATCGCGCTCGACCCCTCGCAGCTGTTGCAGACGGATGAGCTCGGCGGGCCGTCACCCGGCTGCAGACTGCTCTTGCAGTCGGGGCACCCGGTCGGCTCGGTCGACAACCCAGAGGATGCGAAGCTCGCGCACGCGCTGGCCTGCGAACTCGACGGCCTGCCCTCGCTGCTGAAGACGGCCAACCGGTGGGGCAGCACGGGGCTGTTGGCCGAGCTGTACGGGCGCGTCCTTCAGGATCCGGCCGCCATCCTGCGTCTCGACGGGGAGGCGGGGCAGCCGGACGAACTCCCACTCTCCAGCCTCGTGCGCTGGCTCTGGAGCGCGGACCGGGGAGTCAGGCAGTTGCTGGGCACCTTGGCGCAGATGCGCAGCTGGCTGACTCGCGAGGACATGGCCTGTCTCTTCGAGGAACTCGACGAGACCGAACTGCACGCCCTGATCGACCTCTGCGTGCGGCGCCACTTGATGCTTCGCCGCGTGCGCAAGGGCGATCACTCCACCTGGAGCGAGTTCCGCGTGCCTAGGTACGTGGTGGCAGCACTCGCGCATGGCGATGGCGGCGCGGTTCACGAGGACCACCAAGGCCGCATCGAGCGCCTCTTCCTGCATCACGGCACGGCGACAGGCCCGGGTGAGGGCCACGACCCCGCCCAGCGGCTCGCGTGGTTCGACGATCGTTTCGACGACTTCGAGGCCCTGGTGGCGCGGTTGCAGCAGCAGTTGAACTTCCGTGCGGTTGCATCGGTTTGCCTCGCGCAGGCGGCCTTCCTGCGGCGCCCACGCCATGCGCGCAAGGCGCTCGAGTGGCTCGAGTGGCTGGGGGGCGGGATGGATGGCCTCGAGGCCGCCACTGCGCCGTTGTTGGTCGAACGTTCCGAACTTCGCGTGCAGTTGGGCAACTTCATCGGCGCCTTCGAGGACGCCTGCCGTGCGCTGGGCCAGGGTAACCGGGGCTCCAACCCGCTGCTGGAAGCGCGCGCACGCAGGATCGTGGAGCGATACGGCAACGCGCAGGAACGCCAGCGCTGGCCGCGGGCCATGAGCCAGCGCGGGCTGGAGGCGGGTGAGGCGCTTCTGCGCGTGGCGCAGCTGGCGGCGCGGCGCGGCGCGCTCGGCCAGGCGCTGCAACTGTGTGCGCAGTCCGAAGGGGTGTTTGGATACTTCGGTTTCAAGCGCGGCCTCTTGAGGGCTTACCAGAGCCAGGCGAAGTTCGCGTTTCGCCTGGGCCAGACCGAAGCGGCGCACCGAAACCTCGCCATGGCCCGGGCGGCCGCCACATCAAGCTGCGACCTGCACGAGGTTGCCCGCTGCGACCTCATGCTGGCCGAACTGCTGATCTCGGAGCAGCACTTCTCGAAGGCCCTCGAAGCGTGCGGCCAGGTCCTCGCCGAGCTTCCCGGCGATGCACCACCCCTGCTGGTCAGGCGCGGGCTGCTCGCCATGGGCTGGACGCATTACGCTCTGGGCGCGCTGCCGGTGGCGCGAGCCCTGTCTCGGGAAATGGAAGATCCCTCTTCCGGCCCGTCCGACCTGGCTACGGTGTTCGAGGCCGGCATGCTGGCCAGCCTGCTGGATGCGCGCCGGGGCAACGCAGAGTCGGCGAGGCGCCGCCTGCGGGGCACGCTGGAGCTGATCGGCCGCGAAAATGTCTTTGTCGATCCGCAGGGGGAACTGGTCAACGTGGCAGACCTGGCCATGCTCCTGAAGTGCCCCGACGTCGCGAGCAGCATGCTCGCCGAGTTGACACGTTTCGAGCAGGTCCCCGGACAGGAACTGCGCCCCTGGGTGCGGGCACGCACCCTTGCTCTGGGCGTGACCGCGACGCAGGGCCCCGGCACCCGGGCCCTCGCCGAGTCGACCGGACCCACGCTCGTGCGCGACGCGATCGGCTCGCTGGCCTCGGCGTCGGCCGCTTTGCCCGCGCTAGAGCGCCTTGAGTAGGCGCTCGATGTCGGCCCTGGCCTGGGCCGATACCGCATCCGGGTCGAGAGCTGTTGTGGGGAGCGACGAGTCTGCGCCGTGGTTGGGGACGGAAGTGGCGGGGGACACAGCGGAGCCCGGCGCCAGATGCAGGGCCCTGAAGCGGGTGACGGCCAGTGGGACGAATGGCGTCGGGGAGAGCACGGCCAGGTGGGCGGCCAGCGACCGTGCGAGGTCTTCGAGCCCGAGCAGGCGGGCCAGCAGCGCGCCCGCCTCGATAGCGCCCTCCAGGATCCCGAGTCGAAGCTCCTCGACGCGGTGGCCGATCGCTTCGGCGAAGGCACGCGCCGCCCTGGCCCTGTCGCCGCGCAAGACCGCCAGGATGGTCTCGTGCAGCAGTAGAAAGCTCGGCTGATCGCCGAGCTCGTGCGGCCGGCTGTTCAGCCGCGCCTCGTCCAGCCACTGCTCCGCGCGGTCCAGATCGCCGTGCCGCCAGGCCATGTCGACCATCATCGTGCATGCGGCGCTGGACCAGATGTTGTCGCCGCTGTCGCGTGCCAGGCGGTACCACTCCGTGACATCACGAACCGCGTCGTCGTGCAGCCCCAGGGCCAGGCGCGCCTGCACCCTGAAGAAGAGACCCCCCAGAACGGCGGGAACCGAGTCCATCCGACGGCCGGCCGTCACCATCTCGTCGGCGAGTTGCAGCCGCGCCGCCGGGTCAGGGTTCAGCGTCGCGAGCGCCACGAGCAGATGCCGCCACAGCAGCGATCCGGCGAAGCGCGCGCGCAGCACGCCCAAAGGCGGCAACGTGGTGCCCAGAGACTCGAGCGCTGGAACGACGCCCGACTTCCTGAGCCTGCCCATGGCGGCGACGATGGTCCAGAAGCCGCGCTGGTCTGGCCGGGGATGCGCCTGGATCCAGTTGCGCAGGACGGCCACGGCTTCCTCGATGGCGCCCGCTGCGTTGATCGCCTGCGCCAGGGTTGCCGCCGCCAGGGCTGAGAGTTCGGGATCGACCTCCTCGCGGTCGAGCTGTTCGGCAGCACGGGCATGGACCAGTGCCTCATCCGTGCGCTGCGCCGCGAGCAGCATGATCGAGGCGAAGGTCCGCAGCGCGAGCTCGGCCCGTTTGTCTGCCAGACGGACACTGGCCTGGATCGCCAGTTCGCACCAGTTGAAGACCGCCAGGCCCTGGCCGCGCGCGGCCAGGGCCTGCACGACTGGCGCCGCAAGTCTGACGAGGTGCCCATCGCCCATGCGGCTGGCCGCGTCGAGCTGCGCCAGCGCCTCGTCCTCCAGGTGGCGCACACGCACCAGCCAGTCCCCATACAGCGGCGACTCATGCCCCACGGCCCCCGACTCGAGTTCCTCGATCAGGGCCTCGACGTGGGCTCGCTCGAGGCGGCTCCACAACCCCCTGGCACGGGCCATGCCCCGCGCGTGGGCCCTCGGGACGAGGGGCATTCGGAAGGTGCCGCTGTTGGGGCGGGACTCGACCAGCCCGCTGCGGGCCAAGTTCGGCAACGCGGCGACGATGCGCTCCGGGTCGCCGAGCCCGGCGCGCACGCACAAGGATTGCACCGTCGCGACACCGAAAGGCGCCGCAAACACCGAGACCACCTGATACAGCCGCTGGTCGATCGGGTCGATCAGGCCGACGAAGACGTCAAGCGAGTCCTGGATGGTGCGCCGCCCGGTCTCCTCGGCCATCGCCACGCGGGCTGCGGCCGCGGGCACTAAACCGCCGCCGCCCCGAACCTGCGCCAGGATTTCACCCGGAGTGCGGGTGTCCGTCTGCGCCGCCGCCAGTTCGATGGCCAGCGGCAGCCCGCCGAGCTCCTGGACCAGGGCCACCACCTCGCGCAGTTCCGTCTCGCTGGGGTGACGATCCTGCAGCGACGGGCGCCGCGACTGAAACAACGCGACGGCCGGGCTCAGGCCTGACTGGCTCAGCGGAGATCCGGCGGGGGCCACGCCCAGCGGCGGCACATTCACCGACCGCAGCTGAACGGGGCCCGCGTCGAGCACAAAACTGCTGATCAGCACGACCCGGGCCTTCAACGGCCGGGCCAGCAGCGCCATCAGCTCGAACCCGTCGGCGACCTGGTCGACATCGTCCACGACCAGCAGCACCTCGCGCTCCTCCAGCAGCCGGGCCAGGAGCTCCCCCGTTACCGGAGCCTGCCCACGGATCCCGGCGGCACGCACGGTTGCCTCGATGAGCCCCCCGTAGCTCTGCTCCTGGCGCACATAGATCACGCCGTCGGCTAGCAGGGGCGCGGTGCGTCTCATCACCTCGCGCATGAGGGCCGACTTACCGACGCCGGTCATGCCGGTGACGTTCCACACGCCCGGCGCGGCCTTGATCTCGGCACACAACGCCTGCAGCAGGGGTTCGCGCCCCAGCAGGGGCCCGGTGGCTGCGGGCACGGCCACCTCCATGCGCTCCGCCGGCACGGGCTCGCCGATCCGCTGGGAGGCCTGCGCGGCAATCTCGCTGGCCTGCCGCGACGGACGCAGACCGAGCCTGAGCGCCAGCACCTTGCCCAGGGATTCGAAGCGCCTGAGCACCGAATGGTGACGGCCGGCGTGCAGGTCCAGCTGCATCAACTGGCAATGGGCCCACTCGTCGGTCTCGTTGAGCTCGATCACCGACTGCAGGGCCTCGCGCAGGGCCCGCGTGTCGCCGTCGGCGCCGAGACGCTTGGCCAGCTCGACGCGCAGCAGGGCGTGGGCTTCATGCAGTTGACGGCGGATCGACTGGCCAAGGCCTGCGGCATCCACCTCCGGAGCCCACTGGCCCACGCACAGCTTCAGGGTTTCGGAGAGCGCGGCGGTCGGCAGCGACTCCAGCGCGCCACGGGCCGCGTCCTCGAGCTGCCAGGCATCGCACCAGACGCGGGGATCCAGCAACAACCGCCCGCGGTCGATCACGATCCAGTCGTCGGGCCATGCCAGGTCGCTGACCGCGCGCCGCGCCAGATGCACGGTGTGGTGCAGCCGGTTCCGTGCGGCGCGCGGGTCGTGCCGCGGCCACAGCGCGTCGGTCAATTCGTCGCGGGCGACGCCCTGGCGGGATGATGCGGCCAGGGCCAACACGCTGCGAACCACGCCGCGGCCGATGTCGGCGCTGCCGTCTCGGCCATCGGCGCCGACGACCGACACTCGACCCAGAACGCAGATGCGAATGGGATCGGGCGTCGCGGGCTTGTCTCGTGGTGGGCGGGCGCTTGTCGTAATGGCCACGCTTCTCTATGTCATGAAAAGGTCGAGGTGAGTGTAGCCGACCGACCCTCGTACGGCCCTCCTGTGCCCGGGTTCGCATACCCGGGAAGCCAACGGCCGCGGAGCGGCAACGGCCACTGGGATATGGGCTTTGATCGGGGCTTTGAGATCGTCGTGCTGAGCAGCGGATCAGGACTGGCCGTCGCCGTGGTCCGGGGCCTGCCGGCGCACCGTGATTCGCGCAGGCCAGTGCCGCCGGCCCTGCTCCGCACCGGGCAGTGGCAGCCGCACCTCGAAGCTGTGCTGGCCTGATCGCCGGGCCAGCAGGTCCATCAGCGCTCCCGGCCCGCCGTCTCGGACGGTGAATACCGCTCAGCCACGGCGCTGAGCTGCGGGCAGCTCGGTGTGGAAGTCCAGGGGAACGTCCGCCTGCGCCGCCAGCCCCGACCGCGCGAGCAGCCTTCGCATCGCTGCAAGGGGATCGGCGGAATCACGAAGCCGCGCCACGATGCGGTCCACGCTTTGCGTGCTCAGCGGCGCGTCCCCGATGACCATACCCGGATCGGTACGGGCGGCCTGCGACAGCCAACCCTGGAAGGCTTCGAGCGCGAGCTCGGTGCGCAGTCTGCCGCCCACCAAGAAGAAGTCGGGATCGAGGGCGATGGCGCGCGCCGCGGCGTGCAAGGCCGCGTTGCGTGCCACCGGGTCCTGAGGGGCCGCCACGGCCGCGACTTCGCCCGAGGAGGCGCGCCGCTGCACGGCTTGCAGCAACGCGTCCTTCAGGCCCGCGGGCGCCCCGGCTGGGAACAGCGCGCCGTACAGGCGGTCGAGCCGGCGGCTCTGGGCGAAGCGTTCCGCGGGGGCTGGGACTGCGCCTTCGGCAGCCGGCCGTTGCCGCATGCTGCGAAGCTCGTTGAGCAGGAACTCGTACACCTCGGGGTAGACCACGGCGAGGTCGAGCCGCTCGACAGCAGGCCCGCGCCGCACCAGCTCGCCCCAGCTCGCGTGCTCGTTGTTCAATCCCCGCAGATTCATGCCCGGCACCAGGGCCAGGCTCGCTGCAACGGCATGAAGTCGTGCCCAGGCATCCAGCAGTCCCTCGGAACGGGTCGACCCCCAGGGAAGGAGCTGCCCGTCAAACAGCAACTGGAGCTGGGTTTTCCAGTAGCGCAGGGCCTGGTTGTCAAACATGTTCATGCCGAACCAGCGCGTGAGCCCGGGCTGGGCCTGAAGGCCTTCGCCGTTGCGGATGGCATTGGCCACGTCGTGAGCCCAGCCGAGCTGGCGGTCAGGGTAACTACCCACCGCATCCAAGAGGTTCTCTCCGCTCAGCGTGGTCGGGTACACGCCCATGCCTGCGCGGCCCGCCAGGTGTTCGAGATCATGAATCGCCAACGGAAACGACTCCCCGCCAAGCATCTCGCCAGACAGATTGAAGAGGACCGCCGCCACACGCAGCAGCTGCTGCGGAAGCAGCGCCCGGCCCCCGGCCGCCTCACGCAGGCTCTGGCCTATCGCCGGGATGCCTTGCTCGCCCCGCAGGCCGTCGGCGGCGGCCTCGATCACTCGCGCCGACACCGAAGGCCCCAGCTGTTCGTCCAGATCTTCCAGGCTGCGGATAGGGAGCGGGATGGATTCCTGATCGGGCAGGCGCCGGCTCTGGAGCTCGGGCATCGCACTGGCTGAAGCAGCCGCCGCGCGACCAGGGAGCAAAGGAGCCTGGTTCGGCTGGTGGGTAGCCTGCGGCGTATCAGGAGCAGGCTGCCACTCCAAGGGCGACCGCACGGCGTCTCCCAGCTCGGGGTCGACGATGTCGTATCCCGCCAGTTCCCGCAGGTGGTACCCGACCTGGGCATGCTCACCTCGGCGCATGACCAGCTTGCCGATCGCGAGCCAGACCTCGTGGGGCTCCGGCTTCGGGTCCGTGTCGAGGATGGCTTTGGCCATGCGCGCCGGGAAACCCTCCAGTTCACCTCGGCTGGTGGCCGAAGCCAGTTCTCGGTCAACATGGGCCACGATGCGGGATGCCGAGGCAGCGACGGGCGGCGACGTGCTGACCGCCTGGGCCGTGTCCGGCGTTGGCCGCTGAGGGGAACTGGCGCCTGCCGCTGCCGGCTCGGCCGGCGGCGGCCCCTGGTTCGGCCATTGGACAAGCTGTTGGTGCTGGAAGTGCGGCCCCAGGACGACGCGGTTCGCCGCTGCCGACGGTGCAACGAGCCCGGCCGGGCTGGCCGGTTCAGCACCGGCGGAGCGGCCCGGTGTGGTCGCCTTTACCTGCGTGGGCAGCGCCCGTGGCGCCTGCGCCAGGGCCGGCGGCTGCGACCGGCCTGCGCTGCCCTGCTGCCCAGGCCTCGACGTCGGAGTCGGCTGCGCCTCGGGCCACTCTGCCGCCCGCCGCACGACGGGCGGGTTGTGTCGCAGCGCCACCTCGGGCTGGCGCCGGATCGACGCCGACGGCAGCGGCTTCGGCCGCGACGGCGCAGCCGCCGCAGGGCG
>JBIKLC010000008.1:0-120978 GCA_044360025.1 Rubrivivax sp. | reverse complement strand
GCCGCAGCACCATCGAGCACAACGTGCAGGAACTGGGCACCGAGGACCTGATCACGCCCACCGACATGGTGGTCACGCTCAGCCATACCGGCTATTTCAAGAGTCAGCCTCTGGCCGAATACCGCGCGCAGCGCCGAGGCGGCCGCGGCAAGCAGGCCACCCAGACCAAGGAAGACGACTGGATCGACCAGCTCTTCATCGCCAACACGCACGACTGGATCCTGTGCTTCAGCGACCGCGGCCGCGTGTACTGGCTCAAGGTCTGGGAGGTGCCGCAGGGCAGCCGGGCCAGCCGCGGCAAGCCCATCGTCAACATGTTCCCGCTGCAGCAGGGCGAGAAGATTACCGTGGTGCTGCCGCTCACGGGTGAGTTCCGCAGCTTCCCGGCCGACCACTACGTGTTCATGGCCACGGCGCTGGGCACTGTCAAGAAGACGGCGCTCGACGAGTTCAGCAACCCGCGCAAGGCCGGCATCATCGCCGTCGACCTCGACGAGGGTGACTACCTGATCGGCGCCGCGCTCACCGACGGCCGCCACGACGTGATGCTGTTCTCCGACGGCGGCAAGGCGGTGCGCTTCGACGAGAACGACGTGCGGCCGCTTAGCCGCACGGCGCGCGGTGTCAAGGGCATGACGCTCGAGCCCGGGCAGAGCGTGATCGCGATGCTGGTGGCCGAGGACGAGACGCAGAGCGTGCTCACCGCCACTGAAAACGGCTTCGGCAAGCGCACCAGCATCGTCGAGTACACGCGCCACGGCCGGGGCACCAAGGGCATGATCGCCATCCAGCAGTCCGACCGCAACGGCAGGGTCGTGGCGGCCACGCTGGTGCGGCCGGCCGACGAGATCATGCTCATCACCGACAAGGGCGTGCTGGTGCGCACGCGGGTGGCCGAGATCCGCGAGCTCGGCCGGGCCACTCAGGGCGTGACGCTGATCGCCCTGGACGGCGGCACCAAGCTCTCGGGGCTGCAGCGCATCGCCGAGAACGACACCCCCGCCGAAGGCGGCGACGGCACCGAGGGCGCCATCGGTGCCGACGACAACGCCGGCAGCGCCGGCCCGGAAGGACCCTGATGCACACGATGGTTTGGTCGGCCACGGCCCTTGCGGCCGTGATGGCCATGGCTTCGGCACCGGAGCTGGCGCGGGCGCAGGCCCAGCCGGCCGCGACGGCCTCGTCGCCGGCCAAGAAGGAGCTGGTGAGCAAGCTGCTGGCCCTGCAGGCGCCCGGCATTGAGCAGCTGGCCACGCAGATCGTCCAGCAGCCGGCCATCCCGCTGATGCAGCAAGCCGGCGCCGCGCTGCAACGCCTGCCCCAGGACAAGCGCGAGGCCCTGGCGCGCGATCTCGACGCCGACCTCCGCAAGTACGCCGACGAGTCGCTGCCGATCGTGCGCAAGCGCGCCGCCGAACTGGCGCCAGTGACCGTGGGCGTGGTGCTCGACGAGCGCTTCTCCGAGGACGAGCTGCGCCAGCTCATCGCCACGCTCGAGAACCCAGCTTGGCGCAAGTTCCAGGGTGCCGCCAACGACATGCAGCGGGCGATGGTCGAACGCCTGGTGGCCGACACCAAGGGCCAGGTCGACCCCAAGCTGCAGGCGTTGCAGAAGGCGATGGGCGACCGCCTGCGCGCAGCCGCACCGGCTTCGGCGCCCGCCCCGGGTGCCGCGCCCGCGCCGGCCCCTGCACCGGCCCGCGCGCCGGCCGCCCGCCCCTGACGTTCGTCGAGGCGACCCCCCGCGTGAGCCACTCCGCCCCGACCACCAGCCCGGCTCTGCTCGCCTTGCGCGAGCGCATCGACGCGGTCGACCGCGAGCTGCTGGCGCTACTGAACCGGCGCATGCGGCTGGCGCAGGAGGTCGGCGAGCTCAAAAAGGCCGAGGGCTCGGTGGTGTTCCGCCCCGAGCGCGAGGCGCAGGTGATCGACGGGCTGAAGGCCGCCAACCCCGGCCCGCTGCCGCGGGACAGCGTCGCGCCGATCTGGCGCGAGATCATGAGCGCCAGCCGCTCGCTGGAGACGCCCACGCGCGTGGCCTACCTCGGCCCGGCGGGCACCTTCAGCGAGGAGGCGGCGCTGGGCTACTTCGGCAGCAGCATCCTGCGCGTGCCCTGCGCCAGTTTCGACGAGGTCTTCCACGTCACGGCCACCGGCGCGGCCGACTTCGGCGTGGTGCCGGTGGAGAACAGCACCGAGGGCGTGGTCACGCGCTCGCTCGACCTGTTGCTGCACACGCCGTTGTTCATCATCGGCGAGACCAGCCTGTTCGTCCGCCACAACCTGCTGCGCAAGACCGACTCGATGGCCGGCATCGAGGCCGTGGTCGCCCACCCGCAGGCGCTGGCGCAGTGCCACGCCTGGCTGGGCGCGCATCTGCCGCAGGCCGAGCGCCGCCCGGTGTCCAGCAATGCCGAGGGCGCGCGGCTGGCGGCCGGCAACCCCGCCCTGGCCGCCATCGCCAGCACGCGAGCCGGCAGCGAGTTCGGGCTGCACCTAGTGGCCCCCGCCATCCAGGACGACGCCCACAACCGCACGCGCTTCGCCGTCGTCACGCATCCGCAGCGCCAACCGGCCCCGGGGCCAAGCGGGCACGACTGCACGAGCCTGGTCGTCAGCGTCAGCAACCGCCCGGGAGCCGTGCACGACATGCTCGTGCCGCTGAAGAAGCACGGCGTGTCGATGAGCCGCTTCGAGAGCCGGCCGGCACGCTCGGGCCAGTGGGAGTACTACTTCTACATCGACGTCGAGGGTCACCCCGACGAGCCGCGCGTGGGTCAGGCGTTGCAGGCGCTGCGCGAGGTCTGCGCTTTCTTCAAGGTGCTGGGCACCTATCCGGTGGACGTGCACTGATGTTTACGCAACTCGGTCTCATCGGTTGCGGCCTGATGGGCGGCAGCTTCGCCGTGGCCCTGAAGCGGGCCGGGCTGGTCAAGCGCATCGTCGGCTACAGCAAGTCTCCCAGCACCACCGAGCGCGCGAAGAAGCTCGGCGTGATCGACGTCGCGGCCGAGTCAGCGCTGCTGGCGGTCAGTGGCTCCGACATCGTGCTCATCGCGGTGCCGGTGGCGGCCACCGAAATCACCTTCAAGGCCATTCGTCACCTGGTGGAGCCGGGCGTGCTGTTCATGGACGTGGGCAGCACCAAGCGCGATGTCGTCGACGCGGCACGCCGCGTGCTGCGCGAGCGCGTGGCCTCGTTCGTGCCGGCGCACCCCATCGCCGGCAAGGAAGCCTCGGGCGTCCACAACGCTGACCCCGACCTGTACGCCGGCCGCCAGGTCATCATCACCCCGCTGCCGCAGAACCCGCCGGAGCTGGTGCAGAAGGCCACCGACGTCTGGGCCGCGCTGGGCGCCCAGGTGCTGCACATGACGGCCGAGAACCATGACGCGGCCTTCGCCGCCGTGAGCCACCTGCCGCACCTGCTGGCCTTCGCCTACTTCAGCTCGGTGCTCAACCAGCCCCTGGGCCGCGACTTCCTGGCCCTGGCCGGCCCGGGCTTCCGCGATTTCACCCGCATCGCCGCGTCCAGCCCCGAGATCTGGCGCGACATCCTCGTGGCCAACCGCGAGGAAGTGCTCAAGCAGAGCCTGAGCTTCCGGCGCGCGCTCGACGCGCTGGAGCACGTCATGCGCGAGGGCAACGCCGACGCGCTGGAGGGCCTGATCCGAGGCCCGGCCGAGGCGCGTGCCAGCTGGACGCTGGCCGGTCGCCCGGGCAGCGGCGGCGGCCAGACGCGCTACTGACGGCCCCACGGCGCCGGCTCGCGCCGCCGGCCCCTCCTGCCCCGAAGCATGTACGACATCCCCTTTCTCGACCTGCCGCCCATCGTGGGGGCCTCGGGCACGGTGCGGCTGCCCGGCTCCAAGAGCATCTCCAACCGCGTGCTGCTGCTCGCCGGGCTTGCTGCAGGCACGACCACCGTGCGCGGCCTGCTCGACAGCGACGACACGCGCGTCATGCTCGACGCGCTGCGGGCGCTGGGCTGCCGGCTGACGCCGGCCGACGACGGCGCGCTGCTGGTGGGCGGCCTCGGCGGGCGGCTGGTGGTGCACGAGGCCGAGCTCTTCCTGGGCAACGCCGGCACGGCCATGCGCCCGCTGGCGGCCACGCTGGCCGTGTTGAGCACGATGCAGGGCGGCCGCTTCGTGCTGCGTGGCGTGCCGCGCATGCACGAGCGCCCCATCGCCGACCTGGTGGACGCGCTGCGGCCGCTGGGCTGCCGCATCGACGACCTGGGCACGCCCGGCTACCCGCCGCTGGCGCTGCACGGCGCGGCCGGCGGCCGGCTGGCGCTGGACGCGCCCATCCGCGTGCGTGGCGATGTCTCCAGCCAGTTCCTCACCGCGCTGCTGCTCGCGCTGCCGCTGGCCGCCGCCGCACAAGACGTGGCCATCGAGGTCGAGGGCGAGCTCATCAGCAAGCCCTATGTCGAGATCACGCTGAACCTGCTGGCGCGCTTCGGCATCGTGGTGCAGCGCCGGGGCTGGCAGCGCTTCGCCATCCCGGCGGGCAGCGCCTACGCCACACCGGGTGCGATCCATGTCGAGGGCGACGCCTCCTCGGCCAGCTACTTCGTGGCCCTGGGCGCCATCGCGGCGCACGGCGGCGCGCCGCTGCGCATCGAGGGCGTGGGGGAGGGCTCGATCCAGGGCGACATCCGTTTCATCGACGCCGCCGAGGCCATGGGCGCGCGCGTCCGGCGCGGCCCGGGCTGGCTCGAGGTGCACCGCGGCCAGTGGCCGCTGCGGCCGATCCGGCTGGACTGCACGCCCATCCCCGACGCCGCGATGACGCTAGCGGTGATGGCCCTGTTCGCCGAGGGTACGAGCCGGCTCGACGGCATCGCCAGCTGGCGCGTGAAGGAGACCGACCGCATCGCCGCGATGGCGGCCGAGCTCCGCCAGCTCGGCGCCACCGTGGCCGCGGGCGACGACTTCATCGAGGTCACGCCGCCGCCCGGTCCCTGGCGTGCCGCGGCCATCCGCACCTACGACGACCACCGCATGGCGATGTGCCTGTCGCTGGCTGCCTGCCACGCGCTGCTGCCCGGCCGCGCGGGCGACGCGCAGCCGGTGCGCATCCTCGATCCCCGGTGCGTGGCCAAGACCTTCCCCGACTACTTCGAGGCCCTGTTCGACGTGGTCGAGGCCACGGCCGTGCCCGTGATCGCCATCGACGGCCCCACCGCCTCGGGCAAGGGCACGTTGGCCGCCGCCGTGGCCGCGGCGCTGGGCTACGGACTGCTCGACTCCGGCGCGCTGTACCGCGCCACGGGGCTGGCGGCCGTGTACGCCGGCCTGGACCCCGCGATCCTGCCCGCCAACGAGGCCACGGTGGCCGCCCTGGCTGCGCAGCTGCCGCTGCGCTTCGGCCATGGCGCCGAGGCTGGGCGAACCTGGTTCACGGGGCCGAGCGGCCGCGAGATCACCGACGAGCTGCGGCTGGAAAGCACGGGGCTGCTGGCCTCGCGCGTGTCGGCCCTGCCTGCCGTGCGTGCGGCGCTGCTCGGCTTGCAGCTGAGCTTCCGCCGCGCGCCGGGCCTGGTGGCCGACGGCCGCGACATGGGCACCGTGGTGTTCCCCGACGCCGAGCTCAAGGTGTTCCTGACGGCGAGCGCCGAACAGCGCGCCGACAGGCGCCATAAACAGTTGATTTCAAAGGGAATTCTCGCTAGCATCGACGACCTTCGATTGGACCTAACGGCCCGCGACCGGCGCGACAGCAACCGGCCCGTGGCGCCCCTGAGGCCCGCCGAAGACGCGCAGCGGCTCGACAACTCCGGCCTGGGCATCGACGAATCGGTGCAACAGGTGCTGGCGTGGTGGCAGGCGCGTCGCCCGTTCCCCTGAAGACGTTCCGTCAAGCCCCAGCCCGCTTCCCGCCGCGGCCGTCAGGCCCAGTCTCCCAGACCGGGCGAGCAGGATCCGATCCACCCAACCCCGCGGCATTCCGCCGCACGCACCCCGGCTCTGCACCCAACTCCTCCGGGAATCCAGGAAACCCATGCCCGTCACCACCACCGTCACCGCCAAGGGCGGCTTCGACGCCTTCGCCTCGCTGTTCGAGGAATCGCTCAAGAGCAACGACATGCGCGTCGGAGAGGTCATCTCCGCCGAAGTCGTGCGCATCGACTTCAACCACGTCGTCGTCAACGCCGGCCTCAAGAGCGAGAGCTACGTCCCCATCGAGGAATTCAAAAACGACCAGGGGGAACTCGAGGTCCAGGTCGGCGACTTCGTCTCGGTCGCCATCGACGCCGTCGAGAACGGCTACGGCGACACCATCCTCAGCCGCGACAAGGCCAAGCGCCTGGCCTCGTGGATGAGCCTGGAGAACGCGCTGGAAAGCGGCGAGTTCGTGACCGGCACCGTCAGCGGCAAGGTCAAGGGCGGCCTCACTGTGCTGGTTAACGGCATCCGCGCCTTCCTGCCCGGCAGCCTGCTCGACACGCGGCCCGTGAAGGACATGTCGCCCTTCGAGGGCAAGACCATGGAATTCAAGGTCATCAAGCTCGACCGCAAGCGCAACAACGTCGTGCTGTCGCGCCGTGCCGTGGTCGAGGCCTCGATGGGCGAGGAGCGCGCCAAGCTTCTAGAGACGCTGACCGAAGGCGCCATCGTGCACGGCGTGGTCAAGAACATCACCGAGTACGGCGCGTTCGTCGATTTGGGCGGCATCGACGGCCTGCTGCACATCACCGACATGGCCTGGCGCCGCGTGCGCCACCCGTCCGAGGTGGTCACCGTGGGCCAGGAGCTCACGGCCAAAGTCCTGAAGTTCGACGCCGAGAAGAACCGCGTCAGCCTGGGCATCAAGCAGCTTGGCGACGACCCCTGGCACGGCGTGTCGCGCCGCTACCCGAACAGCACGCGCCTGTTCGGCAAGATCACGAACATCGCCGACTACGGCGCCTTCGTCGAGATCGAGCCGGGCATCGAGGGCCTGGTGCACGTCTCCGAGATGGACTGGACGAACAAGAACGTCGCCCCTGCCAAGGTGGTGTCTCTCGGCGAAGAGGTCGAGGTCATGGTCCTCGAGATCGACGAGGACAAGCGCCGCATTAGCCTGGGCATGAAGCAGTGCAAGGTCAATCCCTGGGAGGAGTTCAGCGCCACCGTCAAGCGCGGCGACAAGGTCAAGGGCCCCGTCAAGAGCATCACCGACTTCGGCGTGTTCATCGGCCTGGCGGCCGGCATCGATGGCCTGGTGCACCTGTCCGACCTTTCGTGGAACGAGCCGGGCGAGAGCGCGGTGCGCAACTACAAGAAGGGCCAGGAGGTCGAGGCCGTCGTGCTGGCGGTCGACGTCGAGCGCGAGCGCATCAGTCTGGGCATCAAGCAGCTCGACGTGGATCCGTTCACCGGCTTCACGACGCTCAACGACCGCGGCGCGGTCGTCACGGGCAAGGTCAAGTCGGTCGACCCCCGCGGCGCCGAGATCCAGCTCAACGACGACGTCACCGGCTACCTGCGCGCCTCGGAGATCAGCTCCGACCGCGTGGAGGACGCGCGCAACGTGCTCAAGGAAGGGGACGAGGTCACGGTGATGGTGATCAACGTCGACCGCAAGATGCGCAGCATCCAGCTCAGCATCAAGGCCAAGGACAACGCCGATGCCCAGCAGGGCATGCAGGCCCTGCGCCAGAGCAGCGAGCGCGACAACGCCGGCACCACCAGCCTGGGCGCGCTGCTGCGCGCCAAGCTCGACAAGGGCAACGAGTAATCCGAGCCTCGGGCCCGGCCGCGGGGACGCCCCCGCGGCCGGCGCCTCGTCCGTCCACCCCCCCCCGATGCCGAGCGTGCAGCACCGCCGATGACCCGCTCCGACCTCGTCACCCGTCTGGCCGAACGCTTCTCGCAGCTCACGCAGCGCGACACCGAGTTCGCCGTCAAGACCATCCTGGACGCAATGAGCGACGCGCTCGCGCGCAGCCACCGCATCGAGATCCGCGGCTTCGGCAGCTTCAGCATCAACCGCCGGCCACCGCGCATGGGCCGCAACCCCCGCAGCGGCGAGCAGGTGCTGATCCCTGAAAAGCTGGTGCCGCACTTCAAGCCCGGCAAGGCGCTGCGCGAGGCCGTCGACGCCCGCGATGCCGGGGGCGACACGGCTGGCGACCCACGCTGAGAGGCTCGCTGAGCTGCTCGGCGTCGGCTGCCTAGAATCGCCGCGCGATGCACGTCTTCGTCTGGCTCGTCAGGGCTTTCATCTTCTTCACGCTCTTCGCCTTTGCGCTGAACAACCAGCAGCCGGTGACGGTGAACTGGTTCTTCGGCGTGCATTGGCAGGCGCCCATGGTCATCGTGATGCTGGCCGTGTTCGGCGCGGGTGCGGCACTGGGCGTGCTGGCGATGCTGCCAGGGGCGTGGCAGCGCTGGCGCCGCCACAGGCGCCGCAGCCGCAGCCGCAGCCGCAGCCGCAGCCGCAGCCGCAGCCGCAGCCGCAGCAACATCAACATCAACATCAACATCAACATCAACATCAACATCAACATCAACATCAACAGCAACAGCAACAACAACAACAGCACCCGCGACGGCAACCGCGCAACCTTCACGGCCCCACTCGGGCTTCGGCCAGGATCAGCCCCCGCGCGTGGGCCTCTGATCGCGGCCTGCGCCACGCATGGACATCGAACCCGCCTGGTTCCTGATCGGCCTTCCGGTGGCGTTCGCGCTGGGCTGGCTGGCCTCGAGGCTCGACCTGCGGCAGCTCAGGCGTGAGCGCGAGGACTCGCCGCGCACGTACTTCAAGGGGCTGAATCTGCTGCTCAACGAGCAGCAGGACCAGGCCATCGACGCCTTCATCGAGGCGGTACGGTACGATCCCGACACCACCGAGTTGCACTTCGCGTTAGGCAACCTGTTCCGCCGCCGCGGCGAGATCGACCGCGCCGTTCGGGTGCACGAGCACCTGGCCGGCCGCGGCGACCTGAGCCCGACGCTGCGCACGCGCGCGCAGCGCGCGCTGGCGCAGGACTTCATGAAGGCGGGCCTGTTCGACCGCGCCGAGGCCGCCTGGACGGCGCTAGTGGGCAGCTCCTACGACACCGAGGCGCAGCTCGCGCTGCTGAGCCTCTACGAGCGCTCGCGCGACTGGGAACAGGCGGCGCAGGTGGCGCGGCGGCTCGAGGGCAGCGGCCAGGGCAGCTTTGCCAGCCGCATCGCGCACTACGAGTGCGAGCGTGCCGAGGAGCTCGACGCCGCCGGCCGCGGCGACGAAGCCACCGCGGCACTGGCCCGCGCGCAAGCCGCCGCTCCCGGGTCGCCGCGGCCCGGGGTGCTGGCCGGCCAGCGCCTGCAGCGCCAGGGCGATGCCGCCGGCGCCCTGCGCGCCTGGGGCACCCTTCGCGAGCACGACGGCGCCGCCTTCCTGCTGGTGGCCGGCGACTACGCCGCCTGTGCCCGCGCCACCGGGGCCGACGACGCCGCGCGCGCGGTGCTGCTGCAGGCCCTGGCAGCGCAGCCCGCCGTGGAACTGCTGCAGGCCTTGGAGACGCTGGACGCCGGCCACCCCGCCACGGAGCGCGTGCCGCGAATCGTGGCCCACCTGCGCACTCACCCTTCCTTGTCGGCGGCTCAGTTGTTGCTGCCCTTCGCCACCGCACCATCGGCCGCCACCGGCACGTCTTCGCC
The DNA here is from genome assembly GCA_044360025.1 of Rubrivivax sp. GTDB lineage: Bacteria > Pseudomonadota > Gammaproteobacteria > Burkholderiales > Burkholderiaceae_C > Rubrivivax. The sequence continues at coordinate 111,337 of JBIKLC010000008.1, read as the reverse complement.
CCCACTGGACGCCGAAGCGCGTGCCGCCCTGAATGAGGCCGTCGCGCGCGCCGCGCGGCCGCTGCAGCGCTATCGTTGCGCGAACTGCAGCTTCGAGGCGCAGCGCCACTTCTGGCAGTGCCCGGGCTGCCTGGCCTGGGACAGCTACCCGCCGCAGCGCAACGACCTGTGTTGACAGACGCTATTTAAGCGTATCAAAGGGATTGCTTCCCTTCTTGGCCGGAGCCGGAGCCGGAGCCGGAGCCGGAGCCGGAGCCGGAGCCGGAGCCGGAGCCGGAGCCGGAGCCGGAGCCGGAGCCGGAGCCGGAGCCGGAGCCGGAGCCCGGGCCCGGGCCGGGGCCGGGGCCGGGGCCGGGGCCGGGGCCGGGGCCGGCGGGCGTGGGCGCGCGGGGGCCGGAGCTGGAGCCGCCGCGGGGCGCCGCGCAGGCTGCGGTGGCCTGTCGGTCGCGCCGGCACCGGTCGCAGCGTTCTCGGCCGGCTTGGGCACCAACACGGGCTCGCCGAGCACTTCGCGCAGCGACCGGACCAAGTCCTCGGCCTGGCGGCGCGTGTCGGCGTTGAGATCCTGACCCTGGCGCAGCGCAGCCAGTGCAGCGGCGGACACCCGCAGGCCGCTGACAGCCAGCAGACTGGTACCCAGCCTGTCGGACGGATCTCGCTGGAGGACTTCCTGTGCCGCCAGGATCGCGGCGCCATAGTCGGCGGCCTCGAAGTAGCCCTCAGCCAGCTTCAGCCAGGGCTCCTTGCTGGTGGGATAGACCTGCGCCGCTCTGCGATACAGCTCGCGCTCGGTCGCACGCGAACCCTCCAGTCGAGCCCGGGCGCCGCTGGACATGAACTGCTCCAGCGTGGGAACGGTGGGCACCAACGGGGCCGGCGGAGGGGCCACAGGCTTGGAACTGCAGCCGCCGAGCGCAGCGACGGCCAGAAAGACAGCAGCGAGGCTGCAAAACCGGGGGAGCGGGCGAGAGGGAGCGCAGGGGCTTGGGGAAACGGACATCGTCGGGCGTGTGGTCAGCTCAGAAAGATGGGATGGCCGGCTACGAGGATTTGGGCGCAGCCGAGCCACCCTGCCCGGAACCCAGCGCACTGGCCGGCTAGCCATTCCGGCCCGCAATGTACCTGAAGCCCAGGGCCCGAAGCCTGGTCGGACGCCGCCGGTGTCCCCCAACCAAAGGAGGCCCGTGGGGCGCTCTTTGGGCTCCGTAGGCTGGGTGCGGGCGTAGGCGTCGGAGACCCTCTGCCTGAATGATCCGTTCTCGGGTGAAGGAGACTCGAGCCGGAATCCCGCGCCGGTACGATAGATGTCTGTACTTGCTGCCCATGGAAGTTCGCTTGCGCCTGCCCGCAGTCCCGCTCCGCGCCCTGGTCCTGGCCGCATCGGCCGGCTTGGCCGGCTGTGCCAGTTCTTCGTCGGGCGGGCTGGTCGACAAGACTCCGCAGGTGGTGGGCCTGCGCAAGCCGGAGGTTCCTGCCGAGCTCTCCCGCGCCGCACTGCCCAATCTTCCCGCGAAAGTGTCCCTGCGCGTGCATGCCGGGGAACACTTGAATACCGACGCCCAACGGCGATCGCTCTCTGTGGTGGTCAGGGTCTACAAGTTGCGCAGCGCCAACGCGTTTCTGGCTGCGCCGTTCAGGGTTTTTGGTTCGGCTGAAGCCGAGCGGCAGGCCTTCGGGAGCGACCTCATGGACGTGCGCGAACTCGTGCTCACCCCCGGCCAGTGGCACGAGGTGGTCGAGACGATGCCGTTGGAAGCCAGCCACCTGGCCGTAGTGGCGCTCTTCCGAGCGCCGTCCGAGGGGCGCTGGCGCTTCGCGTTCAAGACAAAGGACGCTGAAAGATCGGGCGTCACGCTGGGGCTACACGGCTGCGCGATGAGCGTCTCGGTCGGAGCACCTGACGGGGCGCAGCCGGAGACCTTGCGGCTGGCCGGGGTCACTTGCCAATAGCCCAACGCTCCAGTCCGACGCGCCAGGCCGACGCCCCAGACCAACGCTCCAGCACGCACGAACCATCACGCGGGGACGCTGCTTGATTCCATCTTCGAAAGTTCTTTGGGGCGAGGGGCTGTTCCCTGCGCCCGCAGCACTTCCAGCGCCAGAACGCCTGCCACGAGTGGCGGCTGGCCGAGGCGATGCGTGTGCTGCACCCTTACGCCTGGGGCGTGAGGCTTATCGAGGTGGATGTCACGGGACTGGCCGGCGGCGTGCTGAGACTGGACGATCTCTCGCTGGTGTTCCCGGACGGCGATCTCGTCAACGCGCCGGCCGAAGACGCGCTGCCACCGCCGCTGAGCCTGGCCTCGGTGCCGCCGCAGGCGATGGAGGTGGTGTTCTATGTTGCGCCCGCACCGGTGCGCCATCAGGCCGGCAATGTGGCCATGGACGATGCGGCCGACGACGGGACGTGCACTGTCGGCACGCCACCGCCGAGGCCGCCGATCTGTTCACCCAGGCGGCGCAGGCCGAGGTGTCGGTGCTGAAGCGCAGCGTACGGCTGCTGGCCGAGCACGAACCGAGGGACCACCTCGTGAGCCTGCCGGTGTGCCGGCTGCGCCTCACGGCCGCAGGCACCTTCGAGTTGGAGGCGCGCTTCGTAGCGCCAAGCCTGAGCGTCCAGGCTGCGCCAGCGCTGGGAGCCCTGCTGCGACGGCTGCTCGACATGCTGCAGACCAAGGTGGATGCGCTGTACGGTTCCCATCGCGAGCCGTCCCGGCACGTCATCGAGTTCAGATCGGGCGATATCGCCTCGTTCTGGCTGCTGCACACCTCCAGCGCGGCCTGCGCGGCCCTGCTCCACTTCCGCCAGCACCCCGGCCTGCACCCCGAGCGCCTGTATAAGCGCCCGCTGGAGCTGGCCCGCGCGCTGATGACCTTCTCGATGAGCCACCAGCTATCCGACCTTACCGCCTACGACCACGCCCGGCCCGAAGGCCCGTTCAACCGCCTGGAGACGATCATTCACGGGCTTCTGGAGACGGTGATCTCCACCCGCTACTTCTCGATCGCGCTGGCCGAGGCGAAGCGGTCGTTCCATGTCGGCCGCCTGGACAGTGAGCTGATCAGCGCGGGCACCAGCTTCTACCTGGGCGTCACGGCCTCGATGCCGGCCGCCGAGCTGCTGGACGCCGTGCCGCTGCGGTTCAAGGTGGGCGCGCCGGACGACGTCGACAAGTTGGTGCTGTCGGCCATGAGTGGCGTGCGGCTGACGCAAGCGCCGCAGGTGCCCGCGGCGATACCGGTCCGGCCAGGCGCCTTCTACTTCGCGCTGGAAGCCCGCGGCGCGCTGTACGAACGCATGCTGCAGTCGCAGTCGATCACCATCTATGCGCCCGCGGGCATCCAGGATCTGCGACTCGAACTCTTCGCGTTGAACCCCTAAACACCGCCTCAGTCACGGAACCTCGTCCATGTCTGCACCCTCACTCCTCAGCCCGGCCCGCTCGGGCGCCCTTCCCAAGCGCTTCGGCACACCGCCCGATGCCAAGAAGCTGCTGGACCTGATGTACGACGGGTTCTACATGCTGTTCCTGCTGCGCAACCGCTACAGCCCGGTCGACATGGAAAGCTTCCGCGTGCGCTTGCGCGAGTTCCTGATGTCCGTGGAGCGCGGTGCGCGCAAGCTGGGCACTTCGCCCGAAGACGTTTACCTGGCCAAGTACGCCTTCTGCGCCATCGTCGACGAGCGGGTGTTGATGTCGGAGACCGACATCCGCGAAGCCTGGGAGCGCAACCCCTTGCAGCTGGAGACCTTCGGAGAACAGCTGGCTGGGGAGAGTTTCTTCGACAAACTCGAGCAGGTCCGCCGACACGGCGCGGCCAAGTGGCAGGTGCTGGAGGTGTTCCACATGTGCCTGCTGCTGGGCTTTCAGGGCAAATACCTGCTCGAGGGGACCGAGAAGCTGGCCTTCCTGACCGCTCGCCTGGGCGAGGACATCGCGCACATGAAGGGCAAACGCGCCGCGTTCGCCCCCAGCTGGCTTCCGCCGGACCGCATCATCCACCGGCTGCGGGCCGAGGTGCCGCTGTGGGTGGTGGGCGCGCTGTTCGCGCTGGCGGGGCTGCTGGCCTTCCTGAGCCTGCGCTGGTCGCTGGACTGGCAGACGCAGGTCGATCTGGACGCGTATCAGCAGATCGTGAGGATGCCCTCCATGCCCGCGCATGTGACGATCACCTTGCCTTGATGCGAAAGCGGCCCGCCCACTCCGGCGGGCCGGGCCGATGGGGGTAAGCGTCTAGCCAGGCTGCGGCGAAAGCGGAAGCGGACGCAAGGCAGCACGGCGAACAAGCCTATCGCGAAGATTGGGCAAGCCGCAATCCAGACAAGATTCGCCGTTCTTAAACGGGGACGACTTCGCATTGGCAACAGGCTGTCTCCAAGGCGAAACGGGTCAGGCCGGAAGAAGTGCCAAGCGGTGCTCTGCTTCCGTACCGACCCCCCAAAAGTCAGGAGGTCCTGAGACAAAGCCGGTCTGAGACGCCCTTCCGGCCCACCCGCCCGAAGGCGCAGTCAGGAGCCCACAGCAAAAAGCCCCGCATGGTGCGGGGCTCTGAGCGCCTTCGAAGCCCGCTCAGCAGGTTCGAAGGTCTTGTACTGGCGGAGAGGGAGGGATTCGAACCCTCGGTACGAGAGAACTCGTACGCCGGATTTCGAATCCGGTGCATTCGACCACTCTGCCACCTCTCCGGGATTGCGTGGTCTCGCGTCGAACGGAGCCCTGCATTCTATGCCGGCCGGGCGCCGGCCGCGGCCTCAGGCGCCCAGCCGCTCGGCCCCGCCCAGGAAGGGGCGCAGCGCCGCCGGCACGCGCACGCTGCCGTCGGCCTGCTGGTGGTTCTCGAGCACGGCCACCAGCGCACGGCCCACGGCCACGCCGCTGCCGTTGAGCGTGTGCACCAGCTCGGGCTTGCCTGCGGCGTTGCGGAAGCGCGCCTGCATGCGCCGCGCCTGGAAGGCCTCGCAGTTGCTCACCGAGCTGATCTCGCGGTACGTGCCCTGCGTCGGGATCCACACCTCCAGGTCGTGCGTGCGCGCGCCGCCGAAGCCCATGTCGCCGGTGCACAGCACCACCACCCGGTAGGGCAGCTCCAGCAGCTGCAGGATCCTCTCGGCGTGGCCCGTCATCTCCTCCAGTGCCGCCGCGCTGTGCTCGGGGTGCACGATCTGCACCATCTCGACCTTGTCGAACTGGTGCTGGCGGATCATGCCGCGCGTGTCGCGGCCGGCGCTGCCGGCCTCCGAGCGGAAGCACGGCGTGTGCGCCGTCAGCCGGATGGGCAGCTGCGCGGCGTCGAGGATCTGCCCGCGCACGGTGTTGGTCAGCGGGATCTCGCTGGTGGCGATCAGGTACTGCTCGGCCTGCGGCGCGGCGCCCGGCTCGGCCGCGTCGGCGCCGCGCGTCACCCAGAACATGTCCTGCCGGAACTTGGGCAGCTGCCCCGTGCCCTCGAGGATCTCGCCGTTGACGATGTAGGGCGTGTAGCACTCGGTGTAGCCGTGCTGCTGCGTGTGCACGTCCAGCATCAGCTGCGCCAGCGCCCGGTGCAGCCGCGCCACCGGCCCGCGCAGGAAGGTGAAGCGGCTGCCCGCCAGCAGCGCGCCGGTGTCGGGCTCCAGGCCCAGCGGCGCGCCCAGGTCGACGTGGTCGCGCGGCGTGAAGTCGAAGGCGCGCGGCTCGCCCCAGCGGCGCAGCTCGCGGTTGGCGGTCTCGTCGGCGCCGTCGGGCACCTCGGGCTGCGGCAGGTTGGGCACGCTCATCAGCATGTGCTGCAGCTCGGCCTGCACCTGCTCCAGCCGCTCGGCGCCGGCCTTCAGGGCGTCGCCGATGCCGCCCACTTCGGCCATCAGGGCGGCGGTGTCCTCGCCGCGGCCCTTGAGCTGGCCGATCTGCTTGCTCAGCGCGTTGCGGCGCGCCTGCTGCTGCTCGGTGGCGGTCTGGATCTGCTTGCGCTCGGCCTCCAGCGCGCGGAAGCGCTCCACGTCGAGGTAGGGCTGGGGGTTGCGGCGGCGCTGCAGCTGCGCGACGACGGCATCGAGGTCGCGGCGAAGGTGGCTGATGTCGAGCATGGTTCGGTCCTGGTGCGGTGTTCGGGCTTCATGCGACGACGGCGCCTGCTGGGGGCGCCGTCGGCTTCGGGCAAGGGGGTCGCGAAGTCGGCGGGCGTCAGGATCGGGATGACTCGGACGCGGCCGGCGCCACGCCGGCCTCGGCCATGCTGCGGTCGCCCAGCCCGCGCGGCAGCGGGAAGCGGACGTTCTCGACCACGCCGTCCATACGGCGCACGCTGGTGGCGCCCAGTTCGCGCAGCCGCGCGATCACGGCCTGCACCAGCACGTCGGGGGCCGAGGCGCCGGCCGTCAGGCCCACGCGCTGGCGGCCCTCGAACCACGCCGGCTCCAGCGCGTGTGCGCCCTCGATCATGTGCGCCTCGGTGCCCAGCCGCTCGGCCAGCTCGCGCAGGCGGTTGCTGTTGCTGCTGGTGGGGCTGCCCACCACGATGACCACGTCCACCGCCGGCGCCATCACCTTGACGGCGTCTTGCCGGTTCTGCGTGGCGTAGCAGATGTCCTGCTGCTTGGGCTCGCGCACGTGGGGGAACACGCGCTTGACCTCGGCCAGGATCTCGGCGGCGTCGTCCACCGACAGCGTGGTCTGCGTCACCACCGCCAGCTTGTCCTTGCGCGGCTGCACGCGGGCCACGTCGGCGGCCTCCTCCACCAGGTAGATGCCCTCGGTGAGCTGGCCCATCGTGCCCTCGACCTCGGGGTGCCCCTTGTGGCCGATCATGATGAACTCGAAGCCCTCCTTGGCCAGCTTGGCGACCTCGACGTGCACCTTGGTCACCAGCGGGCAGGTGGCGTCGAAGACCTGGAAGCCGCGGCGCGCCGCCTCGGCGCGCACGGCCTTGGGCACGCCGTGGGCGCTGAACACCAGCGTGGCGCCGGGCGGCACCTCGGCCAGGTCCTCGATGAAGACAGCGCCCTTGGCGCGCAGGTCTTCCACCACGTAGGTGTTGTGCACGATCTCGTGGCGCACGTAGATGGGGGCGCCGTACTTCTGCAGCGCCCGCTCGACGATCTCGATGGCGCGGTCGACGCCGGCGCAGAAGCCGCGCGGCTCGGCCAGCAGGATCTCGCTGAGCGTGGCGGCGGGGTCGGTGTGGTCGGCCATGGCTACAGAACCCCCAGCAGCTTGACGTCGAATCGCACGGCCTGCCCGGCCAGCGGGTGGTTGAAGTCGAACAGCAGCCAGCCCTCGCCCACCTCGCGCACCACGCCGGCGTAGCGGCCCTGGCCGTCGGGCGTGGGGAACTCCACCACGTCGCCCACCGCGTACTCGGCGTCGCGCTCGCCCAGTTCGTGCAGCAGCGCAAGCTTCACGCGCTGCAGCAGCTCGGGGTTGCGCTGGCCGAAGGCCGCGCCCGCGGGCAGCTCGAAGCGCGCCTCGGCGCCCTCTTCCAGGCCCAGCAGCCGCTCCTCGATGGCGGGCGCGAGCTGGCCGGTGCCCAGCGACAGCGTGGCCGGCTTGTCGGCGAAGGTGTCCACCACCGCGCGGCCGTCGGGGCCGGCCAGGCGGTAGTGCAGCGTCAGGAAGGATCCGGGCGCGACGCGCGGGGGCTCGGTGTGGGGCACGGGTGGCTTGGAGGCCCGCCGGGGGCGCCCGGCGGGGGGCGTCTCTCGGGGTGGGCCAATCTGGGTGGGCTCCGGGGGCGATGCCCCTCGCATAGACTGCCCCGCGATTCTAAGTCGCCCCCCCATGAAGCACCTGCCCGCTGACCAGCGCCCGCGCGAGAAGCTGCTGGCCCGCGGCCCCGCCGCGCTGGCCGACGCCGAGTTGCTGGCGCTGCTGCTGCGCACCGGAACCGCCGGCCAGGGGGTGCTGGCGATGGCGCAGGCGGTGATCGACCGCTGCGACGGCTTCGCCGGGCTGCTGCAGGCCGAGGCGCGCACCGCCCTGGCCGGGGTGCGCGGCCTGGGCCCGGCCAAGCAGGCCGAGCTGCTGGCGGTGGCCGAGATCGCCCGCCGCGCCGTCACCCAGCCGCTGCGCCAGCGCCCGGTGTTCGACCACCCCCAGCGGGTGAAGGAGTTCCTCGCGCTGCAGCTCGACGGGCACGGCCAGGAGCACTTCGGCGTGATGTTCCTCGACGCGCAGCACCGGCTGCTGCGCTTCGACATCCTGTTCAGCGGCACGCTGACGCAGACCAGCGTCTACCCGCGCGAGGTGGTGCGCCTGGCGCTGCGCCACAACGCCGCGGCGGTGGTGCTGGCGCACAACCACCCCAGCGGCGTGGCCGAGCCCTCCCGGGCCGACGAGTACCTCACGCAGAGCCTGGCCAGCGCGCTGAAGCTGGTGGACGTGCGCGTGCTCGACCACATCGTCGTAGGCCGCGGGCAGACGGTCTCGCTGGCCGAGCGGGGGCTGATGTGACGCTGCACGCACGCTCGCTGTCCGACCTTCGCCGCCTGCGCGACACCCTGGCCGAGCAGCAGCGCCAGCAGCGCGAGGCCGCCGCCGCGGCGCTGGCGGCGCAGCGCGCGGCCGAGCGGGCGCGGCGCCTCTTCGCCGAGTCCGTGGGCCCGGTGACGCCGCTGCAGCCGCACGGGCTGGCCAGCGCGGCGCTCGACGTCGCCCGCCCCGAGCCGCTGCCGCGCCAGCGCGAGGCCGACGAACGCCGAGCGCTGCAGGAGGCGATGTCCGACGAGGTGGACATCGAGAGCCTGTTGCTCACCGACGACGGCCTGAGCTTCCGCCGCGAGGGCGTGGGCCCCGACGTCGTCAACCGCCTGCGCCGCGGCCACTGGTCCATCCAGGGCGAGCTCGACCTGCACGGCCTGCGCCGCGACGAGGCACGCGACGCACTGGCCCTGTTCCTGCGCGACAGCCGCCAGCGCGGCTGGCGCTGCCTGCGCGTGGTGCACGGCAAGGGCCACGGCTCGCCGGGCCGCCAGCCGGTGCTCAAGGCCAAGGCGCAGCGCTGGCTGGGGCAGAGCGCCGAGGTGCTGGCCTTCACGCAGGCCAGCGGCCCGCAGGGCGGCGCCGGGGCGCTGATCGTGCTGCTGAAGGGCTGATTTCAGCGCGGCGCGGGCAGCGGCGTGCCCGGCGGCCGGGGGCAGCCGGCCTGCCGCTCGGCCCAGACCAGCACGTTGCCGATCACGGCCACGCTGCCCGAGATGACGGCGGAGGCCATGGTGACGACGCCGGCCGTCACCATCAGCGCCACGCAGCCGTCGCCACGGCAGCTGTGAAAGCCCGGCAGCACGGCCACCTCGAGCGTGATCTGCTTGGTGGCGACGCCGCAGGCGGGGTCGAACACGTGCTGGGTCTGCGGCACGACGACGCAGCCGGCCACCGAGACCGCCAGAGCCAGGGCCGGCAGCCGCCGTATGGGGCGCATGGGAGCGGTGGTGGGCAGGGGCCGTGGCGGCATGCTCATTGCGGCCGGTTGCGCATCCGGCCGTCCCATACAGCGCCTCGGCCAGGCGCAGCATCAGCGCCGGCTCCACTGGGGCCCGACGGGGTTGCGGGCTCGTCGATAGCCACGGCAGCGGTCAGGGGGTCACGAGCCGCCGCGCCACCTGAAGCAGCGCCAGCGCCGGCTGCGTACCCGGCAGCATTTCCAGCAGCAGCTGACGGCGCAGCACCGCCTCGCGCACAGCGGGGTCGGAAGGGACCTCGCCGACGAGCTCCAGCCGTACCGGGCTGTCCAGCGTGGGGTTCACATAGCGGTCCACCACCTGCTGCAGCTGCTGACGCACGGCACGGCCTTCGCTGCTGTTGCGCACCTGGTTGACCAGCAGGCGGATCAGACGCCGTCCCTGCGTGGCGGCCAGCACCTTGATGGTGGCGTAGGCGTCGGTCAGCGAGGTCGGCTCGGGGGTGGCCACCACCAGCACCTGGCCGGCCAGGCCCACGGTGTAGAGCACGACGTCGGAGATGCCGGCGCCGGTGTCGAGCAGCACGTGGTCGAAGCGCGGCGCCACCTCGTCGATCACCTGCTGCAGCTTCTCGCGCACCTCGGCCGTCATGCGCGAGTACTCGACCATGCCCGAGCCCGCCAGCAGCACGTGGAAACCACCCGGTGCCGGCAGCACGGCCTCGGGCAGCGAGGCGGTGCCGGTGAAAACGTCGTGCAGCGTGATCTTGGGGAACAGGTTCAGCACCACGTCGAGATTGGCCAGGCCCAGGTCGGCATCGAGCACCAGAACCTTGCGGCCGTGACGCGCCAGCGCTGCAGCCAGGTTGGCTGTAACGACGGTCTTGCCGACCCCGCCCTTGCCGCTGGTGACGGCCATGATGTGCGACGGCCGTGCCGTGGTCGTTGCAGAGGGGGCTGACCGGTCTGGAGCGCTCGTCATTCCTGATCCTGGATCTGGAAGCTTTCGAACAGCAGGCGCTTTTCCTCGCTGCTGACGACCGACGTCGCCGAGGGCTCCAGCCGCACGAGGTTGCGGCCCTGGGCCTTGGCCAGGTAGAGCTGCTGGTCGGCCCGCTCCTTCCAGAGTGCCGGCGTCGAACGCACCCATTGCGGCGCGAAGGCGCCGCCGATGCTGATGGTGACCGTCAGTTCCTCACGCAAGGGCTGCAGCAGGATGGGCATGCGCTCCACGCGGCGGCGGATGCGCTCGGCCACCGTGAGGCCGAAGGCGCTCGCGCAGTTGGGCAGGATGATGGCGAATTCCTCCCCGCCTACGCGCGCGACGAGGTCCATGGGGCGCACGCTGTCCATCAGCGCCGCGGCCACGGCGCAGATGACCCGGTCGCCCGCAGCATGGCCGTGGGTGTCGTTCACGTACTTGAAGTGGTCGATGTCCAACGCCAGCAGCAGCGCCGGCTCGCCGCTGCGGGCAACGCGGTCGACCTCGCGCTCCAGCGCCATCTCGGCGGCGCGGCGGTTGGCCAGGCCTGTCAGCGCGTCGCGGCTGGAAAGTTCCACCAGCCTATCGATCATGGCCTGCTGCCAAGCCGGCGTGGATGGGTCGCCCGAGGGCGGCTCCTGCCCGGCGTGAGCCAGCAATTGCAGCGCCCGCTCGAAATGGAGCGTCTGCGCGGCTGCGGCGGCGGATGGACGGGGGTTGGACAAGTCACAGGGGCGGCATTGACCGCCCTATCTTTTCGAGTTAGGACGGCAGTCTAGCAGCGACCTCCAATGCCCCGACCACGGTGCAATTGAGCGGCTGCAGCGGCCTTGTTTCGCTCATTGCCGCGGTAGCCGAGCGGCCACACTGATGCCGTGACGCACGCCACCCTGCCCCCCCGGACGCCCGCACCGCCCCCGCCGGCGGAAGCGGAGTACACGCTCACCCCGGCCGACTTCGAGCGCATCCGCAGGCTCATCTACGAGCGCGCCGGCATTAGCCTGCACGCCGGCAAGCAGGCCATGGTGTACAGCCGCTTGTCGCGCCGCCTGCGTGAAACTCGCCAAGTCTCCTTCGCCAGCTATCTGGACCGGCTCGAGCGCGGCGGGAGCGAGTCGGAGTGGCAGGAATTCGTGAACTGCCTCACGACCAACCTGACCGCCTTCTTCCGCGAGGAGCACCACTTCCACGCCCTGGTGGACGATCTGCGAGCGCTCACCGGCCGCAGTGGCGGCCGGCCGCTGCGCGTGTGGTGCAACGCCGCAAGCACCGGCGAGGAACCGTATTCACTGGCCATGACGCTGGTGGAGACGCTGGGCGTCTCGGCCCCCGCGCAGCTGCTGTGCACCGACATCGACACCAAGGTGCTGGCCAAGGCGCAGCGCGGCGTATACCCGGCCGACGCCCGCGGCCTCAGCCCCGAGCGACTGAAGCGCCACTTCCTGCGCGGCACCGGCAGCAACGCCGGCAGCATCCGCATCAAGCCCGAGCTGGCGCGGCTCGTCGAGTTCCGCCCATTCAATCTGATGAGCACCAGCTGGTCGACGCTGGGCGAGCCCTTCGACGTCGTGTTCTGCCGCAACGTGATGATCTATTTCGACGAGCCTACCCAACGCCGCGTGCTGGAGCACACCCATGGCGTCACGCGACCCGGGGCGCTGCTGTACGTGGGTCACTCCGAGAATTTCAACGATTCGCGGGACATTTTCCGCCTGCGTGGCAAAACGATCTACGAGCGCGTCTAGCGCCGCCGGGCTGCCGGCTCAAGCCACCGGCCGCCCAAGCCGATAGAACATCCGGAGTCTCCATGCCCGCCGCCCCCCGCACCGCACCGCCCGCCCCGGCTGCACCACCGTCGCGCCCGGCCGCCTCGAGCCGCCTGGATCGGCTACGGGCACGTCCGCGCCGGCCCGGCGAGGCCGGCTTCTTTTTCTGGGACACGCACTTCGGCAACGACGCCGTCAAGGTGCTGCCCGGCGAGTTCTTCGTCCACGACGAGGACATCCTCCTGATGACGACGCTGGGCTCCTGCATCGCCGCCTGTCTGTGGGACCGCGAGAAGCGGGTCGGCGGCATGAACCACTTCCTGCTGCCGGACGCCGCGCCCGGCGGAGACGGCGGCGGGCGCTACGGCATCTACGCCATGGACCTGCTGATCGGCGAGCTCGTCAAGCGCGGAGCCACCCGCGCCACGATGGAGGCCAAGGTGTTCGGCGGCGGTGCCGTCATCAGCGGCATGAACAGCATCAACGTCGGCGAGCGCAACACCGCCTTCGTGCTGGATTACCTGCGCACCGAGCGCATCACCGTGGTCAGCAAGGACGTGCTCGACATCTATCCCCGCAAGGTGTGCTTCCTGCCGGCCAGCGGCAAGGCCATGGTCAAGCGCCTGGCCAGCGCCAACACCGAGGCGTTGACCGCCCTGGAGCTGGCCGCCACGCAGCGCGCCGCGCCATCGGCCGGCACCGGCGGCAGCATCGACCTCTTCTGACCCTGCGGACGACAGACCATGACCGGTCCCAAGATCCGCGTTGTCGTCGTCGATGACTCTGCCCTGGTGCGCGGCCTGCTTGCAGAGATCATCGATCGCCAGCCCGACATGTGTTGCGTAGGTTCTGCCGCCGACCCCCTGGTGGCACGCGAGATGATTCGAAGCCACAGCCCCGACGTGATCACGCTCGACGTGGAGATGCCACGCATGGACGGGCTCGACTTCCTGGCGCGGCTGATGCGGCTGCGGCCGATGCCAGTAGTGATGGTGAGCACCCTCACCGAGCGCGGCGCCGACGTCACGCTGAAGGCACTGGAACTGGGCGCGGTGGACTTCGTCGCCAAGCCCAAGATCGGCGTGTCCGACGGCCTTCGCCAGCTGGGCGCTGACATCACCGAAAAGGTTCGCGCCGCCGCGCGCGCGCGCATCACGCGCCGAGCCGCGCCGCCAGTCGACGCGCCGGGCGTGCCGCCGCTGACGGCACCCGCCCCCAGCACCCCGCTGGGCCGGGTGTCGACGGAGAAGATCATCTTCATCGGCGCCTCCACCGGCGGCACTGAGGCCACGCGCGAGCTGCTGACCGGGTTGCCGGCCGACAGCCCCGCGGTGATGATCACGCAGCACATGCCGCCCGGCTTCACCAAGAGCTATGCGGGAAGGCTGAACGGCCTATGCCGCATCCACGTGGCCGAAGCCCGCGACGGCGAGCGCATTCTGCCGGGCCACGCGTACCTCGCCCCAGGCGGCTTCCACCTCAGCGTGGAACGTTCGGGCGCCAACTACGTGGCCCGCGTGACCGACAGCGACCCCGTCAACCGCCACAAGCCCAGCGTGGAGGTGCTGTTCGACAGCGCCGCGCGCGTGGTCGGTCGCAACGCGCTGGGCGTGATGCTCACCGGCATGGGCGCCGACGGCGCCCGCGCCATGAAGACCATGCGCGACGCCGGCAGCTTCAACCTGGTGCAGGACGAGGCCAGCTGCGTCGTATTCGGCATGCCGCGCGAGGCCATCGCGCACGGCGCGGCGCACGAGGTGCTGCCGCTGAACCGCATCGCGCCGCGGCTGCTGGAGTGGCTGCGCGCCAACGCCGGCGTCGCCACGCGGGTGTAGGGCCACAGACGCGCTGCCGACGCTCAGCGCGCCGGCGGCACGAACAGGGCGGTCAGGTCCGACAGGAAGTCGAAACCGCGCGCGGTGGGCTGCAGCCACTCGTCGGCCGTGCCTTCGTCGCGCACCTGCAGCAGGCTGCGCTCGCGCGCGCGCTGCAGTGGCCGCATCACGGCCGATATCGGCAGACCCGTGCGCTCGGTGAACAGCCGCAGCGGGAAGCCGTCCTTCAGGCGCAGCGCGTTCATCATGAACTCCAGCGGCAGCTCGGCGCGCGCCGGCTCGTGCTGGTTGCTCACGGCGCGCCCCTCCAGGGCCCGGGCCATGTAGGTGGCCGGATCGCGCCAGCGCACCTGGCGCAGCACGCGCTCGGGGAAGCTCAGCTTGCCGTGCGCCCCGGCACCAATGCCGAGGTAGTCGCCGAAGCTCCAGTAGTTCAGGTTGTGCGCGCAGCGGTGGCCCTCCCGCGCGAAGGCGCTCACCTCGTAGCGCGCCAGCCCGGCGGCGGCGGTGCGCTCGCCGATCAGGTCGAGCATCTCGCTGGCCAGGTCGTCGTCGGGCAGCTCGGGCGGCTGCACAGCGAACAGCGTGTTCGGCTCGATGGTGAGGTGGTAGATCGACAGGTGCGGCGGCGCGAACGACAGCGCGGTGTCGAGCTCGGCGGCCAGCTGCGCCGGCGTCTGGCCCGGCAGCGCGTACATCAGGTCGAGGTTCCAGGTGTCGAAGGCCTCGGCGGCCTCGGCCACGGCGGCGCGGGCCTGCGCGGCATCGTGCACGCGGCCCAGCCGCGCCAGCGCCGCGTCGTCGAAGCTCTGCACGCCGACCGACAGCCGCGTGACCCCGGCGTCGCGGAAGGCACGGAAGCGCTCGCGCTCGAAGGTGCCGGGGTTGGCCTCGAGCGTGACCTCGCAGCCGGCCTCCAGCGGCAGCCGCGCGCGCACGGCGCCCAGCAGCCGGTCGATGGCCGCCGGTTCGAACAAGCTGGGCGTGCCGCCGCCCACGAAGACGCTGACGACGCGGCGGCCCCACACCAGCGGCAGGCTGGCCTCGAGGTCAGCCACCAGGGCCTCGACGTAGCGGCCTTGCGTGGCGTCGTCGAGCTGCGCCGTGCCGTGGCTGTTGAAGTCGCAGTACGGGCACTTCTTCAGGCACCAGGGCAGGTGCACATACAGCGCCAGAGGCGGCGGCGCGGGCAGGCGCAGCGTGCCGGGCCGCAGGAAGTGCCCAGGCGAGAGGTCCGGCGCCGGCCCGGCGGCGTCGGCCGCGGCCGGCCGCACCGGTGGCAGCGGCCGCGTCACAGGCCCCAGACCTCGCGCAGCTGCTGCACCAGCAGCGTCATCGCACGCGCCCGGTGGCTGTGGACGTTCTTGGTGGCGGCGTCGAGCTCGGCCACGGTGCGGTCGAGCTCGGGGATGAACATCAGCGGGTCGTAGCCAAAGCCGCCCGTGCCCCGGGGCGCGGCCAGGATGCGTCCGGGCCAGCGGCCCACGGCCACCAGCGGCTGCGGGTCGGCGGCATGGCGCACGGCCACCAGGGTGCTGAGAAAGAACGCGCGGCGTTGCCCGGGCGCCGGGCTCGCCGCCAGTTCGTGCAGCAGCCGCTCGTTGTTGCGCGCATCCTGCTCGCGGCGCGTGGCCTCGCGGTCGGGCGATGGCGCGACGAGGCCGCCGTAGTGCGCCGAGATCACGCCCGGCGCGCCACCCAGCGCGTCCGCGCACACGCCGGAGTCGTCGGCCAGCGCGGCACCGCCGCAGGCCGCCGCGGCGTGGCGCGCCTTGGCCAGGGCGTTCTCGATGAAGGTGCCGTGAGGCTCCTCGGCCTCGGCGATGCCCAGCGCGCCCTGCGGCACGAGCGTCAGGTTGAGCCCGCCGAGCAGGGCCTGCAGTTCCGAGAGCTTCTTGGCGTTGTTCGACGCCAGCACGAGGCGCATCGCGTGCGCTCCGCGTCAGGCCAGGCCCAGCGCCCGGCGCTGCGCCTGCACCAGCTCGGCGATGCCGCGGCCGGCGAGCGCGAGCATCTCGTCCATCTCGGCGCGGCTGAAGGGCACGCCCTCGGCCGTGCCCTGCACCTCGACGAAACCGCCCGAGCTCGTCATGACCACGTTCATGTCGGTGTCGCAGGCGGCATCTTCCGTGTACTCCAGGTCAAGCAGCGGCGTGCCCTCGACGATGCCCACCGAGACGGCGGCCACGGCATCGCGCAGCGGGCTGTGCGCGATGCGGCCCTGGCCCAGCAACCAGCTCACGGCATCGTGCGCCGCCACCCAGGCGCCGGTGATGGCCGCCGTGCGCGTGCCGCCGTCGGCCTGCAGCACGTCGCAGTCCAGCGCGATCGTGCGCTCGCCCAGGGCCTTCAGGTCGAACACCGCGCGCAGGCTGCGGCCGATGAGGCGCTGGATCTCCTGCGTGCGGCCGCTCTGCTTGCCCTTGGCCGCCTCGCGGTCGGAGCGCGTGTGCGTGGCCCGCGGCAGCATGCCGTATTCGGCCGTGATCCAGCCCTCGCCGCTGCCGCGCTTGTGCGGCGGCACCTTCTCCTCGACCGACGCCGTGCACAGCACGCGGGTGGCGCCGAAGCTCACGAGCACCGAGCCCTCGGCGTGCCGGGTGTAGCCACGCTCGAGGGTCACGGGGCGCAGGGCGTCGGCGGCGCGGTCGGCGGAACGGATAAAGGTCATGGACGGGGCCCGTAGTGGAGCCTCGGATTGTCGTCCGTCTGACCGGAGCCCCCTGCTGGAGGGGGCCGGGGGAGCCGCGTGCTCGGCCGCGGGTCATCCCGCGGTGTCGTCAGCGCTTGCGTGCTGACGATCGCTGGATGGCTTCGTTGATCTCGCGGATGGAGCGCTCGATTTCGGCGTCGTCGAGCTCGTCGCCGCCACCCGCATCGCCCCCGAGGCTGGCCTGGATGGTGCTGGCGAACACGTCATCGGCCAGCGATTCGGTGCTCACGCCCGCGGCGTCGACGTCCTCGGCCGCTTCCCACTCCACGGCCAGGACGGTGACGTTGTCGCTGCGCTCGCCGGCCACGCGCAGCGCCCGCTCCACGAGCTCGGGCACGGCGTCGGAAATGGGACGGGTGGCCAAGATATCGGTGATGATGGGGTCGGAGATGCTGCCCCAAAGACCGTCGGAGCACAGCATGACCTTGTCGCCCGGCCGCACCAGCAGCGGGCCGGCGGTATCCACCACCGGCCGGCCGGGGCTGCCCAGGCAGGTAAACAGCACGTTGCGGTTGACCTTTTCGGGCAGGGGCACCACCTGCGACATGGCCTGTGCCAGCTCGCTGTAGCTGTGGTCGCGCGTGCGCGCCACGAGCTTGTCGCCGCGCACGAGGTAAAGGCGCGAGTCGCCGCAGTGCGCCCAGTACGCAGCGTTGCCTTGCAATAGGCAGGCCACCACCGTGGTGCGCGGCGTGTCCATCAGCGCCCGCTCGGTGGCGTAGCGCAGCAGCTGGTGGTGGCCAGCGATGATCGCGTCGTGTAGGAAGCGCAGCGGCTCCGCCAAGCGCGGCTTGGCCTCGCGCTGGAAGTGGGCCGACAGCGTCTGCAGTGCCAGCTGGGAGGCCACCTCGCCCTCGGGGTGGCCTCCCATGCCGTCGGCGAGCGCGAACAGGCCCGACTCCCGCGTGTAGCTGTAGCCCATGCGGTCTTCGTTCTTGTCGCGGCCACCGCGGCGGCTGACCTGGTAAACGGAGAATCGCATACGACCGGCCTGTCGGGGATCAGGGCTTGGTGCCCGTCTTGATGGTTTCGAGCTGCAGCTTCAGCCGCTCGGAGAAGCTCAGCTTGGTGTAGCGACGCTCGGTCTCGCGGGCAAGTTCCTTCTGCAGCGCGAACACGCTCTGGGGCCGGCTCAGCGGATCGAGGCTCATGCACCACTGCGTGACCTCGATCAGATTGTCGGAATACACGTTGCGCAGGCGCGAGAGGCTCAGCGCCAGGCGGTCCTTCTCGATGCGCTGCGGCGCATCGTTGGGCGGGTAGCCCTGCATGCAGGCATAGATGCAGGCGCCAATGGCGTAGATGTCCGTCCAGGGGCCGAGCGAGCCGTCGCGGCGGTACATCTCGGGCGCCGCGAAGCCCGGGGTGTACATGGGCCGGATGAAGTTGCCTTCCTTGCTCAGCACCTCGCGCGCGGCGCCGAAGTCCAGCATCACCGCCTTGTTGTCGTTGGTGATGAAAATGTTAGCCGGCTTGATGTCCAGGTGCAGCATCTTGTGCTGGTGAACGATGCGCAGGCCGCGCAGGATCTCGTCGAACAGGCTGCGGATGGTGCTCTCGCGGAACACCTTGTCGCGCTTGAGGTCGCGGGCCGTGACGATGAAGTCCTGCAGGGTGTCGCCCTGCAGGTAGTTCATCACCATGTAGACAGTTTCGTTCTCGCGGAAGAAATTCAGCACCGAGACCACGCTCGGGTGGCTGATCTGCGCGAGACTGCGGCCTTCCTCAAAGAAGCTCTTCAGGCCCAGGCGGTACAGCGGCTGTTTGTCGGGCTTTACGCGGGGCGTCAACTCGCCTGCCGAGCGCTCGGCCAGCGAGGCCGGCAGGTATTCCTTCACCGCGACGAGATTGCGGCTGCCGTCCTCGGCCAGGTAGACGACCCCGAAGCCACCGGCCGCGAGCTTCTTGACGACCGTGTAGCCGCCCACCACGGTGCCCGAAGGCAAAGGCGCAGGCTTGGGCTTGGACGACATAATCGCCGCGGCTTCCTTCAGGGGTGATCGAATGGCGGTTTATAGCATGACGGGGTATGCGATCGCGGCCTCGGGGGAACCCCCTGGCGATGGCACGCCGGGGGCCTCGGTGGCCTCCGTGACGGTGGAGGCGCGCTCTGTCAATGGTCGCTTTCTGGACCTGGCTTTCCGCCTGCCCGACGAGCTGCGCGGTCTGGAGCCCGCACTACGCGACCGGCTCACCGCCGCCTTCCGGCGCGGCAAATTGGAGCTGCGCATCGCCACGGCCCGGGAAGGGGATTCCGCGCTGCCGCAGCCCACTTCCGAGCAGCTCGACCGCCTAGCCGAGCTTCAGGGCCTGGTCGCAGGCAGGCTGCCGCAGGCGCGGCCACTGTCGGTGAACGAGGCCCTGAACTGGTGCCGCGGCGGCGGAGGGCACGGGCAGCTGGACGAACCCGCCTTGGAGGTCGCCGCGCGCTGCATCGAGGGCCTGCGCGGGGCCCGCGCGCGAGAAGGCGCACGTCTGGCCGGCGTGTTGATGGAGCGCGTGGCCCGGCTGCGCGAGCTGGCGGCACAAGCGCGGCCGTTGGTGCCGCAGGTGGTGCGGCGCCAGCAGGCGCGCTTCCTCGAACGCTGGAACGAGGCCCTAGCGGCCGCCCCAGGCGGGCAGACCCTCCCGGCGGCGGCCCTGCACGAGCGCGCCATGGCCGAGGCCGTGGCCGTGGCGATCCGCATCGACGTGGCGGAGGAACTGACCCGGCTCGCCTCGCACCTCGACGAGATCGAGCGTCTGCTGCGGGCAGGCGGCGAGCTCGGCAAGCGGCTGGAGTTCCTTATCCAGGAACTCCAGCGCGAGGCCAACACCTTTGGCAGCAAGAGCGCCGCGATGGAGCTCACGGCCATCGCGGTGGAGATGAAGGTCGCGGTGGAGCAGATGCGCGAGCAGGTGCAGAACATCGAATGAGCGCGCAAGGGCGCCCGGCCGACGCTCAGGCGCCCTGCTGCTGCTGCCGCCGCAGCGTCGGCAGCCCCACCCCCGCGGCCTCGAAGCCGCCATCGGCGGCCAGCACCTGCCCGTTGATGTAGCTGGCCTCGTCGCTGCACAGCCAGCACACCGCCGCCGCAATCTCATCGGCCGTGCCGTAGCGGTTTAGCGGTATCACGTCGTGATAGTCCGATCGGACCGCGACCGTGTGCACGAGCTTGGCCATGTCGGTGTCCACAGGCCCCGGTGCCAGGGCGTTGACGCGTATGCCCCGCGTGCCCAGTTCCACCGCGTGCTGCCTCGTCAGATGGATCAGAGCGGCTTTGCTGGTGCCGTAGGCCACGCGCAGCGTGCTAGCGCGCAGGCCCGAGATGCTGGCGATGTTGACCACCGCCCCGCCACCGCTGGCCAGCATCAGCGGCGCTGCGGCATGGGTGCACAGGAAGGCCCCGTGGAGGTTGACAGCGAGCACGCGGCTGAACTCCTCGTGCGCGGTCTGCAGCGTCGGCTTGAAAAAGGCGATCCCGGCGTTGTTGACGAGCGCGTCCAGCCGCCCGAAGCGCGACTGCACCGCGGCCACGGCGCGCGCCACGTCAGCCTCGACCGAGACGTCGCCGCCCAGCGCCAGCACGCGCGCCGGCTCGGCGAGTGCGGCCTCGGTGGCCGCCAGCGTCGCGGTGTCGATGTCCAGCAGCGCCACCGCGCGCCCCTGCGCCAGGAAGCGCCGCGCAATGGCCAGCCCGATGCCGCGGGCACCGCCCGTCACCAGGGCTACCTTCGTCGAAGTCTTCGTCATGATCCCTCCTGAGATGCCCGACGATGATGCCTGCGGGCAACCGCTGCCCGCCTTGGGGGAAAATCCCCCGATGGAAACCCCCGGCAACCTCTTCTGCGTCGCCGCGCCCAGCGGCACCGGCAAGTCCAGCCTCGTGAAGGCGCTGCTGGAGCTCGATTCGCGGCTGGCGGTGTCGGTGTCGCACACGACGCGCCGGCCCCGCGGCCAGGAGTTCGACGGCCGCGAGTACCATTTCGTCGACGAGGCCGGGTTCCGCGCCATGGTCGCTCGCGGCGAGTTCTTCGAGTGGGCCGAGGTGCACGGCAACCTCTACGGCACCAGCCGCAAGGCCATCCAGAAGCGGCTGGAGCACGGCGACGACATCGTGCTCGAGATCGACTGGCAGGGAGCGCTGCAGATCAAGCAGCTGTTTCCGCACGCGGTGCTCATCTTCATCCTACCGCCGAGCTGGGACGAGCTGATGCAGCGCCTGAACCGCCGCGGCGAGGATACGGCCGAGGTCATCGCCACCCGCATGGACAACGCCCGCGCCGAGGTGGCGCAGGCGCGCCACTTCGACTACGTGATTGTCAACGCGCTGTTCGGGACGGCCCTGTTCGACCTGAAGACCGTGGTGCACTCGCAGCGCCTGAAGTACGCGGCGCAGCGGCGGGCGAAGTCGCAGGTGTTCGCCTCGCTCGGGCTGGGTTGAGAGACGTTCAACGCGGCGTTCGACTCCGCTCGGCCGCCCGGCCATGCCCGGGCTTAGCGGCTAGAATCGTGCTGCTGAATCCAGCGACTCGCGCGCGCCGCGCGCCAGCCGGTCAATCCTTTGCATCCCACGGACGAACCCATGGCCCGCATCACCGTCGAAGACTGCCTCGAGAAGATCCCAAACCGCTTTCAACTCGTGCTGGCCGCGACCTACCGCGCCCGCATGCTCAGCCAGGGCCACGCGCCCAGGGTCGAGACCAAGAACAAGCCCGGCGTGACTGCGCTGCGCGAAATCGCCGCCGGCGAGGTGGGCATCGAGATGCTGCGCAAGGTGCCAGTCTAGGACCCTTCGTAACCCTGAAGCCGAGGGCGCCTGCGGGGCGCCCTCTTCGTTTGAGGGGCTGCCATGGGAGGGAGCGACCATCCGCGCTAAATTCCGGACATGAGCCTGCGCTCCCTAGCCGCTGAACTGCTGCCTGCCGCGCTGCAAGGGCTGCAGCGTGCGCCGCTGACGCCGGCCGACCTCGCTCCAGGTCCGGAGGCCAGCAGCTTCGCGGCGCTGCAGGGCAAGCTGGGCTACCTGGGCAAGGCCGACCTCAGGCTGGTGCGCGAGGCCTACAAGTTCGCCGACGAGGCCCACCTGGGCCAGTTCCGCGCCACCGGCCAGCCCTACATCACGCACCCCATCGCGGTGGCCGGGCTGTGCGCCGACTGGAAGCTCGACGCGCAGGCCATCATGGCCGCGCTGATGCACGACACCATCGAGGACCAGGGCGTCACGAAGAGCGGGCTGATCGAGAAGTTCGGCGCCCCCACGGCCGAGCTGGTGGACGGCCTGACCAAGCTCGACAAGCTGCAGTTCAACACGCGCGAGGAGAGCCAGGCCGAGAGCTTCCGCAAGATGCTGCTGGCCATGGCGCGCGACGTGCGCGTCATCCTCATCAAGCTGGCCGACCGCCTGCACAACATGCGCACGATGCAGGCGATGGTCCCGGCCAAGCGCCAGCGCATCGCGCGCGAGACGCTCGACATCTACGCGCCCATCGCCCATCGCCTGGGCCTGAACGCGATGTACCGCGAGCTGCAGGAACTGTGCTTCGAGATGCTGCACCCGTGGCGGCACGCGGCGCTGTCCAAGGCCGTCAAGCGCGCGCGCGGCAACCGCCGCGACATCGTCGAGCGCGTGCAGCGCGACGTCGAGAAGGCTTTCGCCCAGCACAAGCTCAAGATTCAGGTTTCGGGCCGCGAGAAGACGGTCTGCAGCATCTACCGAAAGATGCGGGAGAAGCACGCCGGCTTCGCGCAGGTCTCCGACATCTTCGGCTTCCGCATCGTCGTGCCCACGCTCACCGACTGCTACGTGGCCCTGGGCGTGCTGCACCAGCTGTACAAGCCGGTACCCGGGCGCTTCAAAGACTACATCGCCATCCCCAAGGCCAACGGCTACCAGAGCCTGCACACGACCCTGGTGAGCCCGCTGGGCACGGCGGTGGAGTTCCAGATGCGCACCGAGGCCATGCACGCCGTGGCCGAGGCCGGCGTGGCGGCGCACTGGCTGTACAAGGTGGGTGACAAGAGCGCCGGCCCCGACAGCCGGCTCTCCAGCATGTGGCTGCAGAGCCTGCTCGACATTCAGGACGAGACGCGCGACGCCGCCGAATTCCTGGAGCACGTGAAGATCGATCTATACCCCGACGCGGTCTATGTCTTCACGCCGCGCAGCAAGATCCTGGCGCTGCCGCGCGGTGCCACGCCGGTGGACTTCGCCTACGCCATCCACTCCGACGTCGGCGACCGCACCGTGGCGGCCAAGGTCAACGGCGAGCCGGCGGCGCTGCGCACCGAGCTCAAGAGCGGCGACGTGGTGGAGATCATCACCGCGCCCGGCGCCAAGCCCAACCCGGCCTGGCTGACCCTGGTGCGCACGGGCCGCGCGCGCAGCAAGATCCGCCACTACCTCAAGACGCTGGAGAGCGACGAGTCGCGCGCGCTCGGCGAGAAGCTGCTGGGCCAGGCGCTGCGCGCCGAGGGCCTGCAACTGCCCAGCACCGACCCCGCCGACGAGACCGCCGCCGCGCTGTGGCAGCACCTGGCACGGTGGGGCGGAAACCGCAACCGCGGCGAGCTGCTCGTCGACGTGGGCCTGGGCCGCAAGATCGCGGTCATCGTGGCCAAGCGGCTGGCGCAGTTCATGGCCGAGGCCGGCATCAAGCCCGACGCGGTGACGCTGAGCCTGACGCGCTATTCCACCGACGAGGCACCGGCGCAAGGTGTGGTGTTCGTGGACGGCAGCGAGGGCAACTCCATCCAGTTCGCAGCCTGTTGCCGGCCCATCCCGGGCGATCCCGTCGTGGGCTACCTAGGCCGTGGCGAAGGGCTGCTGGTGCACACGGCCGACTGCCCCATCGGGCGGCGCCTGTACCAGCGCGACAGCGAGCGCTGGATGCAGGTGGAATGGGCTGAGGAACTGGCGCGCGCCTTCGATACCAACCTGCACGTGCTGGTGAAGAACGGCAAGGGCGTGCTGGCGCAGCTGGCCGCGGCCGTGAGCAGCGCCGAAGCCGACATCGTGCACATCGACATGGACCCCGAACCCGCCGCGGAGCAGGTTGAGCTGCGGCTCATCGTCACCGTGCGCGACCGGCTGCACCTGGCCGATGTGCTGCGCACGCTGCGGCGCACGCCGGTGGTCAGCCGCGTCTCGCGCGCCCGCCACGCCTGATCACGCTCAGGTGCCCGGCGCCGGGTAGGCCACCTTCAGCACCTCGATCGTCTCGCGCCCGCCGGGCGTCAGCAGCGGCACCTCGTCGCCCTCGCGGGCCTTGAGCAGCGCACGGGCGATGGGCGCGATCCAGCTCACCTCGCCCTTCAGGCTGTCGGCCTCGTCGATGCCCTTGATGGTGATGGTGCGCTCGTCGCCCCGCGCCGTGGCGTAGGTGACGGTGGCGCCGAAGAAGACCTGGTCGCTGCCGTGGTGTGCACTGGGGTCGGCCACCTCGGCGATGTCGAGCCTCTTGGTCAGGAAGCGAATGCGGCGGTCGATCTCGCGCAGGCGCTTCTTGCCGTAAAGGTAGTCGCCGTTCTCGCTGCGGTCGCCGTTCTTGGCGGCCCAGGAGACGACCTCCACGACCTTGGGGCGCTCGCGCTCGATGAGCTCGACGAGCTCGTGGCGCAGCCGCGCGTAGCCCAGTGGCGTGAGGTAGTTGCGCGTGCCGGGCGGCACCGGTGGCAGGCCGGCGGCTTCGTCGTTGTCTTCCTCGACGCCGCTGGGTTCCTTGACGAAAGCCTTGTTCACGGACGCGGCGCCACGGGCGCCGGGGCTGGATCTGGGGTCGGCTTCGACAGCATCGTCCAGGCGCCGAAGCCCGCTGCAGCGAACACCGCGGCACCGACGCCGACGCCGACGCCGACGCCGAGCGTGGCCGAGCCGCCCTTTCGCGGCTGCCGCACAGGCCCGGCAAGGCCCATCTCCTGGCACCCCTGCGCCACGCTCAGCGTGCGTGTCTCGGGCCTCACGGCGAGCGCGCGGTCGACTGCGGCCAGGAAACCCGCGCCGTAGCGGCCCGCCGCCACCTGCGCCAGGGGCTGGTACGTGTCGTTCAGCAGGCGGCCCACACTCGGCGGCGGTGTGCGACCCGTGATAGCGCCGTGCACCACCGCGGCCAGCGCGTACACGTCGGTCCAGGCGCCCTGCTTCATGCCCGGGAATTCGGCGTACTGCTCCACCGGCGCGTGGCCGGGCTTGAGGATCACGGTCAGCGCCTGCGTCATGTCGCCGATCACGCGGCGCGCGGCGCCGAAGTCCAGCAGCAGGGGCCGGCCCGTGTCGGCCAGCATCATCACGTTGCCGGGCGCAATGTCGCGGTGGTAGCAGTGCTGTGCGTGGATGACCTGCAGCGCCTCGGTCAGCGGCTGCAGCAGCGTGCGCAGCCAGTCCTCGGAAGGCGCGCCCGGCAGCGCGCGCAGCGTGTCGCGCAGGTTTTTGCCCTCGTCGAACGGCATCACCATGTAGGCGGTGCCGTTCCGTTCCCAGAAGCGGTAGACCTTGACGAGCGAATCATGGTCGAAGCTGGCCAGCAACTGCGCTTCGTTGATGAAGCTCTTCATGCCGGCGTCGAAGGTCTCTCCCGAGGGTGGCGGCGTGATCTCCATACGGTCGTGTTCGGGCGCGGCAGGCGGCATGTTGCGGCGATGGAGCGCAAGCCACCGATTGTCGCAGCGACGCCGGTCGGCAGCCGAGTCGGGCCTGCGGCTGCAGGCCCCGACGACGGCCGGTCAGGGCAAGCGGCCGTCGGACAGCAGCACGCGGTCGGCAGCCAGGAAGCGCGCCGCGAAGGCCCGTGCGGGATCGTCCGTTGCCGGGCTATCGATGAGCTCGGCGATGGTCTCGCTGCGCCGCCATTGCAGATGGCGCTGCACGTAATCGGCGTTGTAGGCGTCGACGGCGCGCTGGAAGCCGTGCATCTCGTGCGCCACCCACAGCGTGCAGACCAGGAGCGCGGCCAGGCCGATGTCGACAGCCACCCAGCCGATGACGATGCCCGTGAAGACCAGCAGCACGATCAGGGGGGCCAGACCCACGGCCAGGGCCGTTCGGCGCTGGTTCGGCGGTTCGTAGGCGGGCAGGTAAGGGGGCATGGGGACGCCGAGGATTTGCACGCGATGAGACAACATTCTTGTCAACGACAAAGCCACGAACAACCCCCGGACTCAAGGTCAGTTGATCGCTCCGGCCAGGAGGAGGCCTCACCGCCATACGCGAGTAGGCTCGCGCCCGGCTCGGCAATGATGCGAGGGGTGGTAGCGTCAGCCGCCCCACGCCATCAGGCCCAGCCGCTCTTCCTATTGATCAACGCTTCATCATGCCCTCCATACCGCTCGCGCCAGGCTGGCGCCACGGCCTTCAGGTGTTCGAACGAGGCTGGCTCTCGTCGAACAACGTGTTGCTTCACGGCGAGCCGGGCGAGGGCGCCGTGCTCGTGGACGCCAGCCACACACTGCACGCCGGGCAGACGGTGGCGTTGCTGCGCACAGCCCTGGGGACCGAGCGGCTGGACCGGGTCCTCAACACGCATCTGCACTCGGACCACTGCGGCGGAAACACGGCGCTGCAGCGCGCCTTCGGCTGTCGCATCGAGATTCCGCCCGGTCTGCACGGGGCCGCGCAGGCCTGGGACGCGCACGCGCTAAGCCACGGCAGCACCGGCCAGACCTGCGAGCGCTTCATCCCCGACTGCGTGCTGGCACCGGGCGAGGTGCTGGCCGTCGGCGGCCGCCGCTGGCTGGCGCTGGGCGCGCCGGGGCACGACCCTCACTCGCTGATGCTGTTCGACGAGCGCGAGGGCGTGCTCATCAGCGCCGACGCGCTGTGGGGTAACGGCTTCGGCGTCGTGTTCCCCGAGCTCGACGGCGAGCCGGGCTTCGACGACGTGGCTGCGGTGCTGAACCTGATCGAGCGGCTGTCGCCCCGGCACGTGATCCCCGGCCACGGCGCGCCCTTCGACGACGTGACCGAGGCGCTGGCCCGGGCGCGGCGCCGCCTGGCCGGCTTCCACGCCGACCCCGCGCGCCACCTGCAGCACGGTGCGCGAGTGCTGCTGAAGTACCACCTGATGGAACTGCGCGAGCAGGACGAGGCGGCCCTGCGCGAGTGGATCGCCGCGACGCCGCTGCTGGGCCAGGTGTGGCAGCGGCTGGGGCGCCCGGAAGGCACGGTGGCCGCCTGGGGCGAACGCGTAGTTCAGTCCCTGGTGGACAGCGGCGCGCTGGCCCGGCGGGGCCGCACCGTGGCCGACGCCTGAAGTCCGCCCGGCGGCATCAGCCGGCCGGGCGCCCGCCTGCGGCATCGCCCGCGGCGCGGGTTGAGACCTCGCCGGAAGAGGCCGCCGCCGCCCGTGGCGTCGGCACGCCCGGCCATTGGTGCCAGGCGGCGGCCACGTCGCGGACGCGCCGGCGCCCGATCGACAGTCGCGTGCCGTCGCGCAGCACCGCAGCCGGCGAGCCGGGCCGCAGGTCGAGGCGCTCGACGTGCGCCCAGGCCACCCACGACGAGCGGTGGATCTGCAGGCCGGCCACGCCGTGGCGCGCCATCTCGTCGGCAGCGGGCGCCAGGCCGTGCAGCAGCAGGTGCTCGCCGCGGGTGGTGACCACGCGAAGGTAGTGCTGCTGGGACTCGAGCCGGACGACGTCGCGGCCCAGCCTCGCGGGCAGGCGGTCGAGCATGGCCGGGGAGGTCGGGGCGACGACCGGGATCGGGCCGGGGACCGGCGCCGGTTCCGGGTTCGCGGGCCCCACCTCGGGCAGGCCGCCCGCCCCGGGCTGCGGCGGGCTTGCCCGCCACAGCACCCACAGGTTCATGGCCACCCAGAACAGGGCCGTCCGCGGTACCACCTGCAGCATCTCAGCGGCGACTTCGGCCCGCCACGCCGCGGCCGTCGACGCCAGGGGCGGCGCGCCGGGCTCCTCGAGATCGACGACGCCCAGGGCCTGCTCCAGGACCACCGACCAGGGTGCCAGAACCACCCCGGCGGCGGCGCCGGCCAGCGCCAGCAGGGCCCACGCCGGCCACCGCCGCAGGGCCGGCCGCTGGAACAGGAACCCGCTGGCCCACCAGGCCAGCGCCATCGCCGGCGCCACGTGGGCGGCGAAGAAGCCCGCCCGTTGCCACCAGGCCAGGCCGAAGGCGCTGGCAGGCTCCATCACCGTGAAGGCCAGGACCAGCAAGGCCCCCGCCTGACCGAGCTGGGCCCGCGGGGACAGGCCTGCGGCACGCTGCGGGCCGCCGTTCGTGTAGCCGATGAACCGCTGGTGCATAAAACAGATAAGTTCAAAAAGAGACTTAATAGTATGAGCCTGCGCCGCGCGCCATGCGGCGAACCCTCTCTTGAAAGGAACGACCATGAACCGCTTCGCATTCGTCGCCGCCGCCGTGCTCGCGACCGTCGCGCCGCTGTGCGCGGCACAGTCCCCGGAATCCCCCGGCCTCTGGTACGTCACCGGCTCCTTCGGCGCTTCGCTCATCAGTGATCCCGGCGCAAGCTACACCCCTCCCGGCGGGCCACTGGCCCGGGGCACGCTCCGGCTCGGCAACGGCTTCATGACCGGCGGCAGCATCGGCTGGCACCTGCGCCCGGACCTCCGCATCGAGGCCGACTACAACTACCGCACGAACAAGCTGCGGTCGACCTCGGTGCCCGGGCTGGATGCGGCACAACCGGACGCCGACCTCGCCTCGGTGCTGATCATGGCCAACGTGCTGCGCGACTTCGAGGGCTGGAACGCGGGCTGGGCACGCTTCAAGCCCTACGTCGGCGTGGGCCTGGGCGTGGCCCAGGAGGTCGACACCGACCTGAACGTCGGGGGAGTGCCGCGCGAGTTCTCGGGCAACCGGGCGGCGTGGCAGTTGCTGGCAGGCGTGAACTGGCAGTACCGCAGCCGCTGGCTGGCCGGAGCGGGCCTCCGCTACGTCGATGCCGGCACCGTGCGCCTGCAGGGCACCACCGCGGCCGGCGGAGAGATCCGCGCCGACTACAAGGGCCTCGGTCTCGAGACCCGGGTGGGCTACCGCTTCTAGGCCATCGGCGCGGCACCATGAAGAACGGGCTGGATGCGTCGGCACCCAGCCCGTCTTCCGGTCGGCACAATCTTGGCGCGGCTGGCAGGATTCGAACCCACGACCCCTTGGTTCGTAGCCAAGTACTCTATCCAACTGAGCTACAGCCGCGCAGCCTTTGATTGTAGCACCTTTCAATCGAGGCTGGCAGCCGCACGCTCGTGGCCCAGGGCGCGGGCCTCGTCGCCCTCGCCGCGCGCCATCTCGGCCAGCACGCGCCAGGCGCGGCGCCGCAGGCCTGGCGCCAGCGCGGCGCTGGCCGCGGCCTGCTCCAGCAGCGTGCGGGCCTTGCCCCACAGGCGGCGCTCGGCCAGGGCCAGGCCCACGGCGGCCACCACGGCGGGCTCGTGGTCGTAGGACTGAGCCGCCAGCTCCAGCCGCGGCAGCCAGTCGTTGCCGATGCCGCTGCGCGCGTCGGCCAGCGCCAGCGAGACGCTGTCCCGGTCCTCGCGCGAAAGCTCGGCCAGACGGTCCCAGAAGGGCCGCAGCCACTGGCGCGCGTCGTCGGCACCGCCCAGCAACGCCGCCCGCTGCGCGGCCCGAGCGGCCACCTGCGCGTCGCGCCGGTCGCTGGCGTCGAGCTGATTCCACAGGCGGCGCAACTGCTGCAGGTCGTGCGCCGTCTCGAGGACCTCGGCCACGAGAGACCGCAGCAGCGCCTGCGCCACCAGCGGCGAGAAGGCCTGGTGGTTGGCCAGCAGCCGTGCCGTGCGCAGCGCCTCCAAAGGCTGTCGCGCCAGCCGCGCCGCCTGCAGCCGCAGACGCAGGGCCTGCGTCCGCCGCGCCGCGCCCGAGGGCATTGCGTCGAGGAGCTCCAGCGCGCGGCTGGCGTCGCGATCGTCCAGGGCCCACTCGGCGGCCAGCAACCGCGCGGCGTCGTCGCCGGCGACGCCGCCGGTGACCGCCGTGCCGGGGCGTTCCGCCAGCGCCCGTTCCACCATCGCGTCGCGCCGCCCGCGGTCCTGCAGGCGGTGCAGGCTGCCGGCGGCGAGCAGGAGCGCCAGCAGCCGGAAGCGGGCGTCGCCGGCCAGCGCCGCGGCATCGGTCTGCAACACCAGCGCGCGCTGCGCGGCCTTGTGCGCGCGGCCGTAGCGACCGGCGAAGTACTCGGCCTGCGCCTCGCGCAGCGCCGCCTCGGCCGCACGCTCGCGCCGGAGTGCCCGCCATTGCCCCGCACGCCGCGGAAGGCTAACCAGCGAATTTATGGCCTGTACGCCGATCAGCGAGACAGCACCCAGGCCCACGAGCAGCAGCACCGCTAAGTTGAGCGACAGGTCGGTGCGCCATCCGCCCCAGAAGACGCTGACGAGCCCATCGTTGGGGCCCAGCAGCGAGGCCGCCACCACGGCCACCACGGCCAGCAGCAACACCCAGATCACGCCGCGCATGGCACGCAGCCTTCAGCGCGGCGCCGGCACGGCGCTGAGCGTGGCGATGGCGGCCAGCGTGGCGTCGGGCCGCGGCACCACCACCTGCCGCGACTGCGCGGCCACCTCGCGCAGCGTCGCTCCGGCCACGGCCACGCGGCGGGCTCCGGGGTCGAACCAGCGATCCAGCAGGGACTGGGCCTCCCGCAGGTCGGCCGCGGCCACCTCGAACTGGCGGGACAGCAGCGCCAGCCGCGCATTCAGCAGCCGCAGCTTGAGGTTCTCGCGCAGGTACAGCGCCTGCTCCGGGGCCAGCAGCACGGCCTCGGCATGGTCGACCCGGGTCACGCGCACCAGGCTGCGCGCCTCGGACCACAGCATTTCGCCCAGCTGGCGCCAGCGCGCGGCGGCGTCGGTGTTCGCGGGGGCGCTGGCCGCCGCCGCCGGCGGAGCCGCAGTGGGCACGCCGCGCTGGTGCGGCATGGCCAACATCGGCAGCTCGTCGACCTGGCGGATCAGATCATCGATACGGATGGCCAGACCGGAAAATTCGGTGAGCCCGGCGCTGCGAACCCGCTCCAAATCGACGGTCACCGCCCGCCGGACGCGCTCCAGCCGCGGCTGGTTGAAGCGCGCCAGGCGCTCATCGGCCTGGCGCAGCGTGGCCACCAGCGGTTCCGCACTGCCGGTGATGGCGCTTTGCTGCAACGCCACGCGCAGGGCGGCGTCGATGTCGGCCAGCACGTTTTCGTCGCGCGAACGCGCCAGGCTCTGCATCAGCTCCTCGATCTGCGTGCGCTGCAGCGCCGTCTCGGCCACGCGCGCCTCGAGCAGCGCGAGCTTCGCCGCCGCCTCTCGGCTGGCCTGCTCGGCCTGACGCGCCAGCAGTCGGGCCTCGGCGGCCTGCGTGCCGCTGTCGGACTGGCGCTTGACGAGTTCGACCTCCAGCCCGCGCACCCGCTGCTGCGTGGTGTAGGCCAACAGCAGCGCGGCCACCGACAGCACCGCCCCGGCGGCGGGAACCCAGGGCGCCCAGCGCCGCGCAGGCGACCCAATCGCGGCGGGCGGCAGCGTGGGGGGCACGGCAGCCGGCGCAGGATCGGCCGGCGTGGCAGCGGGGGAGGGGGAGGCGGGGGTGTCCTGCACGACGAGACGGATTCTAGGTATCGCGCGCCAAAGGCCACCGCTCGCGTGGCGCGCACGCACGCCGTGCCGGGCTCGTCAGGCGTTGGCCAGCACCGCGGCCAGCGCCGCCGCGCCCTGCAAGAGGTCGTCCTGCGGCGGCAGCACCTGCACGCGGCCGAAACCGGCCGCGCGCGCCGCCTGGGCGATGCGCGGGTGGCCGGTCAAGGCGCACGAGGCCGACCAGTCGGCCGCCGGGCAGAGCTGGCGCAGCTGCGCCACGGCCTCGCTGCTGCCGAAGGCAAAGGCATGCTCGGCCGGCGCAGCCACGGCGGCGGCGAGAACCCGCTCGGCTTCGTCGTCCAGCTGCGGCGCCGCACGGCGGTATGCCGCCACGAAGTCCACCTGCGCGCCCGCGGCCCGCAGTTGCTCGGCCAGCCAGTCGCGCCCGTCTTCGCCGCGCACCACGTACGCCCGACGGCCCGCCCAGCCGCGCGCGGCCACGGCGGCCCACAGGCCCTCGCTGTCGGCTCGGCCGGGCGCCGGCTCGTCGATGGCCGTCACGCCCGCGGCCTTCAGCGCCAGCCGCGTGCCGGGGCCCGGCGAGCCGGCCCGCAGGCCCGGTGGCCACGCGGCGCCGGCGGGGCGCACCGCGAAGAACTGCTCCACGGCGTTGGCGCTGACGAACATCACCCAATCGAGACGGGGCAGCGCCGTCCAGGCGGCGTACAGCGGCGCAAGGTCGGCGAGGGGCTCGATGGCGATGAGCGGCAGCGCCACCGCCTCGACGCCCTGCTCACGCAGCGCCTGCACCCAAGGCAGCGCCTGGGCCCGGGGCCGCGTGACGATCAGCCGCCGGGGCATGCGCCGCGGGCCCTGCGCGGCGTCGCTCAGGCGGCGCCCGCCAGATAGCTGGCGGCGCCGGCAGCGTGCAGTTCGGCCACGGCCCGGGCGCCGAGCGCGCGCGCCGCGGCCTCGTCGGCCACCGGGGCGGCCACGCGCACCCGCAGCAGCGGGCGCGTGAGCTGCTGCGAATCGCCCAGCACGGCATCGAGCGTGAGCACGCCGTCGGGGCCCTGCGTGGCATGGGCGGCCAGCGGCAGGCTGCAGCTGCCACCCAGCCCGCGCGACACGGCGCGCTCGGCCTGGCAGGCCAGGAAAGTAGGCGTGTGGATGGTCTGCGCCAGCAGCGCCTTCAGGCTGGCTGCGTCCTCGCGCACCTCGATGCCCAGGGCGCCCTGCCCGGCCGCCGGCAGCATCTGCGCCGGCTCGAAGCGCGAGCGGATGCGACCGGCCAGCCCCAGCCGCACCAGCCCGGCGGCGGCCAGCACGATGGCGTCGAAGCCACCTTCGTCGAGCTTGCGCAGCCGCGTGTCGAGGTTGCCGCGCAGCGGCTCGATCCTCAGGTCGGGCCGGTGCGCCAGCAGCTGCACCACGCGGCGCAGGCTGCTGGTGCCGACCACCGCACCCTGCGGCAGCTCGTCGACGCTGGCGTAGCGGTTGGAGACGAAGGCGTCGCGCGGATCCTCGCGTTCCCAGATGGCGGCCAGCGCGAAGCCCTCGGGCAGCTCCATCGGCACGTCCTTCAGCGAATGCACCGCCAAGTGGGCCTCGCCTCGCTCCAGCGCCGTCTCGAGCTCCTTCACGAACAGGCCCTTGCCGCCCACCTTGGACAGCGCGCGGTCGAGGATCTGGTCGCCGCGGGTCGTCATGCCCAGCAAGTCGACCGCGAGGCCGAAGCGCTGCTGCAGTTCAGCCTTGACGTGCTCGGCCTGCCACAGGGCCAGCCGGCTTTCGCGCGTGGCGATGATGGTCGGTGCGTTCATGCAGCCGATCATAGGCAGGCCCGCGGCTTGCAGCAGAATCGGTAACCTGGTTACATCGCCTGGAGCCTGCCATGCCCCGCCCCGTTCTGGCCGCCAAGAGCCCCCCGCAACGCACCAAATCAAGGCGCGACGCGCCCCAGGGCGATGCGGTCGCCAAGAACCGCCCCCTGGTGGAGGACATCCGGTTACTGGGTCGCATCCTCGGTGACGTGATCCGCGAGCACGAGGGCGTGGAAGCCTTCGAGCTGATCGAGCGCATCCGCCAGCTCTCGGTGGCCTACCGCCTGAAGGCCGACGCCTCGGCCGGGCGCGTGCTCGACCGCCTGCTCAAGAACCTCTCGGCCGACCAGACGGTGACGGTGATCCGGGCCTTCAGCTACTTCAGCCACCTGGCCAACATCGCCGAGGACCAGCACCACCTGCGCCGCCGTGCCGTGCACGAGGCCGCCGGCGACCTGCACGAGGGCAGCCTGGCGCTCAGCTTCGAGCGGCTGCACCGCGCCGACCACCGCGCCGCCGACATCGCGGCGCTGCTCGAGAGCGCCCACCTCGCGCCCGTGCTCACGGCCCACCCCACGGAGGTGCAGCGCAAGAGCATCCTGGACGCCGAGCGCGCCGTGGCCGCGCTGGTGGCCGAGCGCGACGGCCTGGCCTCGGCCGAGCGCCGTGCCGACAACGAAGCGCTGATCCGCGCCCGCGTGACGCAGCTGTGGCAGACGCGCATGCTGCGCACCGCCAAGCTCACGGTGGCCGACGAGGTGGAGAACGCGCTGAGCTACTACCCGGTGACCTTCCTGCGCGAGATCCCGCGCCTGTACCGCGACCTCGAGCGCCTGCTGCCAGGCCACCGCGTGGCGCCGTTCCTGCGCATGGGGCACTGGATCGGCGGCGACCGCGACGGCAACCCCAACGTGGGCGCGCACACGTTGCGCCACGCGCTGGCGCGGCAGGCCGAGGTGGCGCTGCGCTTCTACCTGACCGAGGTGCACGCGCTCGGCGCCGAGCTCTCGATGAGCGGCACGCTGGCCCCCGTGACGCCGGCGATGGCTGCGCTGGCCGAGGCCAGCCCGGACGCCAACCCCCACCGCGCCGACGAGCCCTACCGGCGCGCGCTGATCGGCCTGTACGCGCGGCTGGCGGCGACGCTCGCGCGGCTCACCGGCACCGAGGCGCTGCGCCACGCCGTGAAACCGCAGCAGCCCTACGACGCGCCCAGCCAGTTTCTGGCCGACCTGCGCACCATCGAGGCCTCGCTGGCGCACCACCACGCGCAGGCGCTGGTGGCGCCGCGCCTGGCGCCGCTGATGCGCGCGGTGCAGGTGTTCGGCTTCCACCTGGCCACGCTGGACCTGCGCCAGAGCTCCGACCAGCACGAGGTCGTGGTCGCCGAGCTGCTGCGCACCGCCCGCCTGTGCCCTGACTACGGCGCGCTGGCCGAGCCCGAGCGCCGCGAGCTGCTGCTGCGGCTGCTGAACGACGCCCGGCCGCTGCGCGTGCGCGGGGCCGCGTACTCCGAGCTTGCGCAGGGCGAGCTCGCCGTGTTCGAGGCCGCGCACGAGGCGCTGGCGCGCTACGGCCGCGAGGCCATCCGCCACTACATCATCAGCCACACCGAGGCCGTGAGCGACCTGCTCGAGGTGCTGGTGCTGCAGAAGGAGTGCGGCCTGCTCACCGGCACGCTCGACGGCGAGGGCGACGACAACGGAGGCGGCGCCGCCCGCGCCGCGCTGATCACGGTGCCGCTGTTCGAGACCATCGGCGACCTGCGCCAGAGCGTACCCATCATGCGCGAGTTCTACGCGCTGCCCGGCATCCGCGCGCTGGTGCTGCGCAGCGGCGGCGAGCAGGATGTGATGCTGGGCTACAGCGACAGCAACAAGGACGGCGGCTTCTTCACCAGCAATTGGGAGCTCTACCGCGCCGAGACGGCCCTGGTGGCGCTGTTCGACGAGCTGCGCGCCGCGGGCGCGCCGATCACGCTGCGGCTGTTCCACGGCCGCGGGGGCACGGTGGGCCGAGGCGGCGGGCCCAGCTACCAGGCCATCCTGGCGCAGCCGCCGGGCACCGTGAACGGGCAGATCCGCCTCACCGAGCAGGGCGAGGTCATCGCCAGCAAGTACGCCAACCCCGAGATCGGCCGCCGCAACCTGGAGACGCTGGTCGCGGCCACGCTCGAGGCCACGCTGCTGCACCCCACCAAGCCCGCGCCCAGGGCCTTCCTCGACGCGGCCGAGGCGCTGTCGGAGGCCAGCTTCCAGGCCTACCGGCGCATCGTCTACGGCACGCCGGGCTTCACCGACTACTTCTTCGCGGCCACGCCGATCCGCGAGATCGCGGGCCTGAACATCGGCAGCCGCCCGGCCAGCCGCAAGGCCACGCGCGCCATCGAGGACCTGCGCGCCATCCCCTGGGGCTTCTCGTGGGGCCAGTGCCGCATGGCGCTGCCGGGCTGGTGCGGCTTCGGCAGCGGCGTCGAGGCCTTCCTGGCCGCGGGCGGCAAGGACGGCCGCGCCGAGCGCACGGCGCTGCTGCAGCGCATGCACCGGCAGTGGCCGTTCTTCCGCACGCTGCTGTCCAACCTGGACATGGTGATGGCCAAGAGCGACCTGCGCATCGCGGCGCGCTATGTCGAGCTGGTGGAGGACAAGGCCACGGCGCGCCGCATCTTCGCGCTGCTCAAGGCCGAGTGGCTGCGCGTGCAGGACGCGCTCACGCTCATCACCGGCGAGTCCGAACGGCTGGCCTCCAACCCCGCGCTGGCGCGCAGCATCGAGCATCGCTTCCCCTACCTCGACCCGCTGAACCACCTGCAGGTGGAGCTGATGCGCCGCTACCGCAACCGGCGCGAGGGGCAGCAGGGCGTGGAGCGCCTGGAGCGCGGCATCCACCTCAGCATCAACGGCATCGCCGCCGGACTGCGCAACACCGGCTGAGCGGTACCTCCGTTCAGCCGGGGGCTGCGCCGGCCTGCAGCGCCGCCCGCACCGCCGCCAGCTGCCGGCGCGACACGGCCAGCCACTCGTCCAGCGGCGCCACGCGCACCGCCCAGCTGTCGCCCTCGTCGCCCAGGGCGTGGGGCTGCAGCTCGCGGATCGCGGCCACCGCCACCAGCGCATTGCGGTGCACGCGCACGAAGCCGGGGCCAAGGCGGCGCTCGAGGTCCGACAGGCTGTCGTCCAGCACGAAGGTCTGCTGCGCGGTGCGCAGCGTCACGTATTTCTGCTCGGCCTTCAGCACCAGCGCCTCGCGCACCGGCAGCCGCAGCACGCGGCCGCGCTCGCTGAGCACCAGCACCGGCTCGGGCACCACCGGCGGCTGCACGCCGCGCACCAGGGCCAGCTGCTGCGCGGCGCGCTGCAGCGCCGCCTGCAGGCGCTCGCGGCGCACGGGCTTGGTCAGGTAGTCCAGCGCCTGCAGCTCGAAGGCGCGCAGCGCGTGTTCGCCATGCGCCGTCACGAACACCACCAGCGGCGGCCGCGGCAGCGCCTGCAGCGCCGGCGCCAGGCGCAGGCCGTCGCGCCCCGGCAGCTGGATGTCGAGCAGCACCAGGTCGGCCGGCTCGGCCTGCAGCGCGGCCACGGCGGCATCGGCGTCGCCGGCCTCGGCCACACCGTCCACCTGCAGGCCGCCGTCGCCACCGGCCAGGGCCTCGACCAGGCCGCGCAGGCGCTGCCGGGCCAGGGGTTCGTCGTCGACGATGAGGATGCGCATGGCGGCCCGGGCAGTCAGGACGAGGGCAGCACGAGGCGGGCCTCGAAACGGCGGCGGCCGTCCGCCGCGGCCGGGGCCGGGCCGGCGCTGAACTGCGCGGCCACGTCGTGCAGCACGCGCAGCCGCTCGCGCACGTTGGCCAGCGCGATGCCCTGGCCGGGGAAGCCGGCCTGTTCGCCCACGGTGTTGACCACGCTGACCTCGACCTCGCCGAGGCGGCGCCGCGTGCGCAGCCACACCTCGCCGCCGGCCGGCACCGGCTCCACGCCGTGGCGCACGGCGTTCTCGGCCAGCGGCTGCAGCAGCAGCGGCGGCACGCGGGCACTGCCGGCGCGTTCGTCGAGGTCCCAGTGCACCACCAGGCGCGGCCCGAAGCGCACGGCCTCGATGTCGAGGTAGCGGCGCACGAGATCGAGCTCATCGGCGAGCGTGACCGAGCCTGCCGGCGAGCCGTCGCGCTCGGCCAGCGCGGTGCGGAACAGCTCGGCCAGGTCCTCGAGCACGCGCTCGGCACGCTCGGGGTCGGCGCGCACCAGGGCCACCGCAGTGTTCAGCGTGTTGAACAGGAAGTGCGGGCGGATGCGCGACTGCAGCTCGGCCAGGCGGGCACCGCTGTCCACCGGCTCGGCCGCGCGCTCGCGCAGCGCCAGCCAGGCCGCCAGCAGCAGCGAGCCCAGGGCGCCGCCGGCCGCCACCGCAGCGCCCTGCCAGGCGCCGCCCGCGACCAGGTCCACCGCCGCCAGGCCGGCCCAGGGCAGCAGCGCCGACGCCGCGCCAAGGGCGGCATCGAAGGCGCCGCGCAGCCACGGCGCGGCGGCGGCCCGCCGCGGGCGCAGCGCGCAGGCCACCACCAGCCACGACAGCGCTGCGGCCGCCCCGGCGAAGGCCATCACCGACTGGCGCTGCCACCACTGGGCGGCATCGCCCGCGCCGGCCAGCGCCACCACGGCCAGCACGGCCTGCACCAGCAGCACCACGCGCAGGGCCAGCGCCGGGTGGCAAGGGTCGAACGCGGCAGTGCGGGCGCGGGGCTGGTCGGGCATGGGGTGCGGTCGGAGTGGCCGGGATAATACGAAGCCCGCCCTCTTCCACCGAGCCCACCGTGTCGATGCACCACGATCCCCTGGCCAACAAGCAGCATGCCTGGTCGGCCCTCTTCACCGAGCCGATGAGCGAGCTGGTGCAGCGCTACACCGCCAGCGTGGGCTTCGACCACCGCCTGTGGCGCGCCGACATCGACGGCAGCCTGGCGCATGCCGAGATGCTGGCCGCGCAGGGCGTGATCGGCGCGCAGGACCTGGCCGACATCCGCCGCGGCATGGCGCAGATCGTCGACGAGATCGAGGGTGGGCGCTTCGAGTGGAAGCTCGAGCTCGAGGACGTGCACCTCAACATCGAGGCCCGCCTGACGGCGCTGGTGGGCGACGCCGGCAAGCGGCTGCACACCGGCCGCAGCCGCAACGACCAGGTGGCCACCGACGTGCGGCTGTGGCTGCGCGGCGAGATCGACCAGCTCGCGCCGCTGCTGGTGCAGATGCAGCGCGCGCTGGTGGAGCTGGCTGCGCGCCACGCCGACACCGTGATGCCCGGCTTCACGCACCTGCAGGTGGCGCAGCCGGTGAGCTTCGGCCACCACCTGCTGGCCTACGTGGAGATGTTCGCGCGCGACGCCGAGCGGCTGGCCGACGCGCGCCGCCGCGTGAACCGGCTGCCGCTGGGCGCGGCGGCGCTGGCCGGCACCAGCTACCCGCTGGACCGCGAGCGCGTAGCGCGCACGCTGGGCTTCGACGGCGTGTGCATGAACAGCCTGGACGCCGTGAGCGACCGCGACTTCGCCATCGAGTTCTGCGCCTGGGCGGCCATCACCATGGTGCACGTGTCGCGCCTGGCCGAGGAACTGGTGCTGTGGATGAGCCAGAGCTTCGCCTTCATCGACCTGGCCGACCGCTACTGCACGGGCAGTTCCATCATGCCGCAGAAGCGCAACCCCGACGTGGCCGAGCTGGCACGCGGCAAGACCGGGCGCGTGGTCGGCCACCTGGTGGGCCTGGTCACGCTGATGAAGGGCCAGCCGCTGGCCTACAACAAGGACAACCAGGAAGACAAGGAGCCGCTGTTCGACACCGTCGACACGCTGGGGGCCACGCTGCGCATCATGGCCGAGATGGTGGGCGGCATCGTCGTCAAGCCCGAGGCCCTGAAGCGCGCCGCGATGCGCGGCTACGCCACGGCCACCGACCTGGCCGACTACCTGGTCAAGAAGGGCCTTCCGTTCCGCGACGCCCACGAGGCGGTGGCGCACGCGGTGAAGGTGGCGCTGGGCCGCGGCGTCGATCTTTCGGAGCTCTCGCTGGCCGAGCTGCAGGCCATCGACCCGCGCATCGGCGACGACGCCTTCGGCGTGCTCACGCTCGAGGGCTCGCTGAACGCCCGCAACGTGCTGGGCGGCACCGCACCGGTGCAGGTGCTGGCACAAGTGGAGCGGCATCGGGCGCGACTGGGCTGAGCGGCCGCAGCCGGCCCGTTGCGGTCAGTCGGCTCTTGGGTTCGCTCGTGCTCGATGGACTGCGCGTCGCGGCAGGCGGTGCCCCTTGCCGGCGCTGGGATGGGGCGGTCGGCCCTGCAGGCCGACTCCCCTGCGCTGCTCGCCTCGAGGGCGCACGGCAAGGGGCACCGCCTGCCGCTCAACCACCGGAGCGGGTTTCGTGGAGAACAGCCCCGCGTCTGCAAAGGGCTTTGCGGGTGGGGGCGGCGGCGTGACCTTTGAGGCGCCGAGACTGAGCCAGGCGAAGGCCAGCGCGCCTCGTGGACTGACTCGCCGCAACCTTTCGAGCGCAGCGGCCGAAGGCCGACATCAGGGTCTGACTGGAGCCCCTCTCTCGGAGAGGGGCCGGGGAGAGCCGTCGAACGAGACGGAGCCCCCTTTCGGAGGGGGCTCGGGGGAGCCGTGGTTTCGGGCCCCAGGCCCGTTGCGGACCACGGCCGCCACGGGCCGCACGCAGCCAAGCCACAAGACCTCAGGCCGCCATCGGCACCAGGAAGTCGCGCGAGATGCCCACGCCCAGGTCGCCCACGCGGTCGAGGAACTGCGTCAGGTAGGCGTGCAGGCCGGTGGCCAGGATCTCGTCGATGCGGCCGTAGCGCAGGTCGCTCTGCAGCCGGCCGGCGCGGCGCAGCGTCTCATCGCTCTGCTGGTTGGCCACCAGCCGCAGATTGGCGACGGCGTCGTTCATGCAGGCCGCCAGTGAGCGCGGCATGTCGGGGCGCAGGATCATCAACTCGGCCACCTTCTCGGGGCGAATCACGTTGCGGTAGACCTTGCGGTAGATCTCGAAGCCCGAGACGGACCGCAGCAGCGCGCTCCAGTGGTAGAAGTCCACCTCCTGCTGTTCCTTGCTGCCGTCGGGGCCGAAGTAGTCGCCGCCGGCCAGGGCCTGAAACTTCACGTCGAGCAACCGCGCCGTGTTGTCGGCACGCTCCAGGAAGGTTCCGATGCGCAGGAAGTGCAGTGCCTCGTCCTGCAGCATCGTGCCCACCGTGACGCCGCGGCTGAGGTGACTGCGGAACTTCACCCACTCGAAGAACGCACCCGGATCGCGCTCGAACTCGCCGGCCTTGAGCATGCGGTTGAACTCCAACCAGGTCTGGTTCTGGGTCTCCCACACCTCGGTGGTGAGCGCGCCGCGCACCGCACGGGCGTTCTCGCGCGCCGCGCGCAGGCAGTTCCAGATGCTCGAGAGGTTGCCCTCGTCGCGCACCATGAAGTCCATGACGCTGCGCGCATCGATCTGCCGATGCTGCTGCTGGTAGGCCCAGGTCAGCTCGCTGATGCTCAGCAGCCCGCTCCAGCCGGCCAGCGCCGTGTCGGCGCTCTGCGGCAGCAGCGAGGTCTGGTAGTTCACGTCGAGCATGCGCGCAGTGTTCTCGGCGCGCTCCATGTAGCGCGCCATCCAGAACAGGTGGTCGGCGGTGCGGGACAGCATGTTGAAGGTCCTCCCTATTCCTCGAGCACCCAGGTGTCCTTGGTGCCCCCGCCCTGCGACGAGTTGACCACCAGCGAGCCCTCCTTCAGCGCCACGCGCGTGAGGCCGCCGGGCACCGTCTGCACGGCCTTGCCCGAGCTCAGCACGTAGGGCCGCAGGTCGATGTGGCGCGGCGCTATGCCGGCTTCCACGAAGGTAGGGCAAGTCGACAGCGCCAGCGTGGGCTGCGCGATGTAGTTGGCCGGGTTGGCCTCGAGCACGGCGCGGAACGCGGCGATATCGGCCTTGCTCGCCGCCGGCCCCACCAGCATGCCGTAGCCGCCGGCGCCGTGCACCTCCTTGACCACCAGCTCGTGCAGGTGGGCCAGCACGTAGGCGAGGTCGTCCGCCTCGCGGCACAGCCAGGTGGGCACGTTGTTCAGGATCGGCTTCTCGCCGAGGTAGAACTCCACCATCTTCGGCACGTACGGATAGATGCTCTTGTCGTCGGCGATGCCGGTGCCGATGGCGTTGGCCAGCGTGATGTTGCCGGCGCGGTACACGTCCAGCAGCCCGGCGCAGCCCAGCGTGCTGTCGGCGCGGAAGGCCCGCGGGTCGAGGAAGTCGTCGTCGACGCGGCGGTAGATCACGTCCACGCGCTTCGGGCCCTGCGTGGTGCGCATGTAGACGAAGCCGTCCTTGACGAAGAGGTCCTGCCCCTCGACCAGTTCCACGCCCATCTGCTGCGCCAGGAAGGCGTGCTCGAAGTAGGCGCTGTTGTACATGCCGGGGGTGAGCACCACCACCGTGGGCTCGTTGACGCCGCCTGGCGAGACGGCGCGCAGCGTCTCCAGCAGCAGGTCGGGGTAGTGCGCCACCGGCTCGACGCGGTGCATGCTGAACAGCTCGGGGAACAGCCGCATCATCATCTTGCGGTTCTCGAGCATGTAGCTCACGCCGCTGGGCACGCGCAGGTTGTCCTCCAGCACGTAGTACTCGCCACCCTGGCCGGTGTCGGCGCGCACGATGTCGATGCCGCTGATGTGCGAGTACACGCCGCCGGGCACCGCCACGCCCATCATCTCTTTCCGGAACTGCGCGTTGTTCAGCACCTGTTCAGAAGGCACGACGCCGGCACGCAGGATCTCCTGGCCGTGGTAGACGTCGTCGATGAAGCGGTTGAGCGCCGTCACGCGCTGGCGCAGGCCCTCCTCCATGCGCCGCCACTCGGCGCCAGGAATCACGCGCGGGATCAGGTCGAAGGGGATCAGGCGCTCGGTGCCGGCGCCGTCCTCGTCCTTCGCGCCGTACACGGCGAAGGTGATGCCGACGCGGCGGAAGATCATCTCGGCCTCGGCGCGGCGCGAGCGCATGGCGTCGGCCGGCTGTCGCTTCAGCCACTCGGCGTAGACCTCGTACTGCGGCCGCACGGCGCTCGCGGCGGTGTTCATCTCGTCGAAGGCCGGTTTCATGATCCCGTGTTCTCCATCGGGGAAGGGGTTAGCAACTCGCGGGCCTGCCCGCGCGGTCGAGGCGGCGCGTGCTCACGCCCACGGTCAGCGTGTGGTGGCCGCCGCCGCGGATCACGCCGCGCAGCGGCGTGACGTCGCCGAAGTCGCGGCCGACCGCCACCCGCACGTGGCCGCTGCCGGGCACGCAGTCGTTGGTGGGGTCGAGGTCGAGCCAGGCGTCGTCGGGGTCGCCGGCGCCGGCCGGCACGCCGGGCGTGCCCGGGCACCACAGCTGCACCCAGGCGTGCGAGGCGTCGGCCCCCAGCATCGCGGTGCCGGCCTGCGCCTCGCCGGGGCCGGCGGCGGCGGGGGCGTGCGTGAGCAGGTAGCCGCTGACGTAGCGCGCCGGCAGGCCGACGGCGCGCAAGGCGCCGGCCAGCAGGTGGGCGAAGTCCTGGCAGACGCCGCGCCGCTGCCGCAGCACCTGCTGCAGCGGCGTGTCCACGTCGGTGCTGCGGCTCTCGTACGCAAACTCGGCGTGCAGCCGGTGCATCAGCGCCAGCGCGGCCTCGGCCACCGGGCGGCCGGGCGTGAACAGGCCCGCGGCCAGCTCGCGCAGCGCCGGTAGCCGCGGCACGTAGGGCGAGGGCAGCGCGAACTCGGACGCCGGCACGAAGGGCGCCCGCGCGACGTAGCGCACGCGCGCCGCGAGTTCGGCCCAAGGCGGCGAGGCCTCGGGCCGCAGCGCCGCGAAACGCGGCCACACGGCCACGCGGCTGGTGGCCACCACCGCGAGGCGGTCGTGCGGCTGCACCAGCGCAAAGTGGCGCTGCGCGTTGCCCCAGGCGTCGGTGCCGTCGCGCGCCTGCGCGGGCGCCGGGCTCACGCCGAGCACGAAGCCGTCCAGGCGCTGGTGGGCGTCGGCCAGCGGCCGCAGGTGCGCGAGGTGGTGCGCCAGCGTCACCGGCGCCGCGTAGGCGTAGCGCGTCTCGTGGCGCACCTCCAGCAGCGTCGGGGCGGGGGCGGGTATCGCGGACTCCGTCATCCGATGCGCTGGTCGGCGCCGTGCGCCAGCGTGAAGTTGCGTTCGCCAATGCGGTCGGCCAGCGTGTGGCCGGCCTGCAGCAAGCCGGCCGACAGCGAGCGCAGTGCGTCGGCGGTGGCCGCCACGGGCTGGTCTTCCAGCGCGCGCAGCTGCTCCAGCGACAGGCCCGCGCCCTCGGGCGGCAGCAGCGCCAGCAGCGGCGCGTGCGACTCGGCCGGGCCGGGCAGCTTGCCGAGCTCGGTGCGCAGCCGGCGCAGCACGCCGGCGAAGGCCCGTGGGTTGGTGCTGTCCAGCACCAGCACGTCGGTCAGCGCCAGCAGGTCCTCCTGCCGCTGGTAGCGGGCGCGGAAGGTGATGAGGCTGTCGAACTGCTCCAGCAGCAGCTCCACGCCGGCCACCTGGGTCAGCGCGCCCAGCGGCGGCTGCGCGTCGGCCGGCCCCAGGAAGGCCCGCAGGCGCAGCGCCAGGCCCTGCAGCCGCTCGAGCAGCCGGCCCACCGTGAGCAGCCGCCAGCCATGGTCGCGCGTCATGCGGTCGGTCTGCGCGCCGGTGGCGGCGGCCAGCTGCAGCGCCAGGCGGTCCAGCGCCGGCAGCACCTGCGCCGGCAGCGGCAGCTCGCCGTGCAGCGTCTCGAGCGCGCTGCCGAAGCCCTCGCCCATCTGGCGCACCAGGCTCCATTGCTCGGGCGCCAGCCGCTCGCGCAGCGCCATGGCCGCGCGCTCCAGCGCCTGCAGGTTGTAGGCAACGCTGGTGGCGCCACGAGCGTCGCCCAGCGCCGCCAGCACGGCCCGCTCGAAGTGGCGCGGGCTCTGCGACAAGGTGGGCACGCCGGGCGGCGCCAGCCCCGTGCTCACCGCCAGCTGCGACAGCGCAGCACGCAGCGGCGCGTCCATCTCGGCGTCGGCGTCGATGCGCATCAGCGTGCTGCGCGCCAGCCGCACCAGCTGCTCGGTGCGCTCGGTGTAGCGACCGAGCCAGAACAGGTTCTCGCCGGTGCGGCTGCTCACCGGGCGCTGGTGGCCGGCCAGATCGGCCACGCGCAAGCGCTGCGGCAGCATGCTGAAGGCGTCGACCGCGCCGTCGGTCATCACCCAGGTGTCCAGGCTCGTGCCGCCGCGCTGCATGCTGATGCTGGCGTCCTCGCGGCGGGCCACGCGCGTCATGCCGCCGGGCAGCACGTGCCAGCGCGGCCGGCCCTCGCGGCCGTCGGCGATGGCGTACACCCGCACCATGGCCGGGCGCGGCGTGACCGCTCCGTCGCCCCAGATGGGTGCACGCGAGAAGCGCAGGCGGCCCTGCACCGTCCAGGCGTCGGGGTCCTCGTGCACGGGCACGGGGCTGCGCTCGGCGTCGGCCGGGTAGGCCGACCCGAGGTTGAAGGCCTGCGAGGTGCGACCGCCGCGGGGGAAGGTGCTGCGCACCACCTTGTCGGCCAGGTGCTCGCGCACGTCGCTCCAGGCGGCGGCCTCGCCGCACCACCAGGTGGGCAGGCTGGGCAGCGCGAGCGACTCGCCCAGCAGCCGCTCGGCGATGGCGGGCAGGAAGCCCTGGATGGCGGGCGTCTCCAGGAAGGCGCTGCCCAGCGCGTTGGCCATCACCACGGTGCCGGCGCGCACAGCCTGCAGCAGACCGGGCACGCCCAGGGCGCTGTCGGGGCGCAGCTCCAGCGGGTCGCACCAGTCGTCGTCCAGGCGCCGCATCACGCCGTGCACGGGCTCCAGGCCCTCCACCGTCTTCAGGTACAGGCGTTCGCCGCGCACGGTGAGGTCGCCGCCTTCCACCAGCGGCAGG
Organism: Rubrivivax sp.; assembly: GCA_044360025.1. GTDB lineage: Bacteria > Pseudomonadota > Gammaproteobacteria > Burkholderiales > Burkholderiaceae_C > Rubrivivax. The sequence continues at coordinate 66,353 of JBIKLC010000008.1, read as the reverse complement.
CCCAGGTAGCGCGCGAGGTAGGCGTGCTCGAAGTAGGTCTCGCTGTAGGGCCCGGGCGTGAGCAGCACCACGCGCGGGTTGGCGTGGCCGGCCACCTGCTGCGCGCGCTGCTCCAGCGCGTCGAGCAGTAGCCGGTAGCTGCTGGCGATGCGCTGCACGCCAAGCGCCGCGAAGGCCTCGGGGAACTGCCGCACGATGACGAGCCGGTTGTGCAGCACGTAGCCCAGGCCGCTGGGGCCCTGGGTGCGCTGCGCCACCAGCCACCAGCGGCCGTCGGGGCCGCGCGCCAGGTCGAAGGCGGCGATGAACAGGCGCTGCCCACCGGCCGGCGGCACGCCGATCATGGGCCGCAGCCAGCCCGGGTGGCGCAGCAGCAGCGCCGGCGGCAGCAGGCCCTCGTGCAGCAGAGTCTGCGGGCCGTACAGGTCGGCCAGCATGCGCTCGAGCAGCTCGGCGCGCTGCACCACGCCGGCCTCGATGGCGGCCCAGTCGGCCGGCTCGATGATCAGCGGCAGCAGCTGCAGCGACCAGGGCCGCGCCGAGACGCCGCCGCTGCCGCTCTCGGCGAACACGTTGTGGGTGACGCCGTCGAGGCGGATCTGCTGCTCCACCTGGGCCACGCGGCGGTCGAGGTCCGCGGCCATCGCCACGCCGCCGGCCGGCGCCGGCACCTGGGCCACGAACCGCTGCCAGGCCGGGCGCAGCGTGCCGCCTTCGCCGCGCAGCTCGTCCCACACGCCGGCCTCGGGCGGCAACGCACGCGAGGCGAAAGCATGCGCGGCGGCGCCGGCGGCGGCATCAGGGCCGCCGAAGGGCAGCGACTCCTGGCCGGGCGTGGGCAGGGCCGACATCGGTCAGGCGGTCCGAAGATCCAGCGTGAACGGCAGCTCCAGGCTCGGATCGGCGCGCTCCACGGTCATCGGGCCCGGCGTGTGGCCCATGCGGAAGAAGCGCGCCAGGCGGCGGCTCTCGGCCTCGTAGGCGTTGACGGGGAACACGTCATAGTTGCGCCCGCCGGGGTGCGCCACGTGGTAGCGGCAGCCGCCGAGGCTGCGGCCCGTCCAGGTGTCGACGATGTCGAAGGTCAGCGGCGCGTGCACGCCGATCGTGGGGTGCAGCGCCGACGGCGGCTGCCAGGCGCGGTAGCGCACGCCGCACACGGCCTCGCCGACGCGGCCCGTGGGCTGCAGCGGCAGCGCGCGGCCGTTGACGGTGACGACGTGGCGGTTGCCGTTCAGCCCGGTGGCCTTGACCTCCAGCCGCTCGAGCGACGAATCCACGTAGCGCACCGTGCCGCCGGGCGCGCCCTCCTCGCCCATCACGTGCCAGGGCTCCAGCGCGTTGCGCAGCGTCAGCGCGATGCCGGCCACCTGCACGTCGCCCACCAGCGGGAAGCGGAACGCCAGGTGCGGCGCGAACCAGCCGGCGTCGAACGCGAAACCCGCCTCGTTGAGGTCGGCAATCACGTCCTCGAAGTCCAACTGCACGAAGGTGGGCAGCATGAAGCGGTCGTGCAAGCCGGTGCCCCAGCGCGTCAGGCGCGTGGCGCCGCGGCCGCGGTAGGGCTCGCGCCAGAACCAGGCCACCAGCGCGCGCATCAGCAGCTGCTGCGCCAGGCTCATGCGCGCGTGCGGCGGCATCTCGAAGGCGCGCAGTTCCAGCAGGCCCAGCCGGCCCGTGGGGCCGTCGGGCGAGTACAGCTTGTCGATGCTGAACTCGGTGCGGTGGGTGTTGCCGGTGGCGTCGACCAGCAGGTTGCGCAGCGTGCGGTCGACCAGCCACGGCGGCACGGCGCCTTCGGCAGCCTGCAGGCCGGCCTGGCGTTCGAGCTCGGCCAGCGCGATCTCGACCTCGTAGACCTGGTCGCCGCGCGCCTCGTCGAAGCGCGGGTGCTGGCTGGTGGGGCCGATGAACAGGCCGCTGAACAGGTAGCTCAGGCTGGGGTGGTTCTGCCAGTAGGTGATCAGGCTGGCCAGCAGGTCGGGCCGGCGCAGGAAGGGGCTGTCGGCCGGCGTGGCGCCGCCCAGCACGAAGTGGTTGCCGCCGCCGGTGCCGGTGTGGCGGCCGTCGAACATGAACTTCTCGGCGCTCAGGCGGGTGTGGTACGCGGCCTCGTAGAGGAACTCGGTGTGGTCGACCAGCTCGTCCCAGTCGTGCGCGGGGTGGATGTTGACCTCGATGACGCCGGGGTCGGGGGTCACCTGCAGCAGCTTCAGCCGCGGGTCGCGCGGCGGCGGGTAGCCTTCGAGCACGATCTTCACGCCGCGCTCGGCGGCCGTGGCCTCGACGGCGGCCAGCAGCTCGAGGTAGTCCTCCAGGAAGCGCAGCGGCGGCATGAAGACGTACAGCACGCCGCTCTTGCCGCCGTGCTCGCGCTCGGCCTTGGGGCCGTTGCCGCGCTGCGGGTCGCGCACCTCCACGCACAGCGCCGTGCGCGTGACCTCGCCGGCCGACACGAATCGCGGCGGCACCGTGGCCGCGTCGCGCGGGAAGGCGTGCTCGGGCGAGTGCTCGGTGGCCCCGGCTCCGATGCCCGTGCCCGCGCCGGGCGTGAAGGCCATGCGGTCCACGCCCGGCGCGCCGCCGTAAGCCGCCTTGCCGTCGGCCTGGAAGCCCTCGTGGTCGAGCCCGCCGTCGGCCCCCGCAGCCGCCGTGGCCGCACGGGCGGCCGGGGCAGCGTCATGGGCCGGGGCGAACTGCGCCTTCACCGTCGCGGCCACCGGCAGCGGCGGCTGCGGCGCGAACGGGTCCTGCGCCAGCGTCCAGGGCTGGTCGCCCTTGGCGGCCCAGGGCAGGCTGTCCAGCGGCAGCCGGTAGCCCATGGGCGAGTCGCCCGGCATCAGGTGGAGGCGCTCGTCGCGCACGAACCAGGGCCCGGTCACCCAGGCAGGGCCGGCGGTGCCCGTGCGCCATTCGCGCTTGAGCGGCAGCAGCCAGCCCACGGTGGCGTCCAGCCCCTGCCGGAACACGCGGCGCAGGCGCGCGCGCTCGAGCTCGTCGTCCAGCCGCGCGTCGAAGGGGTCGACGTTCACCGGCAGCCGGCGCTCGCGCCAGAGGTAGTACCAGGTGTCCTCGTGGCCGGGCATCACGTGGCGATCGTCCAGCCCGAGCTTGCGCGTGAGCGTGCGGACGAAGCCCTCGGCATCGGCCGCCGTGTAGCGGTGCGTTTCGCGCTCGTCGGCGAACAGCGACGGGTCGCTCCAGCAGGGCTGGCCGTCGGCACGCCAGCAGATGCTGAGCGCCCAGCGCGGCAGCTGCTCGCCCGGGTACCACTTGCCCTGGCCGAAGTGCAGGAAGCCGCCGCGGCCGTAGCGCTCGCGCAGCCGGTGCACCAGCCCGGTGGCCAGGCCGCGCTTGGTGGGGCCGAGGGCGTCGGTGTTCCACTCGGCCGCGTCGCGGTCGTCGACGGCCACGAAGGTGGGCTCGCCGCCCATGGTGAGGCGCACGTCGCCGGCCTTCAGCTGCCGGTCGACCTGATGGCCCAGCGCGACGATGGCCGCCCACTGCGCGTCGGTGTAGGGCAGCGTGACGCGCGGGCTCTCGTGGATGCGCGTGACCTGCATGTGGTGGCTGAACTCGACCTCGCACGCGTCGACGGCGCCGCTGACGGGCGCGGCGCTGCTGGGCTCGGGCGTGCAGGCAACGGGGATGTGGCCCTCGCCGGCGAGCAGGCCGCTGGTGGGATCCAGCCCGATCCAGCCGGCGCCGGGCAGAAAGACCTCGCACCAGGCGTGCAGGTCGGTGAAGTCGACCTCGCTGCCGCTGGGCCCGTCCAGCGCCTTGACGTCGGGCTTGAGCTGGATGAGGTACCCGCTGACGAAGCGCGCCGCCAGCCCCAGGTGGCGCAGCGACTGCACCAGCAGCCAGCCGGTGTCGCGGCAGGAGCCGCTGCCGTTGGCCAGCGTGAGCTCGGGAGTCTGCACGCCTGGCTCCATGCGGATGAGGTAGCGGATGTCCTTCTGCAGGCGCTGGTTCAGCGCCACCAGGAAATCGATCGTCCGCACCGGGTTGCGCGGGATGCTGTCGACGAAGGCCTTGAAGCGCGGCGTCAGCTCGCCCTTAGCCAGGTAGGGCAGCAGCTCCCGGCGGCTGTCGGGGGCGTAGTCGAAGGGGTAGCTCTCGGCGTGCGGCTCGAGGAAGAAGTCGAACGGGTTGAGCACCGACATCTCGGCCACGAGGTCGACCGTGACCTTGAACTCGCGCGTCTTCTCGGGGAACACCAGCCGCGCCAGGTGGTTGGCGAAGGGGTCCTGCTGCCAGTTGACGAAGTGCTCGGCCGGCTCCACGCGCAGCGAATAGCTCAGGATGCGCGTGCGGCTGTGCGGCGCCGGCCGCAGGCGCACGACCTGCGGCGACAGGCTCACCCGCCGGTCGTAGCGGTAGTGGGTGACGTGGTTCAGCGCGACATGGATGGACACGGAAAGGGCACTCCTGCAGGGCCGGGGGCGGCAGCGGGTGCTTGCAATCTCCGGGCCGGGCCTTCCAGGATGATGCCAGCCCAACCTCGGCGCGCTGCTTTAGCCACCGCCGTGCAGGCTTGCGCGCGCCGCGGGCGTGCCGGGCCCCGGTGTCGCGGCGTGGCCACAATGCCGCCGATGCTTCGGCGGATAGTTCCGTCAATAGTTGCGCCCGATGCCGACCCCGCCGACCCCTCCCGCGCCGCCCGCGGCGCCGCCGCACCCCGTGGCGCCGCCCGACACCGTCGGCGCGCGCGAGCGCCTGTGGCAGGCGCTGCACGGCCCACGCGGCAGCGGCGAGCCCAACCTGGGCGCCGCGCTGGTGGCGCGCGGGCTGGTCGAACCGGCTCTGCTGGAGCGGGCGCTCCTGGCGCAGAGCCGTTCCACGCCGCGGCCCGCCCTCGGGAAGATGCTGGTAGAGGCAGGCGCGTTGACCCAGGCCCAGCTGCAGAAGGCCACGCTGGAATGGATCGGCGTGCAGGTCGTGGACCCTCGCCTGCTGCCGCCGCAGGCCGACGCCGTGGCCCGCGTGCCGCAGGCGCTGGCCGAGCGCGAGAGCGTGCTGCCGCTGATGCTGCGCGACGACACCCTCGTGGTGGCGGTGCCCGACCCGCTGGATGCCGACCTGCTGGCGCGGCTGCGTTTCCTGACCAACCTGCGCGTGCAGGCCGTGGCCGCCGCGCCCGGCACGCTGCCGGCGGCCGTGGCCGAGGCCTACCGCGCACGCCGCGAGGCTGCGCCCGTCGAGGCGCCGGGCGGCAACGGCCAGGACCTGCAGAGCCTGGCCGCCGAACTCGGCACCGGCACGGCGCTGGAGGCCGGCCACGACCTGGCCGCGCTGTCGGAGTCCGACAACACGCTGGTCCGCCTGGTCAACCGCCTGATCGCCGACGCCATCGAACACCGGGCTTCCGACATCCACATCGAGACCGCGGAGTCGCCGCGGCCGGTGCGCATCCGCCTGCGCATCGACGGCGACCTCGTGCCGTGGCTGGAACTGCCCGCCGCGGTGCGCTTCGCGCTGGTGGGCCGCATCAAGATCATGGCCGAGATGGACATCTCGGAGCACCGCAAGCCGCAGGACGGCAAGATCGACTTCTCGCGTTTCGGGGGTCGGCGGCTGGAGCTGCGCGTGGTGGCCGTGCCCACGGCGCACGGCCTCGAGGACATGGTGCTGCGGCTGCTGAACAGCACCGAACCCATGCCGCTGGGCGAGATCGGCCTCAGCGAGCCCAACCTGGCGGGCCTGCGCGACCTGATCACCAAGACCTACGGGCTGATCCTGATCTGCGGGCCTACCGGCTGCGGCAAGACCACCACGCTGCACTCGGTGATGCACGAACTGAACACCGACCGGCGCAAGATTTGGACCGCCGAGGACCCGGTGGAGATCACGCAGCCGGGGTTGCGTCAGGTGCAGGTCAACGCCCGCATCGGCTGGACCTTTGCCGCCGCGATGCGCACCTTCCTGCGCGCCGACCCCGACGTGATCATGATCGGCGAGATGCGTGACGAGGAGACGGCGCGCATCGCGGTGGAGGCCTCGCTGACGGGGCACCTGGTGCTGTCGACGCTGCACACCAACTCCGCCCCCGAGAGCATCACGCGGCTGCTCGAGATCGGCCTGGACCCGTTCATGTTCTCCGACTCGCTGCTGGCGGTGCTGGCGCAGCGCCTGGTGCGCCGCCTGTGCAAGGCCTGCCGGCAGCCCGAGCCCATGCCCGCACCGCAGCTGGAGACGATGGTGCGGCTGCACGTGGGCAGCGCCATCGGCGCCAGCGCCGCCTCCGAGGTTGACCGCGAAGCGCTGGTGAGCGACTGGCAGCGCCGCCACGCCGCCCCCGACGGCACGCTGCGCCACTGGCGCCGCATCGGCTGCCCGCAGTGCGGCGGCAGCGGCTATCACGGGCGGCTCGGCCTGCACGAACTGCTGACCGTGGACGAGCCGCTGCGCGGCCTGATCCGCCGCCGCGCCCCGGCCTCGGACCTGCAGCGCTGCGGCCTGGGCGAGGGCCGGCGCACCCTACGCCAGGACGGCATCGACAAGGTGCTGGCCGGCCTCACCGACCTGCCCGAAGTCCTGACCGCCACCAACCAATGACCGCCCCGAGGAAACTGCCCATGAGCGACCTGCACGAAATCGACGCCCTGCTGCGACGCCTGGGCGAGCGCATCGCCGGCGATGCCAGCGCCGCGCTGGCAGCCTGCCCCGCCGACGGCCCCGCGGCGCGGACGCTGGCGCGGCTGGAGGAACTGGGCGTGCGCCTGCAGGCGCTGGAGCGCGTGGCGGGCGGCCACAGCCGCCAGGCGCCGGAGACCGTCGACCTCGGCATGGCCCTGGTGCAGCTGCGGGCCGAGCGCGCGCACGACCTGGCCAGCCGGGGCCAGCAGCTGGAGGGCCCGGACCAGGGAATGGATGTCCGCATCAGCGCCGGCGTGCTGAAGCAGGCGCTGGACCTCGCGATCGACCACGCGTTCGCGCTGGGCAGCACGGTGGCGGCCACGGTCGGCCTGTACGGCGTGCCGCCGCTGCCCACGCTGCTGCTGACGGTGCCGCTGGGCTTCGACGAGGCCTTCGGCCTGTCGCCCGAGAAGCTCGACGAGCTGCACTTCACGCTGCTGGGCCTGCTGTGCCGGCGCTGCGGCATCCACCTCGAGCGCGACGTGCAGGCCCACCGCGTGCTGCTGCGGCTGGGCTTCGTCCCGGCAAACTGACGGCGCAGCCGCGTCAGCGGGCCGCGGCCGGCGCCTGCGGCGCGGCCCCGGGGTGGTGCCAGTAGCGGCGCTGCGCCGGGCGCGTGCAGGCGGCCTGCGCGGTGGCCGACGACCAGTGCCAGGCCCCGCAGGCGGCGGTGGTGACCACCGGCACGCCGGCCTCGGCGTAGCGCGCCAGCACCACCGGCGACGGATGGCCGAAGCGGCTGCGGTGCGCGGCCTGCACCACCGCCACGCGCGGCGCCACCGCGGCGATGAAGCCCGGCGTCGACGAGGTGCGGCTGCCGTGATGCGGCACCCACAGCACGGTGCTGGGCAGCCGCGCGGCAGCCTCGCGCACCAGCGCGGCTTCCTGCGGCGCCTCGATGTCGCCGGTCAGCAGGACGCTGGCGCCGTCGGCCTGCACGCGCAGCACGCAGCTCAGCGTGTTGGCGCGCGTGGACGGCTGGGCCGCGGCCAGCGCGGCAGCGGTGGGGTGCAGCACCTCGAAGTCGACGCCGTCCCAGCGCCAGCGCTGGCCGGCCTCGCAGGGCGTGTGGGGCGCCAGCCCGCGCAGCGCATGGCCGTCCTCGAGCGAGCTGCGCAGCGCCCGCACCGGCAGCGCCTGCGCCAGCGAGGCCGCGCCGCCGGTGTGGTCGGTGTCGCGGTGGCTGAGCACGAGCTCGTCGAGGTGGCGCTCGCCCAGCGCGCGCAGCAGCGGCACGAGCACGCGCTCGCCGGCGTCGACGCCGGGCGTGCCCCAGGCCGGGCCGCTGTCGAACAGCAGCGTGTGCGTCGCGGTGCGCAGCACGACAGCGGTGCCCTGGCCCACGTCGGCGCCCAGCAGCTCGAAGTGGCCCGGCGCAGGCCGCGTCACCGGGGGCGCCAGCAGCGGCAGCATCAGCGGCAGGGCCAGCGCGCGCAGGCGCCAGGGCCAGGGCAGCACGGCCACCACGGCGCCCAGCAGGCCCGCCGCCACGGCCCAGGGCGGCGCGGCCGCGGCGTGCCACACGGCCAGCGGCGTGGCGGCCATCCAGGCCAGCGCGGCCTCGAGTCCGGCCACGACCAGGGCACCCAGGCTCCACAGCGGCGGCAGCAGCACCCCCACCAACGCCAGCGGCGTGACCAGCAGCGTCACCAGCGGAATGGCCACCAGGTTGGCGACGAAGCCGACTAACGAGATCTGCTGGAAGAAGAGCAGCGACAAGGGCGCCAGCCCCACCGTGGCCACCGCCTGCTGCTGCAGCGCCGCGCGCAGCCAGGCCCCGCGCGGGGCCGGCCCGGCATCGGCACGCGCCAGCACCGGGCCGCTGGCCGCCAGCAGGCCCACGGCCACGAAGCTGAGCCAGAAGCCGGGCTGCAGCAGCACCCAGGGGTCGCCGAGCACCACCACCCAGCCGGCCGTGCCCAGCACCGCCGGCAGCGGCCAGCGACGGGCGAAGTGGCGCAGCAGCACCACCACGGCGATCATGGCCACCGTGCGCTGCGCCGGCACGCCCCAGCCGGCCAGCAGCGCGTAGGCCGCCGCCAGCAGCAGCCCGGCCCAGCGGCCCGCCACGGGCGCAGGCACGCGGCGCGGCGCGACCGGGTGGCGGCGCCACAGCGCGCCGACGAGGGCGCCGGCCAGCCACGCGAACATGGTCACGTGCAGACCCGAGATGCTCATCAGGTGGGCCACGCCGGTGTCGCGGAACAGCGCCCAGTCGCCCCGCTCGATGGCGGCCTGGTCACCCACCGCCAGCGCCGCCAGCACGCCGGCGGCACCGGCATCGGGCACGCGGGCCTGGATGGCGTCGCGCACGGCCTGGCGCAGGCGTTCCACCGGGTGCGCGGCCGACGCCTGCAGCAGCACGGGCGGCGCGGTGCCGCGGGTGTCGCGCACGCTGCCGCTGGCACGCAGGCCCTGCTCGAACAGCCACAGCTCCAGGTCGAAGCCGTGCGGGTTCATCGCGCCGTGCGGCTGCGCCAGGCGGGCCGTGAACTGCCAGCGCTGGCCGGCGCGCACCGGCCGCGGCGGCGCGGCCAGCATGGCGTCGGCCTCCAGGCCGCGCCACCAGCCCAGCGACACGCGGGCCGGCACCCGCACCGGCTGGCCGCGGTGCCAGGCGGTCTCGACCTCGAACTCGAAGCGCACGCCCTGCAGGCCCTCGCGCGGCAGGCTGGCCACGGTGCCGCGCAGCAGCAGGTCCTGCCCTTCCAGCGCCGCGGGCAGCCCGTCGGCCACGCGCAGCGCGGCGCGGTGGTGGGTGCTCGCAAAGCCCAGCAGCGCCGCGGCCGCGATGGCGCCCAGTACGGCCGCGGCCCGCGCCGCACGCGGCTTGGGGGGCGGCCCCGCGCGGGCCCGCCCCAGCACCAGGGCCGCCAGCGCCAGCAACGCCCCCGCCAGGGCCAGGGCGGCCACCGCCTGCGGCGGCCACAGGGCCGGCAGCTGCAGCTGCGCCGCCGAACCCAGCACCCAGGCCAGGGCGACGGTGGCCCCCAGGGCCATGCGGCTGGCGGCCATGGGCATGGCGTTGGCGGGGGGTTCGGCCATGCAGGGCCAGTGTAGGATTTGATCGCAACCCCGCCGTCCCTCTGCCAGGGGCCTTGCGGGGGCCCTCCGAAGCAGGCCGACAGGCGCCCCGCTTCGCACCACCCCAGGAAGGATTGCCATGACTCCCCAACAGCGCCTGCAAGCGCTCGGCATCGCGCTGCCCCCGGTGGCCGTGCCCGCCGCCGCCTACGTACCCTTCGTGCAGACCGGCTCGCTCGTGTTCGTGTCGGGCCACATCGCCAGGCGGGACGGCAAGCCCTGGGTCGGGCAGCTCGGGCTGACGATGACCACCGCCGAGGGCCAGGGCGCCGCCCGCGCCGTGGCGGTGGACCTGCTGGGCACGCTCAACGCCGCCGTGGGCGGGGACCTCGGGCGCGTGCGGCGCATCGTCAAGGTGCTGAGCCTGGTCAACAGCACGCCCACGTTCACCGAGCACCACCTCGTCACCAACGGCTGCAGCGAGCTGCTGCGCGACGTCTTCGGCCCCGAGGTCGGCGCGCACGCCCGCAGCGCCTTCGGCGTGGCCCAGCTGCCCATGGGCGCCTGCGTCGAGATCGAGCTGATCGCCGAGGTGGCATGACGGCGATGTCGCTGGGCCTGGCTTCGCGCCGGGGCCTGCCACGGCCGCTGCTGTGGGCGGTGATGGTGCTGTTGCCGCTGGCGGCCGTGGGCGCGGCGCTGGTGTCGCAGCACGTGTTCGACATGCAGCCCTGCGCCTGGTGCGTGCTGCAGCGCGTGGTGTTCCTGGCCGTCGCCGGGGTGTCGTTGCCGGCGCTGTTGCTCAGGGGCGCCAGGGCAAGGCGGGTGCTCGGCACCACGGGCCTGCTGCTGGCCGGCGCCGGCATGGCCGCGGCGCTGTGGCAACACTTCGTGTCGGCCGCCAGCGCCAGCTGCAAGCTCACGCTGGCCGACCGCATCGTTGGGGGCCTGGGTCTTGACGGCCTGTGGCCCGAGGTCTTCGCCGCCTACGCCAGCTGCGCCGATGCCGCGGTGAAGCTGCTGGGGGTGTCGTACGAGTTCTACAGCCTGGCCCTGTTCGCGCTGCTGGCGCTGGTGGCGCTGCAGCTGCTGCGCCGCCCGACCTGAGGGTGTGACAGACGCGGGAAGGCCGGCCCTCAGACCGCCAGCACGCGCATGGGCTTCTTGAAGCCCTCCAGCCGTTGGCCCTTGCGCGCCCGCCGGCCCGCGTGACCAGCCAGCGCGGCGCCGCGCAGCAGTTCGTCCTTCGGCTTGTCGCCGCGACCCAGGCCCTGGACGCGCAGCGCGTCGGCGCAGGGGGCCACGCTGACCAGCGGCGACTTCGCGTCCACGTCCATCAGCGTCAGGCCCTTGCCGCCGTTGGACTGCAGCTTGAGCTCGTCCAGCGGGAACACCAGCAGCCGGCCATCGAGCGCCAGCGCAGCCACCCGCTGGTGCGCGGGCGCCACCACGGCCGGGGGCAGCAGCTTCTGGCCCGGCTCCAGCGTCAGGAAGGCCTTGCCGCCACGGTTGCGGCCGGCCATGTCGCCAGCCCTGGCCAGCAGCCCGAAGCCGCCGGTGCCGGCCAGCAGCAGCGTGGTCTCTGCCGGCCCCGCGAAGGTGTGCGCCACCTGCGTGCCGGCCTCCAGGTCGATGAGCGTGGTGATCGGCACGCCGTCGCCCCGGCCGCCCGGCAGCGCGCTCGCCGGCACGCTGTACACGCGCCCGTTGCTGCCGAAGACCAGCACCGTGTCGACGCTGCGGCAGGGGAAGCAGCCGTACAAGGCGTCGCCCGGCTTGAAGGCCAGCGCCGCGGGGTCGACCTCGTGGCCCTTGAGCGCGCGCACCCAGCCCTTGAGGCTGGCCACCACCGTCACCGGCTCGTCGACGACGCGAATCTCGGCCACGGCCTTCTTTTCGGCCTGCACCAGGGTGCGGCGTCCGTCGCCGTGCTGCCGCGCGTCGGATTCGATCTCGCGCACCACGGCGCGCCGCAGCACCGCCGGGCTGGCCAGGATCTCCTCGAGTCGGCCCTGCTGCTGCCGCAGCTCCTGGAGCTCCTGCTCGATGCGGATGGCTTCCAGCCGCGCCAGCTGGCGCAGCCGGATCTCGAGGATGTCCTCCGCCTGCCGCTCGCTGAGCCTGAAGCGGGCGATCAGGGCCGGCTTGGGCTCGTCAGCGTTGCGGATGATGCGGATCACCTCGTCGATGTTCAGCAGCACCAGCTGCCGGCCCTCCAGCACGTGGATGCGGTCCAGCACCTTCTGCAGGCGGTGGCGCGTGCGCCGCTCCACCGTGGCCAGGCGGAAGGCGATCCACTCGGCGAGCATCTGCCGCAGGCTCTTCTGCACCGGCCGGCCGTCGCGGCCCACCACCGTCAGGTTCAGCGGCGCGCTGGTCTCCAGGCTGGTGTGGGCCAGCAGCGTGGTGATCAGCTCCGGCTGCTCCACGGTGCGGCTCCTGGGCTCGAAGACCAGGCGCACGGGGGCGTCCTTGCTGCTCTCGTCGCGCACGGTGTCGAGCACCGCGAGCACGGCCTGCTTGAGCTGCACCTGCTCCTGCAGAAGCGCCTTCTTGCCGGCCTTGACCTTGGGGTTGGTGAGCTCCTCGATCTCCTCGAGCACGCGCTGCGCGCTCGTGCCGGGCGGCAGCTCGGTCACCACCAGCTGCCACTGGCTGCGCGCCAGGTCCTCGATGAGCCAGCGGGCGCGCACCTTCAGGCTGCCGCGGCCGCTGCGGTAGGCCTCGCGGATGTCGGCCTCGGGGCTGATGATCTGGCCCCCGCCGGGGTAGTCGGGCGCCGGCAGCAGCGCGAACAGCTCGTCGTCGGAGAGCTGCTCGTTCTTCAGCAGCGCCACGGTGGCCGCGGCCACCTCGCGCAGGTTGTGGCTGGGCACCTCGGTGGCCAGGCCCACGGCGATGCCCGAGGCGCCGTTGAGCAGCACGAAGGGCAGCCGCGCCGGCAGTTGCCGCGGCTCCTGCTCGCTGCCGTCGTAGTTGGGCTGGAAGTCGACCGTGCCCTCGTCGATCTCGTCGAGCAGCAGCCGCGCGATGGGCGCCAGCCGCGCCTCGGTGTAGCGCATGGCGGCGGCGCCGTCGCCGTCGCGGCTGCCGAAGTTGCCCTGGCCATCGACCAGCGGGTAGCGCTGGCTGAAGCCCTGCGCCATGCGCACCATGGCGTCGTAGGCGGCGGTGTCGCCGTGCGGGTGGTACTTGCCCAGCACGTCGCCCACCACGCGCGCGCTCTTCACGGGCTTGGCCGGGCCCGAGACGCCGGGCGCCAGGCCCATGCGCAGCATCGAGTACAGGATGCGCCGCTGCACCGGCTTGTTGCCGTCGCACACGTCGGGCAGCGCGCGGCCCTTGACCACCGACAGCGCGTACCCTAGGTAGGCGCGCTGCGCGTAGTCGGCCAGCGGCAGGTGGTCGGCGGGCTCGGGGACGGGTTGCGGCTCGGGTAGCAGGGAATAGGAGAGGTCGGACATGGGCGGTGCGGCGCCGCCGCGTGCGCGAGGAGCGCGGCGTTCAAGGCAAAACCGGCGATTGTCCCAAACCCGGCTGCAGCAGCATCAGCAGCTTCAGCAGCGGGTGCGGGAAGCGCCGCGCCGCGGTGATGGCGTAGAAGCGCTCGTGGATCTGCGGGATGGAGCAGCGCTGCACCAGCGTGCACGCGGCGAGTTCGTCCTGCACCACCACGGGAGGCACCAGCGCCAGCGCGCCCGTCTCGCGCGCCAGCAGGCGCAGCATGGCCATGTCGTCCACCTCGGCCAGCACGCGCGGGCGGACGCCGGCGTCGGCCAGCAACGCATCGAACGCGCCGCGCACCGCGTGGTCGCCACCCGGCAGCAGCAGCGGCTGCCCGTGCAAGCCCTGCGGAAATGCCAGCGCGGCGCTGCGGCGGGTGCGCGGCGGCGCCGAGACGATGGCCAAGGGCTGCTGCGCCACCAAGGTGCTGCGCCAGCCCTGGGCGGCATCGCGCGGCACGGCCTCGTTGGCCAGCACCACGTCGAGCTGGTGCGCACCCAGGTGCAGCAGCAGCTCGCGCAAGCGTCCGCTCTCCAGCCGGATCTGCACGTCGTCGCGCGCCAGCAGCGGGCGCAGCAGCAGCAGCTGGAAGTTGCGCGACAGCGTCGCCACCGATCCCACGCGCAGCACGCTCACGCGCCCGCTGGGCCGGCCCTTCAGCGTGGCCAGCAGCTCCTCGCCCGCGGCGTGGATGGTGTCGGCGTGCTCCAGCGCCACGCGTCCGGCCTCGGTGAGCACGAGCCGCCGGCCGCGCCGCTCGAACAGGGCGTGGCCCAGCCGCTCCTCGAGCTGCCGCAGCTGCACCGACAGCGCCGAGGGTGACACATGCAGCCGCTCGGCCGCGCGCGCCAGGCCCTGCTCGTGCGCGATGGCGCGAAAGTAGCGCAGGTGGTGGAAATTGAGCTCGGCCATGGCGCAGCCTTATGTTCGCTTTTGATGAACGAATGGTGCCATTGATTGAACTGGACGTACGGTCGACGGCTTCGAAGAATCCGCAGCATGAACCCCGCCGACCTGCTCCTGACCAACCTGCTGCAGCCCATCGTGCTGGCCTTCCTGCTGGGCGCCCTGGCCGGCTTCGTGCGCAGCGAGCTCGAACTGCCCGAGGCGGTGATCAAGCTGCTGTCGATCTACCTGCTGTTCTCGCTGGGCCTGACCGGCGGGCGCGAACTGGCCAAGGCCGAGTTGGCCGACGTGCTGCCGCTGCTGGGCATCACGCTGCTGATGACCTTCGGCATCCCGACGCTGGCGTACCACGTGGCGCGGCGCATGGGCGGCTTCGACATCAGCAACGCCGCGGCCATCGCGGCGCACTACGGCTCGGTGTCGACGGCCACGTTCTTTGCGTCGATGGCCTTCGCCGCGGCCATGGGCACGCCGGCCGAAGGCACGATGGCCGCCATGGTGGCGCTGATGGAGTTCGGCGTCGTGTACTCGCTGGCGCTGGCGCGGCTGGCCATGGGCAGACAAAGCGGCGGCGTGCGCGTGGCCGAGCTGATGCTCAGCGTCGTCCGCGGCCGCGGCATCCTGCTGCTGCTGGGCGGCATGGCCATCGGAGCGTTGGCCACCGAGAAGCAGTGGACGCAGATCAGTCCCTTCTACGAAGGCCTGTTCCGCGGCATGCTGATGCTGTTCCTGCTCGAGATGGGCATCACCGCGGCGCGGCAGATCAGCGCCTTTCGCCAGGTGGGCGTCTTCATGGCCGGCTTCGGCGTGTCAATGCCGCTGCTGCACGGGCTGGTGGGCGTGACGCTGGCGCACGCCGTGGGCGTGGGCGTGGGCGGGGCCTTCGTGTTCGGCGCCATCTGCGCCAGCGCCAGCTTCATCGACGCGCCGGCCGCCTGCCGCGCCAGCCTGCCCGAGGCCAATCCCGGCATCTACCTCACCGCCTCGCTGGGGGTGACGCTGCCGTTCAACCTGATGGTGGGCATCCCGGTGTACTACGCTTACGCGCGCTGGCTGGGGGGCGGCTGAGAGCCTGTGAAGAGGTCATGGTCGATGCGGTTCCGATAGCGGCCGCATTGCAAAATGGACATGCCGCCAGCGGTCGGCGGCAGCGGGGCCTCAGACATCGACGTCGACCGCATCGCCGTGCAGCTCCATCAGCTCGCGGCGCGCCGCGGCCTCGCCCTTGCCCATGAGCTTGCCGAGGATGACGGTAGTGGCCTCGAAGCCGCCGCCGAGCCAGCTCACCGGCAGCAGCCGCCGCGTCTCGGGGTTGAGCGTGGTCTCCCACAACTGCTCGGCGTTCATCTCGCCCAGGCCCTTGAAGCGGCTGATGCTCCACGAGCCCTCGCGCGCGCCTTCCTTGCGCAGCTTGTCGAGCGTGGCCTCGAGCTCGCCCTCGTCGAGCGCGTAGAGCTTGGCCGCCGGCCGCCGGCCGCGGGCCGGCGCGTCGATGCGGTACAGCGGTGGCCGCGCAACGTAGACGTGGCCACGCTCCACGAGCCGGGGAAAGTGGCGGAAGAACAGGGTCAGCAGCAGAACCTGGATGTGCGAGCCGTCGACATCGGCGTCGGACAGGATGCAGACCTTGCCGTAGCGCAGGCCCGAGAGGTCGGGTTCGTCGGCCGGGCCGTGCGGGTCGACGCCGATGGCCACCGCGATGTCGTGGATCTCGGTGTTCGCGAACAGCCGGTCGCGCTCCACCTCCCAGGTGTTCAGCACCTTGCCGCGCAGCGGCAGCACGGCCTGCGTCTCCTTGTCGCGGCCCATCTTGGCGCTGCCGCCGGCGCTGTCGCCCTCGACCAGGAACACCTCGTTGTGCAGCAGGTCGCGGCTCTCGCAGTCGGTGAGCTTGCCGGGCAGCACGGCCACGCCGGAGCCCCGCTTCTTCTCGACCTTCTGCGCCGCACGCTGGCGCGTCTGCGCCTGGCGGATCACGAGATCGGCGAGCTTGCGGCCCCACTCGACGTGCTGGTTGAGCCACAGCTCCAGCGCCGGCTTCACATAGGCGCTGACCAGGCGCAGTGCGTCGCGCGAGTTCAGCCGCTCCTTGATCTGGCCCTGGAACTGCGGGTCCAGCACCTTGGCCGAGAGCACGAAGCTGGCGCGGTTGAACACGTCCTCGGGCATCAGCTTCACCCCCTTGGGGCACAGCGCATGCATCTCGATGAAGCCCTTGATGGCCCCGAACAGGCCGTCCTTGAGCCCGCTCTCGTGGGTGCCGCCGGCCACCGTGGGGATGAGGTTGACGTAGCTCTCGCGCAGCGTGGCGCCCTCGTCGGTGAAGGCCACGCACCAGGCCGCGCCCTCGCCCTCGGCGAAGTTCTCGGTCTCGCTGGCGCCGGCGTACTGCTCGCCCTCGAACAGCGGGATCAGCGGGTCGGCCGCCAGGTGCTGCATGAGGTAGTCGCGCAGGCCCTTGTCGTACTTCCAGGTCGTCGTCTCGCCGCTCTTCTCGACCGTGAGCGTGACCGTCACACCCGGCATCAGCACGGCCTTGCTGCGCAGCAGGTGCACGAGCTCGTGACGGGGCAGCTCGGCGCTCTCGAAGTACTTCGCGTCGGGCCACACGCGCACGCGGGTGCCGTGCTTCTTGTCGCCGGCGCCGGCCTTGCGCAGGGCCAGGGCCTCGGCCACGTCGCCGCCGGCGAAGGCCAGCTGCGCCACCTGGCCCTCGCGCCACACCGTCACCTCCAGCCGCTTCGCCAGCGCGTTGGTGACGCTCACGCCCACGCCGTGCAGGCCGCCGCTGAAGCTGTAGGCGCCGCCGGCGCCCTTGTCGAACTTGCCCCCGGCGTGCAGCCGCGTGTAGACGATCTCGATGACCGGCACGCCCTCCTCGGGGTGCAGGCCGACCGGGATGCCGCGGCCGTCGTCCTCCACGCCAACGCTGCCGTCGGCGTGCAGCACCACGCCGATGCGGGTGCCGAAGCCGGCCAGGGCCTCGTCGGCGGCGTTGTCGATGACCTCCTGCACGATGTGCAGGGGGTTGTCGGTGCGCGTGTACATGCCTGGCCGCTGCTTCACGGGCTCCAGGCCCTTGAGAACGCGGATCGAGGCTTCGGCGTAGGCGGTGCTGGACTTCACGGAAGGCATCGCCGGGATTCTAGGAGTCGAGCCTGCGGCCTCCCGCACCGCGGGCCGTGGGGGCGCGTTCGCTCAGCGGCCGGCCGAGGCCGGCGGCGCGCGGCGAGAAGGCGGCCTCAGCCTTGCGCCCGCAGCCAGGCGAAGCACGCCAGGCCGATGGCGGCGAAAGCCATCGCGAACATGATCACCTGCCCCGCGATAAGGCCGGCCACGGCGAGCGCGACACCCGCCGCCGCCAGCAGCAGCGGGCCCACCAGCGCCCCGCCCAGCGCGAAGCCTCGCAGCGTCCACACGCCCAGGCCCGCCAGCAGCAAGGCCGCCAGGAAGACCAGCGGCTGCTGGCTCACGAGGCTGACGACGACGAGCGCGGCTGCCGAGGTCATCAGCAGGATCGGCCCCGTCATGAAGCGGCCGAGCTGCAGGCCGCGCAACGACCAGAAGCCCAGTCCGACGAGGATGGCGGCAAAGACGATCATCGGCAGTTGCATGCCGAGGAGGCCTGCGGCCAGCAGGATGCCGCCGCCCGCCATGAGGAGGTAGGGGCCGGTCGTGGGCTTGAGCGTCATGGTGTCTCCCGGGAGTTGAGCTGCGGGCGGCTTCAGGCGGCATCGACCCTGGGCCGGCGGGCGCCGGAAGGCACCCCGGCGTGGACAACGCTGCAGTGTGGAGCCGGCCGCGCCCGCGTGCCTCCGCATTGACCCGGATGCCCCTGGGCCGGGGCCCGTCCCCGCTAGCCGTATCGGGCCATGCCCAGGCCGCTCACGTCGATCTCCGGCTGGCGGCCGCTCACGAGATCGGCGATCACGCGCCCCGTGCCGCAGGCCATGGTCCAGCCCAGCGTGCCGTGGCCGGTGGCCAGCAGCAGGTTCTGCACGGGCGTGGGCCCGACGATGGGCGTGCCGTCGGGCGTCATCGGGCGCAGGCCGCACCAGAAGCTGGCCTTCGACACGTCGCCGCCCTGGGGGAAGAGGTCGGTGACGACGTGCTCAAGCGTGCCCCGCCGCGGCTCGCGCAGGGCCAGGCTGTAGCCGGCCAGTTCGGCCGTACCGCCGACGCGGATGCGGTCACCCAGCCGGGTGACGGCCACCTTGTGCGTCTCGTCCATGATGGTGCTCTCCGGCGCGTGCGCCGCGTCGGTGATCGGCACCGTGATCGAGTAGCCCTTCACCGGGTACACCGGGATGCGCAGGCCCACCGACTCCAGCAGCTTCGGGCTGTAAGACCCCAGCGCCAGAACCACCCGGTCGGCGCGCAGCAGCCCGGCGTCGGTGTGCACCCCGGTGATGGCGCCGCCGCCCACCTGCAGCGCCTCGATGCGCGTGTCCCACCGGAACCGCGCGCCCAGATCCGCGGACATCCCGGCCAGGCGGTTGGTGAACTGCAAGCAGTCGCCGGTCTCGTCGTTGGGCAGCCTGAGCGCACCCACGAACTTGTGCTGCGTGTGCTTCAGCGCCGGCTCGACGCGGCAAAAACCCTCGCGGTCGAGCACCTCGAAGGGCACGCCGTACTGCCGCAGCACCTCGACGTCGCCACCGATGCCGTCGAGCTGCTTCTGGGTGCGGAACAGCTGCAGCGTGCCCTGGGCGCGCTCGTCGTAGCGGATGCCGGTCTCGGCGCGCAAGGCCTTCAGCACGTCGCGGCTGTACTCGGCGATCGGCACCATGCGGCTCTTGTTCAGCGCGTAGGCCCGCGCGGTGCAGTTGGCCAGCATCGCCGCGCCCCAGCGCCACATGGCGGGGTCCAGCAGCGGCCAGATCACCAGCGGGCTGTGCTGCATCAGCATCCACTTGATGGCCTTGATAGGCACGCCCGGCCCCGCCCACGGCGCGCTGTAGCCCGGGCTCACCTCGCCGGCGTTGGCGAAGCTGGTCTCCAGGGCCGGGCCGCTTTGCCGGTCGACGAGTTCGACCTCATGGCCGGCGCGCGCCAGGAAGTAGGCGCAGCTCACGCCGATGACACCGCCGCCGAGAACAAGCACCTTCATGCAAGACCGCCTTCGGGAATCGCAGCACTGTAGAGGACGCGGGGCGGGCCGAGTCATGCGAATTCTTCGACAATGTTCGAATGAACTCTGATTCGACTGCGCCTCGGCTGACGATGTTCCAGGTGCTGCTGTGCGGCGCCTTGGTCGTCACGTTGAGCATGGGCATCCGCCACGGCTTCGGCCTGTGGCTGCAGCCCATCACCATGGACCGCGGCTGGAGCCGAGAGACGTTCGCCTTCGCGCTGGCGGTGCAGAACCTGGCCTGGGGCCTGGCCGGCCCGCTGGCCGGCATGTGGGCCGACCGCTTCGGCGCCTTCCGCGTGCTCGTCGGTGGCGCGGTGCTCTACGCCGCGGGCCTGGCCGTGATGGCCTCGGCCACCAGCGGCATTGGCTTCCTGGGCGGCACCGGGCTGCTGCTGGGCATGGCGCAGGCCGGCACCACCTACGCCGTGATCTATGGCGTCATCGCGCGCAACGTGGCGCCCGAGCGGCGCTCGTGGGCCATGGGCGTGGCGGCGGCGGCCGGCTCCTTCGGGCAGTTCCTGATGGTGCCGGTGGAGAACTGGCTCATCGCCGGCGCCGGCTGGCAAAACGCGCTGTTCGTCCTGAGCCTGGCGGCGCTGCTCATCATCCCGCTGGCCTTCGGCCTGAGGGAGCCGCGGCGCGCCGCCACCGCCACCGGCGCGCAACAGACGGTGCGCGCGGCCCTGAAGGAAGCCTTCGCCTACCCGAGCTTCCGGCTGCTGATGGCCGGGTACTTCGTCTGCGGCTTCCAGGTGGTGTTCATCGGCGTGCACCTGCCCAGCTACCTGAAGGACCAGGGCATGACGCCGCAGGTGGCCACCGTGGCGCTGGCGCTCATTGGCCTGTTCAACGTGGCCGGCACCTATGCCGCCGGCGCCCTGGGGCAGCGCTTCGCCAAGCGCCACATCCTGGCCGCCATCTACGCGCTGCGCGCGGTGGCCATCCTGCTGTTCATCAGCCTGCCGCTCACGCCGGGCAGCGTCTACGTGTTCGCGGCCGCGATGGGCCTGCTGTGGCTGAGTACCGTGCCGCCCACCAACGCCATCGTGGCGCAGATCTTCGGCGTGCAGTACATGAGCATGCTCGGCGGCTTCGTATTCCTGAGCCACCAGGTCGGCAGCTTCATGGGTG
Source organism: Rubrivivax sp. (assembly GCA_044360025.1). Taxonomy (GTDB): domain Bacteria; phylum Pseudomonadota; class Gammaproteobacteria; order Burkholderiales; family Burkholderiaceae_C; genus Rubrivivax. Next base: position 46,015 of record JBIKLC010000008.1, on the reverse strand, counting down.
TGTGGCTGGGCGGCCTGCTGTACGACCGCACCGGCAGCTACGACGTGGTGTGGTGGATCGCCATCGCGCTGGGCGTGTTCGCCGCGCTGGTGAACCTGCCGGTGCGCGAGACGGCCCTGCTGCGGCAGCAGGCGCAACCGGCCTGAGCATGTGGACGCGACGCCAATGACCAAGCTACACCGCCGGGGTCTGCGCATCGCCCGCTGGGCCGCGGCGCTGGCGACCCTGCTGCTGGTGTTCGCGGCCTACCTCGACCCGCACCTGATGGCCGATCTGGCCAACCGCGTCTGGGCCTGCTTCTGAGCGCCCCCAGGGCCGGGCTGCGCCCAGCCGGCCCCCCGTGGGGGATCAAGGCGACCGGCAGAGCCGGATCACCTTGAGCGCCCCCAGGGCCGGGCTGCGCCCAGCCCGCCCCCCGTGGGGGATCAAGGCGACCGGCAGAGCCGGATCACCTTGACACGCTGCCACGGCGATGGGCAAGCCATGGGCCGAGGCGCCAAGTTTCGTGCAGCGGCCGTGCGCCGCAGAGTGGAAGCGGGGGCGACCGCTAAAATCCGCGGCTATTCCATCCAGCCCTGACGGCCGCGCGGTGCGTGGTCGGGCCGTCCGCCCATGAATCCCATCGCCGGCAGCATCGTGGCGCTCGTCACGCCGATGAACGACGACGGTCGCATCGACTTCGACGCCTTCAAGGCGCTGATCGACTGGCACGTCGCCGAAGGCACCGACTGCATTGGCGTCGTCGGCACCACCGGCGAGTCGCCCACGGTGAGCATGGAGGAGAACTGCGAGCTCATCCGCGTGGCCGTGCAGCACGCTGCGGGCCGCGTACCCATCATGGCCGGCACCGGCGCCAACAGCACGGCCGAAGCCATAGAGCTCGCGCGTTATGCCCTCAGCGTGGGCGCCGACTGCCACCTGTCGGTTGTGCCCTACTACAACAAGCCTTCGCAGGAAGGCATCTACCGCCATTTCAAGGCTATCGCCGAGGCGGTGGACCTGCCGCTGGTGCTGTACAACGTGCCCGGCCGCACCGTGACCGACATGCAGCCCGAGACGGCGCTGCGGCTGGCGCAGGTGCCCGGCGTGGTCGGCATCAAGGAGGCCACCGGCGACATCGGCCGCGCCGGCTGGCTGATCCGGAACGCGCCGGAGTCCTTCGCCGTGTACTCGGGCGACGACCCCACCGCCGTGGCGCTGATGCTGCTGGGCGGGCGGGGCAACGTCAGCGTCACCGCCAACGTGGCGCCGCGGCGCATGCACGAGATGTGCATGGCGGCGCTCGAGGGCGACCTGCGGCGCGCCGTGGCCCTGCACCTGGAACTTCTTCCCCTGCACAAGCATCTGTTCTGCGAAGCGAGCCCCGCACCGGTGAAGTGGGCCCTGTCGCAGCTGGGCCGCTGCAGCCCGCAGGTGCGGTTGCCGCTGGTGCCGCTCACCGAGGCTGGACAGGCCGTGGTGCGCCAGGCCCTTGCCGACTGCGGGCTCTGACGCCCGATCCCGAACCCGAACCGATGAACCACCCCTTGCGCGAATCGCCCCGCCCCGCCCTGCCGCTGCTGGCAGCCACCCTTGCGCTGCTGGCCGGTTGCGGCAGCCTCGGCGGAGACAGCACCGACTACCGCAGCACGGTGGTGCGCCAGCAGCCGCTGGACGTGCCGCCCGACCTCACGCAGCTCGCCCGCGAGTCGCGCTACCAGAGCCAGGGCGGCGTCGTCAGCGCCGCCGCCGCCAACGCGCCCGCGGCGCCGAGGGCGGCTGCGCAGGTCCCGGGGGAGCCCGCGGTGGCCCTGACGACCGCTGGCGATCTGCGCATCGAGCGAAGCGGCCAGCAGCGCTGGCTGGTGGCCTCGCGGCCGCCCGAGCAGCTGTGGCCGCTGCTGCGCCCCTTCTGGGAGGCCCGCGGCTTCCAGATCGCGATGGAGGACGCCAAGGCCGGCGTCATCGAGACCAACTGGTCCGAGAACCGCGGCAGGCTGCCGAAGGATGTCGTGCGCAACGTGCTGGGACGCATCGCCGGCAACCTGTTCGACACCGGCGAGCGTGACCAGTTCCGGACGCGCCTGGAACGCGTCGACCTCGGCGGCGGCAAGGTCGGCACCGAGGTCTTCATCAGCCACCGCAGCATCGAGGAGGCGGTGATCTCGCCCACCGGCGCGCGCGATGACGACAGCACGCGCTGGAAGCTGCGCCCCTCCGACCCGCAGCTCGAGGCAGAGATGCTGTCGCGGCTGATGGTGGCCCTGGGCGGCGCGCGCGACGAGCCGGCCGCGCGCGCCGTGGTGGCCGCGGCACCCGAGGTGTCCTCGCGCGCACGGCTGGTGGTCGACGGCACGGCACTGGAGATCGACGAGGCCTTCGACCGCGCCTGGCGCCGCGTGGGGCTGGCGCTGGACCGCGGCGGCTTCACGGTCGAGGATCGCGACCGCGCGTTGGGCACATACTATGTGCGGTACATCGACCCCAAGAGCGTCGGCAAGGAAGAACCCGGCTTCTGGTCGCGCGTGTTCGGCAAGACCGACAATCCTTTGGAGGTGCGACGTTTCCGCGTCGCGGTTCGCGCCAACGGGCCGCAGACGGCCGTCACCATCCTCGACACGGCCGGCAATCTCGACAAGGGCGAAACGGGCAAGCGCGTTGCGTCGCAGTTGTTGGCCGAGCTGCGCTGATCGCCCCGCCAGGGCCGAAAAAAAGCCGCCCCGAGGGGCGGCTTTTCGTTGGAGCTTTCGCGTAGCGGGCCCGCAGGCCCTGCGCTCACTTGGAGGCAGCCGGGGCGGCCGGGGCGGCGGCCGAAGCAGCAGCAGCAGCAGCAGCAGCAGCCGAAGCCGGGGCGGCGGCTGGCGCCGGAGCCGGGGCGGGCGCGGCGGCAGGAGCCGGGGCAGGAGCAGCTTCCTTCTTGCCGCAAGCGGCCAGGGCGAAGGCCGCGACCAGGGTGGCCAGAACGAGCGACTTGTTCATGATGCGAAAACGTCCTAAAGGTGGGTTTGGGGTTCGGTTGGCGACAGGCCCGGGCCCGTGCGGATGAAGCCGGGAACCACGCCAATCGCCAGGATCAACGCCGTCCCTCGGCACGCCCGCGACGGTCACGCACCGGTCGGGTGCCTTGGCGCAAGTGACCGCAAGTGACCACTTGTGCCGGACAACCAACCCCGGATGATAGCCGGAAGTCGGTGATAACCCTAGCGTGTACTCAGAGACCCAGCGTCGTAACCGGGAAGCCGGGGCTGGACCGTTGCAACAAAGCATCAACCTTCTCGTGCCACACCAGGCGCGTCCGCGGCTCGAGCGACGCGCGCCCTCGGCCGTGAACCGCATCGAGCCGCACCACGCTGACGCGGCGGTCGTCGAGCACCGCCGTGGGCAGCGAGTGGGCGAGCTCCTCGGGCGCGACGAAGGCCCCGATGGCGTGCGCCCAGTCGCGCCGCCACTGCACGAACTGCGGGTGCAGGCGCGGCACCTCGTCGTAGTTGGCGGCGAGCAGCACGAGCCGGCGCTGCGGCAGCCGCAGCCAGCCGGCCAGGGCGGAGCGCAGCGCGGCGTCGTCCCAGGGCCAGTTCTCGCCGAAGGCAATGTCGACCGCGGTGATGGTGCGCGCGCCCTCGGAAATGGCCGTGCGGATGGCCCATCCCACGGCGGGGCCAAAGTCTTCCGGCCCGGCGATGACCGGCAGCGGCGGCGGGGTGTCGGGCGTGGTCATGCGGGGGCTCCCGGTGCGGTGGTGTCAGGGTGCAGCCAGCCGTCGGCCAGCCACTGCGCCAGCCACGCGCGCGCGCCAGCTCCCAGGCGGCGGCGAGCAACGGCAGCGAGCCGACGTTCGTCGGCCAGGCTGCGCATCAGCTGCGCGTCGTGGCCGGCGGCCTCGAAGGCCTGGCCGTTGATGAAGACGTGCTCGGTGTCGTAGAGCATGCGCGTGCGGCAGTCCAGCACCACCGCGCCGCCGTGGTCGGGCAGCGCGGCGCCGTCGAACCACACGCCGGGCTTGGGTTCACTGAGCGATTCGCCCAGGCTGCGCGCCAGCCAGCGCGGGTCCTCGTCGAGCGCGCGCTGCACGGCTTGCCGGGCGAAGTCGAGCAGGGCGGCCGGCACGGCGGCCGGCGTCGACGTGGGTGCCTGGCCGGCGTCGCGGTAGCGCCGGCCGCCGGGCTCGGCGCTGGCGCCCCGCTCCGCCGACAGGGACTCGGCCAGCTCGTCGGCCAGCCGGGCCATCAGGTCGCTGGCCAGTTCGCCCTGCGAAGGCGCCCGGAACCCCACCGAGCAGGTCATGCAGTCGCCGCCGACCGCCACGCCGTCGTGGCCCCAGCGCGGCGGCAGGTACAGCAGGTCGCCCGGCTCGAGCACCCACTCCTGGTCCGGCTCGAACTGGCGCAGCAGCTTCAGCGGCGCGCCGGGCACGAAGCCGGCGTCGTGCCCCGGCCGCAGCGGGCCGATGCGCCAGCGGCGACGGCCCTGCACCTGCAGCAGGAACACGTCGTAGGCGTCGAGGTGCGGGCCGACGCCGCCGCCGTCGCTAGCCCACGAGACCATGAGATCGTCGAGCCGCGCATCGGGCACGAAGCGGAAGGCCTCGAGCAGGGCGCGGGCGGCCGGCACGTGCAGGTCCAGGCCCTGCACCAGCAGCGTCCAGGCCGGCCGCGAGACCGGCGGCAGCGCGCGCCGCGAGAACGGCCCGCGACGCACACGCCAGTCGGCGGCGGCGGTGCCGGCACCCACGCGCTGCACCAGGCGCGACTCCACGCCTTCCTGCTGCGCCAGTGCAAAGAGCGTCGGCCGAGCCAGGGGCGGCACCACGCCCGGCCAGGCCTGGCGCACAAGCAGCGGCCTGCGGTGCCAGTGCCGGCGCATGAAGCTGGCCGGGCTCAGGCCGCCCAGCAGGGCCAGGGGACGCGCCAGCGCGGCGAACGGAACAGGGCTCATCGGCGAGATTGTGCGCGGCGTCACTGTGCCATGATTCCGCATGATCATTAACAGCCCCTGCGTCGTGAGCCTGACCTGGCAGCTCGCCGACGCGCAGAACAACCCGATCGACGAGCTGGCGCAGCCGGTGGATTTCTTCTACGGAGGCGACGACCTGCTGCCCAAGGTGGAGGAAGCGCTGGCCGGCCACGCCGAGGGGGCCGAGCTGCACCTGCACTTGGAGCCCGAGCACGCCTTCGGCGACTACGACCCCGATCTCGTGTGCTTCGAGGCGCGCCGCCTGTTCCCCGAGCAGCTCGAGCCCGGCATGGCCTTCGAGGGCCTGCCCGAAGGCGCGGTGACCGAAGACATGCCGGCCGACGCGCTGTACGTCGTCACCGAGATCTACCCGTCGCACGTGGTGCTCGACGGCAACCACCCGCTGGCGGGCATGGCGCTGCGGCTGAAGCTCCAGGTGCGCGGCGTGCGCGAAGCCAGCGACGACGAGATCGAGACGGGCAGCGTCGGCCAGGGCTTCGTGTCGGTGCTTGACGGGCGGCCGGACAACCCGCCGCTTCACTGATCGCCGAGCCCGCGGCGCCGCTGGGACGCTCAGGCCTGCCCGGTGCTGCCGAAGCCGCCCGCACCGCGGCCGCTGGCGTCGAACTGCTCCACGACGCGGAAGCGGGCCTGCACCACCGGCACGATCACCATCTGCGCGATGCGGTCCAGCGGGTTGATCGTGACCGCGGCGCTGCCGCGGTTCCAGGCGCTCACCATCAGCGGGCCCTGGTAGTCGCTGTCGATCAGGCCCACGAGGTTGCCCAGCACCAGGCCCTGCTTGTGGCCCAGGCCCGAGCGCGGCAGCAGCATCGCCGCCAGGGCGGGGTCGCCGATGTGCAGCGCCAGCCCGGTGGGCACCAGTTCGGCCTGCCCGGGCTGCAGCACCAACGGCGCGGCTAGGCAGGCCCGCAGGTCCAGGCCGGCGCTGCCCGCCGTGGCGTAGGCCGGCAGCGTGGACGCGATGCGCGGGTCGAGGATGCGCAGGTCGATCGTCTTCATCAGGATCGTCATCAGTGTTGTCATGCGTGTCGGCCCGGCGGCAGTCGCCCGGCGATGGCGGCCACCAGCTGCCGCGCCAGCGCCAGCTTGCCGGCGCGCGGCAGCTCGGTCGTGCGGTCGGTCTCCACCAGCAGCAGCGCGTTGTCGTCGCGGCCGAAGGTGGCCGGGCCCAGGTTGCCCACCACCAGCGGCACGCCCTTGCTCGCGAGCTTGGCGCGGGCGTGGCGCTCGACGTCCTCGCTCTCGGCCGCAAAGCCCACGCACCAGGGGCGCTGCGCCTCGGGCAGGCGCGCCACAGCGGCCAGCACGTCGGGGTTCTCGACGAAGGCCAGCTCGGGCACGCGGCCGCTGCCGTCCTTCTTGATCTTGTGCGCCGCCACGTCGGCGGGCCGCCAGTCGGCCACCGCGGCGGCGGCCACGAACACGTCGTGCGCGGGCGCCAGTGGCAGCACGGCGGCCAGCATCTCGCGGGCGCTGCCCACGTCGATGCGCGCCACGCCGCGCGGCGTGGGCAACGCCACCGGGCCGGCCACCAGCGTGACGGCCGCGCCGGCCTCGGCCGCGGCGCGCGCGACGGCGAATCCCATCTTGCCGCTGCTGCGGTTGGTGATGCCGCGCACGGGGTCGATGGCCTCGAAGGTGGGCCCGGCCGTCACCAGCACGCGGCGGCCGGCCAGCCGCTTGGGCTGGAAGAACGCGATCAGCTCGTCGCGCAGCTCCGGGGCCTCGAGCATGCGGCCGTCGCCCACCTCGCCGCAGGCCTGGTCGCCGGCGGCCGGGCCCAGCACCGTGGCGCCGTCGGCGCGCACCTGGGCCACGTTGCGCTGCGTGGCCGGGTGCGACCACATCTCGCGGTTCATCGCCGGGGCCAGCAGCAGCGGGCAGTGCCCGCGCGGGCGCGCCAGGCACAGCAGCGACAGGATCTCGCCGGCCCGCCCCTGCGCCAGCTGCGCGATGAAGTCGGCGCTGGCCGGCGCCACCAGCACGGCGTCGGCCTCGCGCGTGAGGTTGATGTGCGGCATGGCGTTGGGCGCGCGCAGGTCCCACTGCGAGGTGACCACCGGCCGCCCGGTGAGCGCCTGCATCGTGGCCGGCGTGATGAACTGCGCCGCAGCTTCCGTCATGACCACCTGCACGGTGGCGCCCTCGCGCTGCAGCTCGCGCGCCAGCTCGGCGGCCTTGTAGCAGGCCACGCCGCCGGACAGGCCCAGCACGAGCTGGCGGCCGGCGAGATCGCCGCCTGGGGTTTCGGACTCGGTCGACATGGCGTGCGACTCTAGACCACGGCGCCGTGGCACTTCTTGAACTTGCGGCCGCTGCCGCAGGGGCAGGGGTCGTTGCGGCCCGGCTGCTTCTCGACTCGCCGCGTGCCCGGCCTCGGCGCGTGATCGAGCCAGAACAGGCGTAGGTCCTGCGCCGCGAAGAGGGCACGGTCGATGGCGGCATCGCGCGGGGTGGGCGGCGGCTCGTCGCCCGGCGCCGGGGGCACCTCGGCATCGTCGGGCGTGGGCTGCAGCAGCGCCTCGATGTCGCCCAGCAGCTCAGCCAGCAGCTCGCGCGTGTCAGCGTCGTCCGGGGTCGCCCAGACATCGGGGAACAGCGCCACGGCGCCCAGGAAGCCCTCGGCCCACAACGCGCCACCCTGCAGCATGGCCTGCGCCTCGGGCTCCTGGGCAATCTCCTCGAGCAGCGGCTGGTCGTCGCCCCATTCGTAGAGCAGCGGCTCCAGACGCAGACGGTCGGGGGCGTCCATCAGCGCGTCGGCATCGAGCATGCGCCGCAGCGATGCCAGCCGGCGCGCCACGACCTCGTGCGCGGTGGCAACGTCGGCCGGGTCGGCGTAGGCACGCTCGAACTCCTCGCCCAGCAGCAGGCCCAGCCACTGCGACACCGGCTGCTGGTAGGCGCCGGCGGCCACGGCCGTGAGGGCGCCGTCTAGCCATTCGGCCTGCACGCTGGAACCGAAGCCCCGCAAGCGTTCGGCCAGGGCCTCCAGCGCGGCGGCTTCGTCGCGAGTCATGCGGGTTCTCCGGCAGGCAGCCCGCGGGCCTTGGGGGGATGGGCGCGGGCGTTGTCGACGAACACGGTGCGCTCCAGGCGCGGCCATTGCGGCTGGGCCAGCCGCAGGTCGGCGGTCTCGCCGCCGGCTGCCATCTTCTCCAGGTGCTGGCGCCACAGCGCCTCGGTGTGCCAGGGCCACTGCAAGAGCTTGGCGAAGGCCGTGTCGTCCACCATCTGCCGCGCCAGCGCCGCAGCGTCGGCGAGGGTGGCACGGCGCAGTGGGATCGAAGGCGGGACGGCAGTGGCGGGCGGGCTCATCGAAGGGGGACCTGAAGCACCAGGGGGAACGCATCCCTGGCGTTGGGCTGCATTGTCGCGCCAGCGGCACTGGGCGCGTTGGCCGACAGCAGCCGGGGATCACTGGATGCCGCTCTCCCGGCACCGCCATGGCTGCGAATGGACCGGCTCGGCGGCAGCCTGGTGGACGGTATGCCAAACTGACCCTGATTCACCAGTCCTGGAACTCAAGGTGACCGCCGTCACCGATGCGGATGACTGTTGCGCGACCTGCGATCAGGCGGGTTCCAAAAGAGGACCATGGCTTGCTGGCGGGAATCAACAACCACGCGATGGGATGTCGACTTGGCGCAGGGATTGCCGTTGAACCCTTCTGCCACTGCGCGTGCCGCTGATAGCCGCCGATTCAGTTGGAATCGGTGGCGGCTTGAGCCATCCTGCGCGGCCAGCGCTTCACACGCTTGGTCGTCGTTCGGACGATGCCTCTCGGCTCGCCGACCCGCTTCGACCCAAGCTTGGCCGGGCCACGCGCCACTTAAACCGCAACACTTGCGGTCGGCCGGTTGGATGCGGCTGTCCTGACTGCCGCACCCCCTGACAAGCCCAACGACCGCGCAGCGGGCGGGTGTGGGCCCAGGAAGCGGCATCGACGCCGTCGGCAACATGACTGGGGCGTCGTGCCAGCCGCCTGGGGGAGCGCACGACCTGCTCCAGCGGCAGCCTGACAGGACGGTTGTCGCCCGGAGCCCGTAAGTGGAATCTCAGCGCCCCAGGCCCCAGCCTTTGGCGTTGGCTTCCGCTTCGAGCTGGTCGCGGCTGGCCACCGCCTGCGCGCGCGCCGCGATCACGCCCGAGAGCTGCGCACGTGCGGTCTCGCGGCTGCCGGCCGGCAGCTTCACGTCGTCGGCCCAGGCGCGCAGGCTGGAAAGGTCGCCTTCCAGGCGCTGAATGCGCTGGTCGGCCTCGTACAGCAGGCGTCCATGGTTCCATGCGCGCTGCAGGACGGCTTCGTCCGTCCCCTGGCAGATCGGTCCGAAGCCGTCATTGCGCCGGCCTTCGCGCAGCAGGAAGCTCGGTGTGCAGTACGTCGCCTGGCCCTCGACCCAGCCGCTCTCGAACGCCTTGCGGTCCGGCTTCAGGCCAAGCTGCTGGCAGGCAGCGCCACGGCGCCAGCCTGAATCCATCGACCGGCCGTTCAGCGCGATGCTGCGGCCCTCGTTGCGCCAGTCGATGAGGACGCAGTCCTCCGGCTTCTTGGGGGTGGTGTCGCAGCCGGCCAGCAGCCCGAAGGCGGCGAGGGCGGCGACGGCGGAAAGGGCGGCGAAGGCGCGGTTCGGCAGCATGGGGGCCTTTGAGGGATGGAATGTCTCGTGGTTGGGCCGCCACATGGGCAGCGCAGTGCCTCAACGGGGAAGCTCGGGCCCGCGCCGACGCCACCCCCCCTTCAGGGGGCGTACGGTTCGCCCGCCCGCCGATATCCGCCGCCCCCAGCCACCCCAGGCTCGCCAGCACGCACTCGACGCCTGAAAGCCCGAGCAGCATTGGACTCGCGCAGGCCGTCGTACCGCGCGGTGCTGGCGCACCGATGCAACGGAAGCCGGGGGCTTGAACTGCCCGACCCAAGTCCAGCGAGTTTTGCGGGCACCAGGCTCACCGTCGGCGTTGTCGCCGGCTCCGAGGCCAGGCCCATGACCGGCACGGGACCGTGCGGCTAGCATGCGGGCACCGACCTTGCATCGCTGCCCGCATGGACCTGACCCCGCGTGAGAAGGACAAGCTGCTGCTGTTCACCGCCGCCCTGCTGGCCGAGCGCCGCAAGGCCCGCGGCCTGAAGCTCAACGTGCCCGAGGCCATCGCCCTGATCAGCGCCGCCATCCTGGAGGGCGCGCGCGACGGCAAGACCGCGGCGCAGCTCATGAGCGAGGGTAAGACCGTGCTCGGCCGCGCCGACGTCATGGACGGCGTGGCCGAGGTCGTGACGGAGATCCAGGTCGAGGCCACCTTCCCCGACGGCACCAAGCTGGTGACCGTGCACCAACCTATTGCATGAACCAGGCATGAGGCCGGTGCCCGCCTGCCGCCTTCGGAGAGCCCACCGATGAACAAGCTGCTCGCGGCCGCCGCCGCACTCACCGCCACCTGGGCCCAGGCCCACGAGGGCCACGGCCTGCCCGGGGCCAGCCACTGGCACGCCACCGACGTGCTGGGCCTGGTGCTCGTGGTGGCCTTGGCCGCCGGCGCCTGGTGGTGGACCCGCCGCAAGTGAGGGCCCGGCCATGATCCCCGGTGAACTGCTGGTCGACGACGACGGCGAGCACGCGCTCAACCCTGGCCGGCCGCTGACCACCCTGGTGGTGGCCAACAGCGGCGACCGGCCTATCCAGGTGGGCTCGCACTACCACTTCGCCGAGACCAACGCGGCGCTGGTGTTCGACCGCCAGGCCGCCCGCGGCCAGCGCCTGAACATCCCCAGCGGCACGGCCGTGCGCTTCGAGCCCGGGCAGGAGCGCACCGTCACGCTCGTACCGTACGCCGGCCATCGCCAGGTGTGGGGCTTCCGCGGCCTCGTGAACGGCGCGGTTTGAGGAGGGGTCTGACATGAGCCGTACCCTGGGCCGCCGCGCCTACGCCGAGATGTTCGGTCCCACCGTGGGCGACCGCCTGCGCCTGGCGGACACCGGCCTCGTCATCGAGGTCGAGCACGACCACACGCTGCAGGCCGGCGGCTACGGCGAGGAGGTCAAGTTCGGCGGCGGCAAGACCATCCGCGACGGCATGGGCCAGAGTCAGACCGTCAACGGCCCCGGCATCCACGAGGCGCACGACCTCGTCATCACCAACGCCCTCATCGTCGACGCCGCCGGCATCGTGAAGGCTGACGTCGGCATCAAGGGCCAGCGCATCGCCGCCATCGGCAAGGCCGGCAACCCCGACGTGCAGCCCGGCGTGGACATCGTCATCGGCCCGGGCACCGAGATCATCGCCGGCGAGGGCCTGATCCTCACTGCCGGCGGCATCGACAGCCACATCCACTTCATCTGCCCGCAGCAGATCGAGGAGGCGCTGTCCTCGGGCGTGACCACCATGCTCGGCGGCGGCACGGGGCCGGCCACCGGCACCTTCGCCACCACCTGCACGCCGGGGCCGGAAAACATCCACCGCATGCTGATGGCGGCGGAGGCCTTCCCGATGAACCTGGGCTTCATGGGCAAGGGCAACGCCACGCGGCCCGAGGCGCTGACGCAGCAGATCGCCGCCGGCGCCATCGGCCTGAAGCTGCACGAGGACTGGGGCACCACGCCGGCGGCCATCGACAACTGCCTGACGATGGCCGAGGTGACCGACACGCAGGTGTCGATCCACTCCGACACGCTTAACGAGAGCGGCTTCGTCGAGGACACCATCGCCGCCACCGCGGGCCGCACGCTGTGCGCCTTCCACACCGAGGGCGCGGGCGGCGGGCACGCGCCCGACATCCTGCGCGTGATCGGCACCGAGAACTTCCTGCCCAGCAGCACCAACCCCACCATGCCCTACACCGTGAACACGGTGGACGAGCACCTGGACATGCTGATGGTGTGCCACCACCTGGATGCGTCCATCGCCGAGGACCTGGCCTTCGCCGAGAGCCGCATCCGCCGCGAGACCATCGCCGCGGAAGACGTGCTGCACGACCTGGGCGCCATCAGCATGATGAGCTCCGACAGCCAGGCCATGGGCCGCGTCGGCGAGGTCATCATCCGCACCTGGCAGACGGCTCACAAGATGAAGGCGCAGCGCGGCTGGCTGGCGCCGCCGCCCGAGCGCGCCCGCGCCCACCCGGTGGAGGCCGACCCGCGCAACGACAACTTCCGCGTCAAGCGCTATGTGGCCAAGTACACGGTGAACCCGGCCATCGCCAACGGCATCGGCCACGAGGTGGGCCGCGTGGCGGTGGGGCAGTGGGCCGACCTGGCGCTGTGGCGGCCGGCGTTCTTCGGCATCAAGCCCAGCCTCATCCTCAAGGGCGGCTTCATCGCGCACGCGCTGATGGGCGACGCCAACGCCAGCATCCCCACCCCGCAGCCGGTGCACTACCGGCCGATGTTCGGCAGCTTCGGGCGCGCGCTGCAGGCCACCAGCATCACCTTCCTGAGCCGGATCGCGCTGAAGAACGGCGTGGGTGAGCAGCTCGGCCTGAGGCGGCACCTGTCGGCCGTCAGCGGCTGCCGCACGGCGCGCAAGCACCACATGGTGCTCAACGGCTACATGCCGGTGATGGAGGTCGACCCGCAGACCTACCGCGTGCGCGCCGACGGCCAGCTGCTCACCTGCGAGCCGGCCACCGTGCTGCCGATGGCGCAGCGCTACTTCCTGTTCTGAAGGCTCAGCGGGGCCGCGAGTGGGCGCGCAGCCACGCCGCGAAGGCGGCCTCGTCGAGCGTGCCGGCGGCCACGGCGAGCATGGTCAGCACGCAGTCGGCGTCGTCGGCCGCGAGATCCAGGCCGTTGAGCGCGAGGAACAGCTCCACCGCCACGAAGGCCGTGCGCTTGTTGCCGTCGACGAAGGGGTGGTTCTTCGCAAGGCCCACGCCACAGGCCGCCGCCAGGGCGAAGGCGTCCGGGTTCCCGTCGGCCGACAAGTTCTGCGGGCGCGCCAGGGCCGACTCGAACAGCCCCAGGTCGCGCACGCCGGCTGCGCCGCCATGCTCGGCCAGCTGCTCCTCGTGAACGGCCAGCAGCACATCGGCGGCCAGCCAGCGCCAGGGCTCGTTCACTTGGCGAGCTCGCGCAACACCTGCCGGCGGCGCTTCATGATCTCGCGCGCCTCGGCCATCTGCGCTTCGAACTCCGCGCTGTACGGCGTGAGCTTGATGCCGTCGGCGGCGTCGGTCAGGTAGACCGTGTCGCCCTTTTCCAGCTTCAGCCGCGCCAGCACCTCCTTGGGCAGGATCACGCCGACGGAATTGCCGATCTGGGTGAGCTTCAGGGCGGTCATGGCGGGGCTCCAACGTTATAACGTTTGTTATACTCGCGCACCATGCTGACCGTCAACAAGCTCATCCCCGGCGCCCGCGGCCTGGCCGGGGTGCTGCTCAAGCGCGCCGCCACCGTCGAGCTCGACTGGGACGTGCGGCAGAAGAGCCGCTTCGACGCCACCGACTCGCAGGGCCGCACGCTGGGCGTGTTCCTGCCGCGCGGCACGGTGGTGCGCGGCGGCGACGCGCTGGTGGCCGAGGACGGCTCGATCGTCGTCGTGAAGGCCGCGCCGCAGCCGGTGCTGGTGGTCACGACCTGCGCCGCGCACGGCAGCCCCTTCGACCTGGTGCGCGCCGCCTACCACCTGGGCAACCGCCACGTGGCGCTGGAGCTGCAGCCCGACCACCTGAAGCTCGAGCCCGACCACGTGCTGGCCGACATGCTGCGCGCGATGCACCTGATCGTGAACGAGCAGCAGGCGGCGTTCGAGCCCGAGGGCGGTGCCTACGCGGTGGGTGGCCACGGCCACGGCCATGATCACGGGCACGACCACACGCATGACCACGACCACGACCACGGCCACGCCCCGGCCCGCAAGCCCGTGCCCATCGCGGTGACGGCGGCACCCGCGCCACACGTGCACGGCCCCGGTTGTGGACACGACCACGACCACGACCACGACCACGACCACGGCCATGGCCACGACGACCACCACCGCCACTGACGCCGCCCGCACCGACGCCACGCAGCTGCAGCTGATGTGGCTGGCCTCGCCGGCCTTGCCGGTGGGCGGCTTCAGCTACTCCGAGGGCCTGGAGGCCGCCGTCGATGCCGGTCTCGTGCACGACGAGGCCAGCGCCGCCGCCTGGCTGGCCGAGCAGCTGCCGCTGGTGCTGGCGCGCGCCGACGGCGCGGCCGCGGCCGAAGCCTGCCGGGCCTGGGCCACGCACGACGAGGCGGCCGCGCGGGCGCTCAACGCCTGGGTCTCGCAGACCCGCGAGACCGCCGAGCTGCGCCTGCAGGCCGAGCAGATGGGCCGCTCGCTGCTCGAGTGGCTGAAGAACGGCCCTCATGCCGCCGACGCCCGCATCGCGCAGCTCGCCGCCCTGCCCCCCGCGCCCACCTGGCCGGTGGCCTTCGCGCTGGCCGCCACGCTGGCCGGCGCCACCCCGCGCGACGCGCTGCTGGCCTTCGCCTGGGGCTGGGCCGAGAATCTGGCCCAGGCCGCCATGAAGGCCGTGCCGCTGGGCCAGGCCGCGGCGCAGCGCATGCTGGTGGCGCTCGCGGCCCACGTGCCGGCCGCCGTCGACTCCGCCCTGGCCACGCCCCCGGACGCCCGCCAGGCCTTCGCCCCGGGCCTGGCCATCCTCTCGGCCCGCCACGAAACCCAGTACTCGCGCCTATTCCGATCATGACGCCCAGACTGCACGCCATCCCCGGCCGCACCAAGAAGCTTCCGCCGCTGCGGGTGGGCGTCGGCGGCCCCGTCGGCTCCGGCAAGACCACGCTGGTGGAGATGCTCTGCAAGGCGATGCGCGAGACCTGGGACCTCGTCGTCGTCACCAACGACATCTACACCAAGGAAGACCAGCGCCTGCTCACCGTGGCCGGCGCGCTGGCGCCCGAGCGCATCGTCGGCGTCGAGACCGGCGGCTGCCCGCACACCGCCATCCGCGAGGACGCCTCCATCAACCTCGAGGCCGTCGACCGCCTGCTCGAGCAGTTCCCCGACGCCGACATCGTGTTCATCGAGAGCGGCGGCGACAACCTCGCGGCCACCTTCAGCCCCGAGCTCAGTGACCTGACGATCTACGTCATCGACGTCGCCGCCGGCGAGAAGATCCCGCGCAAGGGCGGCCCGGGCATCACCAAGAGCGACCTGTTCGTCATCAACAAGGTCGACCTCGCGCCTTATGTGGGCGCCGATCTCTTGGTGATGGAGGCCGACACGAAGCGCATGCGCCCGCAGCACGCCAGCAAGCGGCCCTTCGTGATGACCAACCTGCGCACGCAACAGGGCCTGGCCGAGGTGGTGACCTTCATCGAGCAGCGGGGCCTGCTGCGCGCCTGAGGTCGCCGCCGATCACCGCGGCCAGTGGCACTCGGGGCCAAGCGCATGCGGCCCTGTTCAAGCGGTCGTGGCGGGCGCTACCAACGCCAGCTCGGCGGCCATGATTTCGCCCAACCGGATGGCCCCGCCCGGCGCCCAGGCCGGGTTCCAGGCCAGCGGGCCGGGCGGCATCAACATCACCACCGTGCTGCCCAGCAGGAAGCGGCCCAGCTCGTCGCCCTGGGCGAGCTCGATGCGCTGGTCGGCGTAGCGCCAGTCGCGCACCGCACCGGGCCGCGGCGGGTTGACCACGCCGTGCCAGGTGGTGGCCATGCTGCCCACCACCGTGGCACCCACCAGCACCAGCACCCACAGGCGCTGCGCGGGCGGCGCGGCGGGGTCGTCGAACACGCAGATCACGCGCTCGTTGCGCGCGAACAGGCCCGGTACGCCGCGCGCCGTGGCCGGGTTGACGGAGTACAGCGCGCCCGGCACGTGCAGCATCCGCAGCAGCCGGCCGGCGCGCGGCATGTGGATGCGGTGGTAGTCGCGCGGACTCAGGTAGAGCGTGGCGAAGTGGCCGCCCTGGAAGTGGCGAGCCAGTTGCGCGTCGCCGCCGAGCAGCGCCGCCGCCGAGTAGGTGTGGCCCTTGGCCTGGAAGAGGCGGTCACCGTCGATGGCGCCGAACTGGCTGATGGCGCCGTCCACCGGGCAGATCCACTCCGCCCGCGCCAGCGGCCGTGCGCCGGGCTTCAGCGGCCGCGTGAAGAACTCGTTGAAGCTGGCGTAGGCAGCGGGGTCGGGGACGGCGGCCTCGGCCATGTTCACGCCGTAGCGGCCGATGAACCAGCGGATCGCCGCCGTCGTGAGCGCGCCGCCGCGCGCGCCGGCGGCCATGCCGACCAGCCGGGTGAGCGCGAGCTTCGGCAGCAGGTGCTGCAACGCGACGAAGGTGCCGTCGTTCACCGCACGTTTACTGCAGCGGAGCGCCGCCATCGGCCGTGCCGAAGGCGCCCTGGCTGCGCAGCGCGCGCATGGCGCCGGCGCCGACCTCGGCGCCAAAGCGCTTGGCCAGCCGCTCGGCCACATTCTCGCGCGCCGTGTAGTCGACGATGTCCTCGGCCTTGACGACCTCGCGCGCCACGTAGTCGAGGCTGCCGAGGGCATCGGCTAGGCCGTTCTTCACCGCCTCCTCGCCGTTCCACACCAGGCCCGAGAAGGTCTCGTCGCCGGCCTTGAGACGCTCGCCGCGGCCCTTGCGCACGACGTCGATGAACTGCTGATGGATCTGCGCCACCATGGCCTGGACGAGCTCCTTCTGCTTCGGGTCGAGCGGGCTGAAGGGGTCGAGCATGCCCTTGTTGCTGCCGGCCGTGATGAGCCGGCGCTCGACGCCGAGCTTGTCCATCAGGCCGGTGAAGCCGAAGCCGTTCATCAGCACGCCGATGCTGCCCACGAGGCTGGCCTTGTCGACGAAGATCTGGTCGGCCGCCACGGCGATGTAGTAGGCGCCCGAGGCCCCGACCTCCTCGACCACGGCGTAGACCTTCTTGCCGTGCAGGGCCTTCAGCCGCAGGATCTCGTCGTGCACGATGCCGGCCTGCACCGGGCTGCCGCCGGGCGAGTTGATGCGCAGCACCACGGCCTGCGCGCCGGCATCCTTGAAGGCGTCGCGAAGGCCGGCGATCAGGCGGTCGGCGCTGGCCTCGGTGTCCAGCGCGATCTCGCCGCGCACCTCCACCAGCGCGGTGTGCGGGGTCGTCGGCGCGCTGGGGCGGCCCAGGTTGCCGAACGACAGCACAAGGATCACCAGGACCACCAGCAGCCAGATGAAGCGGAAGAACAGGCGCCAGCGGCGCTCGCTGCGCTGGTAGGCCAGCCACTGCGCGCCCAAGCGCTCGACCGAGGCCTCCAGGCCCGGGGGCGCAGGTGGCGCGGCCCGGGCGGCGGCCCGCTGTTCGGCCATCGCGGCGGCGGCGGTCACGCTCAGGGGCTCGGGCGCGGGCGCAGGGCCGGCCGGCGGGGGGCTGGGTTCGGGGGGGGTCATGGTGCGGGCGGCAGGGCCGCGGGGGTGGGAGTCGGGAGCTCGTCGAAGGGCACCGGCCGGATGTCGCGGGAAGGATACCAATACACCCGCCCGGCCTCCTCGGACACCGCCACGGGCGTGAGGCGGCCACGGCCGCAGGGGCCGCCGACGCACTGACCGTGGGTGGGATCGTAGGCGGCGCCATGGATCGAGCACAGGATGTACCGGCGCTCGCTGTCGAGAAACTCGCCCGGCGCCCAGTCCATCTCCACCGGCACGTGTAGGCAGCGGTTCAGGTAAGCGCGCGGCTGCCCGTCGATGCGCAGCACGAAGGCGCGCTGGGGGCGGCCGTGCTCGAGCACGTCCCAGCCGTAGGCGCGGCCGCGCTCGGCCAGCTCGGCCGAGGCGCACAGCGGCTCGCGCGGCAGCTCGGTGTCGGGGGCAGTGTCGGGGGCGGTGTCCACGCCGGGCGCTCGGGCGTCGTCGTCAGGCGTTGTCGATCAGCCAGCGGTGCAGCTCGTCGGTGCTGTGCACCACGGCCAGCGGCCCGAAGGCGTCGAAGGTCTCGGGCTCGTGCGCGCCGAAGCTCACGCCCACGCTGGCCGTGCCGGCGTTGCGCGCCAGCTGCAGGTCGTGGGTGGTGTCGCCGATCATCAGCGTGCGCCCGGGCGGCACGCCCAGCTCGGCCATCAGCTGCTCAAGCATCAGCGGGTGGGGCTTGCCGGCCGTCTCGTCGGCCGTGCGCGTGGCGTCGAACACGCCGTGCAGCTCGGCCTGGGCCAGCGCGTCGTCGAGGCCGCGGCGGTTCTTGCCGGTGGCCACGGCCAGCAGGTGCCGGCGCGACTTCAGCGCCTGCAGCATGGCCAGCGTGCCCGGGAACAGCACCAGGTCGTCCTTGTGCGCCCAGTAGTGCTCGCGATAGCGCAGGCCCAGCTCGGGGTAGCGCTCCGGCGGCAGGCCCGGCGCGGCGTGGCGCAGTGCGTCCTGCAGGCCCAGGCCGATGACGTAGGCCGCG
Organism: Rubrivivax sp.; assembly: GCA_044360025.1. Classification (GTDB taxonomy): domain Bacteria; phylum Pseudomonadota; class Gammaproteobacteria; order Burkholderiales; family Burkholderiaceae_C; genus Rubrivivax. Next base: position 27,713 of record JBIKLC010000008.1, on the reverse strand, counting down.
TCGGCGTCGCTGGGCACCGGCAGGTCCAGGTCGCGGCAGGCGCCCTGGATGCAGCGCACGATCAGCGCCGTGCTGTCGTACAGGGTGCCGTCCCAGTCGAAGGCGATGAGGTCGAAGCGGCGTTGGGGCATCGGGCGGGTGTGGGCCGGTTCAGGCGCGGGCCGCGAGTGTGTCGCACAGCCTTTGGCAGGGTTCGGGCAGGGGCGACTCCAGCGCCACGCGGCCGCCGCCGGCCGGGTGCTCGAAGGCCAGCGCGCGGGCATGCAGGAACATGCGCTCGAAGCCGGTCTCACGGGCGAACTCGCGGAAGAAGGCCTTGTTGCGGGCGAAGTCGCCGTACTTCGGGTCGCCCACGATGGGGTGGCCCTGGCTGGCCAGGTGCACGCGGATCTGGTGCGTGCGGCCGGTCTTGAGCGTCACGTCCAGCAGCGTGGCGCCGGCGTACGCGCAGGCCACGCGCACCAGCGTGATCGAGCGCTGCGCGCCGTCGGCGCCGGCCGCGGCCACGCGCACGTGGCGCTCGCCGGCCGCGTCGTGGCCCTTCAGCAGCGCCTGGTCGATGACCTTCAGGCGCGCCGGCCAGGCCCCGAACACCAGCGCCGCGTAGACCTTGGCCGTCTCGCGGGCGCGGAACTGGTCCTGCAGCGCGTTCAGCGCGCTGCGCTTCTTGGCCAGCAGCAGGATGCCGGAGGTCTCCTTGTCGAGGCGGTGCACCAGCTCGAGGAACTTCGCGTCGGACCGCGCCCGGCGCAGCTGCTCGATGACGCCGAAGCTCACGCCGCTGCCGCCGTGCACGGCCACGCCGGCCGGCTTGTCGATGGCCAGCAGGTGCTCGTCCTCGAACAGCACCGCAAACTCCCGCGGCGGCGCCGTGGCCGCCAGCGGCTCGCCGTCGGGCCCGCCAGCAGCGGCCGGCAGGCGCAGCGGCGGCAGGCGCAGCACGTCGCCCTCGGCCACGCGGCTGTCGGCGCTGGCGCGGCCCTTGTTCAGGCGCACCTCGCCGCTGCGGATGATGCGGTAGACGTGCGTCTTGGGCACGCCCTTGAGCAGCCGCAGCAGCACGTTGTCCAGGCGCTGGCCGGCGCTCTCGGCATCCACCGTCAGCCATTGCACGGCGGGCGGGACCTCGCCGGGGGGTGCTGCCGCGGATTTGGCGCGTATACTGCGCAACGTCACATTCAGGCCGTAAGTGCTTGATTTTTCGGAAGTCTACGCGGGCACCGCGGTTGAACGTGACACGGCAGCGCCGCATCGGAACGGTCCGGCAGGCGCGGCCAAGAGCGGATGCAACGCCCTCCCGGCGGCCGAGGCCGTGTCCCCACGTGACACGGCGCGACGGCCGGGGTGGTGGCAGAGCGTCGTGAGAGAACCCACCGCCCCGTCGACACCGCACGGGGCCCCGAACAGATTGAAGGGCGCCAGACGCGCCCCCCGCGCCGATGCACGGGAGTGGCGTCTGGAACCCGCGCTGACGGCAGCCCATCGGTCGCCCGTGAACCCCCGCCTCCCTCCCACCCACCGCCCCCGCAGGCCCCGGACCGGCATCGTCGCCGAGCGCCCGGCCGCCGCGGCCACGGCGGGCCGTGCGCCGCGCGATCCGCGGCCCGGGCCGGGTGGCAGGGCCGGCGGGCCACGCGCACCGCGGCCGCCGGCAGCGCACGCGCCAACGCTGCGCGCCTGAACCGCCGCCTCCTCGCCGGAGCGGCGCGCCACGCGCAGTCCAGGGCAATTCGGGCCGGCTTCGGCCGCAGCACCAGGGTTCTTGTCGCGTGCGTCTCGTGCATCGGGAGTCATCCCGCGCCAGGGCCCGCAGGGCTTGGTGCGGCACCGGAGTGCACATGAAGAGAATGCTCATCAACGCCACGCAGCCCGAAGAGCGGCGCCTGGCGATCGTCGACGGCCAGAAGCTGCTCGACTTCGAGACCGAGATCGAGGGCCGCGAACAGCGCAAGGGCAACATCTACAAGGCGGTCATCACGCGCGTGGAGCCCAGCCTGGAGGCCTGCTTCGTCGACTACGGCGAAGACCGCCACGGCTTCCTGCCCTTCAAGGAAATCAGCAAGAACTACTTCCGCGAGGGCGTCAGCGCCCGCGATGCCACCATCAAGGAGGCCGTCAAGGAAGGCGACTCGCTGCTGGTGCAGGTCGAGAAGGAAGAGCGCGGCAACAAGGGAGCGGCGCTGACCACCTTCGTCAGCCTGGCCGGCCGCTACCTGGTGCTGATGCCCAACAACCCGCGCGGCGGCGGCGTCAGCCGGCGCATCGAGGGCGAGCAGCGCGAGGAGCTCAAGGAGGCCCTCGACCAGCTCGAGTACCCCAAGGGCATGAGCCTGATCGCCCGCACCGCCGGCATCGGTCGCACGGCCGCCGAGCTGCAGTGGGACCTGAACTACATGCTCAAGCTCTGGGACGCCATCGACGGCGCCGCCAAGGCCATGAACAAGCCGGAGCTCATCTACCAGGAGAGCACGCTCGTCATCCGCGCGATCCGCGACTACTTCTCGGCCGACATCGGCGAGATCCTGATCGACACCGACGACATCTATGAACAGGCGCGCCAGTTCATGGAACACGTGATGCCCGAGTCGGCGCACCGCGTGAAGCGCTACCGCGACGACGCGCCGCTGTTCAGCCGCTTCCAGATCGAGCACCAGATCGAGACGGCCTTCAGTCGCACGGTCAACCTGCCCTCGGGCGGCGCCATCGTCATCGACCACACCGAGGCGCTGGTGGCGGTGGACGTGAACTCCGCGCGCGCCACGCGAGGCGGCGACATCGAGGAAACCGCCACGCGCACCAACCTGGAGGCCGCCGACGAGATCGCGCGGCAGTGCCGGCTGCGCGACCTGGGCGGCCTGATCGTCGTCGACTTCATCGACATGGAGGAGAGCAAGAACCGCCGCGAGGTCGAGCAGCGCCTGCGCGACGCGCTGCGCTACGACCGCGCCCGCGTGCAGTTCAGCAGCATCAGCAAGTTCGGCCTGCTGGAGCTCTCGCGCCAGCGCCTGCGCCCGGCGCTGAGCGAAGGCAACCACATCACCTGCCCGCGCTGCAACGGCACTGGCCACATCCGCGACACCGAGAGCAGCGCGCTGCAGATCCTGCGCATGGTGCAGGAAGAGGCCATGAAGGAGAACACCGCCGCCGTGCACGTGCAGGTGCCGGTGGAGGTGACGAGCTTCCTGCTCAACGAGAAGCGCAGCGAGATCACCAAGATCGAGCTCAAGCAGCGTGTCACGGTCCTTCTCGTGCCCAACAAGCACCTGGAGACGCCGAACTACAAGCTCGAGCGGCTGCGCCACGACGACCCGCGGCTGGAGAGCCTGCAGGCCAGCTACACGATGATCGAGGAGCCGGACGAGGAAGTCGGCATCACGCGCCGCGACAAGGCCGGCAAGGCCCGCCAAGAGCCCGTGATCAAGGGCGTGCTGCCCGACCAGCCGGCGCCGCCGCCGCCGCCGCCACCGCCGCCCGCGCCAGCCCCCACGCCGGTGACGGTGGCTGTGGCGCCGCCGATGCCGATGCCCGCGCCGGCAGCGTCCGTGCCCCCAACGATGATTCCAGCCGCTGGCAGCGGCTTCTTCGGCTGGGTCAAGAACCTGTTTGGCGGAACGCCCGCCCCCGCCCCGGCGCCCACGGTGGCCTCTGTCGCGACAGCGCCCGTGGCAGCCGCACCCGCCCCGGCTGAGTCGAAACCCGCCGGCGGCCGTCGCGGCGAGCGGGGTGGCCGTGGCGGCCGCGGCGGCCAGCGCGACACTGCTCGCGACGGCCAGCCGCCGCGTGGCGAGCCGCGTCCGGCGCGCCCCGAGCGTGGTGGCGAGGCCGTCGAGCGCCCCGAGCGCGGCAACGAGCGCCGCAGCCCACGCCCGCAGCGCGCACCGCGACCCGAGCCGGTGTCGGTCGACGGCATCGTCCAGCCCTTCGTCGACACGGTTCCTGTGCCGATCCCGCCGGGAAGTCCGCCGGCCGAGCCCGGCACGGAGGGCGGCCGCCGCCGCCGCCGCCGCGGCGGCCGTGACCGTGGCGAAGGCCGAAGTGCTGACGAGGCGCAGACCGGCCTGTCGCCGGAAGGCGCCGAGTCCGCCGAGACGGGCCCGGTGCCGGAACTGGCCGTGGCGGCCGATGCCGGCGCACGCGCCGACGCCCCGGATGGCGAGCGCCCCGACGGCGAGCGTGGCCGCCGCCGCCGTGGCGGCCGTGGCCGCAACCGCGATCGCCAGGGCACCGAGGACGGCGAGCAGGCGCCCGCCGAGGCAGCCGAGGGCGGCCAGCCGGCTGCGGCCCAGCGTCGTGACGACGTGCCGCCGCCCGCGGCTGAAAGCACGCAGCGCAGCCCTGTCCCGCCGGCCGCGCCCGCCGTCGAGGAACCGGCCGAGCCTCCTGCGACAGCACCCGCTGCTGCCCGCAAGGCAGAGCCTGTCCGCATCGAGCCCTTCCAATTGTCCGTCGAGGCCCTGGCGTCACTAGCCGCTTCGGCGGGGCTGGACTGGGTTCAGTCCGACGCCGGCAAGATCGCGGCCGTGCAGGCTGCGATGGCCGCCGAGCCCAGGCCCGTACACGTGTCGCGCGAGCCGCGGCGCTACGTGTTGGACGACGACGGCCCATTGGTGCTGGTGGAAACCCGCAAGGACCTCAGCCAGCTCAAGCTGCCCTTCGACCAGGCCGCCGGCTGATCGGGACCCGGGCCGCGGGCGCTCAGACCCGCTCGCCCACCCAGGCAGCCACCGAGGCCAGCGCCGCCGGCAGCGCCGCGGCGTCGGTGCCGCCGGCCATGGCGAGGTCGGGCTTGCCACCGCCCTTGCCGCCCACCTGCTGGGCGACGAAATTCACCAGCTCGCCGGCCTTGACGCGGCCGGTCTGATCGGCCGTGACGCCGGCGGCCAGCTGCACGCGGCCGCCGTCCACGGCCGCCAGCACGATGGCCGCGCTCTTGAGCTTGTCCTTGAGCTTGTCCATGGTCTCGCGCAGCGCCTTCGCGTCGGCGCCCTGCAGGGTGGCCGCGAGCACCTTGATGCCCTTGACGTCGAGCGCCTGCGCGAGCAGGCCGTCGCCCTGCGACGCAGCCAGGCGGCTCTTCAGCGACTCGAGCTCCTTCTCGAGCGCGCGCAGCTGCTCCAGCACCGCGCCCACGCGGCCGGGCACCTCGGCCGGCGTGGCCTTCAGCAGGCCGGCCACGCGCGCCAGGCTGCGCTCGACCTCGCCGACGTGGGCCAGCGCGTTGTCGCCCGTCACCGCCTCGACGCGGCGGATGCCTGCGGCCACACCGCCCTCGGCCACCACCTTGAACAGGCCGATGTCGCCCGTGCGCGCCACGTGCGTGCCGCCGCAGAGCTCGCGGCTCGAGCCGATGTCGAGCACGCGCACGACGTCGCCGTACTTCTCGCCGAACAGCATCATCGCGCCGAGCTTCTGCGCCTCGTCCAGCGGCAGCACGCGCGCCTGCGTGACCTGGTTGGCCAGGATCTCGGCGTTGACGATCTGCTCGATCCGCGCGACCTGCTCGTCCGTCAGCGGCGCGTTGTGGCTGAAGTCGAAGCGGGTGCGCTCCGCGTTCACCAGCGAGCCCTTCTGCTGCACGTGCGCGCCCAGCACCTCGCGCAGCGCTTTGTGCATCAGATGGGTGACGCTGTGGTTGCGCATGGTGCGCGCGCGCTGCGCGGCGTCCACGCGCGCCGTGAATACGTCTCCCACGGCCACCGTGCCCTCGACCACGCGGCCCTGGTGGCCGTGCACCGCGGCCTGCACCTTGACCGTGTCCTCGACGATCACGCGCGTGGTGGCGTTGCGCAGCTCGCCGGTGTCGCCCACCTGGCCGCCGCTCTCGGCATAGAACGGCGTGTGGTCGAGCACGATCACGGCGTCGTCGCCGGCGCGGGCCTGCGCCACGACCGAGCCGTCGACGTACACGGCCACCACCCGGCTCGTCTCGCACACCAAGTGCTCGTAGCCGTGGAACTGCGTGTCGGCGCCGGCGTAGGCCAGACCCGAAGCGACCTTGAACTTCGCTGCGGCGCGCGCCTGCCCCTTCTGGCGCGCCATCGCGGCCTGGAAGCCGGCCTCGTCGACGCTGACGCCGCGCTCGCGGCAGACGTCGGCCGTCAGGTCCAGCGGGAAGCCGTAGGTGTCGTGCAGCTTGAAGGCCACGTCGCCCGGCACGCCCTGCCCGGCGGCCAGCGTGGCCTCGAGGATCTCCATGCCGTTGGCGATGGTCTGGAAGAAGCGCTCCTCCTCGGCCTTCAGCACCTCGGTCACGCGGGCCATCTCGCGCCGCAGTTCGGGGTAGGCCTCGCCCATCTCGGCCGCCAGCGGCGCCACCAGCGTGTAGAAGAACGGCTTGCGCGCACCCAGCTTGTAGCCGTGGCGGATGGCGCGCCGCGCGATGCGGCGCAGCACGTAGCCGCGGCCCTCGTTGCCGGGGATCACGCCGTCGGCCACCGTGAAGCTGCAGGCGCGGATGTGGTCGGCGATGACCTTCAGCGACGGCGACGCGGCGTCCACCGCGGCGCCCCCGGCCGCGAACTGCACCGCGTTGCGCGCCGCCTCGAGCAGGCGCACGAAGGTGTCGATCTCGTAGTTGCTGTGCACGTGCTGCAGCACCGCCGCCAGTCGCTCCAGGCCCATGCCGGTGTCCACGCTGGGCTTGGGCAGCGGGTGCATCACGCCGTCTTCCGTGCGGTTGAACTGCATGAAGACGTTGTTCCAGATCTCGATGTAGCGGTCGCCGTCCTGCTCAGGGCTGCCGGGCGGGCCGCCGGCGACCTCGGGGCCGTGGTCGTAGAAGATCTCGGAGCAGGGGCCGCAGGGGCCGGTGTCGCCCATCATCCAGAAGTTGTCGGACATGTAGCGACCGCCCTTGTTGTCGCCGATGCGCACGATGCGCTCCGGCGGCAGGCCGATGTCCTTGAGCCAGATGTCGTAGGCCTCGTCGTCCTCGGCGTAGACGGTGGCCCACAGCCGTGAAGCCGGCAGCTTGAAGTGCACGGTCAGCAGCTCCCAGGCGTAGGCGATGGCGTCCTTCTTGAAGTAGTCGCCGAAGCTGAAGTTGCCCAGCATCTCGAAGAAGGTGTGGTGGCGCGCCGTGTAGCCCACGTTCTCGAGGTCGTTGTGCTTGCCGCCGGCGCGGATGCACTTCTGCGCCGTGGCCGCGCGCGTGTAGGGCCGCTTGTCGAAGCCCAGGAACACGTCCTTGAACTGGTTCATGCCGGCGTTGGTGAACAGCAGCGTCGGGTCGTCGCCCGGGATCACGGGGCTGGAGGCCACGACCTGGTGGCCCTTGCTCTCGAAGAAGCTCAGGAAGGTGGCGCGGATCTGGTTGGCGTTCATCGTTTCTCTCGGGTCGGGCGTTCAGCTGAAGGTCGTGAGGCCGATGCGGGCGGCGGCGGCGGCCAGGGCTCGGTCGCGCGTGGCCAGCGCAGCGGAAAACTGCACGGCCATCGTGATGTACGTGGCGTCGTAGGGCGTGAGTTCGTGTTCCTGTGCGGCGTCGAAGTGGCGCTGCGGCAGCGCGTGAGGCGGGCCCAGCACCTCCACGCTCAGGCTGGCGATGCGCTTGAACAAGGCCTCGGAGTCGTCGGTCGTCAGGCGGCCGCGGCGGATGTTCATGCGCAGCGCGCTGGCGATCTCCAGCGGCCAGATGAACGGCGCGGCCAGCTCGTCGGACAGCACCGTGGCCACGCTGGCCGGTCGAGCTTCGTCGGGCATCACCAGCGCAATCGCGTACGAGGAGTCGAGGATGATCAACGCCGGCCCTCGCGCACCCACTCGAGGATCTCCTCGGGGGTGATGGGACCGCCGCGCTCTTCCATGCGGCGGCCGATCTCCTGCATGCCCTTCACCGCCTCGAGCCGCTGGCGCACCAGTTCGGGAGTGACCTTCGGCACGCCGAACGGCACGATGCGCGCCACCGGCTTGTTGTGGCGCGTGATGATGGTCTCCTCGCCGCGCTCGGCGCGCGCGATGAGTTCCGACAGGTGCGTCTTCGCTTCGAACAGGCCCACGGTTTCCATGGCCGACTCCCGTTTTGATGCGCGGGTTGGTTGAATCAACCAGATTGTAGGCGTCAGCCCTCGGGACCATGGCGGCTACAGTGCCGCCGAACCCTGGCAATCCGGAGCACTCCATGGACACCAAGACCTCCCCGCTGGCCCTGCTGGCCGACCCCGGCCTGCTGCGCACCGACGCGCTGATCGGCGGCGAATGGGTGGCGGCCAACGACACCAGCGCGCGCTTCGCCGTCACCGACCCCGCCACCGGCGCCGAACTCGCGCAGGTGGCCAACTGCGGCCCGGTGGAAGCCGCCGCGGCCATCAGCGCTGCCGAGCGGGCCTGGCCGCTGTGGCGCGCCAAGACCGCCAAGGAACGTGCTGCCGTGCTGCAGCGCTGGTTCGCCCTGCTGACGCAGCACGCCGACGACCTGGCGCGCCTGATGACGGCCGAGCAGGGCAAGCCGCTGGCCGAGGCGCGCGGCGAGGTGGCCTACGCCGCCAGCTTCGTGGAGTGGTTTGCCGAGGAGGGCAAGCGCGTCTACGGCGAGACCATCCCGGCCACCGACGCCGCCAAGCGCGTGCTGGTGCTCAAGCAGCCCATCGGCGTGTGCGCGGCGATCACGCCCTGGAACTTCCCCATCGCGATGATCACGCGCAAGGTGGCGCCGGCGCTGGCCGCGGGCTGCCCGGTGATCATCAAGCCGGCCGAGCAGACGCCGCTGACGGCGCTGGCCGCGGCCGAACTGGCGCAGCGCGCCGGCATGCCGGCGGGCGTGCTGAACATCCTGCCGGCGGACGCCGCGCGCAGCGTGGACATTGGCGCCGTGCTTTGCAGCAGCGACGTCGTGCGCCACCTGTCGTTCACCGGCAGCACCGAGGTCGGCCGCATCCTGATGCGGCAGTGCGCCGGCACCGTGAAGAAACTGAGCCTGGAGCTCGGCGGCAACGCGCCCTTCATCGTGTTCGACGATGCCGACCTCGACAGCGCGGTCGACGGCGCGCTGGCCAGCAAGTACCGCAACGCCGGGCAGACCTGCGTGTGCGCCAACCGGCTGTATGTGCAAGCCGGCGTGCACGACGCCTTCGTCGAGAAGCTTGCCGCCCGCGTGGCCGCGATGCAGGTGGGCAACGGCTTCGAGCCCGGCGTGGCCATCGGCCCGCTGATCGACGACGCCGCGATGGCCAAGGTGCGCGAGCACGTGGCCGACGCGCTGGCCCAGGGCGCGCGCGTCGTCACCGGCGGCGCGGCGCACGAGATCGCGGGGGCCGAGGGCCGCTTCTTCACGCCCACGGTGCTGACCGGCGTGACGCCCGGCATGCGCTGCGCCAAGGAGGAGACCTTCGGCCCGGTGGCGCCGGTGTTCCGCTTCGAGACCGAGGCCGAGGCCATCGAGCTGGCCAACGCCACCGAGTTCGGCCTGGCCAGCTACTTCTACAGCCGCGACATCGGCCGCATCTTCCGCGTCGCCGAGGCGCTGGAGTCGGGCATGGTGGGCATCAACACCGGCATCATCAGCGCGGCCGAGGTGCCCTTCGGCGGCGTCAAGCAAAGCGGCCTGGGCCGCGAGGGCGCGCGCCAGGGGCTCGAGGAGTACCTGGAGCTCAAGTACCTGTGCCTGGGCGACATCCGTTGAGCCCCCAAGCTCGCTCACGCTCGCTACCCCCCGAGGGGGCCGCCCGCCCGTGGCCCGGCAAAGCCGGTTCCACGGCGGGGAGCTTGGCCAGACCTAAGAGCCAGCGGTGCGCGTGCCCTCGCTGAGCGTGTGCACGTGTCCGGCGTCGTCGTCGGCCGCGCGCAGCGCGCGGATGGCCGACTGCGCGCCCTGCATCAGCAGGCCCAGGTCGGTGCCCACGGCCATGAAGTCGTAGCCCATGGCGCGGTAGCGCGTGGCCGCCTCGGCGGTGGCGCCCAGCGTGCCGATGGGCATGCCCAGCGCCTTGGCGCGGCGCGCGGCGTCGGTCATCAGCGCCATCACCGAGGGGTGGGTGAAGTGGCCCACGTGGCCCATCGAGGCCGACAGGTCGGCCGGGCCCACGAACAGCGCGTCGACGCCGGGCACCGCCGCGATGGCCTCGAGCTGCGCCAGCGCCGCGGGCGTCTCGAGCTGCACGATCACCGCGATGCCCTTGTTGGCCTGGCGCAGGTGGTCGGGCGCGGTGCCGAAACGCGAGGCCCGCGTCGCGCCGGCCATGCCGCGCACGCCCTCGGGCGGGTAGCGTGTGGCCGCCACGGCGCTCGCCGCCTCGGTGGCGTCCTGCACGAAGGGGAACAGCACCGTCTGCGCGCCGGCGTCGAGCACGCGCTTGACGGTGACGGCATCGTTCCAGGGCACGCGCACCACCGGCACCATCTTCGTGTTGCCGATGGCCTGCAGCTGGTGCACCACCTCCATCAGGTCGGCCGGGGCGTGCTCCATGTCGACCACGCCCCAGTCGAAGCCGGCGTGGCCCAGCGCCTCGGCCACCAGCGGGCTGGCGCTGGAGACCCAGGTGCCGATGGGCGAGCGCGCGCCGCGGGCCTTGAGCAGGTGGCGGAAGGGGTTCATGGCAGGGGCTCCGTCGTGGCTGGAACAGGCACCATTGGGCCCGCACGCGGCGGCCCGATCAACGCGAGCTGACCCCGAGCGACAGCACCGCGCGCTCGCGCCGCCACATCAGCGCCAGGGCGCAGAAGCCGAGCACGAAGATCAGCGCGCCCCACCACTCGGTCACGTTCTCGACGCGGCCCTTCAGCGGCTCGCCGAAGGCCGCGGCCACGATGGCGTTGCCCACGCCCAGCAGCACCAGCGCGGTGGCCAGCGCCACCATCGCGTGCTCCAGCGCGCGCGGCATCGCCAGCCGGCCCGCGCGCACCAGCGCCTGCACGGCGTTGCCCGTGAGCAGCAGGTTCAGGCAGGTGAAGCCGAAGTAGGCCACCGTGCCGTACTGGCGCAGCCAGCGGTAGACGGGGCCCTCGGTGCCCAGGAAGCTGCCGTACACCACCAGCGCGACGCCGGCCACCACGCCCAGCGGCGCGATCCAGGCCACGCCGCGGCCGGCGGCGCCGCACAGCAGCAGCCAGCGCGCCGCCAGCACCCACACCAGGGCCTGCAGGGTGGCCGCGGGCAGCATCAGCGCGCGGAACAGATGGTTGGGCAGCTCGTGGCGCGCCGCGCGGCTGATCGAGGTGCAGCCGTCCCAGAAGGGGTTGCAGGCAGGCACCAGGCCCTGCTGCATCGACAGCACCGTGGCCAGCACCGTGGCCACCAGGGGCAGCAGGCCGGCCAGCAGGGCCAGCGGCCACAGCGGCCAGGGCGCGGGCGGGGTCGCGGCCGGCGCGTTCATCGGCCGCCCAGCCGCTTGACGACGCCGGCGCTCAGGCCCCAGCCGCCGCGCTCGCGCACCAGCGGGCTCGCCGCCGCCGGCCCGGCCAGGCGCGACACGCTGGCGCCGTAGAACAGGGCCCAGCCCTGGCCGAGCTCGGTGCGGCCGCTCAGGCCGAAGCCGAGGTCGCGCAGGCCCGAGCCCGGGGTGTACACGGGGTAGCCAGTGCGCGCCGCCTGCTCGGGCGTGATGCCATAGTAGGCCTGCTGCCAGCGCCGGCCGCCGTAGCCCAGCGTCAGGCTGGCGCCGGCGGTGGTGCGGGCCGACAGCCGCAGGTCGCGGCCGGCGCTGAACTCGCCCTGCCAGCCGCCGCCGCGGCCCAGCATGTCGGCGGTGACCGACAGGCCCGTGCGCCAGCCGTGGTCGAAGCGATAGCCCAGCGCCAGCCGCGCCCGCAGGGTGGCGCGCACGTCGCCCAGGCCCTCCAGTTCGGTGGCGCTGTCCTCGTCGCGCCCGCTGTCCCAGCGCAGGCCCAGGCTGGAGCGCCAGCGCTCGCTGCGCACCAGCTCCACGCGCAGCCCGCCCAGCGCCGAGCCGCCCTCGCCCCGCACCGCGAAGGCGCTGCGGCTGGCCAGGCTGACGCGGCCCCAGCGCAGCGCCAGGCCGGGTTGCAGGTTGAAGCCGATGCGCGACGAGCCCGCGAACTCGGGCCCGGCGGTGCCGACGGCACCGACGGCCACTGCCCAGCGCCGCGCCGGCTCGCCCGTGGCGGGCGCGGGTTCGGCGCCGGCCTCGGCCTGGGCGAAGGCGCAGCGGCAGGCCAGCAGCGCAGCGCCGCCGGCCAGCCAGGGACGGCGCGCGCCCGGGCCGGCCGTCATGGCTGGTCGTCGTTGGCGGCGAGCCCGCCAATGCGGTGCAGCGTGGCGCCCCCCAGGGCCTGCGGGCCCACGGTGGCCACCGACGCCGCCTGCGCCAGGGCGCGCTGCAGCAGGGCCTGCGCGTCCTTGCCATGGTCGGGAAACAGGGCCAGGCCGACGTGCGCCGCCACGCGGCAGGGCTGGCCGGCCACCCTGAGCGGCAGCTCCAGCGCCTTCACGAGCTTGGCGGCCACGCGCTCGCCGTCGTGCTTGCTCTCCAGCCGGCCCAGCAACACGCCGAAAGCCTCGGGCGTGAGCGAGGCCACCACGTCGCTGGCGCGCAGGCCGCCGCGCAGGCGCACGGCCACCTTGCGACGCAGCACGTTGCCGGCCTCGGCGCCCAGGCGCTGCTCGGCCTGGGTGAATCCGTCGACGCGCAGCACCAGCAGCACCATGGGCGCGGGCTCGCGCTCGCGCAGCGCCAGCAGCTGCGCCATGTGCTCCAGCAGCTGCGTCTGGTGCGGCAGCCCAGTGGCCAGGTCGGTGGCGTAGGCGCGGCGGGCGGCCTGTTCCATGCGCTTGCGCCACACGGCGTGGCGCAGCGCGCGGGCGGTGGCGAGGGCGTCGTCGCCGGCCAGCAGGGCCTCGGCGCCCCGCTTCAGCAGCGCCGCTTCCTCGGCGGGCCATTCGCCATCGGCGTGCACCACCAGGGCGCTGTCGTGCGCCAGCGTGGCCAGCGTCGGGTGCTCGCGCAAGGCGGCCAGCGCGGCGGCGTCGGGGGCGCGCCACAGCACCGCGTCGGCGGCACCGCCGCGCTGCGCCGGGTCGTGCGGTTCCCAGCCGAGCGCCTGCAGCGCCCGCAGGGCCTCGCCGCACCAGCCCTCGGTGCCGGCGGCGCCCAGCACCTGCAGGGAAAGGCTTTCGCCATCAATCATGCGGCGATCATGCCGCAAGGCGGCCTACGGGTCCGGTAAGGCTTTGTCGGCGTCAGCGCATGGACGCCAGGGCCGGAAACGGACGAGGCCCGCGCTGGGGCGGGCCTCGGGAAGGTGGATGGAGCGGGTGAAGGGAATCGAACCCTCGTATGAAGCTTGGGAAGCTGCCGTTCTGCCATTGAACTACACCCGCGCGGAGCCGAGTTTAGCGCCGCGCGGGTTGCCTGCCCGACGCCGCGGGCACAATCCGCGCGCTCGCCGATGCCGCCACCCGTGGACGCCGACACCGACACCCCTGCCGCCCCGTCGCGGCCTCGCCCGCCCATCCGCAGCTTCGTGGTGCGAGCCGGGCGCATGGGGCCTGGCCAGCAGCGCGCGCTCGCCGAACTGGGCCCGCGGCTCGTGCTGCCGTACACGCCAGGGCAACGGCTGGACCTGGATGCCACCTTCGGCCGCCACGCCCCGCGCGTGTTGGAGATCGGCTTCGGTATGGGCGACGCCACCGCCGCCTACGCGCAGCAGCACCCCCAGCACGACCTGCTCGGCCTGGAGGTGCACCCGCCGGGCGTGGGCGCGCTGCTCAAGCTGGTGGGCGCGCGGCAGCTTGGTAACGTGCGCGTCGTCATGCACGACGCGGTGGAGGTGCTGCGCGAGATGATCCCGCCGGCCTCGCTGGCCGGCGTGCACGTGTGGTTCCCCGACCCCTGGCACAAGAAGCGCCACCACAAGCGTCGCCTGATCCAGCCCCCCTTCGTGGCCGCGCTGCTGCCGCACCTGCAGCCCGGCGGCTACCTGCACCTGGCCACCGACTGGCAGCCCTACGCCGAACAGATGCTCGAGGTGCTGTCGGCCGAGCCGGGCCTGGTCAACACCGCGCAGAGCTACGCGCCCCGCCCGCCCTGGCGCGCGCGCAGCCGCTTCGAGGCCCGCGGCGAGCGCCTGGGCCACGGCGTGTGGGACCTGGTGTTCAGGCGTCCCTGAAACCGACGGCGGCGCTCAGGCCGTCCAGGTCACCAGGCCGGTGTAGGCCGTGGCCAGCACCACCAGCCCGAAGACGATGCGGTACCACGCGAACGCCGTGAAGTCGTGCGTGCTGACGTAGCGGATCAGCCAGCGGATGCACAGCAGCGCGCTGAAGAACGCAGCCACCAGACCCACTCCGAACAGCGGCAGGTCCGAGGCGTCGAGCAGGTGGCGGTTCTTCAGCACCGAATACGTCCCGGCGCCCATCAGCGTGGGAATGCCCAGGTAGAAACTGAACTCGGTGGCGCACTGGCGCGAGAAGCCGAACACCATGCCGCCGATGATGGTGGCTCCCGAGCGGCTGGTGCCGGGGATCAGCGCCAAGCACTGCACCAGGCCCACCTTGAGGGCGTCCAGCGGCGTCATGTCGTCGACCGTCTCCACGCGTGCGCGGCGTTGGCCGAGCCGGTCGCGCTCGCCGAAGGCCCTGCGGTGGCGGGCCTCCACCCACAGGATGATCAGCCCGCCGACGATGAAGGCCATGGCCACGGGCACCGGGTGGAACAGGTGCTGCTTGACGATGCCGCCGAAGGCCAGCCCCAGCACCACGGCGGGCACGAAGGCGACGAGCACGTTCAGCGCGAAGCGCCGCGCCGCGGGGTCGCTGCCCAGGCCGGCGACAGTGCGGCCCAGCCGCTGCCGGTATTCCCAGATCACCGCGAACATCGCGCCGGTCTGGATGGCGATCTCGAAGACCTTGATTTTCTCGCCGGTGAAGTTCAGCAGCGAGGCCGCCAGGATCAGGTGGCCGGTGGACGAGATCGGCAGGAACTCGGTGAGTCCCTCGACCACGCCCATGACGGCGGCCTTGAGGAGGAGGATGGGGTCCAAGAATCGTCCGGAGGTGTCGGCGTGCGCCGCAGGGCGCCGCGGATGATAGTCAGGGCCCGGGAGCGCGCTGCCTTGACCGCGCGGATGCCGATCCTTACCATTACTGACCAGTCAGTCAGTAAATCCATGCACGACGAGCCCACATCCGCAGCGCCGGCCATGGCCGATGCCGGTGGCGCGGCCGACGGCGCCGCGCGTCAGCGCCGCAAGGAAGCACGCCCGCAGGAACTGTTGGCCGCAGCGCTGACGCTGTTCGTCGAGAAGGGCTTCGCCGCCACCCGCACGGAGGAAGTGGCGCGCCTGGCGGGCGTCTCCAAGGGCACGTTGTTTCTGTACTACCCGAGCAAGGACGAACTGTTCAAGTCCGTGGTGCGGCACAACCTCACCAGCCTCATCGAAGAAGGCGAGCAGCTCGCTGCCTGCTTCGAAGGCAGCAGCTCCGAACTGCTGGGGCTGCTGATCCAGACCTGGTGGGAGCGCTTCGGCAACACGCCGGCGGCCGGCATCCACAAGGTCATCCTGGCCGAGGTGCGCAACTTTCCCGAATTGGCGCAGTTCTACGCAGACGAGGTGATGGTGCCCGCCGAGCGCCTGTTCGGCGGCTGCGTCGAGCGCGGCGTGGCGCGCGGCGAGTTCCGGCCGCTGCCCACGCACGAGGTCTCGCTGGCGCTGATCGCGCCGCTGATCTTCATGGCCGTGCACCGCCACTCCGTCGGCTGCTGCCCCGTGCACGGCACGGCCCTGATGGACCCCGAGCGGCTGCTGCGCACGCAACTCGAGCTCGTGCTGCGGGGCCTGCAGGTGCGGCCCGACGACCGGCCAAAGCAGGCCGCCTCCAAGGCGTCACGAAAGGCCGTCGTCAAACCCCGCGCCTAGAATCCGTTCGCTTAGCGGTCTGTCATTTGCCCAGCGCACGTCGATGAAAACTGAACTCGCCCGCTTCAACATGATCGAGCAGCAGATCCGGCCCTGGGACGTGCTCGACGCCCACGTGCTCGAACTGCTGGCCAGCGTGCGCCGCGAGGACTTCGTGCCCGCCGCGCACCGGGCACTGGCCTTCGTCGACACGCGAGTGCCGCTCCTGCCCGGCCAGCCGCATGGCCCGGCCATGCTTGAGCCCAAGGTCGAGGCGCGGCTGCTGCAGGCGCTGCAGCTGCAGCGGCACGAGTCGGTGCTCGAAATCGGCACCGGCAGCGGCTTCATGGCCGCGCTGCTGGCGCACCGCGCCCAGAAGGTCACGACGCTGGAGTGCCGGCCCGAGCTGGCCCGCCAGGCGCGCGAAAACCTGGCCCGAGCCGGCCTGGGCCATGTGCGCGTGGTCGATTGCAGCGCCGCCGACGGCGCGCGCGGCCTGCCGGCCGAGGCGCCCTTCGACGCCATCGTGCTGTCGGGCTCGGTGGCCGAAGTGCCTCCGGCGCTGCTGCAGCAGCTCAAGCCCGGCGGGCGCCTTGCGGCCATCGTCGGCCTGGAGCCGGTGATGCGCGCCCGCCTGATCACGCGCAGCGGCGACGCCGCCTGGGCGCAGACCGACCTCTTCGACACGGTGGCGCCGCGGCTCGAGGGCTTCCCCGAGCCGGCGCGCTTCAGCTTCTGACGACGGCCCATCCGCAAGTGCCGCGTTGCTGACCGACCGCCTCCCCGCGCCCTGGCGCGATCCCCGATTTCCAGAGGAACGCCGAATGTCCCGCACCCTCACGCCCCCGCGCCAGACCCTGGCCATGCTGGCCCTTGCCGTGTGCGCCGCCTGGCCCGGCATGGCGGCCGCGCAGAGCCTACAGGCGCTGGTGGAGGCCGCCCGCGGCTACGACGCCACCTTCCGGGCCGCGCAGGCCGCGGCGCAGAGCGCTGAGTTCCGCTCCGCGCAGGCCGAGGCCCTGGGCCGCCCCACGGCGGCGCTGACGGCCAGCGCCGGCACCTCGGCCACGGACGGCAGCCGCACCAGCGGCACGCTGCAGGCCAGCACGCTGCAGGCCGGCGTGAGCGGCCGCTACCCGCTGTTCAACCGCAGCAACGACGCCACCATGGCGCAAGCGCGCAAGGCCCTCGATCTGGCCAAGGCCGACCTAGACACCGCCGAGCAGGACCTGATCATCCGCGTCTCGCAGGCGTACTTCGACGTGCTCACGGCCGAGAACGCACTCGGTGCCGTGCGCGCCAGCAAGGCCTTCATCACCGAGCAGCTGGCCTCGGCGCGGCGCAACTTCGAGGTCGGCACCGCCACCATCACCGACACGCGCGAGGCCCAGGCGCGCTTCGACCTCGTCGTGGCGGCCGAGATCGCCGCCGACAACGACCTGCGCACCCGCCGCGTCGCGCTCGACCAGCTGGTGGGCCAGAGCGGCGTGCAGCCGCGGCCGCTGGTGGTGCCGGTGGAGCTGCCCGGCCCGCAGCCGGCCGACCCCGAGCAGTGGGTGAGCACGGCCGACCAGGGCCACCCCGCCGTGCGCCGCGCGCGCCTGGGCCTGGACGTGGCCACGCTCGAGACCGAGAAGGCCCGCGCCGCCGAGAAGCCCACGCTGGACGCCGTGGCCTCCGTCACCGGCACCAACCCGCGCGGCGGCCTCGACGCGCTCAATCGCAGCAGCGGTACCACCACCGCGGCCAGCGCCGGCGTGCAGTTCAACTGGCCGCTGTTCACAGGCGGCGCGACGCAGAACCGCATCAAGGAGACCCTGGCGCTCGAGGAGCAATCGCGCAACCTGCTCGACGTGGCGCGGCGCGGCGTCGCGCTGGGCACGCGGCAGGCCTTCTTCGGGCTGCAGTCGGTGCTGGCGCAGGTGAAGGCGCTGGAGGCCGCCGAGGCCTCGAGCAAGCTGGCGCTGGAGTCCACGCAGCTGGGCTACCGAGTCGGCGTGCGCGTGAACCTCGACGTGCTCAACGCCCAGAGCCAGCTCGTGACGACGCAGCGCGACCTCGCCAAGGCCCGCTACGACGTCCTGCTGGCCTCGCTGCGCCTGCGCCAGGCCAGCGGCCAGCTCGGCACGGCCGACGTCGAGCAGCTCTCGAAGCTGCTGGCACGCTGACAATTCTTCACGTGGCGCTCATGCGCCGACACGCGGGCTTGGTCACACTGCGGCCATCGCGCAACGTCAGGCCCCAGTGAGCAACACCCCCGACCCCGCACTCGCCGCGGCCCTGGCCGCGCACCGTTTCGGCCTCGGCGAGCCGGCGCTGGCACCGCTGGGCACCGACGCCCGCGGCTGGCTGCTGGCCCAGATCGGCCCGGCCGACGCGCAGCGCGGCCGCGGCCTCGTCGACAGCGCCGAGGCGGCACGCCGCTTCGCCACCTTCCTGCGCCAGACGCGCACCGCCCGCCAGGCGCCGCCGCCGGGCATGGCCGACGGCGCCATGGCCGACGGCCGCAGCAGCGAGCAGGTGTTCGTGGAGAGCTTCCGCGACATCGTCGAGTCCGACGTGCGGGCGCGCATGATCACCGCGGCCTCGACGCCGCGGCCCTTCGCCGAACGGCTGGCGCTGTTCTGGGCCAACCACTTCACCATCAGCATGGCCAAGGCGAGCACGCGCGGCATGGTCGGCGCCTTCGAGCGCGAGGCCATCCGGCCGCACATCGGCGGGCGCTTCGAGGCGCTGCTGACGGCCGCCGTCACGCACCCAGGCCTGCTGCGCTACCTGGACAACGACAAGTCGGCCGGGCCCGATTCGCCGCTGGTGCGGCGGCTGGCCCGGCGCGCCGGGCGCGAGGGCGTCACGCCGCGCGTCAGCGGCCTGAACGAGAACCTCGCGCGCGAGATCCTCGAGCTGCACACGCTGGGCGTGGACGGCGGCTACACGCAGGCCGACGTGACGGCCTTCGCGGCCGTGCTCACCGGCTGGCGCGTGGCCCTGGCCGATGCGGTGCCGGCCACGCGCTTCGACCCCGCCTGGCACGAGCCCGGCCCCAAGCAGGTGCTCGGCCGCACGGTGCCCGAGGGCCCCGAGGGCCTGGCGCTGGTGCTGCGGCAGCTGGCCACCCACCGGTCGACGGCGCGCTTCGTCTGCACCAAGCTCGCGCGGCACTTCGTGGCCGACGAGCCGCCGCCCGCGTTGGTGGGCCGCCTGGTGCAGGCCTGGCAGGCCAGCGACGGCGACCTCGCCGCCGTCACGCGGGCGCTGGTGCTCGCGCCCGAGGCCTGGGCGCCGCAAGCCGCCAAGCTCAAGACGCCGGAGGAATTCGTCGTCGCCACGGCGCGGGTGCTGCAGCTCGGCGAAGGCGCCTTCCAGCGCCCGGCCGACGGCGGCGCCGGCACGCTGGGCCAGCGCGTGCAGGCCGCGCCCTCGCCCGCCGGCTGGCCCGACCGCGCCGACGAGTGGCTGGGGCCCGATGCTGTGTGGAAGCGCGTCGAGTGGGCCACGCGCGTGGGCGCCCGCGTGGGGCGCCGCGTCGACGCGCGCGCCGTGGCCGAGGCCAGCCTGGGCCCGCGGCTGGCCGCGGCCACGCGCCAGCAGCTCGAGCGCGCCGCCGACGGCGCGCAGGCCGTGGCGCTGCTGCTGCTGGCGCCCGAATTCCAGCGCCGCTGAACCAGGGAGCGACGATGCACCGCCTCAATCGCCGCCAGCTGCTACTCGCCACCGCCTCGCTGGCCGTCGCGCCCGTGCGCGCCCAGCACGCCGACGCGCCGCGCTTCGTGCTCGTGCTGCTGCGCGGCGGCCTCGACGGCCTGAGCGCCGTGCCCGTGCCCGGCGACCCGGCCTTCGCCGAGGCCCGCGGCCCGCTGGCGAACTTCGACGCCTTCGATGCGCCGCCACGGCCGCTGGACGGCCCCTTCGCGCTGCACCCGCTGCTGCCGCAACTGCACGCCCTGCACGGCAAGGGCGAATTGCTGGTGGTGCACGCCACCGGCCTGCCCTACCGCGAGCGCAGCCACTTCGACGCCCAGAACGTGCTCGAACACGGCGGCACGCGGCCGCACGAGCTGGCCAGCGGCTGGCTGGCGCGCGCGCTGCCGCACATGGCCGGCGGGCGCGCCGTGGCGCTGGACACCGCGGTGCCGCTGGTGCTGCGCGGTGCGGCGGGCGTGGACACCTGGGCGCCCTCGCCCCTGCCCGAGCCCGACACCGACCTCGTCAACCGCCTGGCCGCGCTCTGGCAGGCCGACCCCGCCCTGGCCACTGCCCTGGCCCGCGCGCGGGGCCTGCGCGAAGACCCCGCCATGGCCGGCGCCATGACCGCGCCCATGCCCGCCAGCATGGCGGCAGGGCCCGGCCCCGCCCGGCGGCCCGTCGTCGGCCTGGCCGCCCGCGCGGCCGAGTTCCTGCAGCGCGGCGCCACCGTGGCCGTGCTGGACATGCCGGGCTGGGATTCCCACGCCAACCAGGGCGCGCCCAACGGCGCCACCAGCAACAACCTGCGCACGCTCGACGCCACGCTCGAGGCGCTGCGCAGCGGCCTGCAGGCCGGCGGCACCTGGGACCGCACGGTCGTCGTCGTGGCCACCGAGTTCGGCCGCGAGGTCGCCGTCAACGGCACGCTGGGCACCGACCACGGCACCGGCGGCGCCGCCTTCGTGCTGGGCGGCGCGGTGCGTGGCGGCCGCGTGCTGGCCGACTGGCCGGGCCTGGCCCGCGCGCAGCGCTTCGAGGGCCGCGACCTGCGCGTCACCACGGACCTGCGCGCCGTGTTCCGCACCGTGATGGCCGAGCACCTGCGCGTGCCGCGCGCCGCGCTCGATGCCCAGGTGATGCCGGGCTCGGGCGGGCTAGCGATGCTGCCGCTGCTGAAGGCCTGACAACCCGCGCCGCAGCGCGGGGCTGCCTCAGGCGCGGCGCGCCGCCAGCACGGCCTCGGCCATGCGCGCCGCAGCCCCGCGGTGGGCCGCGGTGAAGGCACGACCGGCCTCGGCCATGGCCTGCCGCGCGGGGCCGTCGTGCAGCAGGCGCAGCGCCTGCGCCACGCCCGCCCCGGCGTCGTCCACCCGCCGGGCGGCGCCGGCCTCGATCGCCAGCTCGGCCGCCTGCGCGAAGTTGAAGGTGTGCGGCCCCATCAGCAGCGGGCAGCCGCAGGCCGCGGCCTCGATCAGGTTCTGGCCGCCCAGCGGCGCGAAGCTGCCGCCGAGCAGCGCCACGTCGGCCAGCGCGTACCAGGCCGGCATCTCGCCCAGGCTGTCGCCGAGCCAGACCTCGGCGCGCAGCGCCTCGCCCGCGGGTGCATCGCCGGCAAAGCCGCTGCGGCGGGCCAGCGTGAAGCCAGCGCCGGCCACCAGGGCCGCCACCTCGTCGAAGCGCTGCGGGTGGCGCGGCACCACGACGAGCAGCGCCGCGCCGCGCGGCGCGGCGCGCCAGGCCGCCAGCAGCGCGGCCTCCTCGCCCTCGCGCGTGACGGCCGCCAGCACCACCGGGCGGCCGAGCGCCGCCTTCCACGCCGCGCCGCGCGCGAGCCGTTCGCCATCGACCGCGATCTCGAACTTGAGGTTGCCCGCCACCCGCACGGCGCGCGCGCCGCTGCCGCGCAGGCGCGCGGCGTCGGCCTCGGTCTGCGCCAGCACGGCGTCGAAGCGGGCCAGCGCCGGGTGCAGCAGCGCCGCCAGGCGCCGGCCCTTGCGCGCGCTGCGCTCGCTCAGGCGGGCATTGGCCAGCAGCAGCGGCACGCCCGCGCGGGCGGCCTCGTGCAGCAGCACGGGCCAGACCTCGGTCTCCATCACCACGCCCACCGCCGGCCGGTGGCGAGCCAGGAAGCGGCGCACCGCGCCCGGCGTGTCCCAGGGCTGCCAGCAGGCCCGGTCGCCCTCGCGCAGCAGCGCGCGGGCGGCGGCACGGCCGGTGGCCGTGCCGTGCGTGAGCAGCAGCCGCAGCGCCGGATCGCGCGCGCGCAGCGCGGCGATCAGCGGCTCCGCGGCCTTGGTCTCGCCCAGCGAGACGGCGTGGATCCAGACGCGGCCCGGCGCCTCGGCCGGGCCGAAGCCCAGGCGCTCGGCCAGATGCTCGCGATAGCCCGGCTCGCGCCGGCCGCGCCACCACAACCGCGCCAGGTAGGCCGGCGTGACCAGGCGCAACGCCAGGGCGTAGGCGGCGCGCAGCAGGGTCTCGGTCATCGGCCGCTTTGGCGGGCTCGGCGCCGCCCCCAGGCAGGCTCGGGGCGAACGGGCGGGCCGGCCGTCAGTGCGCCGAGGCGCCCACCACGGCGTCGGGCTTGACGCTGCGCAGCACCTGCATGAAGCGCTCCTGGATGCGCTGCAGCGCCTCGGGCGTGTGGCCCTCGAAGCGCAGCACCAGCACCGGCGTGGTGTTGCTGCCGCGGATGAGGCCGAAGCCGTCGGCGAAGTCCACGCGCAGGCCGTCGATGGTGCCGACCTCGCCGCCCTCGAAGGCCAGCCGGCCGTCGGCCACGCGCGCCAGCAGCTCGGCCACCACCGCGTGGTGCTCGCCCTCGGCGCAGGCCACGTTCAGCTCGGGCGTGGAGTAGCTGGTGGGCAGCGCGTCGAGGAAAGCGCTGGGGTCGGCCTGGCGCGACAGGATCTCCAGCAGGCGCGCCGCCGTGTACATGGCGTCGTCGAAGCCGTACCAGCGCTCGCCGAAGAACAGGTGGCCGCTCATCTCGCCGGCGAAGGGCGCGCCGGTCTCCTTGAGCTTGGCCTTGATCAGGGAGTGGCCGGTCTTCCACAGCAGCGGCCGGCCGCCGGCCTCGCGGATGGCCGCCGGCAGGCGCTGGCTGCACTTGACGTCGTAGATGATCTGCGCGCCCGGGTGCCGCGCCAGGATGTCGCGCGCGAACAGCATGATCTGGCGGTCGGGGTAGATGATGTTGCCGCCGGCGGTGACCACGCCCAGGCGGTCGCCGTCGCCGTCGAAGGCCAGGCCGATCTCGGCACCGGTGGCGTGCACCACGGCCTTGAGCATCTCCAGGTTCTCGGGCTTGCTCGGGTCGGGGTGGTGGTTGGGGAAGTCGCCGTCGACCTTGCTGTACAGGTCGATGACCTCGCAGCCCAGCGCGCGCAGGATGCCGGGCGCGCTGGCGCCGGGGATGCCGTTGCCGCTGTCGACCACCACCTTCATGGGCCGCGCCAGGCGGCAGTCGCCGGTGATGCGCGCGGCGTACTCGGCGCCAATGTCCATGCGCGCGCTGCGGCCCTTGGCCACCGTGTAGTCCTCGGCCTCGATGCGGCGCTTCAGCTTCTGGATGTCCTCGCCGTAGATGGCGCGGCCGGCCATCACCATCTTGAAGCCGTTGTAGTCCTTCGGGTTGTGGCTGCCGGTGACCTGGATGCCGCTGGTGCAGCCGTGGCGGCCGCGCGTGGCGGCCACGTAGTACAGCATCGGTGTGGTCACGGGTCCCAGGTCGACGACGTCCAGGCCCGTGCTCTGCAGCCCGCGCACCAGCGCCGCGGCCAGGCCGGGGCCCGACAGGCGCCCGTCGCGGCCCACGGCCACGGCCTTTTCGCCAGCGGCGCGCGCCTCGCTGCCGAAGGCGCGGCCCAGGTGCTCGGCGAAGGCCTCGTCGACGTTCCTGCCGACGATGCCGCGGATGTCGTAGGCCTTGAAGATGCTCGGGTCGATGCGCATGGCAGTCAGCCGGGTTGGAGTGCGCAGCATTGTAGGGATCGGCCGCCGGGCTACAGTGCCGAGCGGCCACGCCGGCGCGCCTGGCCCAGGCCCCAACAACCGGCCATGGCTGCCCAAGTGGGCCGCAAAGGCAACCCGAGGAGACCAGCCCATGCCCCCGCACTCCCTCGCAGCCCAGTGCCGCATCGGCACGCCGCTGGGCGCGATGACGTTGGCCATCACCCCTTCTGGGCTGGCCGGCGCTTGGTTCGACGACCAGGTTCACCACCCGGGCGCACTGGCCGTGCCCGTGGAAACGGCTCACCCCCTGCTACGTGATGCACAGGAGCAGCTGGGCGCCTACTTCGCCGGGGCGCTGCAACACTTCTCGCTGCCGCTGGACCCTGCCGGCACGCCGTTCCAGCAGGCGGTGTGGCGCGCCCTGTGCGGGATCCCCGCCGGTGCCACCAGCCGCTACGGCGACATCGCCCGAGCCCTGCACCAGCCGCAGGCCGCGCGGGCGGTGGGTGCGGCGGTGGGCCGCAACCCGCTGAGCATCGTCGTGCCCTGCCACCGCGTGCTGGGGCGCGACGGCAGCCTCACGGGCTACGCCGGCGGCCTGGCGCGCAAGCGGGCGCTGCTCGCGCTGGAAGCGGCGAGCGCCGGCGTGGCGGCCGCGGCGTGACGCGCCGCGATTTCGCCGACCTGCTGCTGCTGGCCGCCCTCTGGGGCGCGAGCTTCCTGTTCATGCGGCTGGGCGCGGCCGACTTCGGGCCGGTGGCGCTAGCCTTCGTACGCGTGGCCGGCGCGGCGGCGCTGCTGGTACCGCTGATGCTGCTGCGGCGGCAAGGCGCCGCCTGGCGCACGCACGGCCGCGCCATCGCCGGCGTGGGCGTGGTGAACTCGGCGCTGCCCTTCCTGCTGTACGCCGTGGCGGCGCTAGCGCTGACGACGGCGCTGATGTCGGTGTTCAACGCCACGGCGTCGATCTGGAGCGCGCTGATCGCCTGGCTGTGGCTGAAGGAGCGGCTGACCCCGCTGCGCTGGCTGGGCCTGGCCGTCGGGGTGGCCGGCGTGGTTGGCCTGAGCTGGGGCAAGGCCGACTTCCGACCCGGCGAGCACGGCGTGAGCGCCGCGGCTGGCGTGGCCGGCTGCCTGGCCGCCACCTGGCTCTACGGCCTGGGCGCCAACGTGTCGCGGCGCTGGCTGCAAGGCGTGCCGACGCTGGCCGTGGCCGCCGGCAGCCAGGCCGCGGCGACGCTGGCGCTGGCGGTGCCGGCGCTGTGGCTGTGGCCCGCGCGACCGCCGGGCGCCACGGCCTGGGCGGCGGCGCTGGCGCTGTCGCTGCTGTGCACGGGGCTGGCGTACATCCTGTACTTCCGGCTGCTGGCGCGCACTAGCGCGGCCGCCGCGACCAGCGTGACCTTGCTGATCCCGGTGTTCGCGCTGCTGTGGGGCTACGTCGCGCTGGGCGAAGTGCCCACGGGCACCATGGTGGCGGGCTGTGCGGTGATCCTGCTGGGCACCGCGCTGGCCACGGGCCTGCTGCGCCGGCCGGCCCGCTGCCCTGCGCGCCGCGCGGTTTAGCGGAAGCGCGACTGCGGCACGACGCGCAGATCGCCGGGCAGCGACGCGATGTAGTCGGCCATCTGCTTGAGTTCGGCGCGGGTGAAGGGCTTGACCTGGGCCGACATGATGGCGTTGCCGCGGCCGACGTTGCGGTTGCCCTCCACACCGTAGGCGCGCAGCGCCACGTAGAGGTAGTCGGCGTGCTGGCCAGCGATCTTCGGGTAGGCGCCGTTGATGGGCTTGTTGAAGTTGGCGCCGTGGCACGAGACGCAGGCGCCCTTGGTGAGCAGGGCCTGCACGGCGGCGCTGGGCTGGCGGGCGGGCGTGTCGGCCACGGGCTTGATCATCGAGGCGCCGTGTTGCTCGTAGTAAGCGCCGAGGTCGGCCATTTCCTGCTCGTTCAACATGCCGGCGATGCCGCGCATCGTGGGGTGCTTGCGCTCGCCCTTGGCGTAGGCCTGCAGCGCAGCGACGGTGTACTGGGCGTTCTGGCCCGAGATCATGGGCACCCGGTGCACCTCAGGGAAACTCGACTGGTAGCCAGGGATACCGTGGCAGCCGATGCACTGAGCGGCGCGCTGTTCGCCCCGCTTCACGTCCTGCGCCAGGGCAGCGGTGACGGCAAAGCCGGCCAGGGCCAGCAGAAGGGGGGCGGCAAGCTTGGTCATCACGGGCGGTACTCGACTGCGGAGAGCTTTTCGGATCAGCCTTCAAGTATAGGGGAGACACCTATACTGATCCGATGAGATTCCAAGGCTCCGAACGCTACGTCGCCACGCCCGACCTGACGCTGGCGGTGAACGCCGCGCTCACTCTGAAGCGCCCCCTGCTGGTGAAGGGCGAACCCGGCACCGGCAAGACCATGCTGGCGGAGGAAGTGGCCCAGGCCCTGGGCATGCCGCTGCTGCAGTGGCACGTCAAGAGCACCACCAAGGCGCAGCAGGGCCTGTACGAGTACGACGCCGTCAGCCGCCTGCGCGACAGCCAGCTGCCGGACGCCGACAGCGCCGCCAAGGTGCGCGACATCCGCAACTACATCGTGCAGGGCGTGCTTTGGCAGGCCTTCACGGCCGACCAGCCCGTGGCGCTGCTAATCGACGAAGTGGACAAGGCCGACATCGAATTCCCGAACGACCTGCTGCGCGAGCTCGACCGCATGGAGTTCTACGTCTACGAGACGCGCGAGCTGGTGCGGGCGAAGCACCGGCCGCTGGTGTTCATCACCAGCAACAACGAGAAGGAACTGCCCGATGCCTTTCTGCGCCGCTGTTTCTTTCACTACATCAAGTTCCCCGACGCCGAGACGATGCAGGCCATCGTCGACGTGCACTTCCCCGGCCTGAAGCGCGAGCTGCTGGCGCACGCGATGAAGACCTTCTTCGACGTGCGCGGCCTGCCCGGCCTAAAGAAGAAGCCCAGCACCAGCGAGCTGCTCGACTGGCTGAAGCTGCTGGTAGTCGAGGACATCCCGCTGGACGCGCTGCAGTCGTCCGACGACAAGGAGGCCATCCCGCCGCTGGTGGGCGCGCTGCTGAAGAACGAGCAGGACCTGACGCTCTTTGAGAAGCTCGTCTTCATGCAGAAGCACCACCGCTGAGGATGAGCGGCTGGGCGCGCGGCTCGATGGCATCCTGCGTGCCCACCAGGTCGGGCCTGGCAGCGCGCAGGCCGTGGCCTCGCTGACGCGCTACTCCAGTGGTTCCTCGACGAGAACCACTGGATCCTGAATCCGCGCAACAGCCGGCTGTGGCACGAGGAGCTCTTCCGCTGGCTGGCGGTGCACGACCCCGGGCGAGCCGCAGGGCTTCGGCGCAAGCCGAGCGCGCGCGCTGAGTCCGGTCAACACCGCGGCGCCGCCGGTACGGCAGCGCCGGCGCCCTGCCCCACAATCGGCCACCCGCAGGCACGACCATGCTGATCGACTTCTTCCAGACGCTGCGCGCCGCCCGGCTGAAGGTGTCGGTGACCGAGTACCTGGCGCTGCTCGAGGCGCTGCAGGCCGGCGTCATCGGGCCCTCGGTCGACGAGTTCTACGTGCTCGCGCGCACCGTGCTCGTCAAGGACGAGGCGCAGTTCGACAAGTTCGACCGCGCCTTCTCGGCCTACTTCAAGGGCGTCGAGCTGCTCACCGACTTCACGCAGGACGTGCCGCTGGAGTGGCTGCGCAAGACGCTGGAGCTGGCGCTCACGCCCGAGCAGAAGGCCGCCATCAAGAAAATGGGCTGGGACGAGCTGATGGCAACGCTGAAGAAGCGCTTCGAGGAGCAGAAGGAGCGCCACGAGGGCGGCAGCCGCATGATCGGCACGGGCGGCACCAGCCCCTTCGGCGCCCACGGCTACAACCCGCAGGGCGTGCGCATCGGCCAGGGCGGCGGGCGCAACAAAAGCGCCGTCAAGGTGTGGGACCAGCGGGCGTACCGCGACTACGACGACACCAAGGAACTCGGCACGCGCAACATCAAGGTGGCGCTGCGCCGGCTGCGGCGCTTCGCGCGCGAGGGCGCCGAGATGGAGCTCGACCTCGACGGCACCATTCGCGGCACGGCGGCCAACGCCGGGTGGCTGGACATCCGCATGCAGCCCGAGCGCCGCAACAAGGTCAAGGTGCTGCTGCTGATGGACGTCGGCGGCACCATGGACGAGCACGTGCACCGCGTGGAGGAGCTGTTCAGCGCCGCCAAGAGCGAGTTCAAGCACCTGGAGTTCTTCTACTTCCACAACTGCGTCTACGACTT
>JBIKLC010000031.1:0-39516 GCA_044360025.1 Rubrivivax sp. | reverse complement strand
CTCGTTGATGCCCTCCTGCAGGATCTGCCCGTTCTGCGCCTCGCGGTAGTACATGACCTGGTCCTTGTCGACCGGCGTGTACTTCTGGCCCTCGGGGTTGTAGATGCCGATCTGGCGGAACAGGCCCTCCATGCCGAAGGTGCGCGCCTCGTCCACCAGGATGGGAACGACGCGCGGGCCCAGGGCCTGGTCGCGCAGCAGCTGCGTCAGGAAGCGCACGTAAGCCTGCGTGGTGCTGATCTCGCGGCCCTCGGCGGTGGGCTCCAGCACGCTCTTGAAGGTGTCGAGCGACGGCACGGTGAAGCTCTCGGTGCTGCGCGTGCGGCGCTTGGGCAGGTAGCCGCCCAACGCCTTGCGGCGCTCGTGCAGGTACTTCATCTCCGGGGTGTCGTCGGCCGGCCTGTAGAACGGGATCTTCGGCAGCTCGGCGTCGGGGATGGGGATGTTGAAGCGGTCGCGGAAGTAGCGGATGTCCTCGTCGGTGAGCTTCTTGGCCTGGTGCGCGGTGTTCTTGCCCTCGCCGGCCTTGCCCATGCCCCAGCCCTTGACCGTCTTGATCAGCAGCAGCGTCGGCTGGCCCGTGGTGTTGTGGTGGGCCCGGTGGAAGGCGGCGTACACCTTGGCGGCGTCGTGGCCGCCGCGGCGCAGGTTCCAGATGTCGGCGTCGGACATCTTGGCCACCATCTCCAGCGTGCGCGGGTCGCGGCCGAAGAAGTTCTTGCGCACGAAGGCGCCGTCGTTGGCCTTGAAGGCCTGGTAGTCACCGTCCAGCGTGTCCAGCATCAGCTTGCGCAGCGCGCCGTGCTTGTCGCGCGCCAGCAGCGGATCCCAGTTGCTGCCCCAGATCAGCTTGAGCACGTTCCAGCCCGAGCCGCGGAACTCGCCCTCCAGCTCCTGGATGATCTTGCCGTTGCCGCGCACCGGGCCGTCCAGGCGCTGCAGGTTGCAGTTGATCACGAACACCAGGTTGTCGAGCTTTTCGCGCGCCGCTAGGCCGATGGCGCCCAGGCTCTCGGGCTCGTCCATCTCGCCGTCGCCGCAGAACACCCACACCTTGCGCTGGCTCGTATCAGCGATGCCCCGCGCATGCAGGTACTTCAGAAAGCGCGCCTGGTAGATGGCCATCAGCGGCCCCAGGCCCATGCTGACGGTGGGGAACTGCCAAAACTCCGGCATCAGCTTGGGGTGCGGGTAGCTGCTGATGCCCTTGCCGCCGACCTCCTGGCGGAAGTTCAGCAGCTGCGCTTCCGAGAGCCGGCCCTCGAGGAAGGCGCGCGCGTAGATGCCAGGGGCGCTGTGGCCCTGGATGTAGAGCAGGTCGCCGCCATGGCTGCCGCCCGCGTCGGTGTCGTCGGCGTGCCAGAAGTGGTTGAAGCCGGCGGCGAACATGTGCGCCAGGCTCGCAAAGCTGCTGATGTGGCCGCCGAGGTCGCCACCGTCGGCAGGGTTCAGGCGGTTGGCCTTGACCACCATGGCCATGGCGTTCCAGCGCATGTAGGCGCGCAACCGGCCCTCGAGTTCGAGGTTGCCAGGGCTTCGCTCCTCGTCGGCCGGATCGATGGTGTTGACGTAGCCGGTGTTGGCCGAGAACGGCATGTCGATGCCGCTCTGGCGCGAGTGCTCCAAGAGCCGCTCAAGCAGGAAGTGCGCGCGCTCGGGGCCTTCGGCGCCGATCACCGCGGACAGCGCTTCGAGCCACTCCCGGGTTTCCTGGGCGTCCAGGTCGCTGGCGGCCAGGCCCGGCGTGGACTTCGGCATCGCTGACATGTGGGTCTCCTCGTTCAGGTGGTTCTGGAATGTCAGAACGGAGTGTGTCACAAGCTCGGCGTGATTTCAAATAGTGCTACAAGATTTTGTAATATGAAATTATAGAGACGCAACAGCAACAAGCGAGCAGCGCGGCATGAAGGCGCCGGCGCAGGCCGACTCGGGATAATCGACCGATGTCCGAACCCTTCCGCGGGCCCCCGTCGTCGACAACGTCTGCGCCCGCCGCGCTACCGACGTCGCGCCCGCCGGCGCTGCCGCAAGCCAAGCGACTGTTCGGTCAGTGGTGGCGCCGTCAGTCGCCGGCGCGCCAGGACCGTCTCGCGACGCTGGGCCCGTTGATGTCCGTGCTGCTGTTCCTGGCCGCCATCATTTCTGCGTTCTGGTACCTGCGCAACGAGGAGATCGAACGCGAGATCGAGTCCGTCCGGCGCGACACCGAGCTGACGCAGCAGCAGATGGGGCTACGCCTGATCCAGAACCAGGAAACCCTGATGCGCATGGCGCGCGAGGTGGTGACACGGCCCCTGGACGCCGCGGCGTTCGCGGCCTTGGCGCAGGGGTTCACGCGGGAGCGACCCGAAATCACGCACCTGAGCTGGGTCGACGCGCGGCGTGCACCGCGCGGCAGCCACCTGGCTTTCGGCTACCCCACTGCGACGGGCGGCGAAACACCCGCCCCCAACCTGCCCAGGCCCAACGAGGTCAGCGAGTCAGGGGCCACCTTTCAGGCAGCGCGAGACAGCCGGGTGCCCGCGTACTCGCGCGCCTTCGCCGACGCCACTGGCGCGCAGGTCTTCCAACTGCAAGTGCCGCTGATGGATCGCAGCGTATTCGATGGCGTGCTGGTGGCCGAGTACTCGCTGGATGCGCTTCTGCGGCACTTCGTGCCGACCGACGTCGCGCGGCGCCACGTCGTGGCCATCGTCAACGAGCAGGACCGCCAGCTCGCCGCCACCGTTACCGCCATGCCTGGGCAGTCGGCGGCGCGCTCAGCCATCGTCAGCGATGCACCCCTAACGCCCGCCTTCAACGGCCTGGTGCTGCGCGGCCAGGGCTGGCGCACCAGCATCGGCCTCGTGCAGAACACGCTGTTCTGGATGGTGGTGGCGCTGTCGGTGCTCACGCTGTGGATGCTGCTGGGCACCTGGCGCCACATGCGGCGGCGTAGCCAGATCCAGGGCGCGCTGGTCCAGGAGACCAACTTCCGCCGCGCGATGGAGAACTCCATGCCCACGGGCATGCGCGCCATGGACTTGGAAGGTCGCATCACCTATGTCAACGCGGCCTTCAGCCAAATGACCGGCTTTGCACACGCTGAGCTGGTGGGTCGGCTGCCGCCCTTCCCTTACTGGCTGCCCGACCGCCACGACGAACACATGCGCCTGCTGCAGCTGGAGCTGCAGGGTCGCAGCCCCAGCGCCGGGATCGAGCTCAAGGTGATGCGCAAGGACGGCACGGTGTTCGATGCCCGCATGTACGTGAGCCCGCTGATCGATCCCAAGGGCCAGCAGACCGGCTGGATGACCAGCATGACCAACATCACCGAGGCCAAGCGCATCCGCGACCAGCTCTCGGCCAGCCACGAGCGCTTCACCACCGTGCTGGAGGGGCTTGATGCCAGCGTCAGCGTGCTGTCGGTTCAGCAGGGCGAGTTGCTTTTCGCCAACCGCAGCTACCGCCTGTGGTTCGGCGCTGACGCGCGCGGCCACCAGACCATGGCCGGCAACGCCGCCGAAGCCAGCTTTCAGCTCGTGGGCGACGACCCCGTTGACCACCTCTCGGGCCTGCCCACGCAGGAGCTCGCCGGCAGCGACGCCAGCCCGCGCGAGGTGTACGTCGACGCCCTGGGCAAATGGTTCGACGTCCGCGCCCGTTACCTTCAGTGGACCGACGGCCGCCTGGCGCAGATGCTCATCGCCACCGACGTGACGGTGCGCCGCCTTGCCCAGGAGCAGGCTGCCGCGCAGGCCGAGAAGGCGCAGGTGACCAGCCGGCTGATGACCATGGGCGAGATGGCCAGCTCTGTGGCGCATGAGCTCAATCAGCCTCTGACGGCCATCACCAACTACTGCAATGGCATGGTCTCGCGCGTGAAGTCCGAGTCGATCAGCCCCGAGGACCTCATCGCAGCCCTGCAGAAAACGGCGCGCCAGGCCGAGCGAGCCGGCCAGATCATCCACCGCATACGCGCCTTCGTGAAGAAGCGCGAGCCGCGGCGCCAGCCCTCGCAGGCGCGCGAAATCGTCGAGGACGCGGTCGAGCTCGCCGGCATCGAGCTCAAGCGCCGCAACGTTGCCATCCAGACCTACGTGGCGCAGCGCCTGCCCGACCTGATGGTGGACCCCATCCTGATCGAGCAGGTGCTGATGAACCTGCTGAAGAACGCGGCCGAGGCCATCGACAGCGCCCAGCTGCCCCCGAGCCGCCGCCACATCGAACTTCGCGTCGTTCCCCGCCACGATCCCCAGGAGGGCGGCTTTATCGAGTTCAGCGTCACCGACATGGGGCCGGGCATCCAGGACGAAGCCCTCAACCGCCTGTACGAGGCCTTCTTTTCCACCAAGAAGGAGGGCCTGGGCATCGGCTTGAGCCTGTGCCGCAGCATCGTCGAGTCGCACCAGGGTAGGATGCGCGCGCAGAATCTTTACAATGGATCGCTTGTCGTTGGCTGCCGGGCCTCGTTTGCCTTGCCTGTGGACAGGCACCCGAGACCCGAGGCTGCCGCCGCGCCTGTGAACACCGTTGCCGGGTCGCTCACGCCCACGACAACCGGCCGTTGAGTCCGCCTGCCACCCCGCCCGAGACAAGCCCCGAATGAGCCTGATCCCGAAGAGAGGTACCGTGTACGTCGTCGATGACGACGAGGCGGTGCGCGATTCCTTGCAGTGGCTGCTGGAGGGCAAGGACTACCGCGTGAAGTGCTTCGATTCCGCCGAGTCCTTCCTTTCGCGCTTCGACTCCCGCGAAGTGGCGTGCCTCATCGCCGACATCCGCATGGATGGCGCCAGCGGGCTCGAACTGCAGGATCGTCTCATCGAGCGCAAGAGCCCACTGCCCATCGTCTTCATCACCGGCCACGGCGACGTGCCCATGGCCGTGACCACCATGAAGAAGGGCGCGATGGACTTTATCGAGAAGCCCTTCAAGGAAGACGAGCTGCTCGGCCTGGTCGAACGCATGCTTGAGCAGGCGCGCTCGGCCTTCAGCCTGCACCAGGAGCAGGCCAGCCGCGACGCGCTGCTGTCGCGCCTGACGACGCGCGAGGCCCAGGTGCTCGAGCGCATCGTCGCCGGCCGCCTGAACAAGCAGATTGCCGACGACCTGGGCATCAGCATCAAGACGGTCGAGGCGCACCGCGCCAACATCATGGAAAAACTCAACGCCAACACGGTGGCCGACCTGCTCAAGATCGCGCTCGGCGCCCACAGCAAGGCCTGATTTTCGCCAACTTCCCCCGGGGCCGCTGCACGCGGCCCCTTTTGCTTTGGAACGCACCATGTCCGCCACCCTCATCGACGGCAAGGCCCTGGCCGAACGACTCCGCGGCGAGATCGCCCGCCGCGCCGCGGCCCTCGCGGCGGCCGGCCGCCGGCCCGGCCTGGCCGTCATCCTGGTCGGCGACGACGCCGCCAGTGCCGTGTACGTGCGCAACAAGGTCAAGGCCTGCGCCGACTGCGGCTTCCACTCGGTGCTCGAGCAGTACCCCGCCAGCCTGACGCAGGCCGAGCTGCTGGCCCGCGTGGCCGCGCTCAACGCCGATCCCCTGATCCACGGCATCCTGGTGCAAATGCCCTTGCCGCCGCAGCTGGATGCGCTGCGGGTCATCGAGGCCATCGCGCCGGAAAAGGACGTCGACGGGTTCTCGGTTCACTCGGCCGGCCAGTTGCTCACCGGGCTGCCGAGCTTGCGGCCGGCCACGCCCTGGGGCTGCCTGAAGCTCATCGAGAGCACCGGCGTGCCACTGCGTGGCAGCCACGCCGTCGTCATCGGCCGCAGCAACACCGTGGGCAAGCCGATGGCAATGCTGCTGCTGCAGGCCAACGCCACCGTCACCGTCTGCCACAGCGGCACGCCCGACCTGGGCGTGCACACCAGGCAGGCCGACGTCGTGGTGGTGGCCACCGGGCGGCGGCATACGCTCACGGCCGGCATGGTCAGGCCGGGTGCCGTGATCATCGACGTCGGCATCAACCGCGATGAGGCCGGCAAGCTCTGCGGCGATGTCGACTTCGGCCCCGTGCGCGAGGCGCTGGGCCCCGACGGGTTCATCACACCGGTGCCCGGCGGCGTCGGTCCGATGACCATCACCATGCTGTTGGCCAACACCCTGCAGGCCGCCGAGGCGGCGGCCTGAACACCGCAACCCCAAATCGACGAGCGACCATGGACCACACGACCAATCCGCTGCTCGCCCACGACGGCGCGCCCGATTTCGCCGCCATGCGCCCCGAGCACGTGACGCCCGCGATCGACCGGCTGTTGGCCGAGGCCGAGGCCGCGCTTGAGCGCGCCGTCGGCCCCGAAGTGCCCGCCGACTGGGACGCGCTGGCCGCCGTGCTCGACGTGGCCGTCGAGCGGCTGAACGTGGCCTGGGGCCACGTCTCGCACCTGCAGAGCGTCGTCGACACGCCGGAGCTGCGGGCGGCGCACACCGCGAATCTGCCGCGCGTCATCGAGTTCAGCACGCGGCTCGGCGCCGACCCGCGTCTGTACGCCAAGTACAAGGCCGTCAAGGCCGCGCAGCACGGGCAGCTGAGCCCCGCCCGGCTCAAGGCCCTGGACGACGCGCTGCTCGCCTTCGTGCTGGGCGGCGCCGAGCTGCAGGGCGCGGCGCGCGAGCGCTACGCCGCCATCCAGGACCGCGCCGGCGAGCTCGCCCAGCGCTTCGGCGAACACGTGCTCGACGCCACGGACGCCTGGCACCTGGACGTGCCCGAGGCGCAGCTCGACGGCGTGCCCGCCGACGTGCGGCAGGCCGCGGGAGAAGCCGCCGCGGCGGCCGGTGTCGACGGCTGCCGCCTGACGCTGAAGCTGCCCTGCTACCTGCCGGTGATGATGCACGCGCGCCACCGCCCGCTGCGCCAAACGCTCTACCGGGCCTACATGACGCGGGCCAGCGAGTTCGGGGACCCCGCCCACGACAACACCGCGCTGATGCACGAACTGCTTCAGCTGCGCCACGAGGAAGCCGCGCTGCTGGGCTACGGCACCTATGCCGACGCCGCGCTCGTGACCAAGATGGCGCGCTCGCCGGCCGAGGTGCTGGGTTTCGTGCGCGACCTGGCCCGGCGCGCGCGCCCCTTCGCCGAACGTGAGCTCGCTGAGCTGCGCGCCTTCGCCGCCGCCGCGCTTGGCCTGGACGAGCTCGAGCCCTGGGACCGGGCCTACGCCAGCGAGCAGCTCAAGCAGGCGCGCTACGCCTTCAGCTCCGAGGAGGTACGGCAGTACTTCACCGAGCCCACGGTGCTGAACGGGCTGTTCCGCCTGATCGAGACGCTGTTCGACGTGCGCATCCGCGAGGCCGCGGCTCCGGTGTGGCACGACAGCGTCCGTTACCACGTGCTGGAGCGTGGCGGCCAGGTCATCGCGGGCTTCTACCTCGACCTGCACGCCCGCCCCGGCAAGCAGCAGGGCGCCTGGATGAACGACTGCCGCGGCCGCTGGCGGCGCCCCGAGGGCGTGCTGCAGTTGCCGGTGGCGCACCTGGTGTGCAATTTCGCGCCGCCGGTGGGCGGAAGGCCGGCGCTGCTGAGCCACGACGACGTGCTGACGCTGTTCCACGAGTTCGGCCACGGCCTGCACCACATGCTCACGCAGGTCGACGAACTGGCTGTGGCCGGCATCAGCGGCGTCGAGCACGACGCGGTGGAACTCCCCAGCCAGTTCATGGAGAACTTCTGTTGGGAGTGGGACGTGCTGCAGAAGCTCACGGCCCACGTCGACACCGGCGAGCCGCTGCCGCGCGCGCTGGTCGAGCGCATGCTGGCGGCACGCCACTTCCAGAGCGGGCTGCAGCTGATGCGCCAGTGCGAGTTCGGCCTCTTCGACATGCGGCTGCACAGCGAGCCGGCCGTGGCCGTGGCGGTGCTGCGCGTCGCCCAGGAGGTCAATGCCGAGGTGCAGCCCGTGCTCGCGCCCGACTGGATGCGCTACCCGCACTCGTTCACGCACCTCTTCGACGGCGGCTACGCGGCCGGCTACTACGGCTACGCGTGGGCCGAGCTGCTGTCGTCCGACGCCTACGCCGCCTTCGAGGAGGCCGGCGTGTTCGACCCGACCACCGGCCAGCGTTTCCTCCGCGACATCCTCGAGGTCGGCGGCAGCCGGCCTGCGATCGAGAGCTTCCGCGCCTTCCGCGGCCGCGATCCCAGCATCGACGCCATGCTGCGCCACCAAGGCCTGGTGGCGGCGTGACACTCACCAGCCGGCACCGTTCAGGGCTGCAGCAAGGCGTGTGTTCCGTCACGGGCGCCGTGCCCGCTGCCGGCAATGGCCGTCGGCGCGTCGCGGAGGCGGTAGAGTCCTCATCTGCGCTGCATGGAGCGACCATGAACCCATTCATCCGCCCTCTCACCCCCTGGCTGGCCATGCTGCTGCTGGGCACGGGTGTCGCCCAGGCCCAATTCAAGGTCGTGGCTGTCGACGGCAGCGTGACGTACACCGACCGTCCTCCTGCGTCACCCGACGTGCGCATCACGCCCATGGGCCGCTCCGCCGTCTCGGCGCCGGCAGCTCTCGCCCCTGAACTCGCTCTGCCGTTCGAACTTCGCACCGCCGTGCAGCGCCACCCGGTCACGCTGTACACGGGCGAGTCGTGTGACCTCTGCGATACGGCCCGCCGCCTGCTGGTGCAGCGGGGCGTGCCCTTCGCAGAACGCCGCGTCACCACCGATGAAGACGCCGCGGCGCTAGAGCGCCTGGTGGGCGCGCGCTCGATCCCGTCGTTGATGGTCGGCAGCCAGCCGCTGCGCGGCTTCAGCGACGCCGACTGGAAGAGCTACCTTGACGCCGCCGGCTACCCCCAACAGAACCGGCTGCCGCGCAACTGGCAGCCGCAGCCGCCACGGTCCCTGGTCGATCGGGCCACTCCCGTCGCGGCGACCCCGCCCGAGGCGGTGTCGCCGCCGCCCCGGGCCGACGCCCCGCCACCGGCGGGCATCCGCTTCTAGAGCCACGGCCGCCGCCAGATCGGCTGCGAACCGACTCAGGTGTCGGGGCGCAACTCGGCGGCCGGGTCGTCGTCCAGGCCCGGCAAGAGCTCGGCCACGCGCGGCTCGGGCAGCGACTCCACGCCGCGCAGCCGCCGCTCCATCGCCCGCGTGCGCACCGCCGCGGCATCGATGGTGCTGGAGGCCTCGTCGAGCTTCTTCTTCGTCTTCGCCAGCACCTCGCCGAACTTGCCGAACTCGGTCTTGACGGCGCCCAGCACCTGCCAGACCTCGGCCGAGCGCTTCTCCAGCGCCAGCGTGCGAAAACCCATCTGCAGGCTGGTCAGCGTGGCCAGCAGCGTGGTCGGTCCCGTGAGCACCACCTTGTGCTCGCGCTGCAGCGCCTCGAACAGGCCGGGGCGGCGCAGCGCCTCGGCGTACAGGCCCTCGGTGGGCACGAACAGGATGCCGAAGTCGGTGGTGTGCGGCGGCGCCACGTACTTCTCGCGGATGCTGCGGGCCTCGGCGCGCAGCCGCGCCTCGATGGCGCGCGCGGCAGCCTCGGCGGCGGGGGCGTCGGCGCGCTCGTGGGCGTCGAGCAGCCGTTCGTAATCTTCGCGCGGGAACTTGGCGTCGATGGGCAGCCACAGCGGCGCCTCGTCGCCGCCGCCCGCGCCGCGGCCGGGCAGCCGCACGGCGAACTCCACGCGCTCGCTGCTGCCCGGCACGGTGGCCACGTTGGCCGCGTACTGCTCGGGCGTGAACACCTGCTCGAGCAGGCCGGCGAGCTGCGTCTCGCCGAAGATGCCGCGCGTCTTGACGTTGCCCAGCACGCGGCTGAGCGAGCCCACGTCGCGCGCCAGCGTCTGCATCTCGCCCAGGCCCTTGTGCACCTGCTCCAGCCGGTCGGCCACCTGCTTGAAGCTCTCGCCCAGGCGCTGCTCGAGCGTGGCGTGCAGCTTCTCGTCGACCGTGGCGCGCATCTGGTCCAGCTTCTTCTCGTTGCCGTCCTGCAGCGCCAGCAGGCGCTGCTCCACCGCCTGGCGCACCTCGGCGATGCGGCGCTCGTTGGCCTCGGAGAGCTTGTGCAGCTGCTCGGCCTGCGAGTCGGCGAAGCGGCGCAGCGCGGCATCCAGCGCCTGCTGCATCTGCCCGAGCTGTACGCGAAAGCCGTCGATCTGCTCGTTCTGCGTGCGCACCGCGTCGC
The DNA here is from genome assembly GCA_044360025.1 of Rubrivivax sp. GTDB lineage: Bacteria > Pseudomonadota > Gammaproteobacteria > Burkholderiales > Burkholderiaceae_C > Rubrivivax. The sequence goes on along the minus strand of JBIKLC010000031.1, from coordinate 29,391 downwards.
CGCTGGCCGTCAGCAGCATCTGCTGGAAGCTGGCGAGGTCGCCGCGCGTACCCTGCCCCTGGCGGCCGAGCTCGTCGCGCAGCTCGCGCTCCAACCGCTCGAGCTGCGGGCCGGCGCTGTCGGGCGGGCGACGCAGCAGCAGCGCCAGCAGCAGGGCCAGGTTCAGCGCCAGCAGGGCTAGCGCGGCCCACATCAGGGGTTCGGGCATGGGGCCGATTGTCTCAGCCCGGCGGCCTCAGCGACGCTGCAGGACCTCGGGGTTGATCGGCGTCTTCACCGCGCCGCCGGTCAGCGCCGCGATCAGGTTGTCGGTGGCCAGCTCGGCCATCGCGCGGCGCGTGGCCACCGTGGCGCTGGCGATGTGCGGCGTGAGCACGACGTTGGGCACGGACAGCAGGTCCGGGTGCACGGCGGGCTCGCCCTCGAAGACGTCCAGCGCCGCGGCGGCGATGCGGCGCTCGCGCAACGCGGCAGCCAGCGCCGCGTCGTCGACGATGCCGCCGCGCGCCACGTTGGTGAGCGTGGCCGTGGGTTTCATCAGCGCCAGCTCGGCCGCGCCGATGGCGTGGTGCGCGGCCGGCGAGTACGGCAGCACGAGCACCAGGTGGTCGGCCTCGCGCAGCAGCGTGGCCTTGTCGACGTGGCGCGCACCCAGCGGCGACTCCAGCTCGGGGGCAAGGCGGCTGCGGTTGTGGTAGACCACCTTCATGCCGAAGCCCAGCGCGCCGCGCCGCGCGATGGCCTGGCCGATGCGGCCCATGCCCAGGATGCCCAGCGTCGCGCCGTGCACGTCGGAGCCGGTGAACATGTCGTAGCGCCACTTCGTCCACTCGCCGCGGCGCAGGAAATGCTCGCTCTCGGCCATGCGGCGCGCCGCGGCCATCATCAGCGCGAAGCCGAAGTCGGCAGTGGTCTCGGTCAGCACGTCGGGGGTGTTGGTGCACAGCACACCGGCCGCCGTGCAGGCCGGCACGTCGAAGTTGTTGAAGCCCACGGCCATGTTGGCCACCACACGCAGGGCCGGGCAGGCGGCCAGCACGCCGGCGTCGATGCGCTCGCTGCCGGTGGTGAAGGCGCCGGCCTTGCCCTGCAGCCGCGCGATCAGCTGCTCGCGGGTGTAGACGGTGTCGTCCTCATTGGCCTCGACCTCGAAGTGGCGGGCGAGGCGCGCGAGCGTCTCGGGGAACACGGCACGGGCCACCAGCACGGCGGGCTTGCTCATTGCGAAGGGGCTCCTCAGGCGAACCAGATGATGGTCATCACCACGAACAGCGGGATCAGCACCGCTCCGCTCCAGGCCATGTAGCCGAAGAAACTGGGCATGGCCACGCCGCGGTCCTCGGCGATGGCCTTGACCATGAAGTTGGGCGCGTTGCCGATGTAGGTGTTGGCGCCCATGAACACGCTGCCGGCCGACACCGCGGCCAGCACGGCCGCGCCGCTGGTCATCAGCGCCGCGGGGTCGCCGCCGGCGAGGTTGAAGAACACCAGGTAGGTGGGCGCGTTGTCCAGGAAGCTCGACAGCGACCCGCTCAGCCAGAAGTAGGCCCAGGGCTGAGGCTGGCCCGCGGCGTCGGTGACCGCGCCCACCACCGCCGCGAAGGGGCCCGCCGCGCCGGCGCGCAGCATCGCCAGCACCGGGATCATCGTGACGAAGATGCCCACGAAGAGCTTGGCCACCTCCTGCATGGGCGCCCACGAAAACTGGTTCCTCTCGCGCACGCCCTTCGGCGTGATGGCCAGCGACAGCGCGATCACGCCCAGCAGCAGCGCGTCGCGCACCAGCGCCTGCAGTTCCACCGGGGTGCCGACGACGTCGAAGCTGACGCCGGGTTTCCACAGCCCGCTCATCAGCACCAGCACCACCACCAGCCCCAGCGGCAGCAGGTTGACCGCCCCGTCCAGCCCGAAGCCGCGCACGTCGGGCGTGTCGGGCGTGGGGTCCACCGGCAGGCTGCCCTCCTGGCGGTAGAACCAGCGGTCGACGAGGTAGAAGATCGCCAGCAGCGACCCGAGCAGGAACAGCGTCTCGGGGAACAGGTGCTTCAGCGTCCAGGTGAACTCGACGCCCTTCAGGAAGCCCAGGAACAGCGGCGGGTCGCCTAGCGGCGTGAGCGAGCCGCCGGCGTTGCTGACGGTGAAGATGAAGAACACCACCACGTGCGCGCGGTGGCGGCGGTTGTCGTTGGCGCGCAGCAGCGGCCGGATCAGCAGCATCGACGCGCCGGTCGTGCCCATCACGCTGGCCAGCACCGAGCCGGTGGCCATCAGGCCGACGTTGGTCAGCGGGCTGCCGCGCAGGTTGCCGCGCACGTAGATGCCGCCGGCCGCCGTGAAAAGCGCCGTCAGCAGGATGATGAACGGCACGTACTCCGCCACCAGCGCGTGCACCAGCATGCCGCCGGTGACCCCGGGGCCGAAGACGGCCGCGAAGGGCAGCACGAACAGCAGCACCCAGCCGGCGGTGATCTTGCCGAAGTGGTGGTGCCACACCCTGGGCGCCAGCAGCGGGAACAGCGCGATCGACAGCAGGACGCCCGCGAAGGGCAGGCCCCACCACGCCGACAGACGCGCGCCGTCGACCTCGGCCGCCTGCGCGGCCCACGGTGCCAGCAGGGCACCCAGGGCCCAGGCCCGATGGCTTCTCATGGTTGCACTCCCGCTCTGCGCGACTTATCGCGCGCCGCGGATTCTAGGAAGCGGAAGCTGAGCTCCACCTGAGCGCCGCGCGGCCTGCCGCTCACCCGAGGAAGCGCGCGAACCGCTCAAGCGGCTCGCGCTCGGTGACCAGGGTGTTCTCGATGGCCGCCGGATCGGCCCAGCCCAGCGACATGCCGCAAACCACCGTCTGCTCGTCGGGCAGGTCCAGGTGGCGCGCGATGATGCGGTGGAACTGCGTGAACGCCGCCTGCGGGCAGGTGTCCAGGCCACGCGCGCGCGCGGCCACCATCACGTTCTGCAGGAACATGCCGTAGTCCAGCCACGAGCCCTGCTGCATCACGCGGTCGATCGTGAACATCAGGCCCACCGGCGCACCGAAGAAATCGTAGTTGCGCGCGTGCTGCTCGTGCATGCGGGCCTTGTCGGTCTTGCCGATGCCCAGCAGGCCGTACAGCGCCCAGCCCACCTGCCGGCGGCGGTCGATGTAGGGGCTGCGCCACTCGGTGGGATAGTAGGCGTAGGGCTCGGTGTGGCGCGCGCGCTCCTCGGGGTCGTCGTAGGCGGCCCGGATCTCGCGCGACAGCGCCGCCTTGGCCTCGCCCGTGAGCACGTGCACCTGCCAGGGCTGGGTGTTGGTGCCGCTGGGCGCGCGGGCGGCCACGGCCAGGATCTGCTCGATGGTCTCGCGCGGCACCGGCGTGCGCAGGAAGGCGCGGATCGAGTGGCGGGTGGTGATGGCGTGGTCGACGGCGGCGAAGGTGTCGGGCGTGGGCTTCATGCGGTGGGCGGGGTGCGGACGAGGGGTTCGAGCACGGTGCGCAGCCGCTCGGGCCGCGGCACCGGCCGGCTGGGATGTCCATCGCGCCGACCGCGATACGGCGGGGTGAGATGGATCGTCATGCCGTGGGCCTGCACTGGGCTTGCCAGAGCTGCCAGGACTGCAGCGCCAGCTCCAGCGTGCGGCGCTGCAAGGCCACCGTGGTGTGCAGGTCGCGGCCATAGCCGCCGGCCATGGACAGCGCCACCGGAATGCCACGCCCGCGCAGCGCGGCCAGCACGCGGCGGTCGCGCTCGGCTAGGCCTTCGCTGCTGAGCTTCAGGCGGCCGAGGCGGTCGTTCTCGTGCGGGTCGGCCCCGGCAAGGTAGAAGGCCAGGCCCGGCGGCGCGGCGGCCGTGCGCTCCCAGGCGGCGGCCAACGCGGCGTCCAGTGCGTCGAGGTAGGGTTCGTCGGTGCAGCCATCGGGTAGCTCGACGTCGATGTCGCCGGGCTCCTTGCGGAACGGGAAGTTCCGGGCACCGTGCAGCGACAGCGTGAACACCGTGTCGTCGTCGCGAAAGATGTGGGCCGTGCCGTTGCCCTGGTGCACGTCGAGGTCGATGACGATCACCCGCAGCAGCGTACGGTGCGCCCGGTGCCACTCAGCCTGCATCAGCCGGGCGGCTACGGCCACGTCGTTGAACACACAGTACCCCGAGCCCTTGTGGGCGTAGGCATGGTGCGTGCCGCCGGCCAGGTTGGCCGCTACGCCTTCCGGGCCCTGCCCCCGGCCGAACAGCGCCGCGCGGGCCGCCGCGATGCTGGCGCCCACTGAACGGCGGGCGCGCTGGACCATGCGCTCACTCCAGGGAAATCCGATCTCGCGCTGCTCCGCTGCCGTGGTGGTGCCGTGGACCACGGCGTCGATCCACATCGGCAGGTGGGCCAGGGCCAGCTCGCCGTCGCTGGCTTGCGGGGCCTCGTCGACGCGAATGTCCCGCATCGACGACTCGACGGCCTCGCGCAGCAGCCGGTACTTCGCCATCGGGAACGAGTGGCCCGGCGGCAGCGGCAGAACGAAGGTGTCGGAGTGGAATGCGAGCACAGCACGAAATTTTAGGAAGATGTCCCTAGTTTGCTGCAGCGCAACAACACTAGCTTGCCAGCACTCGCGGTAACCCTATACTCTCGTGCATGTTGCAGTGCAGCATCGGTAGTGCCTAGAAAAAATTCCCGCTGTTGCCTCGCCGCCCTTGTTCCCTCAACCCTGACCCCTCCGGAGAACACCATGTCCTCACCTTTCACTCCTGAACAACTGCTGGCCGCCCAGAAGGCCTCCGTCGAGACTTTCTTCGGCCTGACCACCAAGGCCTTCGAAGGCATGGAGAAGCTCGTCGAGCTGAACCTGCAGGTCGCCAAGGCCAGCCTGGTTGAGGTCGCAGACACCACCTACGCCGCGATGTCGGTGAAGGACGCGCAGGAACTGCTGGCTTTGCAGGCCGGCCTCCTGCAACCGGCCGCCGAGAAAGCTGCCGCGTACAGCCGCCACCTCTATGACATCCTGACCGGCACCGGCGCCGAGTTCAGCAAGACCGCCGAAGCCCAGATGTCCGACAGCCAGAAGAAGATGCTGGCCCTGGTTGACACCGCGGTGAAGAACGCTCCGGCCGGCACCGAAAGCGCCGTCGCCCTCGTGAAGTCGGCCGTGGCCGCCGCCAACAACGCCTACGAAAGCGCCCACAAGGCCGCCAAGCAGGCCGCTGAGGTTGCCGAGGCCAATTTCAACGCCATGACGGCCACCGCCGTGACGGCCACCAAGGCTGCCACTCCGGCCAGGGCCAAGCGCGCCGCCTGATCGTCGCAACTGGCACAGGCCGGCAGCCGATGCAGCCCCGCGCCAGCGGGGCTTTTTTTCGCCTGCCTCGGCGATCACGCCCCTGCCGATCAGCCAACCACGGGCCGTGCCAGCTGCTGCAGCTTGCCGAGAATCTCAGCCAGCTGCGACTGCGCCGTCTCCCGCCCGGCGCGGATGGCGCGCACGCGGGCCGTGAAGTCGGCACTGCTGACGCCCGCCAGGGCCGGCCGCAGCACGACGTCGGCTTCGCGCAACTCGAAGCGGCTGATGCTCTTGCCCATGATGGCGAAAGTCTGGAGCAGCAGCCGCATGGGCCCGTCGGTGGCGGCACCGTCGGGCGGCGTGGAGATGTCGACGCCGATCACCATCTCCGCGCCCATCTCACGCGCGTAGCGAACGGGCACAGGTGAGACGAGGCCGCCGTCCACGTACTCGCGTTCGCCGATTCGCGCGGGCTGAAACACAGCCGGCACCGCGCTGGAGGCGCGCACCGCCGTGCCGGTGTCGCCCCGGCGGAACAGCACGCCGGCCCCGCTGTCGAGGTCGGTGGCCACGATGCCCAGCGGCATCGGCATCTGCTCGATGAGCCGGCCGCCGGTCTGCTCGCGGACGTAGCGCGCCAGCGCCTCGCCGCGGATGAGGCCTCGGCTGGGAAAGCTCCAGTCGGTGATGGCGCTCTCGTCCATGGTCAGCGCCATCGCGGCCAGCTCGGTGCCGGTCTTGCCCATCGCGTAGAGCGCCGCCACCAGGCTGCCGGCCGAGGTGCCGACCACCAGGTCGGCGCGGATGCCGGCCTCCTCGAGCACCTGGATCACGCCGATGTGGGCAAAGCCCCTGGCGGCGCCGCCGCCCAGGGCCAGGCCCAGGCGGGGCGGGCGCTGCGGCACCGGCGCTGGTGGAGATGGCGCGCTGGGCGGCGTGGGGGTGGGGGCCGGTACGGTCTGGCAGCCGGCCAGGGCCAGCAGGGCAATGCCCAGCAGTGCGCGTCGATGCATGGGGGCATTCTAGGAACCCGCCCTTGCGCCGCCTCTTCATATCGAAATTCATATAAAAATATTTCAAACATGTATTTCCGGAAATGAAGGCAGGTTCCTAGAGTCGCGGTTCCCTGCCCCGGCGCCCGGGCACCGCCCCGCCCTGAGCCCCCGCCTCATGTACCGCTACACCGACTTCGACCGCCAGTTCGTGCGCGCCCGCGCGACGCAATACCGCGACCAGCTCCAGCGCCACCTGCGCGGCGAGCTGCCCGACGACGAGTTCCGCCCGCTGCGCCTGCAGAACGGCTGGTACGTGCAGCGCCACGCACCCATGCTGCGCGTCGCCGTGCCCTACGGCGAGCTGTCGGCGCGCCAGCTGCGCCAGCTGGCGCGCATCGCGCGCGAGTTCGACCGCCACCAGGTGCCCGACGCCGAAGGCCGCCTCGGCCCGCGCGGCGGCTTCGGCCACTTCACCACGCGCCAGAACCTGCAGTTCAACTGGATCCCGCTCGAGCGCAGCGCCGACGTCATGGACCTGCTGGCCGAGGTCGACATGCACGGCATCCAGACCAGCGGCAACTGCATTCGCAACATCACCACCGACGCGCTGGCCGGCATCGCGCCCGACGAGGTGGTGGATCCGCGCCCCTATGCCGAGCTGCTGCGCCAGTGGAGCACGCTGCACCCCGAGTTCGCGTTCCTGCCGCGCAAGTTCAAGATCGCCCTCCACGGCGCCGCCGAAGACCGCGCCGCCACCGCCTGGCACGACATCGGCCTGACGCTGGTGAAGAACCCCGCCGGGGCCGTGGGGTTCCGCGTGGCCGTGGGCGGCGGCATGGGCCGCACGCCCGTGATCGCCACCGCGCTGAGCGACTTCGTGCCCTGGCAGGACATCCTCGTCTACATCGAGGCCATCGTGCGCGTCTACAACCTGCACGGCCGCCGCGACAACGCCTACAAGGCGCGCATCAAGATCCTGGTGCGTGCCGAGGGCCAGCGCTTCGTCGACGACGTCAACCGCGAGTACGCCGCGCTGGCCGCCGACCCGGCTACGCCCCGGCTGCAGCAGGCCGAGTTCGACCGCGTCGCTGCCAGCTTCACCGTGCCGCCCCTGGCGGCGCCGCGCGCCGAGCCGCCGCACGACCCCCTGCCGGCCTTCGAGCGCTGGCAGCAGCGCAACGTGCACGCGCACCGCATCGAGGGCTACCGCGCGGTGACGCTGTCGCTGAAGCGGCCGGGCCTGCCGCCGGGCGACGCGACGGCCGAACAGATGGACGGCGCCGCCGCGCTGGCCGAGCGCTTCAGCGCCGGCGAGCTGCGCGTCACGCACGACCAGAACCTGCTGCTGCCCTGGGTGCCGGCGCACGAGCTGCGGGCGCTGTGGCTGGCGGCGCGTGAGGGCGGCTTCGCCACGCCCAACATCGGCCTGCTCACCGACCTGATCGCCTGCCCGGGCGGCGACCTGTGCGCACTGGCCAACGCGCGCTCCATACCCATTGCCGCGGCGATCGCCGAGCGCTTCGACGACCTGGACCGCCTGCACGACATCGGCGACATCGACCTGCACATCAGCGGCTGCATCAACAGCTGCGGCCACCACCACAGCGGCCACATCGGCATCCTCGGCGTCGACAAGGACGGTAGCGAGTGGTACCAGCTCACCGTGGGCGGCAGCGACGGCAGCCTGCTGTCGGGCGCGGCTGTGCCGGGGCGGGTGATCGGCCCCAGCTTCGCAGCCGACGAGGTGCCGGACGCGCTTGAGGCCGTGATCGAGACCTACCTGGCCGAGCGCCATGGTGGCGAGCGCTTCGTCGACACCGCCCGGCGCCTGGGCCCCCTGCCCTTCCGCCGCGCTGCCGATGCCGCGCGCCGCGCCACCGCCGCGGCCTGAGGAACACCCCATGCAGTTCATCCCCGCCCACGACGACGCCACCGTCGGCGCGCTGGCCCTGCCCAACGACGCCGACGTGCTGGCGCACGCCGAGGCCGTCGCCCGCCACGGCGCAGTGGCGCTGCACTTCCCGAAGTGGACCGACGGCCGCGCCTACAGCCAGGCCGTACTGCTGCGCGCGCGCCTTCGCTTCGCCGGCGAGATCCGCGCCACGGGCGAGGTGCTGGCCGACATGCTGCCGCTGCTGCGCCGCTGCGGCTTCGACGCCGTGCAGCTGCGGGCCGACCAGCAGCAGGCCCACGCCGAGCGCGCGCTGGGCTTCTTCAGCACCCACTACCAGAGCGTGCCGCCCGAGCGGGCGGCCAGCGGAGCCGAGCGATGAACGCCATCGACCAGCACGCCCGGGCCACGCCCGACTTCGAGCAGCGCGTAGCCGCCGCCGTCGACCGCCTGGCTGCCGCCGCTGCGGCGCACCCGGGCCGTATCGTGCAGGCCACGAGCCTGGGTGCCGAGGACATGGTGATCACCGACCTCATCGCACGCCACCGAGTGCCCATCACGCTGGCAACGCTCGACACCGGCCGGCTCCACCCCGATACGCTGGCGCTGGCCGACACCGCCGAGCGCCACTACGGCATCGCCATCGAGCGCTTCGCGCCGCCCGCCGAAGCCGCGCTGCACTTCGTGCGCGAGCACGGCGAACTCGCCATGCGCCAGAGCGTGGCCCTGCGCAAGGCCTGCTGCGGGCTGCGCAAGCTCGAGCCGCTGGCGCGCCTGCTGGTCGGCCGCACGGCCTGGGTGACCGGCCTGCGACGCGAGCAGAGCGATGCCCGCGCCGAGGTGCCCTTCGAGGACACCGACGACGCCGGCCGCGCCAAGCTCAACCCGCTGGCCGACTGGTCGCTGGCCGACGTCTGGCACTACGTGGCGCAGCACGGCGTGCCCTACAACGCGCTGCACGACCGCTTCTTCCCCAGCATCGGCTGCGAGCCCTGCACGCGTGCCGTCGCCGTGGGCGAAGACTTCCGCGCCGGCCGCTGGTGGTGGGAGAACGCGTCTGCCAAGGAGTGCGGACTGCACGTGAGCACGCTTGCTGAATCGGTGAACCCATGAACACGACCCTCGACCAGGCCCAGGCCCCCCGGCAACTCGCCGTCAACGACGGCCACCTCGACGCGCTCGAGGAGGAGGCCGTCTTCATCCTGCGCGAGGTCGTGGCCTCGTTCGAGCGGCCGGCGCTGCTGTTCTCGGCCGGCAAGGACAGCTGCGTCGTGCGCCACCTCGCGCTGAAGGCCTTCAAGCGCCGCCGCGCCGACGGCGGCTTCGAAGGGCGCCTGCCGCTGCCGCTGCTGCACGTGGACACCGGGCACAACTTTCCGGAAGTGATCGCCTTCCGCGACGCGCTGGTGGCGGACAGCGGCGACCGCCTGGTCGTCGCCCACCTCGAGGACAGCATCGCCCGCGGCACCGTGCGGCTGGCGCAGCCGCTGGAAAGCCGCAACGCGCATCAGAGCGTGACGCTGCTGGAGTCCATCGAGGAGCACCGCTTCGACGCCCTGATCGGCGGCGCCCGGCGCGACGAGGAGAAGGCGCGCGCCAAGGAACGCATCTTCAGCCACCGCGACGCCTTCGGCCAGTGGCAGCCCAAGGAGCAGCGGCCCGAACTCTGGACGCTGTTCAACACGCGCCACCGGCCCGGCGAGCACTTCCGCGTGTTTCCGATCAGCAACTGGACCGAGCTCGACGTGTGGCAGTACATCGCCCGCGAGCGCATCGCGCTGCCCGCGCTGTACTACCGCCACGAGCGCGACGTGGTACGGCGCCGGGGGCTGCTGGTGCCGGTGACGGTGGTGACGCCGCCGGCCGCGGACGAGCCCGTGCAGCGCTTGCCGGTGCGCTTCCGGACCGTGGGCGACATGACCTGCACCTGCCCGGTGGAGAGCTACGCCGCCGACGCCGCCGACGTGGTGGCCGAGACGCTGCGCGTGACGCTCAGCGAGCGTGGCGCCACGCGCCTGGACGACCGCGCCAACGAGGCCGCCATGGAGCGGCGCAAGAAGGAAGGCTACTTCTGATGAACGCCCTGGCCCACCCCGAGCGCGCCGCGGTCGCCGCGCCGCCGCAGCCGGCGCTGCGCTTCCTGACGGCCGGCAGCGTCGACGACGGCAAGAGCACCCTGATCGGCCGCCTGCTGCTGGACAGCCGCGCCATCCTGGCCGACCAGCTCGAGCAGCTGCACGCCCGCGCCGCCGCCAGCGGCGAGGCCGCGGCCGACCTCAGCCTGCTCACCGACGGCCTGGAGGCCGAGCGCGAGCAGGGCATCACCATCGACGTGGCCTGGCGCTACTTCGCCACGCCCGCGCGCAAGTTCGTGATCGCCGACGCGCCGGGCCACGAGCAGTACACCCGCAACATGGTCACGGCCGCCGCGGGCAGCGACGCCGTCGTGGTGCTGGTGGACATCACCAAGCTCGATCTGTCCGGCCCCGAGCCCGCGCTGCTGTCGCAGACCCGCCGCCACGCCCTGCTGGCGCAGCTGCTGCGCGTGGACCACCTGGTGTTCGCGGTCAACAAGATCGACGCCGTGGCCGACCCGGCCGAAGCCTTCGGCCGCGTGGCCGGGGCGCTGCAGCGCTTTGCCGCGGCCGCGGCGCTGCCGCTGGCCGGCATCGTGCCAGTGTCGGCGCTGCGCGGCGACAACGTGGCGCGGCCCAGCCCCGCGCCCTGGTACGGCGGCCCCTCGCTGTTGGAGCTGCTGGAAGCGCTGCCGAACGCGCGCGAGCCAAGCCAGGCGCCGCTGGCCCTGCCGGTGCAGTACGTGGCCCGCCAGGGCGAGGGCGTGGGCGAGCAGCCGCGGGTGCTGTGGGGCCGCGTCGCGCGCGGCGAGGTCGCCGTGGGCGACCGCGTGCACCTGTTCCCCAGCGGCGAGACCGCCACGGTGCAGGCGCTGCTGGGCCTGGACGGCCCGCTCGAGGCCACCGGCGCCGGGCGCTCGGCCGGCGTCGTACTCGACCGCATGCTCGACGTGTCGCGCGGCGACTGGCTGCTGGGCGCGGGCGGCATCCCGCCGGCGCAGGCGGTGCGCGCCACCCTGGCGTGGCTGGACACCGAGCCCGCCCAGCCCGGGCGCCGCTACCTGCTGCGCCATGGCCACCGCTGGGTGCAGGCGCGGCTGCGCACCGTGCGCCACCGGCTGGACATCCACACGCTCGCGCACGAGCCCGCCGACGGCCTGCGCGTCAACGACATTGGCGAGGTGGAGTTCGAGCTTCAGCAGCCGCTGCCGCTGCTGCCCTACGCCGACAGCCGCATCGGGGGCGCGCTGATCGTCGTCGACCCCGCCAGCCACCGCACCAGCGGCGCGCTGCTGGTGCGCGAGGCGCAGGGATGAGCGGCCGCGTCGTCTTCATCGGGGCCGGGCCCGGCGCCGCCGACCTCATCACGCTGCGGGGCGCCGCGCGCCTGGCCGAGGCCGACGTGGTGCTGTTCGATGCCCTCACCGACCCCGCGCTGCGTGCGCACGCGCCACGGGCCCGCTGGCTCGACGTGGGCAAACGCGGCTTCGGCTGCGCCACCGGCCAGGCCACCATCGACGCGCTGCTGGTGCGCCTGGCGCGGCGCCACCGCGTCGTCGTGCGGCTCAAGGGCGGCGACCCGAGCGTCTTCGGCCGGCTCGAAGAGGAGCTGGCGGCGCTGGCCGCCGCCGGCATCGCCAGCGAGGTGGTGCCAGGCGTCACGGCCGCGCTGGCGGCCGCGGCGCAGTTGCAGCGACCGCTCACGCGGCGCGGCCGCGGCCGCAGCGTGAGCCTGACCACCGCCATGACGGCCGACACCGGCCTGGCCGCCGAGCCGCGCCACGCCGACACTGAGGTGTTTTACATGGCCGGCCGGCAGCTCGGCCGCCTGGCGCGGCAGCTGCAGGCGGCCGGTTGGGCGCCGCACACGCCCGTGACCGTGGTGTCGCGCGCCGGCTGCACCGACGCCGTCGCCAGCGAGCATCGCCTCGAAGGCCTGGCCGCGGCCTCGGTGCTGCACGCCGGCCGGCCGGCGGTGGTGACGGTGGGCGTAGGCGCCACGGCCGTGGCGCTGGCGCCGCAGCCGGGCGCGCAAGCCGACGCCGCGCGGGGCCTAGCTGTGGCGAGCGCGTCCTAGAATTGAGGGTTTTCGAGAAGGTGGTGTCAGCCCGGTTGAGGGCTGGTCCGCTGCGCAACGCCTGTTCCACCAACGAGCCGCTTCATGACCCACGTCGTCCTCGATTCGTGCATCCGCTGCAAGTACACCGACTGCGTCGATGTCTGCCCCGTGGACTGCTTCCGCGAAGGGCCCAACATGCTCGTCATCGACCCCGACGAGTGCATCGACTGCGCGGTGTGCATCCCCGAGTGCCCGGTCAACGCGATCCTCCCCGAGGAAGACGTGCCCACCGAGCAGCTGGCCTTCATCAAGCTCAACGCCGATCTGTCCCGCAAGTGGCCCAGCATCACCAAGCGCAAGGCACCGCTGCCCGACGCCGACGACTGGAAAGACCGCACCGGCAAGATCGACCAACTGATCCGCTGAACCCCGCTGCATGAGCACCGAACCCATCCAGACCGACGCCCTTATCGTCGGCGCCGGCCCGGTGGGCCTGTTCCAGGTCTTCGAGCTCGGCCTGCTCGAGATCAAGGCCCACATCATCGACAGCCTGGCCTACCCTGGCGGCCAGTGCATCGAGCTCTACCCCGACAAGCCCATCTACGACATCCCGGCCGTGCCCGTGTGCACCGGCAAGGAACTGACCGACAACCTGCTCAAGCAGATCGAGCCCTTCGGCGCGAACTTCCACCTGGGCCAGGAGGTGACGCAGGTTGAGAAGCAGGCCGACGGCCGGTTCTTCGTGGCCACCAGCAAAGGCACGCAGTTCCTCACCAAGACGGTGTTCATCGCCGGCGGCGTGGGCAGCTTCCAGCCGCGCACGCTCAAGGTCGAAGGCCTGGAAAAGTTCGACGGCACGCAACTGCACTACCGCGTGCGCAACCCGGCGCAGTTCGCGGGCAGGAACCTCGTCATCGTGGGCGGCGGAGACTCCGCGCTCGACTGGGCGCTGAACTTCGTGCAGGAAGGGCCGAACAAGGCCGAGAGCGTGATCCTCATCCACCGCCGCGACGGCTTCCGCGCCGCACCGGCCAGCGTGGCCAAGATGCGCGAGCTGTGCGACGCCTACGAGATGCAGTTTGTGGTCGGCCAGGTCACGGGTTATGAAGAGGCCGACGGCCGGCTCACGAACATCAAGGTCACGGGTGGCGACGGCGTCACGCGCACCATGCCGCTGGACATGCTGCTGGTGTTCTTCGGCCTGAGCCCCAAGCTCGGCCCGATCGCCGAGTGGGGCCTGAACCTCGACCGCAAGCAGATCACGGTGGATACCGAGAAATTCGAGACCAGCACGCCCGGCATCTTCGCCGTGGGCGACATCAACACCTACCCGGGCAAGAAGAAGCTAATCCTCTCGGGCTTCCACGAGGCCGCGCTGGCCGCCTTCGGCGCGAGCCCCTACATCTTCCCCGAGAAGCGCGTGCTGCTGCAGTACACCACCACCAGCCCGAAGCTGCACAAGGTGCTGGGCGTCGAAACACCCGTGTTCGACTGAGCAGTTGCGAACGAGTTCGATTCGCGGGCTCCGGCTCGCCTAGACTTCCGCCCGGCTGCAGCGCATGCAGCCATCGCTAGGGGTGTTGGCCCCGCCCGGGCAACCGGTCGGGGCCGACTGAGAAAGTCCCTTTGAACCTGATTGAGGTAATCCTCGCGCAGGGAAGCAGGCTCGAACGGCTCGCCCATGTGCGGCCTCCCGTGTTTGCCCACCTGCTCGTCTCCGGGAAACACGATGAGCATCTGCAAGTACACCGCGCTGGCCGCGGCAGCCACCTTGGGCACCGGGGCCGTGCTGGCGCAGCCGGCCCAGACCGTCACCATCACCGGCAGCAATGCCGCTAACAGCGCCGGCATTGCCGGCTTCGGCGACGTGCCGCTGTCGCGGGCGCCGCTGTCGGCCACGGTGATCTCGGCCGCGCAGCTGCAGGACGCGGGCATCGGGAGCCTGGCCGACATCACACGGCTGGACGCTGGCATCACCGACGCCTACAACGCGCCCGGCTACTGGGGCCAGGTGGCGGTGCGCGGCTACACGCTGGACAACCGCAGCAACTTCCGCCGCGACGGCCTGCCCGTCAACGCCGAGACCGTGCTGCCCACGGCCAACAAGTCGGGCCTCGAACTGCTCAAGGGCATCAGCGGCATCCAGGCGGGCACCAGCGCGCCGGGCGGCCTGCTGAACCTGGTGGTCAAGCGACCGACGGCGCAGGACCTCACGCGTGGGGGCGCCGAGTGGGTGCAGCCGGGCACGCTGGCCCTGGAGGCCGACGTCTCGCGACGCGATGGCGCCCTCGCTTGGCGGCTCAACGCCAACGGCACCCGGCTGGATCCGGCCACGCGCGACAGCCGCGGCAGCAGCCACTTGCTGGCGCTGGCCGGCGAGTGGGCCGTGGCCGCGGGCACGCGCGTGGAGCTCGAGGCCGAGAGCAGCCGCCAGAGCCAACCCAGCACCCCCGGCTTCAGCCTGCTGGGCGGGCGGCTGCCCGATGCGCGCGACATCGACCCGCGTCTAAACCTGAACAACCAGCCGTGGTCGCTGCCCGTGGTGTTCGAGGGGCAGACGGGCTCGGTCCGGGTCACCCAAGCGCTGGGCGAGTCGCTGGAGCTCGTGACGCATGCCATGCAGCAGCGCCTGCGCACCGACGACCGCATCGCCTTCCCCTACGGCTGCAGCGCCGAGGGCGCGTACGACCGCTACTGCAGCGACGGCAGCTTCGACCTGTACGACTTCCGCAGCGAAGGCGAGCGCCGCAACACGACGGCGGGCGACCTTTCGCTGTCCGGCCGCAGCCGGTTGGGCGGCCTGCGCCACCACTGGAGCTTCGGCGTCCTGGCCACGCGACACGAGGCGCGCTTCAACCGGCAGGCCTACAACTACGTCGGTGCGGGCGGCATCGACGGCACGGCGCAGGTACCGCCCGATCCCTCGCTGACCGACGAGAACACCAACCGCACCGAGCGCAGCCTGGAGTGGCGGCTGCAGGACCGCGTCGAACTGGGCCCCGCCTGGCAGCTGTGGACCGGCCTGCGCCACACGCGTCTTCAGCGCGAGGCCGTGCGCACCGACGGCAGCCGGCCCACCGACTACACGCAGGGCTTCACCACCCCCTGGCTGGCGCTGTCCTGGCAGGCCACGCCCGCGCTGATGGCGTACGCCAGCCTAGGCCAGGGCGTGGAGAGCGAGGTCGCACCAAACCGGGCCCGCTACACGAACGCCGGGAAGCCCTTACCGGCGCTCAAGAGCCGGCAGTGGGAAGTCGGCATGAAGCAGCACGGCGGCGCGCTGCGCGGGCAACTGGCGCTGTTCGAGATCCGTCGCCCCGTGTGGAGCGACGTGCGCAGCACCGACGGCCAGCCCACCGACGACTGCAGCAACGCCCTGCCCTGCAACCGGCAGGCTGACGGCGCGGCGCGGCACCGCGGCCTCGAAGCCGAGGCCGAGTGGCGCGTCGGCGCGCTGAACCTGCGCGGCAGCGCGCTTTGGCTGCAGCCGCTGCGCACGGGCAGCGCCGACACCGCGCGCAACGGGCTGCAGCCCACCAACGTGCCACCGCGCAGCCTCAAGATGCAGGCGGCTTGGAACGTGGCGGCGCAGCCCGGCCTGGCGCTGCTGGCCTTCGTCAGCCACGAGGGTCCGCGCCAGGTGCTGGCCGACAACCGCGTGGCCACCGACGGCTGGACGCGGCTGGACGTGGGCCTGCGCTATGCGGCGGCCGCCGGCAACACACGCTGGGTGTGGCGGGCGGGCGTCGACAACGTGGCCGACCGGCGGGCGTGGAAGGAGGCACCGTTCCAGTTCGGCCACGCCTACCTGTACGCGCTGGCGCCGCGTACGTTGCGGCTGGCGCTCGACCTTACCTTGTAGCCCAGCGACCGGCCCGATTCGAGCTACACTTACGGGCTAAATTCCCCGATAGCTCAGTCGGTAGAGCGCCGGACTGTTAATCCGTAGGTCCCTGGTTCGAGCCCAGGTCGGGGAGCCAAAGAAAACCGAAGAAGATCAAAGGCTTGCACGAAAGTGCAGGCCTTTTTTCTTGGCAAAACCAAACGATTACGGGTCTTTGCCACAAATCTGCCACAGCTGAAGACTGGTGACCTCGCTCCAACCCGGAGAACGGTCACTTTGGCAAGCATCACAAAACGCGGCGCCGGGAGCGTCGTCGGCGGGGTTGGCAGGCCTATCTGACCGACAGTGCGCTGGCAAGCGTAGGCCAGCATTACCCGCCAGCGGTCGAGCTTGGGCAACTGCTCCGCAGCAGCTGTGACGTGCTGGATGGCCGCATGAACGTTGGTGATCTGGCAGAGGCGGTATCGCTGCCCGGAGTCACGGCGTCGATCATCGACCCGCCGCCTCCCAGGGGCCTAGCCAAGGCGCATTTCTTCGCCTTTAGCCCGCTTTGCGCGTGCGCAGCGGCCTGCCTGTGTCGGATCGGTGTTCGCGGTGGCGCCGCTCAACAGCGCGGCGGCGCTCACGGCGCGGGTTGCAGCACGCGGCCGGCGATGCCCGCGAGCCGAGCCACCATGGCCGGGTCGCGCGCCTCGGGCGCGGTGATCAGCGCGTGCTGCAGCGCCGTGCGGCAGGCGCAGGCCGCGGCCTCGGGGTCGTGCAGCACGGCGTGCGCCAGGGCCGACACCAGCGCGCGCGCCGTGCCGGCGTTGGCCAGCAGCACCTGGATCACGGCGTCCACGGTGACGGCATCGTGGGCCGGGTGCCAGCAGTCGAAGTCGGTGACCATGCCCACGCTGGCGTAGCAGATCTCGGCCTCGCGCGCCAGGCGCGCCTCGGGCAGGTTGGTCATGCCGATGACGCTGCAGTTCCACGATCGGTACAGCGCGCTCTCGGCCTTGGTGCTGAACTGCGGGCCCTCGATGCACAGGTAGGTGCCGCCGCGCGCGAAGGGCACGCCCTGCGCGCGCAGCGCGCGCTCGACGTGGTCGCCCAGGCGCGGGCACACCGGGTCGGCCATCGACACGTGCGCCACCAGCCCGCGGCCGAAGAAGCTGCCCGCGCGCTGCGTCGTGCGGTCGATGAACTGGTCGACGACGACGAAGGTGCCCGGCGGCAGGTCGGCGCGCAGCCCGCCCACGGCCGACAGCGACAGGATGTCGGTGACGCCCAGGCTCTTGAGCGCGGCGATGTTGGCGCGGTAGTTCACCTCCGAGGGCGGGATGCGGTGGCCGCGACCGTGGCGCGGCAGGAAGGCCAGCTCGGCCGAGCCGGCCGCGGTGACCAGCCGGCCGCGGAAGATGGCGTCGGAAGGCGCGCCCCAGGGCGTGTCGACCTCGACCCAGCGCGTGTCCACGAGGCCCGGCAGGTCGTACAGGCCGCTGCCGCCAATGATGCCCAGCACGGGGCCTGAAGAGGAGGTGTCGCTCATGCGGCCGATGTTAGCGAGCGCCGTCAGGCCGGCAGCCGCGCCAGCCCACTGCCCTGCGCCATGGCGGCGCGCGCCAGCCGCATCACGGCAGTCGGCCGCTCGCCCTTGAGCCGGTGGTCCGACCACACCTGGCGCCAGCGCCGCGCGCCTGGCTGGCCGTTGTGCAGCCCCAGCATGTGGCGGCTGGCGTGCGACCAGGGCGTGCCCTGGTCGGCCAGGCCCTCCATGTAGGCGACGAAGGCTTCCTCCACCGCCTCGCGCGCCGTCGCGGCGGGCGCGTCGGCGCCGAGGAAGCGCTGGTCCCAGCCGGCCATCGACCAGGGCTCGTGGTAGGCGTGGCGGCCCACCATCGCGCCGTCGACGTGCGACAGCTGCGCGGCCAGCGCGTCGTCGCCGGCCAGGCCGCCGTTGACGACGATGGTCAGCGCCGGGAAGTCGCGCTTGAGGCGGTGCACGAGCTCGTGGCGCAACGGCGGGATCTCGCGGTTCTCCTTCGGGCTCAGGCCCTGCAGCCAGGCGTTGCGCGCGTGCACGATGAAGACCTCGCAGCCGCCGCGCGCATGCACGGTGCCGACGAAGTCGCGCACGAAGTCGTAGCTCTCGACGCGGTCGATGCCGATGCGGTGCTTGACCGTCACCGGCAGCGACGTGACCTCGCGCATGGCGGCCACGCCGTCGGCCACGAGCTGCGGCTCGGCCATCAGGCAGGCCCCGAAGGCGCCGCGCTGCACGCGCTCGCTGGGGCAGCCGCAGTTCAGGTTGACCTCGTCGTAGCCCCAGCGCTCGGCCAGCCGGGCGCAGGCCGCCAGGTCTTCGGGCTCGCTGCCGCCGAGCTGCAGCGCCACGGGGTGCTCAGCCTCGCTGTAGTCCAGGTGGCGCGGCACGTCGCCGTGCAGCAGCGCGCCGGTGGTCACCATCTCGGTGTACAGGCGCGTGCGCCGCGTGATCAGCCGGTGCAGCACGCGGCAGTGGCGGTCGGTCCAGTCCATCATCGGGGCGACGGACAGGCGCCAGGGGTTGGGGGTCGGGGGCGGCACGGGCGGTCGGGCAAGCGGGGGCTGGATTGTCGGGCAGCCGCTGCGCGGCGGCCGGCTTGCAGGCCGCCCACTGCGGGCGTCGTGATCGCCGTCAAGGCGCCGGTGCGCGGCGCGCGCGAGGATTGCCCATGCACAACGAGATTCCAGAGCCGGGGCGCGAAGCGGGCCGCCAGCCCGAGGCGGCGCCATCGGGGCCGCAGGCCGGCCGCGCCGGGTTCATCGCCCACCCGACTCGCTACCTGTTCTTCACCGGCAAGGGCGGGGTGGGCAAGACCTCGCTGTCCACCGCCACGGCGCTGGCGCTGGCCGACGGCGGGCGCCGGGTGCTGCTGGTCAGCACCGACGCGGCCTCCAACCTCGACGAGATGCTCGGCATCGAGTTGCGCAACGCGCCGGTGCCCGTGCCCGGGGCGCCCGGGCTGTGGGTGCTCAACATCGACCCCGGGCACGCCGCCGAGTCGTACCGCCAGCGCGTGCTGGCCGGGCTGGGCGCGGACGCGACGGCCGAGGAGCGGGCCACCGTGCGCGAGCAGCTGTCGGGCGCCTGCACGACCGAGATCGCCTCGTTCGACGAGTTCTCGGCGCTGCTGGCCGACGGCGCACCCTCGTGGGACCACGTCGTCTTCGACACCGCCCCCACCGGCCACACGCTGCGCCTGCTGAGCCTGCCCAAGGCGTGGACCGGCTTCCTGCAGGGCAACGACCGCGGCGCCGCCTGCCTGGGCCCGCACTCGGGCCTGAAGATGCAGGAGGCGCGCTTCCGGGCGGCGCTGGACGCGCTGGGCGACCCGTCGCGGACGACCGTGATCCTGGTGGCACGGCCCGATCGCGGCGCCCTCGAGGAGGCGGCGCGCACCGCCGCCGAGCTGCGTCCGCTGGGCCTGGGCAACCAGCGGCTGGTGGTCAACGGCGTGTTCCACGCCAGCGACCACGGCGACGACGTGGCCTGCGCCATCGAGGCGCTGGGCCGGCAGGCGCTGCGCGAGATGCCGCCGGCGCTGCGCGGACTGCCGCAGGACCAGGTGGCGCTGCGCCCCTTCGACACGGTCGGCCTGCCTGCACTGCGGGCGCTGCTGGCCGCGGAGGCCACACCCGGGCCGCCACCGGCTCCGAGCCCAGCACCGGCCCCGGACGCCGACGGCCCGGCGCTGCCCGGCCTGGCCGCGCTGGCCGACGAACTGGCTGCCGCCGGCCACGGCCTGATCATGGTGATGGGCAAGGGGGGCGTGGGCAAGACCACCATCGCCGCGGCGCTGGCGGTCGGCCTGGTGCAGCGCGGCCAGACCGTGCACCTGAGCACCACCGACCCGGCGGCGCACCTGGCCGGCACGTTGCAGGGCCGCCTACCGGGGCTGGAGCTCAGCCGCATCGACCCCAAGGTCGAGACGCAGCGCTACATCGACAAGGTCGTGGCCGCCCGCTCGCCCCGGCTCGACGCGCAGGAGCGCGCGCTGCTGCTGGAGGACCTGCAGTCGCCCTGCACCGAGGAGGTGGCGGTGTTCCACGCCTTCTCGCGCATCGTCGGCGAGGCGCGCACCGCGTTCGTGGTGCTGGACACCGCACCCACCGGGCACTCGATGCTGCTGATGGACGCCACCGGCGCCTACCACCGGCAGATGACGCGCGAGTTCGAGGGCCACGGCGCAGCGCGCATCGTCACGCCGCTGATGCGGCTGCAGGATGCGTCCTACACCCGGATCATCCTGGTCACCCTGCCCGAGGTGACGCCGGTGTCGCAGGCCGCCGCGCTGCAGGACGACCTGCGCCGCGCCGGCATCGAGCCACATGCCTGGGTGCTGAACAAGAGCCTGCTGGCGACGGGCACGCGCGACCCGCTGCTGCGCAGCCGGCTGGCGGCCGAGCGGCGGCAGGTCGAGCGCCTGCGCGCCGGCCTGGCGCGGCGCCTTCACGCGCTGCCGTGGCGGGTGGTGCCGCCGGTGGGCCTGGATGAGCTGTCCAGCCTCGTCGCCACGCCACCCCAGGCCACGGCGTAGCCCAAGCCCCGCCGCGCGACGCGAGCCTTGGGCGCCGACGCCCGTGCGCTGGCACCACCGCGCCCGTTGGCCAGAGAATCCGCGCCATGAGCACGACCCTGCCCCCATCGCTGAGCGACCTGCGCGCCCTGGTGTTCGACGTCTTCGGCACCGTCGTCGACTGGCGGGGCAGCCTCATCGAGGAGGGCCGCACGCTGGGCCAGCGGCTGGGCGTGGCGCTGGACTGGGCGCAGCTGGCCGACGACTGGCGCGCCGGCTACCAGCCCGCCATGGCCGAGGTGCGCAGCGGCCGCCGCCCCTGGGCCCACATCGACACCCTGCACCGCGAGATCCTCGACCGGCTGCTGGCCGCGCGCGGCCAGCACTGGCCCGAGCACGAGGTGGCCGCGTTCAACCTGGCCTGGCACCGCCTGCAACCCTGGCCCGACAGCCGCGCCGGGCTGCTGCGGCTGAAGGCGCGCTGGCCGGTGGCCACGCTGTCCAACGGCAACGTCAGCCTGCTCGTCGACATGGCGCGCCACGCCGGGCTGCCCTGGGACGCGGTCTTCAGCGCCGAGCTGTTCGGCCACTACAAGCCCGACCCCGAGACCTACCTTGGCGCCGCCCGGCTGCTGGGCGTGCAGCCGCAGCAGCTGATGCTGGTGGCCGCCCATCCCAGCGACCTGCGCGGCGCCGCCGCCTGCGGCCTGCGCACCGCGCACGTGGCGCGGCCGCTCGAGCACGGCGAGGGCGGCTGGCGCGAACCCTGGATGCCGGGCGAGTTCGACGTCGAGACCGACAGCCTCACGGCGCTGGCGCAGGCGCTGGGCGCCTGAGCCGCAGGCCCCGGGGCAGCGTGACTTCGTCACGTGGCCTTTTGCACTCGCTGCATGGCGCGAACCGGCGCGGGGCCGGCGGTGCCGCGTCTCAGGGCGCGGCGCGCTCGCCCGCCGCCCAGCGCTCGAACAGCGCGTCGCGGCCGCGCAGGCCCAGGGCCGGCAGCGCGTGGTTCACCAGGTAGGTGGCGCCGGCGTGGGCGTTGTCCCACATCGCCTGGTGCGCGTGCGGCAGCCCCGACCAGGGCACCACCGTCGGCTCGGTCACCTCCAACAGCCCGGCGGCGATGCGGTCGTTCATGCGCGTCACCTCGAAGGCATTGCACAGGTGCGTGCCCAGGATCGAGGCCGTGGGCATCAGGATGCGGCGCTGCCGCGTCCACACCTGCGGCGCGTAGAAGGTGTAGCGCCGGTGGGCCAGGCTCTCGAAGTAGACGACGCGGCCGGTGAAGGGCTTCACCAGCGAGGTCGACACCCCCAGGGCGTCGTGCCCGGCGCGCTCGATCACCAGGTCAGGCGCGCCGCGCGGGTTGTCGGGGCTCCTCAGCGCCGCGCCCACGGCGTTGCCGAAGGGCTTGAGCATGCGCTCCTGGAAGTCGCGCACGGCCTGCTTGAAGGCCTCGGTGTCGGTGCGTGCATCGGGCAGGCGCGGCATCGTGCGCGGCCAGTGGAAGGCGTGGCCAGCCCGGCGCTGCACGTCCTCGAGCGAGACGACGCCGGCCAGCGCGTCCTCGAAGCCCAGCGACTGCACGAACTCGCGCTGCGCGTCGCTGGCGCAGGCCACCACGGCGCGCGCGCCCATCGCGCGCAGCGCCTCCAGCATGCCCAGCCCGGCGGCGTCGAGCAGCGCCGGCCCCTCGATGCCGTAGTACAGCAGCACCGACTCGCCGCCCTGCGCCTGCGCCCGCGCCAGCATGGCCTCGGGCGTGGCCTGCCCCGGCTTGCCGACGAAGCTGAAGTGATAGCCCGAGCTGGCGCCGTAGAAGGCCAGCGAGCCGCCCTCGGCCAGCAGCTGGAAGCTGCGCGGAAACGCCGTCTCGCCGGCGTGCGACACCACGCAGTCGGCCAGCCGCCCGCCGTTGAGCGCGCGGTACGCAGCCAACAGCGGCTCGCCCGCGGCCTCCCAGGCGCGCGCCGCCTCGTCGCCCTCGGGCACCGGCGTGTACAAGGCGGCGAACGCCGGTGAACGGCGGTCGAGCGCGCCCACCGCACCCTCGCGCTTCACGGCCTCGGCGCGCTCGGCGCTCGAGACGCCACCGGTCACCGCCAGCCCGGCGCGCACCGCGGTCTTCAGCGCGTCCAGCCCCGTGCCGGTGGCGGCCCCTTCGACGAACAGCGTCTGCCCCGGCCGCACCTGCAGCGTGGTGAACAGCGCGCGGTTCACGGTGCCCAGGTTCAGCGTGTAGGCACCGGCCTGCTCCAGCGTCAGGTCGCCCGGCACGGCGTGCAGCTGCGGCGCCTGCACGAGCAGGAACTGCGCGTGGCTGCCGGTCTCGCTCTCGTAGCCCTGGATGCGGAAGCCCGCGAACATGGGGTCGCGGCCGGCCTGCGGCGACAGCAGCTCGGTCTGGCCGGAGTAGATGGAGACCAGGTCGCCCACCTTCAGCCGGCCCTCGCGCCGCGCCTCGCTGCCGAGTGCGGCCACCAGCGCCACGCCGCCGCTGCCGGTGATCTGGATGTCCTCCTCGTGGCCGTCGAAGGCCGACACGGGGATGCCGGTGAGCGCCCAGATGTCGTTGAAGTTCACCTCCGAGGCCAGCACGTAGACCACGGCCTCGTTGGGCCCCGGCCGCGGCACCGGGAACAGCAGCTCGACCTCGCTGTCCAGCGGCCGGCCGAAGCGCGGCGCGCCGGTGTCGGGGTCGCGCTCGACGCCGAAGCCCAGCTGCCAGGCCGGCAGCGGCGTCACGCCGGGGAAGAACGGCGCGCCCAGGGGCAACAGTTCGCCGCGGGCGACGAGCTCGTCCAGCAGCCCGGGCTCGCGCGCCGGCCGGCGCACGCCGCCGCGGCGGATGGGCAGCGGCGGGCTGCGCTTGTCCATGAACTCGGCGATGCCGGTCTTGCCGCCCTCGGGGTCGACGATGGCCTGCGCGAACAGCTCGGCCTCGCGCGCCAGCCCCGCGGCCAGGCCCTCGCGCAGCCCGGTGGCCAGCGCGTCGAGCGCGCGGTCGCGCGCAGCGCCGCGGCCGGCCCAGGCCAGCTGCGCCAGCACCATGCGCAGGTGCGGGTCGGCCAGCGCGGCGTCCAGCGCCGCCGGCAGTCCCGGCAGCGGCTGCGCCCACTGCGCCGTCATCGCGCGGCGCTCGGCCACGGCACGGCCCAGCGGCGAGTCGTCGCCGGCATCCACGAACTCGCGCAGCCGCTGGTGCGCGAACGACAGCGCGTCGTCAGCGCCCTGCGCCAGCTCGTCCACCAGGCCCATCTGCGCCGCGGTGGCGGCATCGACCGAGCGGCCGCCCAGCACCAGCTCCAGCGCATCGAGCAGCCCTTCAGCGCCGCGCCGCGCGTGCAGCAGCCGCGGCAGCCGCTGCGTGCCGCCGTAGCCGGGCAGCAGGCGCAGCCGGATCTCGGGCTGCCCGAAGCGCGCCACCGGCTCGGCGATGCGCCAGTGGCAGGCCAGCGCGAACTCCATGCCGCCGCCCAAGGCCACGCCGTTGATGGCCGCGATGCAGGGCTTGCCGGCCGCGGCCATGGCCTCGATGCGGTTGAGGGCCCGCTGCGCGTTGTTGGGCAGCACGCGCGCCTGCTCGGGGGTGCGCACCTCCTCCAGCAGCTGCCGGATGTCGGCCCCGGCGATGAAGCTGCCGCCATCACCGGTGAACACCACGCCGACCACGTCGTCGCGCCGCGCGAGGTGGTCGACCACGAGGTTGAGCTCGTCGAGCGCGCGCTCGTTGAGCGCGTTCACCGGCGGGTTGGTGACCACCACCGTGGCCACGCGGCGGCCCGATCCCTCCCCGTTCGCCACGGCGTTGTACTGGATGCGGAAGTAGCGGTGCCGCTCGAACAGCTGCTGCTCGTCGGCCAGCTGCTGCGCACGCTTCCAGGCGCCGATGGCGCGGGCGAGCCCGTCGATGGACTCGGGGTTCTTCAGCGTCGTGGCGTCGCCCACCGGCAGGTCTTCGACCAGCGCGCGCACCATGCGGCGCATGTACTTGCCGCTGCGCGTCTCGGGGAACTGCGTCACCTCGATGAAGTCGCCGGGCACGGCGACGGCGCCCTTCTCCTGGCGCACCAGGTCGGCCAGGCGGCGGCGGTCGTCCTGGGTCAGTCGGCGGCCGGCGGCGGGCTTGACGAAGGCCAGCGGCGTGAGCCCCTTCTCGCGGTGCGGCGCGCCCACGACGATGACGTTGCCCACCGGCGAGTCGGGGTCCAGTGTCTTGTCGCGCAGGATCGCGCCCTCGATCTCCTCGGTGCCGATGCGGTGGCCGCTGACGTTGATGACGTCGTCGCTGCGGCCGTGCAGCGAGAAGCCGCCGTCGGCGTGGCCCACCGCGAAGTCGCCCTGCGTGTAGGCCCAGGCGCCCTGCCAGCGCGTCCAGTAGGTGTTGCGCCAGCACTCGCCGTCGCCGCGCCACGCCGGGGCCACGCGCAGGCCCTCGCCGTGCGCGCCGGCGGGCTCGAGGCGGAAGCCTTCCGCATCGCCCCACACCGTGCGGGCCAGGTAGGGGTACGGGGCGGCGATCACGATCTCGCCCTTCTCGCCCGTGTCGGCCTCGCGCCAGGGCGCACCGCCCTCGCCCGCCGCGCGGGCGAACGGCGGCGCTGCGGGTGCCGGCGCGCTGGCGTCTTCCACCCGCACGTCGCCCACGATCCACGGCAGCGGGTAGGTGTGGGCGTCGGCGCGCAGCGGGAAGTCGCCGTTGCCGTAGAAGTGCGTCCACGCGATGCCGCCGTGCTCGGTGGCCCAGTAGCTGTTGATGTACCAGGGCGTCATCAGCCCCATGCCGAACTGCTGCACCGCCGGGCTGGTGGGCTCGGCGCAGAAGGTGGCCACGCGCAGCGTGGCCATGTCGTGGCGCCGCACGTCCTGGGCGTTCTGCGGGTCGGTCATCACCGTCTTCAGGAAGGTGACGCCGGCCTTGAAGATGGCCACGCGGTAGCGCTCGATGATCGACGCGAAGCGCCCGGCGTGCGGGAACACGGGCGCGCCCTCGGTCATCACGCTGGTCACGCGCGTGGTGAGCGCGGCGCTGATCATGTAGCTCTGGCCGGTGATCCACCCGGGGTCGGCCACCACGTACATCACC
This sequence comes from Rubrivivax sp., assembly GCA_044360025.1. GTDB lineage: Bacteria > Pseudomonadota > Gammaproteobacteria > Burkholderiales > Burkholderiaceae_C > Rubrivivax. Next base: position 3,645 of record JBIKLC010000031.1, on the reverse strand, counting down.
TCGCCGGGGCGGGCGTCGAAGGCCACCTTCATGGTGTGGGCCACGCCGGCCGTGTAGCCGCCGTGCACGTGCACCACGCCCTTGGGCTTGCCGGTGGAGCCGCTGGTGTAGATGAAGAACAGCGGCACCTCGGCGTCGAGCTTCAGCGGCGGCACCACGGCCCACACGGCGCGCACCAGATCGGCCGCGGGCAGCGCCATCAGCGCGGCCTCGCCGGCCTCGGGGGCCAGGCCGGTGGCCTGCAGCAGCGGCGCGAGCGCGGCGTCGGTGAGCTCGTGGGCCCAGCGGTCACGCTCCGGGCGCCAGACGAGATCGGGCTGCGCCGCGTGGCGCACCACCACCACGGCCTGCACGCGCGGCGGCGTGTGCACCAGCGCCTCGGCCAGCGCCACGCGCACCTGCGCTGCGGCTTCGGCCGAAAGGCCGGCGCGGCCCAGCTCGGCCAGCGCGCGGCCCACGCCGCGCATCACGTCGCCGCGCAGCAGCGTCACCTCGGCGGCCAGGGCCTCGTCGAGCACGGCCAGCAGGCGCTGCGCCTGCGCCGCGCTCAACGGCAGCGTCGGCAACCGCGCCGCCACCACAGCGCGCGCGGTGGCCAGCGGCACGAAGTTGTCGAGCGCGGGGTCGGTGTAGGCGGTCTTGTAGGGCACCACCTGCGCCATGCGGTAGCCGCCGTCGGCGGTGATCACCACCTTCGCGCCGGCGTCGTGGATGCGGTCGGACAGCGTCTTGTCGGAGAAGCCGCCGAACACCGGCGTGTAGACGATGCCCAGCCGCTTGGCGGCCTCGGTCCAGTACAGCTGCTGCGGGATGTTGGGCAGGTTCAGCGCGATACGGTCGCCCGGCTGCAGGCCGAGCTGCCGCAGGGCGATGGCGCACTTGGCGGTTTCCAACAGCAGGCGGCGGCGGCTGATGCGCTCGCTCTCCAGCGGCGCGCCGCGGCCGCCGTCGGCGGCCATGTCCCAGCGGTCGCCCTCGAAAATGACGGCGTCCTCGTCGCCGTGACCGGCCAGCACGTGGCGGTCGACCTCGTTGAAGCCGGCATTGGTGAATCCGCCGCTGAACCAGCGCCAGTGCGGCGGCTGCGAGTCGTCGAAGGCGCGCGCCCAGGGCGCGAAGCCCGCGCCCAGCGCGGTGGCCACGGGCTCGGCGCGGGCGGCGCACCAGCCGCGCCAGGTGCCGCTCGCGTCGTCCAGCGACAGCCAGGCGCCGGCCGGGCCGATCGCGGGGTCGGCGCCGGGCGGCACCCACCAGTGCACCTCGCGCGCAGCGATGGCGCCGTGAAAGGCGCCGGGGTCGGCCAGGCAGGCCTGGCGCTGGCGCTGCCAGTCCGCCCGCGTGCGCAGCGGGTTGCGTTGGGGTGGCGGCGGGGGTACGGCGAACGCTGGGGCGTTGGCGCCCTCTGGCGCGCTGGAGGCGGTTGCTTCGGTCATGTCGGAGGTCGGGCACACGCGCGTCGCAAGCGCACGGCCTGGGGTGTGAAGGCGCGATCTTCGATCGCGCTGTGCCATCGTGCACGGCGGGTTTGACTGAAAATCCAGGTCCTCGCGACGGAAACCAGCCCGCATGCCGCGCGCGCACACACAAGGAACACGATGGAAAAGGTTCTCGCCAGTGTTGGCTCTCTGCTCTACGGCATGCGCTTCACGATGCTGTTCTTCTACGCTGGGCTGGTGGCCATCATCCTGGGCATCCTGGGCAAGTTCCTGCTCGAAACCTTCAAGCTGATGCAGACGCTGCTGTTCGGCAACCTCGAGAAGATCGAGCTGATCATCAAGGTGCTGGAGCTGGTCGACATGACCATGGTGGCGCAGCTGGTGTGGGTGGTCGCGCTGGCGGGCGTGTCGCTGTTCGTGACCACCGGGCACTTCGACAGCACGGACATGAAAAAGCCCGACTGGCTGGACCACGTCAACACCTATAACCTCAAACTCAAGCTGGCCTTCGCGATCATCTCGATCTCGGGCGTGCACGCGCTGAAGACCTACCTGAGCGGCAACCTCACTCTCGAGAACATCCAGATCGTCACGATGGTGGCCGTGATCCACTTCACCTTCGTGCTGTCGGCCATCGGCATATCGTTCGCCGAGCGCCTGACGCGCGAGAAGCCTTGAGCATCAGCCGTCGCTTTGCGCCAAGCGGGCCACCCGTGGGCGCTCGCCACCGAGGACAGAAGTGGCGCCGCGAATCTGAACAGCGCGGTAAGTGGAAACTCCGGGCTTCGAGCCAGGCCGACGAGGGTCTGGCGAGAAGGAGTTTTCGATGGTCAAGAAGTCAGCGCGCCGCACGCGGCGCACCCACAGTCCGGCCTTCAAGGCGCAGGTGGCTCTGGCCGCCTTGCGTGAGGACAAGACGATGGCCGAGCTGTGCAAGGAGTACGAGGTGCACGCCAGCCAGATCCTGGACTGGAAGCGCCAGCTTCTGGAGGGTGCGGCCGATGTGTTCGGCTCTGGCAGCCGGGCGGCTGCACCGGTGGACCTTGCACCGCTGCACGCCAAGATCGGGCAGCTGGCGCTGGAGAACGATTTTTTAGAACGCGCGCTCACCAAGGCGGGATTGCTGAGCGCAAAGCCATGATCGACCGTGATCACGCCCTGCCCATCACGCGCCAGGCCCAGCTGCTGGGGATGAGCCGGGGCTCGGTCTACTACCTGCCCAGGCCTGTCAGCGCCGGCGAGCTCGATCTCATGCGCCGCATCGACGAGCTGCACCTGGAGTTCCCCTTCATGGGAGCGCGCATGCTGCGTCGGCAGTTGCACCGCCAGGGTATCGACGTCGGGCGGCGCCACATCGCCACGCTGATGCAGCGCATGGGCATCGAGGCGCTGGCGCCGCAACCCGGCACCAGCAGGCGCGCGCCGGGCCACAAGGTGTACCCGTACCTGCTGCGCAAGTTGGCCATCGAGCGGTCCAACCAGGTCTGGGCGCTGGATACCACCTACATCCCGATGGCACGTGGCTTCGTCTACCTCACCGCCGTGGTGGACGTGGCCAGCCGAAGGGTGCTGGCGCACAAGGTGGCCATCACGCTGGAGGCCTGTCATGCTCGGGAGGTTATCGAGCAGGCGTTTGCCCGCTGGGGCACACCCGAGATCGTCAACACCGACCAGGGCAGCCAGTTCACCGCCACCGAGTTCACCGACGCGGTGCTGGGACAGGGCTGCAAGCTCAGCATGGACGGCCGCGGCGCCTGGCGCGACAACGTCTTCGTCGAGCGCCTGTGGCGCAGCGTGAAGTACGAGCGCGTGTACCTCAAGGCCTACGACGGGGTGAGCGCGGCCCGAGCCGACATCGCCGACTACGTCGCCTGGTACAACTCGAGCCGAGCGCACTCGAGCCTGGGTGACGCTACGCCCGATGAGCATTACTTCGCCCACCTGCCCACGCTGGCGATGGCCGCGTAAGATGAAATCCCTGGTGCGCCCCGAGTTGCCCACCGCGTCGGTCGGTTCGTCGCAAGCGCCGACCGCCGCCGTGGACAACTCTGCACCGTACGCAACCCGCCCGCAGTCCACTTAAAGAGTCGGCCGTGAAGAATTCGCAACTCGTTGTTCTATAACGACTTTCGGGTGAATTCGGATGTTCAGATCTCCCGAGAATGAATTCAATGGAGTTCAGTTTCTGGGAGATTGAGGAGCGCTGCCG
>JBIKLC010000007.1:0-124703 GCA_044360025.1 Rubrivivax sp. | reverse complement strand
TCGCCTCGCCCCCGAACTTGCTCGCCAGCACCGTCGTGATCGCCGCCGTCAGCGTCGTCTTGCCGTGGTCCACGTGACCGATCGTGCCCACGTTCACGTGGGGCTTGGTGCGCTCGAACTTACCCTTGGCCATGTCTGGAGCTCCTGGCTGAAAACCGAACGAGAGAAGAAGAAATGCGGGTGAAGGAACGTGGTGCCCATGGCGGGAATCGGACCCGCGACCTCTCCCTTACCAAGGGAGTGCTCTACCACTGAGCCACATGGGCATCGGTACGGGCCTGACGGCCTGGCGTGCACGGCATTGACCGGCAAGCCCGTAACGACGACTCGATATACGCTGCGAAGACCGAAGCTCCTGGAGCGGGAGACGGGAATCGAACCCGCGTCATTAGCTTGGAAGGCTAAGGTTCTGCCATTGAACTACTCCCGCGTGCCGCCAGACCGAGCCCGGCTGCGCGGGGGCCTCTCTGGTGGAGGAGGCTGGATTCGAACCAGCGTAGGCGTAAGCCAACAGATTTACAGTCTGCCCCCTTTAGCCACTCGGGCACCCCTCCGGAGAGCCCGTGACTATAGCATGGCGCGGCGGCGGTCAAGCGGCCGGCGGCAAGTCCCAGTCCAGCGGTCCCGCGCCGGCGGCCTGCAGCGCCTGGTTGGCCAGGCCGAAGTGGCCACAGCCGACGAAGGGCTCCGGCGGGCGGCGCGCCGACAGCGGTGAGGGGTGGTTGGCCGTGAGAACGACCGTGGGCGGGGCCCGGCCCGCGCTGGCCAGCCACCAGTGCCGCTGCGCGTGCGCGCCCCACAGCAGAACGACGAGCGGCAAGCTTCGATCGCACAGCGCTGCACATACAGCGGAAGTGAGCGATTGCCAACCTAACCCGGCGTGGCTGGCCGCCTGGCCGTCCTCGACCGTGAGCGTGGTGTTCAGCAGCAGCACGCCGCGCGCCGCCCAGGCGCGCAGCGAACCGTGGCCGGGCGGCGGCAGGCCGAACTCGCGCTGCAGCTCGGCGTGGATGTTGCGCAGGCTCGGCGGCACGCGGCAGCCAGGCGGCACCGAGAACGCCAGGCCCTCGGCCTGCCCGGGCCCGTGGTAGGGGTCCTGGCCCAGGATCAGCACCCGGGCGGCCGCGAGCGGCGTGAGCCGCAGCGCCGCGAAAGGGTCGGCCGGGTAGACCACCGCGCCGGACGCCACGCGGGCATCGACGGCGGCCAGCGTGGCCTGACCAGCCGGGCTGGCACTCCAGCGCCGCACGAGCGGCGCCCAGTCGCCGAAGCCGCCCTGGGCCAGGTCGGCCGCCAGCCGCGCCGCCAGCCCGCCCTGCAGGCGGTTGCCGCCAGCCACGCGCGGCGTCAGCCGAACAGCGCGGCCAACGCCGCGCCGGGGTCGGGCGCGCGCATGAAGGCCTCGCCCACCAGGAAGGCGTGCACGCCGGCCTCGCGCATGCGCCGCACGTCGGCCGGTGCAAGGATGCCGCTCTCGGTGACGAGCAGCCGGTCGTCGGGCACCTGGGCCTGCAGGTCCAGCGTGGTCTGCAGCGAGACCTCGAAGGTCTTGAGGTTGCGGTTGTTGATGCCGACCAGCGGCGTCTTCAGGCGCAACGCCCGCTCGAGCTCGGCGGCGTCGTGCACCTCGACCAGCACGTCCAGGCCCAGCGTCAGCGCGGTGGCCTCGAGGTCGGCCATCTGCGCGTCGTCCAGGCAGGCGGCGATGAGCAGGATGCAGTCGGCCTGCCAGATGCGCGCCTCGAAGACCTGCAGCTCGTGGACCAGGAAGTCCTTGCGCAGCACCGGCAGCGAACAGGCCGCGCGCGCCTGCTGCAGGTAGGCGGCCGAGCCCTGGAAGAAGCGTTCGTCGGTGAGCACGCTCAGGCAGGCGGCGCCGCCGGCCTCGTAGCGCGCGGCGATATCGGCTGGCACGAAGTGCTCGCGCAGCACGCCCTTGCTGGGGCTGGCCTTCTTGACCTCGGCGATGACGGCTGGCCGGCCGGCGGCCACGCGCGCGCGCAGCGCCCCCGCGAAGCCGCGCCCGCCGCCGGCGCGCGCCGTGGCTTCGGCTTCCTCGCGCCAGCCGGCCAGCGGCCGCCGCGCCAGCGTGGCGGCGATCTCCTCGTGCTTGACGGCGACGATGCGCTGCAGGATGTCGGACATGGCGCGATTGTGATCGGCGCGGCGCGCGCGAGCCTAAACAGGCTCTCAGGCCCGCGGGCCCGTGCGCTCCACGCCCAGCCGCTCGGCCAGCACGTCGGCCAGCGCGCTGATCTGCTGCACGGGCCGGCGGCCGTAGGCCGGGTGGTCGAGCAGCCGCGCGACGCGGCCGCGGTCGGCGTGGCGCAGGTCGATGGCCACGTGCGAGCGGCGCTCGCCGGGCGCCACGGCGATGCTCCAGCCCTCGCCCTCGAGCACCGCGGCCTCGCCGGGCGATCCCAGCGGCTCCACGCGCCGAGCCTCGAAGTCGACGCGCCAGCCCGTGCCGGGCCGCCGCCACAGTGCGTGCAGCACCAGCCCCACCAGCACCGCGCCCAGCCCGGCGGCCGCCAGGGTCTCGCGCCAGGGGCCTTCGCCACGGTAGGCCAGCACACCGGCGAGCATGCCGCCCAGCCCCAGCAAGGCACCGACCGGGTGGGGCTCGGGCCGCGTGAGCTCGACCCGCGGCTGCCGGCCCGCCTCGGACACCAGCCGGGGCAACAGGTCGCGAGGTCTCAGAACCACACGGGGCCCTTCATGCTCAGGCCGCGGCCTTGAAGCGCTGCGTGCAGGCCACGAACTGGCTGAGCTTGGCCATCGCCCGGCCCGAGGCCACGGCCTCGCGGGCGCGCTTGACGCCCTCGGCCACGCCGGCGGCCACGCCGGCGCAGTACAGCGCCGCCCCGGCGTTGAGCAGCACGACATCGCGCACCGGGCCGTCTTCGTTGGCCAGCGCGCGGTTGATGCAGGCCACGCTCTCCTCCTTGTTGGCCACGCGCAGCACGCGGCTGTCGTAGACCGGCAGGCCGAAGTCGCTGGGGTGCACGGTGTACTCGCGCACGCCGCCGTCCTTGAGCTCGCCGACCATGGTCTCGCCCGACAGCGAGATCTCGTCCATGCCGTTCATGCCGTAGACCACCATCACGTGCTCGCTGCCCAGGCGTTGCAGCACGCGCACCTGGATGCCCACCAGGTCGGGGTGGAACACGCCCAGCAGCTGGTTGGGCGCGCCGGCGGGGTTGGTCAGCGGGCCCAGGATGTTGAAGAAGGTGCGCACGCCCAGCTCCTTGCGCACCGGCGCGGCGTGCTTCATGGCCGCGTGGTGGCTGGGCGCGAACATGTAGGCGATGCCGGTCTCGGCCAGGCACTCCGCCACCTGTTCGGGCGACAGCATGATGTGCGCGCCCAAGGCCTCGACGACGTCGGCCGAGCCGCTGGTGCTGCTGACGCTGCGGCCGGCGTGCTTGGCCACGCGCGCGCCGGCGGCGGCGGCCACGAACATGCTGGCGGTGCTGATGTTGAAGGTGTGCGAGCCGTCGCCGCCGGTGCCGACGATATCGACCAGCCCGGTGCGGTCGGCCACCGGCACGGGCGTGGCGAACTCGCGCATCACCTGCGCCGCGGCGGCGATCTCGCCGACGGTCTCCTTCTTCACCCGCAGGCCCATGGCCAGCGCGGCGATCATCACCGGGCTCATCTCGCCGCTCATGATGCGGCGCATCAGCGCCAGCATCTCATCGTGGAAGATCTCGCGATGCTCGATGACGCGCGTCAGCGCCTCGGTGTTGGTGATGCTCATGGCGGGGCTCCTCAGTGCAGGGCGGCGCGGATGACGGGCACGGCGCGCTCGATGTCGGCGCGGCCCACGTCCAGGTGCGTGACGAAGCGCAGGCGGTACAGGCCCGTGCAGAGCACGCCCGCGGCCTTCAGGCGCTCGACCAGGCCCGCGGCCTTGGCCGGCACGACGTCGACGAACACGATGTTGGTGTGCGGCGGCGCCACGCTCACGCCGTCCAGGCCCTGCAGGCCCTCGGCGAGCAGCCGCGCGTTCGCGTGGTCCTCGGCCAGGCGGGCGACGTGGTGCTCCAGCGCGTGCAGCGCGGCGGCCGCCAGCACGCCAGCCTGCCGCATGCCGCCGCCGAGCATCTTGCGCACGCGGTGGGCGCGGCCGATGAACTCGCGCGAGCCCACCAGCGCCGAGCCCGCCGGCGTGCCCAGCCCCTTGCTGAAGCACACCGAAACGCTGTCGAAGGGTGCCGCCAGCTCGGCCGCCGGGCGGCCGCTGGCCACCGCGGCGTTGAAGAGCCGCGCGCCGTCCAGGTGCGTGGCCAGGCCGCGGCCGTGCGCCAGCGCGCAAGCCTGGTCGACATAGGCCTGCGGCAGCACCTGGCCACCCCAGGTGTTCTCCAGCGCCAGCAGCCGCGTCCGCGCGAAGTGCGCGTCGTCGGGCTTGATCGCGGCCTCGATGTCGGCCAGCGGGATGCTGCCGTCGGGCTGCTGCGCCAGCGGCTGCGGCTGGATGCTGCCCAGCACCGCGGCGCCGCCGCCCTCCCAGCGGTAGGTGTGGGCCATCTGGCCGACCAGGTATTCGTCGCCGCGCTGGCAGTGCGCCATCAGGCCGCAGAGGTTGCTCATGGTGCCGGTGGGCACGAACAGGGAAGTCTCCTTGCCCAGGAGCGCGGCGATGCGCTCCTGCAGCGCGTTGACGCTGGGGTCGTCGCCGAAGACGTCGTCGCCCAGCGGGGCCCGCATCATGGCCTCGCGCATGGCCGGCGTGGGCTGGGTGACGGTGTCGCTGCGCAGGTCGACGGGTTTCAACGCACGTGATCCAGGAAGTTCCGCAGCATGGCGTGGCCGTGCTCGCTGAGGATGCTCTCGGGGTGGAACTGCACGCCCTCCACCGGCAGTTCGCGGTGGCGCAGGCCCATGATCTCGCCGTCGTCGGACTCGGCCGTCACCACCAGATGCTCGGGCAGCGTGGCGCGCTCCACCGCCAGCGAGTGGTAGCGGATGACGTCGAAGCGCTCGGGCAGCGCGGTGAAGACGCCGCGCCCGTCGGTGCGGATGGTGCTGGCCTTGCCGTGCATCTGCACCCGGGCACGAACGACCCGCCCGCCCAGCGCCGCGCCGATGGCCTGGTGGCCCAGGCACACGCCCAGCAACGGCAGCCGGCCCGCGAAGTGGCGGATGGCGTCGACGCAGATGCCGGCCTCGGCCGGGCTGCAGGGGCCGGGCGACAGCACGAGGTGGTCGGGCCTGAGCCCGGCAATGCCTTCCAGCGTGATCTCGTCGTTGCGGAACACGCGCACGTCCTGGCCGAGCTCGCCGAAGTACTGCACCAGGTTGAAGGTGAAGCTGTCGTAGTTGTCGATCATTAGTAGCATGTGCGCGCTAACACTTTGCATTCATTGGATGTTCCAAGAAGCATCCTGATTCGGTACCCGCTTTGATACCCGCATTCTTGCGACGCCGGCGCGCCGTGCTGGGTGGGGACGGAAGGCGCCCCGACTCGCGGGGTGGGGCGCACAGGGGTGGTCAGGCTGATGGCTTGCGCCAACGCCAACCGGAGCGCGCTGCGGTGATCAGACGGATCGCAGGCAACATCCCGCGATTATGGCGCGACCAAGGTAGGGGACTCGAGGCTGCCGGCGCCTTGAACGGCGGTGAAGCACCCCAGCCCGTCGGCGGCGCGCTGCTGCTCCACCTGCTTGGCGCAGTGATTGAGAGGCCACGGCGTGGCACATGCAGATCAGCGCCGAACCCCGCGTGGTGTCGCGGAACCCGGAAATGAAAACGCCCAACCGATAGAGGTTGGGCGTTGAATGGTGGTGGCCTGGGGCGGAATCGAACCACCGACACGCGGATTTTCAATCCGCTGCTCTACCAACTGAGCTACCAGGCCTTCGGCTCGACCAAGCTTGCCAGTATAGCGGCCCCTGGGGCCGGTTCAGAGTGCTCCACGCTTGGTGCGCGCCAGGTCCACGCCCAGCTGCTTGAGCTTGCGGTACAGGTGCGTGCGCTCCAGGCCCGTCTTCTCGGCCACGCGCGTCATCGAGCCGCCTTCCTTGGCGAGGTGGAACTCGAAGTAGCTCTTCTCGAAAGCGTCGCGCGCCTCGCGCAACGGGCGGTCGAGGTCGAAGCTCTGCTCGGCACGCGGGCCCTCGTGCAGGGAAGCGGCTAGGGGCAGTGCCTGAATCGGCAGCGCCGAGCCTGCGGCGGCGCCTTGGCCGCCATAGACGGCGTAGCCGTCGACCCGCTGCGGCGGGCGCGCCGCCAGCGCTGGCACGGGCGCGCGCTGGCCCGGCTTGACCAGGGCCTGGTCCACGGCGCGCAGCAGCTTCTGCAGCGTGATCGGCTTTTCCAGGAAGGCACTCGCGCCCACCTTGGTGGCCTCGACGGCGGTGTCGATGGTGCCGTGGCCGCTCATCATGACCACGGGCATCGTAAGCTGCCCGCTGCTCGACCACTCCTTCAGCAGCGTGACGCCGTCCACGTCGGGCATCCAAATGTCGAGCAGCACCAGGTCGGGCCGCAGCGACTCGCGAACCCGGCGCGCCTGGGCGGCGTCCTCGGCCAGCTCGACCGTGTGTCCCTCGTCGGTGAGGATCTCGGACAACAGCGCCCGGATGCCGAGCTCGTCGTCCACGACCAAGATGGTTGCCATGCGTCCTAAGGAATCTGGGAGCTGCCGCGCGTGCCCGCCAAGGCGGTCGGGGCCACAAGCCTGCCGAGGCCGGCCGGGATCGCCGGGGCCTCGGCGAACCGGGAAAATGATAGCGAAACCCGCGCCCCAGTGACCGGGCCGTCGCGCTCATCCCCCGCATGCAGGTTGGCCGCGCGCAGCCGCGCCCCGTGTTCGTCGGCGATCTTCTTGACCACCGCCAGGCCCAGCCCGGTGCCCTTGGCCTTGGTGGTGACGTAGGGCTCGAAGGCGCGCTTGAGCACCTTGTCCGGGAAGCCGGGGCCGTTGTCGATCACCGCCAACCGAACCGCGCGCAACGCGCCGTCCTCGCCGCGGGCGCTCTGCGTGACGAGCTCAACCTGGCCGTCGGGCCGATCGGCCACGGCGTCCAGGCCGTTCTGCACCAAGTTGTGGACCACCTGGCGCAGCTGAGTGGCGTCGCCGAGAATCCACGGCAGCCCCGGCTCCAGTTCGGCCAGCAGCAGGCCGTTGTCCTGCGCCTGGCCGTACAGCGCCAGCACCTCCTGGGCCAGGGCGTTCAGGTCCAGCGGCGCCAGTTGCACCGCGGGCAGCCGGGCGTAGTCGCGGAACTCGTTGACCAGCCGCTGCATCGCCTGCACCTGGCCGACGATGGTGTGCACGCTGCGCAGCAGCAGCGCCTGGTCGGTACCCTCCAGCTTGGGTCCGAGTCGGTGCTGCAGCCGCTCGGCCGAAAGCTGGATCGGCGTGAGCGGGTTCTTGATCTCGTGGGCCAGCCGCCGCGCCACCTCCGACCACGCGGCGCTGCGCTGGGCCGAGACGACCTCCGAAATGTCGTCGAACACCATCAGCCGCTGCTCGCCCGGCAACACCGCGCCGCGCACCAACAGGCTCAGCAGCGCGCCGTCGCTGCGCTGCAGCTCGAAGCTGTCCTGCCATTGGTCGCGCTCGCCGAGCTCCGGGCTGGTGGCCAGCAGCTCGAAGCGCTGCTCCACGGCCTGCGCGAAGGCCTGCAGCTCCGGCGCCTCCGACAGCCGGCGGCCGCGCCAGGCCAGCAGCGGCCGCTGCAGGATGCGCGTGGCGCCGGGGTTCACGGTGTCGATGCCGCCGTCGCGGCCGAACACGATGACGCCGGCCGTCAGCGTGTCCAGGATGGTCTGCAGGCGGCCGCGCGCAGCCTCCAGCGCCGCGATGCCGCGCTGCACCTGGGCGCGCGCGTCGGCCATCTGCGCCGTCATCTCGGCAAAGCTGCGCGTCAGGCCGCCCAGCTCGTCGGCGCTCCTGAACACCGGCTTCTCGGTCAGGTCGCCGGCGGCCACCTGTCGCACGCCGTCGGCCAGCAGCAGCAGCGGCCGGGCGAGCTGGTTGCCCAGCACGATGGCCAGCAGCACGGCCGCGAACACCGCCAGCACCAGCGTCAGCGTCAACGTGCCGACGTACATGCGGCGCAGGCTGTCGCGCGCCAGCGCGCGCTGCTGGTACTCGCTGTAGGCGGCCTGCACGGCCAGCGCGTTGGCCGCTAGCGTGCGCGCGATGGGCTGCGTCACCATCAGGAAGCGCTCCTGGCCGGGCGCCAGCGTCACCTGGCTGTTCGGCAAGCGGGCCAGCGCGCGCACGCGCGCGCCCTGCGCGCCGACGGCCAGCGACTCGTCGTCCAGCCCCTCCAGGACGCTGGCCGTGCCGCCAGCGCGGGCTCGGCGCAGCAGCGCCGCCGGCGGACGCGCGGGCGGGTCCAGGGCCGCCGTGCCGCCCGCGGTGATGAGCACGGCGCCGCCGGCGCCCACCAGGCTGACCTCGCTGGCGCCCATCTGCTCGCGCAGCCGCTCCAGCGACAGCGCCGACCACGCCAGCCCCGACTCGCCCAGGCGGTTGGCGGCGGTACGCGTCTGGTCGCGCAGCTCCTCGGCCTGCGCGTCCAGCGTGCCCTTGCCCAGCGCCAGGCCGGCGTCCAGCGCGCCGGCCACCTGCACGTCGAACCAGGCCTCGATGCTGCGCGAGACGAACTGGTAGCTCACGGTGTAGATCACCAGCCCCGGCAGCACGCCCACCAGCGCGAAAATGCCGGCCAGATTGATGAGCAGCCGACTGCCGAACTTGCCGCGCTGCAGCCGGAACAGCAGCCGCAGCGCCACCACCAGCACCACCAGCGCCAGCAGCGCAGCGACGACGGCGTTCACCCAGAACAGCCAGACGAAGTTGCGCTCGTAGAAACGGCTCTCGGGGCTGGCAAAGCCCAGCACGAAGACCAGCACCATCAGCGCACCCAGCGAGGCCACGGCGCTGACGAGCCACGCCCAGCGCTGCGAGGCGCTCATGGCTCGATGCGCAGCGTGCGCGAGACGCCCACGGTCCAGTCGGCGCCGCCCCCCAGGCCGAACTGCATGGGGCCCGGCAGCTGCGAGCTGTCGAGCCGGTAGCTGAATTCCAGGTAATAGCTGGAGTCCTTCTCGAGCCGATCGGCCTCGGTGAGCTTCCAGCCGCCGCTGCGCGAGACGGCGGCCAGGGCCTCGTCGAGCGAGGGGTAGCTTTGGTGCAGGCCGCCCAGGCTCACGCGCCAGGCGCCGGTCAGCGGCTGAAAAGCCAGCCGCCACGAGCGCGAGACGCGCACGATGCGCTCGTCGCGCCAGTACCAGCGATTGCGCAGCAGCGCGGCCTCGGCCACGAAGTAGATGGGCACGCCCTTCTGCAGCGCGTCTTCCACGGCGCGGGGCAGCGCCACGCGGGCGGTGAACTCCAGCTGCAGCTCGGCCTCCGCGCGCGCGGCCCGCAGCGCCAGCAGCTCCACGCCCTGCGCCAAGCCGGCCGTCGACGCCAGCGCCAGCAGCACGGCCAGCCAGCCGGTGCGAATGCCGGCCTGTAGGCGGCGCCACCACGCACCCGGCACGGGGCCCGCGCCCTGCGGCGTGGTGTGGCGGGGCCGGGGCGTGGCAGGCATGGCGCGGCGGTGGCTGGGCGGTTCTAGGTCTTGTGGATCAGCGCGTAGAAGAACCCGTCATGCAGCGCGGCGCCGCGGGCGGGTGCCCCTTGCGGCCCATTGTCGGGCGACGGGAGCAGATGGCCCGGCGAAGCGTCGTCGAGCCTGGGGGCGTCGGGGCGCGGGCGTTGCATAAATGCGTCGATCTGCCGTGAACCTTCGTCGCGGAACACCGAACAGGTGGCGAACAGCAGCCGGCCGCCGGGCTTGAGCAGCGGCCACAGGGCCTCCAGCAGGTCGGCCTGCACCTGGGCCAGGGCGTGGACGTCGTCGGCGCGGCGCAGCCAGCGCACGTCGGGGTGGCGGCGCACGATGCCGCTGGCGGTGCAGGGGGCGTCCAGCAGGATGGCGTCGAAGGGCCGGCCGTCCCACCACTGGCGCGGCTGGCGCGCGTCGCCGGCCTGCACCGTGGCCTTCAGCTGCAGGCGCTGCAGCGTCTGCTGCACGCGGGCCAGGCGGGCGGGGTCGTTGTCCAGCGCCAGCAGGTCGAGCTCGGCCAGTTCCAGCAGGTGCGCGGTCTTGCCGCCGGGGGCAGCGCAGGCGTCGAGCACGCGGGCGCCCGGCGGCAGCGGCTCGCCCAGGCCCAGCAGCAGCGGCGCGGCGCGTTGCGCGGCGGCATCCTGCACCGAGACCTCGCCCTCGGCGAAGCCGTGCAGCGCCGCCACCGGGCAGGGCTCGTCGAGCACCACGGCCTGGCCGCGGCCCAGCGTCTGCCAGGGCGGGTCGTCCAGCAGCGTGGCGCCGCGGCCCAGCGCGGCCAGGCGCTGCACGTAGGCGGTGCCGCTGCCCCGGCGGGCGTTCACGCGCAGCGTCATCGGCGGCTTGCGGTTGGCCGTCAGCAGCAGCGCCTGCCACTGCGCGGGCCAGTCGCGCTTGAGCCGCTCGATCCACCACAGCGGGTGGTTGAAGGCGCCCACCGGGGCGTGGCGAACGGCCTCGACCAGCGCCTCGCGCTCGCGCAGGAAGCGCCGCAGCACGGCGTTGGCGAAGCTGGCCGCCGCCGGGGCGCGCTGGTGCATGGCCGCCACGGCCTGGTCGACCAGGGTGTGCTCGGGGTAGGGCGGCGGCGCGTCGCCGGGGCCCGTGGGCCACAGCAGGGCCAGCGCCACCAGCAGCAGCGCGTCGACCGGGGCCGGCGGCGGCTTGGGCGCCAGCCGCTCGCGCAGGCCCTGGGCGCTGCCCAGCCAGCGCAGGGCGTGGAACGACAGCGCCTGCACGCCCGGCCGCAGTTCGGCCGGCACGCGCGCCAGCACGTCGGTGAGCGAGCGCCCCGCGCGCACGGCGGCCACCGCGTCGGCGGTGGCGTCGAGCAGGCGGGCCAGCGGCGGGCCATGGGACGCGTTCATCGGTGAAGTCTAGGCACTCCGACGTCAGGGTTTGGCGTCAAGCAAAGTTGACATTCCGCGCGCAAAATGCGTGGCCCAGCTTCCAACCGAGGGACACCCGGTCCCCACCGCCATGGCCACGACCCTGAAGCAAGTCCCGCCGCGCATCTTCCGCAGCGAGGAGGAACTCGCCGCGCTGCCGGCCTCGGAGCGCATCCGCTGGCGCCTGGTGCAGTCCGGCCAGCGCTGGCACGCCAACGACAACATCGCGGCCCACGTGCGCGAGGGCGAGCTCGCCGAGCTCAAGGCCGAGGTGCAGGCCAAGCTGCAGGAGGTGCTGCAGGCGCTGGTCATCGACACCGAGAGCGACCACAACACCAACGAGACGGCCAAGCGGGTGGCCAAGATGTACATCGACGAGGTGTTCCGCGGCCGCTACCAGCCCATGCCCAGCGTCACGGAGTTCCCGAACGTCGAGCGCCTGAACGAGCTGATGATCGTCGGCCCCATCACCGTGCGCAGCGCCTGCAGCCACCACATGTGCCCGATCTTCGGTAAGGTGTGGATCGGCATCCTGCCCAACGAGCACAGCAACCTGATCGGCCTGAGCAAGTACGCGCGCATCGCCGACTGGGTGATGAGCCGGCCGCAGATCCAGGAGGAGGCCGTCACCATGCTCGCCAACGAGTTGCAGGATCGCGTGCGCCCCGACGGCCTGGCCATCGTGATGGAGGCTGATCACTTCTGCATGCACTGGCGCGGCGTGAAGGACACCGACAGCGCCATGGTCAACAGCGTCATGCGCGGCGCCTTCCTGAAGGACGCCAACCTGCGGCGGGAGTTCCTGTCGCTGCTGCCGCGCAAGCAGGGCTGAAGGGGGCCACGCACATGCTCGTCCGACTCGTCTACGCCAGCCGCGCCGTGCCCTCGGTGGACCAGGCCGAACTCGCCGCCATCCTGCGCAAGAGCAAGGCCAACAACCCGGCCCACGGCATCACCGGCGTGCTGTGCTTCAGCGAGGGCATCTTCCTGCAGGTGCTCGAGGGCGGCCGCAGCGCCGTCAACCAGCTCTACAACCGCATCGCCACCGACGCCCGCCACACGCAGGTGGAGCTGATGGTCTACGAGGAGATCGGCGAGCGGCGCTTCGCCGGCTGGAGCATGGGGCAGGTGAACCTGTCGCGGCTGAACCCGGCGCTGATGCTCAAGTACTCGGCGCTGCCGGCGCTGGACCCGTTCGCCGTCAGCGGCCGCGTGAGCCTGGCGCTGTTCGAGGAACTGATGGCCACGGCCTCCATCGTCGGCCAGCCCTGAGCCCTGAGCACCCCTCCTCCCTGGCCGGCTTTGCTACGCTTGCGTCCGTGAACGCCCGGTCTTCCGCCCCGCACAGCGTCCGCCGCCGGTCGGCGTGGGTGCTGGCGTGCCTGTGGCTGCTGGTGGCGCTGATGCCCCTGCGGGCCTGGGCCGCGGCCGACATGATGACCGCCCACGCGGCTGAGCCTGCCGCGGCGGCGGCCGCCGTGGGCACGCCCCCCTGCCACGCCGACATCGACGTCGGCGACGACCTCCAGCCGCACGGCGCGGCCTGCGAGCTGTGCCTGTTCTGCGCGCCGGTGTTCGCCGGCTCCGACGCCCTCCCGGAAGACTCCGCCCGGCAGGGCGGCGTGTTCAAGCCGTCGGCCGGCGGCGCTGCGCCCGAGGGCGCTCTCGATTCGCTGTTCAGGCCCCCCAGGGGCTGAAGGCCCTGACCGGCGGCACGCCGCGTGCCGCCCCCAGCGCAGCCTTCCCGCAACAGCCCCAGGCCGCCAGGCCTGTCGCACCATGTCGAAACCCGTCTTGTCCGGCCGCCTGCAGCGGCTGGGCGCAGCCGCCGTCTCCGGGCTGACCCTCTTCGCCTCAACGGCCGCGCTGGCGCTGCCGATGGCCAGCGAGGGCAGCTTCATGGCGATGGTCGATCTCCACAGCGCCGGCGAGCGCGATGCCGCCGTCAACTACGCCGTCACCGGCCGCGACGCCCTGGGCGTGATGGCCACGCGCTGGCACGAGCCGGTGCTGCACGCCGGGGTTCATGCCCGCGAGCACGAACGGGAGTCGGTGGGCCTGACCTACACCCGCCTCGTGCACCGCTGGAACCTGCCGCATGCGCAGGCCAACCTGTGGTTCGTGGGTGTGGTCGGCCAGGCACGCGGCCACGGCTGGGCGGGATCGCGCGGCTTCTGGTCGCCCGCGGTCATGGCCGACTACGAGACCACGCGGCTGTATGCCGGTGCCGGCGTCGAGCCCAAGCGGGGCAGCGGGCTGCGCCACGACATCACCTGGGTGCGCGCCGGCTTCTCGTTCTACGAGGTCGACTACGAGCAGGTGCAGCCCTGGTTCATCGTCGAGTCCCGGCGCACGCGCATCACCAGCGGCTCGCGCGACGAGGTCACGCCGATGCTGCGGTTGATCCACCGCGGCCTGTTCGTCGAACTCGGCCGCAACCGCGAAGGCACGCAGTTCAACCTGATGTGGGCGTACTGACATCCGACGCCCCACGTCCTTCCCTCACATCCTGATCCGTCCTCGAAGGAGATTCCCATGCAAGCGCTGTCCCGCCCCTCGAACCCCGCCCGCCTGGGCGCCCTGGCCGCGCTGGCCGTCGCCTTGTGGCTGCCGGCCGGCGCCGCGCTGGCGCAGGCCGCGCAGAGCCTCAAGCTGCAGGTCAACGGCATGGTCTGCTCGTTCTGTGCCCAGGGCATCGAGAAGCGCCTGAAGGCCATGCCCGAGACCGGCCCTGTGTTCATCGACCTGCGCAACAAGGTCGTCGCCGTCGAGCCGCGGCCAGGCCAGACGCTGAACGCCGAGCGCGTGGCCGGCGAGGTGCGCGAAGCCGGCTACGAGGTCGTGGCCACCGAGACGGTGGCGCAGACGGTGGCGCAGATCCGCGCCGGGACGCGCGCCACGCGGCAGGAGCGCTGAGGTGACCGGCCTCGACGGCCGGGCCGAGCAGCGCCGTGGCGCCGCCACCTCGTGGCTGGCGCTGTTCGCCGGCACCTCCACGCTGGTGTGCTGCGCGATTCCGGCGCTGCTGGTGACCCTGGGTGCCGGTGCCGCGCTGGCGTCGCTGGTGTCGGTGTTCCCGCAGATCGTCTGGCTCAGCGAACACAGCGGCTGGGTCTTCGGGGTCGGCGCGCTGATGCTGGCGCTGGGCGGTGCCGCGCAATGGCAGCAGCGCCACGCCCCCTGCCCGCTGGACCCGGCGCTTCGAAAGGCCTGTCTGGCGCAGCGGCGCCGCTCGGCGCGCGTGTACGCGGTCTCGGTGCTGCTGTTCGGTGTGGGGGCCTGGTTCGCCTTCGTGCAGCCCTGGCTGGCCGCAGGCTGACGGGCGGCCGCCACGCCCCGGCGCGGTGGATCTGATGCGCTGCAGCAGAGGGTAAGTACGGACGGGGCCGATCAGTTTCGCGCAAGGCTGGTCTGTATATTCATGATTGCTTATATCCGGAAGTAACCCGTCCGCGCCAACGAGGCCCACCGTGCACGACCCCACCGAACCAACGACACCCGGGCGCCTGATCAAGGCGCCCGAGAACTTCATCGGCGCCGAGGGCGTGCGCACCGTCTTCCGCGAGGCCAAGGAGGGCCGGCGCGACTTCATCCGCGGCGCCTTCGCGGCGGCCGTGGTCGCGGGCGGCACTGCCGCCGCCGGCCGTGCCGCGGCGCAGGCCAACCCGGTGCCCGCCGCCGGCGGCGACCCGAACATCCTGAATCTGCCGGCGCACACCGCGGGACTGGGCCAGGGCGTCGTCACCGACGGCTACGGCCGGCCCAGCCAGTACGAGAAGAACGTGCAACGCCGCCAGAGCCCGGGCCTGACGCAGACGACGCAGGCCAGCGTGAGCTTCGCGCCGCTGCAGAGCCTGTTCGGCATCGTCACCCCCAGCGGCCTGCACTTCGAGCGCCACCACCAGGGCTGGTGGGACATCGATCCCAGCAAGCACCGGCTGATGATCAACGGCTCCGACGAGCGCATGCTGCGCAAGCCCATGGTGTTCACCGTGGACGAGCTGATGCGGCTGCCGCAGGTCAGCCGCTTCCACTTCATCGAGTGCGGCGCCAACAGCGGCATGGAGTGGGGCAACGTGGCCGTGCCCACCTGCCAGTACAGCCACGGCATGATCAGCTGCAGCGAGTTCACCGGCGTGCCGCTGAAGGTGCTGCTCGACATGGCTGGCGCCGACACCAAGCGCGGCCGCTACGTGCTGGCCGAGGGCGCCGATGGCTCGAGCATGACGCGCACGATCCCGATGGAGCTGATCGAGAACGGCGAGGTCTTCGTGGCCTACGGCCAGAACGGCGAGATGCTGCGCCCCGAGAACGGCTACCCGCTGCGCCTGGTGGTGCCGGGCGTGCAGGGCGTGAGCTGGGTGAAGTACCTGCGCCGCATCGAGGTGGGCGACAAGCCCTGGGCCACCAAGGACGAGGCCATCCACTACATCGACCTCATGCCCGACGGCCTGCACCGCCAGTACAGCGGCATCCAGGAGTGCAAGAGCGTGGTCACCACGCCCAGCGGCGGCCAGGTGCTGCTCGACAAGGGCTATTACACGATCACGGGCCTGGCCTGGAGCGGCCGCGGCAAGGTGCGCCGGGTCGACGTCTCGGTCGACGGCGGCCGCAACTGGCGGCAGGCCGCGCTGCAGGGCCCGGTGATGGACAAGTGCCTGACCCGCTTCACGCTGCCGTGGGTGTGGGACGGCAAGCCCGCGCTGCTGCAGAGCCGCGCCACCGACGACACGGGCTACGTGCAGCCCACCTACCGGCAGCTGCGCACCGTGCGCGGCACGCGGTCGATCTATCACAACAACGCGATCCAGACCTGGCTCGTGGAAGAGAGCGGCGAGGTGAAGAATGTCCAGCTGTCGTGAGCGTCGCGCGCCATTGCGGCGCCTGGGCGTGGCCGCGGCCGCCCTGCTGGCCGCCGGCGCGGTGTGGGCCCAGAGCACGGCCTTCCCCGGCATCGGCCGCGCCGCCACCCCGAAGGAGGTGCAGGCCTGGGACATCGACGTGCGGCCTGACTTGAAGGGCCTGCCCAAGGGCAGCGGCTCGGTGTCGCGCGGGCAGGACGTCTGGGAAGCCAAGTGCGCCAGCTGCCACGGCGTGTTCGGCGAGAGCAACGAGGTCTTCTCGCCGTTGATCGGCGGCACGACCGCCGCCGACATCAAGAGCGGCCGCGTCGCGCGTCTGCGCGACGAGAGCTTTCCCGGCCGAACCACGCTGATGAAGGTGCCCACGGTGTCGACGCTGTGGGACTACATCAACCGTGCCATGCCCTGGAACGCGCCCAAGTCGCTGAGCACCGACGATGTCTACGCCGTCACCGCTTTCATGCTGAACCTGGGTGGCGTGGTGCCGGACAACTTCGTGATGTCCGACGCCAACATCGCCGAGGTGCAGGCGCGCATGCCCAACCGCAACGGCATGACCACCGACCACGGGCTGTGGTCTGGCAAGACGATGGGCAACGGCGGCAAGCCCGATGTCCGTGCCACGGCCTGCATGAGCAACTGCGCGGTCGAGCCCAAGGTCGCGAGCTTCCTGCCGGACTTCGCGCGCAACGCCCACGGCAACCTCGCCGAGCAGCAGCGCCTGGTGGGTGCGCAGGTTGGCGCCGACACCACCCGGCCCCCGGGCAGCGTGGGCCGCCCGGCCGCCGCGGGGGCTGCGGCCCCCGCGGGCCCCAGCGCCGCCACGCAGGCCGTGGTGGCGCTGGCCCGGCAGCACAACTGCCTGGCCTGCCACGGCGTCGACAACAAGGTCGTCGGCCCCGGCCTGCGCGAGGTCGCCCGCAAGTACGCCGGCCGCGCGGATGCCCTTGCCTACATGAAGGACAAGATCCTGAAGGGTGGCCAGGGCGTGTGGGGCGCGATCCCGATGCCGGCACAAACCCTCCCCGACGCCGACGCCCTGGCCATCGCAAAATGGATGGCGGAAGGCGCCAAGCCCTGACGCCCCGGCGTCGCACCTGATTCACGTGAAGGAGATGACCATGACCACCCGTCGCCAGATGATGACGACCAGCGCCCACGTCGCCGGGCTGCTGGCCGCCGCCGGGCTGTTGCCCGCCACCGCCCACGCCGCCTGGCCCAAGGCTGCGTTCGACGCCAAGAACATGGCCGATGCGGCCAAGGCCTTCGGCGGCGGCGCGCCGGTCGAGAGCAAGGACGTCACCGTCAGCGGCCCCGACATCGCCGAGAACGGCGCCGTCGTGCCGGTGGGCTGCAGCACCACGCTGCCGGGCGTCAAGCGCATGATGATCCTCGTCGAGAAGAACCCCAGCGTGCTGGCCGCGGCCTTCGACGTGACCGACGCCGTCGACGCCAGCTTCAACACGCGCGTGAAGATGGGGCAGTCGTCCAACGTCTACGCCGTGGCCATGATGGGCGACGGCCGCGCGCTGTTCGCCGTCAAGGAGATCAAGGTCACGCTCGGCGGCTGCGGCGGCTGAACGAGCCCTGCGACCCCTACTTCGGATTCAAGGAGAAAGACCATGGCAGACCCGATGCGCATCCGCGCCCAGATGGCCGGTGACAAGGCCACCGTCCGCGTCCTGATGAGCCACGAGATGGAGACCGGCCAGCGCCGCGACGCCGCCGGCGCGCTCGTCCCGGCGTGGTTCATCCAGGAAGTCAGCGCCAGCCACAACGGCAAGGTGGTGATGCAGGCCCAGTGGGGCCCATCGATCGCGAAGAACCCGTTCCTGCAGTTCAACGTCAAGGGCGCCAAGGCCGGCGACAAGATCACCGTGAACTGGCTGGACAACAAGGGCGACAAGCGCACCGACGAAGCCACGGTGTCCTGATACGGCACCCGGTACATGCCCGGGTGTGCAGCGGCACACCGGCTGACCATACTCAGGGGTATGGCCCGCGCGTGCGGGCCGCACCCGAAGAACCCAACTCCGGAGACCCCGCGCATGAAGAAGTCCCTCCGCGCACGGGCGGTCGTCGCTGCCGCGGCCCTGGCGGCCCTGGCCCCTGCGCTGGCGCAACAGCGCTCCGCCGCCGACGGCATTGCCGAGTACCGCAAGATGCTCGAGGACGGCAACCCCGCCGAGCTGTTCGAGATGAAGGGCCGCGAGCTCTGGAAGCAGAAGCGGGGCCCCAAGGGCGCCACGCTCGAGCAGTGCGACCTCGGCAAGGGCCCGGGGGTGGTCAAGGGCGTGTTCGTCGAACTGCCGCGTTACTTTGCCGACACTGGCCGGGTGCAGGACCTCGAGTCGCGCCTCGTCTCGTGCATGGAGACGCTGCAGGGCTTCAACGCCGCCGAGATCGCCCGCACGCCCTTCGGCCGCGGCGAGATGGCCAACGTCACGGCGCTGGCCACCTGGATCGCCACCGAGTCGCGCGGCATGCGCTTCAACCTGTCGCAGGCCCACCCTGAAGAAAAGAAGAGCTACGAGATCGGCAAGCGCGTGTTCTTCTACCGCGCCGGGCCGATGGACTTCAGCTGCGCCGCCTGCCACTCGCAGAAGGACATCCGCATCCGCCTGCAGGACCTGCCCGACCTGACGAAGAACCCCGGTGACGGCATCGGCTTCGCCGCCTGGCCGGCCTACCGCGTGAGCAACGGTCAGATGTGGGGCATGCAGCTGCGCCTGAACGACTGCTACCGGCAGATGCGCTTCCCGTTCCCGGGCTTCGGCAGCGACATCACCGTGGCACTGGCCACCTACATGGGCGTCAACGCCAAGGGCGCGCAGTCCATCGCGCCCGCCATCAAGCGCTGAACGGGGAAGGACGCCGCATCATGAGCAAGAAGACCCTCCTCATCGCCGCCGTGCCCGCCGCCGTGCTGCTGGCCGCCTGTGCCAGCGGCCCGGCGCCGATGGCGCTGCCCAGCGCCGCCGAACTCGACGCCGAGGCCAACAAGCTGATCCTCGCCGCGTTCCGCGACCAGGGCATCGCCAAGGCCGAGCGCATCCGCCAGGACCTCGGCCAGAGCGCCTGCTCGTCCGACAAGGAGCCCGCCGAGCCCGTGGCCAACGAGGTGATGGCCCAGGCCAAGAGCACCGTCAAGTGGCCCTCCGGCGGCTTCTACCTCGGCGACTGGCGCGAAGGCGAGCGCATTGCCCAGAGTGGCCGCGGCCTGACCTGGACCGACAGCTCCACCGCCACCAGCGCCAACGGCGGCAGCTGCTACAACTGCCACCAGGTCAGCAAGGAAGAGGTCAGCTTCGGCACCATCGGCCCGAGCCTCTACAACTACGGCAAGAACCGCGGCGTCAGGGACATCACCGCGCCGACCGCCGCGCCCGTCATCCAGTACACCTGGATGAAGATCTGGAACAGCAAGAGCTACGCCGCCTGTTCCAACATGCCGCGCTTCGGCCACATGGGCATCCTCGACGAGAAGCAGATCGCCCACGTGATGGCGCTGCTGCTGGACCCGAACTCGCCGGTCAACAAGTAGGCCCGTCGCCCGCGAAGCCCGGCGCCGCCGGGCTTTTTCGGCACCCGAACATCAGCAGTCACTGATAAATCATGAGCCTCAGCAAGCGCGAATTCATGCAGGTGCTGGCCGCCGCCTCGGTGGCCGGCATGAACCTGGCGGCCCACGAGGACGCCGACGCCGCCAAGGCCGAAGACGCGCTCTACGACCTGCCGCCGCTGGGCACCGGGCCGGGCTTCGTGAGCCTGCTGCACATGACCGACTGCCACGCGCAGTTGAAGCCCATCCGCTTCCGCGAGCCCAGCGTCAACCTCGGCGTGGGCGGCATGCGCGGGCAGATCCCGCACCTGGTGGGCGAGCACCTGCTGAAGGCCGCCGGCGTGCGCCCGGGCACGCCGCTGGCGCACGCCTACACCTACATCGACTTCGAGCGCGCCTCGCGGCGCTACGGCCGCGTGGGCGGCTTCGCGCACCTGGCCACCCTCGTCAAGCGCATGAAGGCCAGCCGCCCGGGGGCGCTGCTGCTCGACGGCGGCGACACCTGGCAGGGCAGCGCCACCGCGTTGTGGACCGACGGCCAGGACATGGTCGATGCCTGCAAGGCGCTGACGGTGGACGTGATGACGGGCCACTGGGAGTTCACGCTGGGCATGAAGCGCGTGAAGCAGATCGTCGAGAAGGATTTCGCCGGTGGAACCGGCAGCGGTGCGGCGGCGCACCGCGTGGACTTCGTCGCCCAGAACGTCAAGACCACCGACTTCGGCGACCCCGTGTTCCAGCCCTTCACGCTGAAGGAGATCAACGGCGTCCGCGTCGCCATCGTCGGGCAGGCCTTCCCGTACACGCCCATTGCCAACCCGCGCTACATGGTGGCCGACTGGGAGTTCGGCATCCAGGACGAGAACATGCAGAAGACGGTCGACGAGGCGCGCGCCAAGGGCGCGCAGCTGGTCGTCGTCATCAGCCACAACGGCATGGACGTCGACCTGAAGATGGCCAGCCGCGTGCGCGGCATCGACGCCATCTTCGGCGGCCACACGCACGACGGCGTGCCCGTGGCGGTGCCCGTCAAGAACGCCGGCGGCACCACGCTCGTCACCAACGCCGGCAGCAACGGCAAGTTCCTGGGCGTGATGGACTTCCAGGTGAAGGACGGCAAGCTCGCCAACCACCGCTGGCGGCTGCTGCCGGTGTTCGCCGACCTGCTCAGGCCCGACGCCGCGATGGAGGCGCTGATCTCCCGCATCCGCGCGCCGTTCGAGGCGAAGCTGTCGGAGAAGCTCGCCGTCACCGACGGCCTGCTGTACCGCCGCGGCAACTTCAACGGCAGCTGGGACCAGCTGGTCTGCGACGCGCTGATGGACGTGCGCGGTGCCGACATCGCCTTCTCGCCCGGCTTCCGCTGGGGCACCAGCCTGCTGCCCGGCGAGGCCATCACGCGCGAGCTGATGATGGACCAGCTGGCCACGACCTACTCGTACGCCACCGTCACCGAGATGAGCGGCGAGATGATCAAGACCGTGCTCGAGGACGTGGCCGACAACCTGTTCAACCCCGACCCCTACTACCAGCAGGGCGGCGACATGGTCCGTGTGGGCGGGCTGGCCTACACCTGCGACCCGAACGCGAGGATGGGCAGCCGCATCACCGACATGCGCCTGAAGGGCCAGCCCCTGGAGGCTGGCAAGACCTACAAGGTGGCCGGCTGGGCCCCGGTGGCCGAGGAAGCCACCCGCGCCGGCCACCCCATGGCCTGGGACGTGGTGGAAACCTGGCTGAAGGACTCCGGCCGCAACCCCGGCGGCCGCGTCAGGCCGCGCAGCATCAACACGCCGCGCCTGTTGGGCATGCAGGGCAACCCGGGCTTGGCATGATGCCGGCCCTAGCCGAGGAGATCGCCATGTTCGTTCGCCGCTTCCTGCTGGAAGGCGCCAAGGACACCAGCGGCGGCGACCTGGTCGGAGCGGTCTCTGAGCTGGTGGCGCGCGGGGTGAAACGCGAGATCGGCGAGATCACTCTGCGCAACCGCAACCGCAACCTCAAGCGCGAGCAGTTCATCCAGGAGGCTGACTTCGCCCCGAGCGGGGTGGTGCGCATCGCCCGGCTTAAGTGCGAGGGCGCGGGCTGCATCAAGCCCGCCCGACTGCTGCCTTCCGCCCTGGCCTCCGCCGCTATCGCCGCCTTTCTGGCGCTGGGGCCCTCGCCGCACGCCGCCGCCGACCTCAAGCGCGCTCAGGAGATCGTCGAGGGCAAGTGCTTCATCTGCCACGGCATCGACGGCGAGAGCTCCAGCCCCATCTTCCCGCGCCTGGCCGGGCAGAACGCGCAGTACGTCGCTCGCCAGCTCGCCGACTACGCCAGCGGCAAGCGAAAGAGCACGCAGATGCAGCCCATGGTCGAGGGGCTGACGACCTTGGACTTCGAGGTGCTGGGCCGCTTCTACGAGTCGCGCCCCGTGCACCAGCACGCCATCGAGGACCCCGAGCTCGCTCTCGTCGGCCGCTTCATATACGCCCGCGGCAACCCGTTCACCGGGGTGCCGGCCTGCGCCAGCTGCCACGGCGCCAGGGGCCAGGGCACGGCGCAGCTGCCGCGCCTGGCGGGCCAACACGCCGCGTACACCGAGCGCCAGCTCAGGCAGTTCAACCAGCGCGAGCGCAGCAACGACAACGCGGTCATGCACAACATCGCCCGGCAGCTCACCGAGCTCGAGACCAAGGCAGTGGCCAGCTACATCAGCGGCCTGAAGTAGCTCGCCCCGCCCGGCATGGCCGCGCAGAACGGCATGCGCCACCGCTTCGGGCGCAACCAGCCCGGCGGTGCCTCGGGCGGCTGACTCAGGTGCCCACGCGCTGGCCGTTGTTCTTCGTGATTACCACCGTCGCCGAGCGCGGGCGCTTGCCGGCGCCGTAGCCCACGTTGCTGGGCCACTGGCTGGTGTACTTGCTCGGATCGGCCAGGTCGGCCGCCGCGGTGCCGTCGCCCGGGTGCTGGACGTTGATGAAGATGGTCTTGCCGTCCGGCGTCTCGCACAGGCCCGTGACCTCGCAGTCGAAGGGCCCGACGTAGAAGCGCTTGAGCGTGGTCGCCGTGGGCTTCTTGCCGATGCGCGTGGTGACGCTGACGCTGCCGTAGTTCAGCGTCCTCGTCTCGCCGTCGCCCAGCGTGCCGGGCACGCTGGCCAGCAGCATGCAGTTGGTGACGTCGACGTAGGCGCCGTCGTCGGTCTGGATCCAGCACAGGCCGGTGCTCTTCGTGAAGGCCAGGCCGTCGGGGCTGGAGAAGTCGTTGTCGTTGGTCAGGCCCGACAGGTTGACGTAGGTCGGGTCGGCCGCGGCCTCGGCGCCGAACAGGTAGACGTCCCAGGTGAAGGCGGTGGCCTCGGGGTTGGCGTCCTTGAAGCGCACGATGTGGCCGTTGACGTTGCCGCTCTGTGTGGTCAGGCCGCCGCGCACGTCGGTGTAGGCGCGCGGGTTGGCGGCGTCCACGCGCGTCTGGCTGCCCGTGGGCGCGGCGCGGCGGCTGCTGTTGTTGGTCATCGTGATGTAGATCTCGCCCGTGGTCGGGTGCACGTCCACCCACTCCGGACGGTCCATCTTCGTCGCCCCCACCGCGTCGGCGGCGATGCGCGTGTGGATGTACATCTCGGCCTGCTCGGTGAAGCCGAAGCTGGCAGCGGCGATGTCCGGGTTGGTGACGACGAGCTCGATCCACTGCCCCGTGCCGTCGTCGTTGAACTTCGCCACGTACAGCTTGCCGGCGTCGAGGTACTTGTCGCCGATGGCCATGCGGTCCGTCGCGTTGGCGTCGGCCGGGTTCCAGGTGGCGGTGGACACCCACTTGTAGACGTATTCGTTCTGCGAGTCGCAGCCCATGTAAACCGCCAGTGGCTTGCCGGCCTGCGGCAGGCCGAAGGCGCCGTTCTCGTGCGCCAGGCGGCCCATGCCCGTGCGCTTCTTGACCGTGCTCGTGGCGTTGTAGGGATCGATCTCGACCATGAAGCCCTGGCAGAACCACTCGTGGCGGTAGTCATCGCTGCCGTCGGCGGTGGTGCCGATGAGACTGGTGTTGAAGCGGGCGTATGGGTCGTCGCTGCCGGCGGTCTCCCAGCCGTAGCGGCTAGCTGCGGCGGCCGTGGCCGTGACGTTGCGACCGTAGCGCGCGAAGCTGGCGTTGACCTTGGCGCTGCGCAGGGCCTGGTCGCCGGCGGCGCGGAAGAAGTAGCCGCTCCAGTTCTCCTCGGTGGTCAGCAGCGTGCCCCAGGGCGTCTTGCCGTTGCCGCAGTTGTTGAGCGTGCCGCGCGTGCGCGTGCCGTCGGGCGAGAACTTGGTGACGAACAGCGCGTGGCCGCGCGCCGGGCCGGACAGCTGGATCTCGGTGGCGCCGGTGATGCGGCGGTTGAACGGCGAGTTCTGCACCGCCTGGAACAGGCCGGCGGCGTCCTTGGCCACCTCGTTGATGCTGACGCCGTGGCAGTCGACCTCGATGTCCACCTGCGAGGCCGGGCGCGGGTTCGGGCT
The DNA here is from genome assembly GCA_044360025.1 of Rubrivivax sp. Taxonomy (GTDB): domain Bacteria; phylum Pseudomonadota; class Gammaproteobacteria; order Burkholderiales; family Burkholderiaceae_C; genus Rubrivivax. The sequence goes on along the minus strand of JBIKLC010000007.1, from coordinate 100,835 downwards.
GGGGCCGGCCGCGTGCAGCACCACCGGGGTGATGTACTCGTGGTTCATGGCCAGCAGGGCGCGGCTGGAGCTGTTGTCGTCGCGCGCGCCGCTGGCGCCCAGGCCGAAGTACTGGATGCCGTCGTGGCAGTCGCCCACGCGCTGCGCGTAGTTGGTGTCGGTGCCGTCGTTCTTGTAGGCCGGCACGCTGGCGGCCATGGGGTCGCCGCAGGCCAGGATCACGCGCGCCGTGTAGCCGGGGGGCACGGTGTTGGTGTCGGCCAGCGTGCGCGCCACGGCGGTGAAGCCCAGCAGCGTCTCGGCGAGTGCCGCAGGCGGGCTCACGACGACGTCGTCGTCGCCGCCGCAGGCCGTCAGCGACACCGCGGCCATGGGCGCGAACATCGCGGCCATCGCGCCACCCAGGCCGCCCTTGAGCAGGCCGCGGCGGTTCAGGCCTCGGTCCAGCACCTCGCCAAAGTGCGTGTTGGCGCTGGTGTTGTTGGGCAGATCGTCGGGGTCGACGAACTCGGCGATCGTGCGGACATCTTGGGACATGGGGATCTCGGATGGTTGCTGTCGGATCCCGCATGCTCGAAGGGCGACGTGACGCTGGCGTGACGGCTGGCGCACACCCACCCGGCCTGCGGTTTGTCATCGACGCGTCACCGGGGCCCGTTCCACCCTAGCGTCGCCCTGGCGCGCAGGGCCTCAGCGGGCGCCCGGCTACAGGCCGTCGGCGGCCGTGCCCGGCGCCGAAGCCAAGGCGGCCTCGATTACGGGCCGCGTCAGCGTGGGCGCGAAGGTGTGGATGAAGGCGAACACGTAGCCCCGCAGGTAGCTGCCCCGCTTGATGGCCACGCGCGTGGTGTTGGTGGCGAACAGGTGGCGGGCGTCGATGGCCACCAGCCCGCGGTCGCGCGTTTCGTCGAAGGCCACCGATGCGATCACGCCCACGCCAATGCCCAGCTCGACGTAGGTCTTGATGACGTCGGCGTCCATGGCCTGCAGCACGAAGCGCGCCTGCAGGCCTGCCTTGGCGAAGGCCTCGTCGATGTGGCCGCGGCCGGTGTAGCCGGGCTCGTAGCTGATCAGCGGGTGTGCGGCCAGGTCCTGCAGCGTCATGCGGTGTCCGGCGGCATCGCGGCGGGCCAGCTCGTGGCCCTCGGCCACGACGACCACGTGCGTCCAGCGGTAGCAGGGCAGCGCCACCAGGTCGGGGTACTCCGACAGCGCCTCGGTGGCCACGCCGAGGTCGACCTCGCCCGCCAGCACCTGCGCCGCGATCTGCCGCGGTGAGCCCTGCACCAGGTGCAGCGACACCTGCGGGTGCGCGGCGCAGAAGTCCTTCACGGCCGAAGGCAGCGCGTAGCGGGCCTGCGTGTGCGTGGCGGCGATGGTCAGCAGGCCCTGTTCGGCGCTGGCGAAGTCGGCGCCGACGCGCTTGACGTTCTCGGCCTCCTGCAGCAGCCGCTCGACGTAGGGCAGCGCGGCCTTGCCCGGCTCCGTCAGGCCCAGAAAGCGGCGCCCGGCGCGGACGAACAACTCCACGCCGAGCTCTTCCTCGAGCTCCTTGAGCTGCCGGCTGACACCCGGCTGCGAGGTGTTGAGCGCCTCGGCCACGCCCGTGAGGTTGAAGCCCTGGCGGACGGCCTCGCGGAAGGAACGGAGCTGCTGGAAGTTCACGCGGCGTGGGGCTCGATGACCGGGACGTAGTGTCGTTCATCCCACCAGAGCGCCGAAGCACGCAAACCGGAACAGCTGATGAGCGGCTCGCATGAGCCACAGCCCGGCGACGCGGCGGTCGGCACCCTGCATGCGTGGCGTGGCCTCAGAGACCGAGAGGCATTTGATTTGCACCGCTGGCTGCGCTGCGCGCGTCTGGCGTGGCGATGCAAGCGCCGCGAAGCGAGTCGCCGGCGCTTGAAGTGCCAGCTGGGACCTTCGGGGGTCTTGCCAGGCCCGATTCGGGGCGATTTCTCACCTCTGGCACTCCCTAGGCGGCCGCTGCGGCCATTGAGGACGCACCTGTGCCCAGACCGATCAACTGCGGCGCGATCTTGGCCATGCGCATCAGGTTGTGTGCCAGCGCGTACAGCATCGCCCCCGCGCGCACCTTGACCAAGCCGCGCACCGGCAGACGCTGCCGCCCTCGGTTGCGCGCCAGCGCGTTGACGCACTCGGCCGTGGCCCCAGGGCATGGTGTAAGTCCACAGGGAACACGGTCAGGCCCTTCGGAGCCCGCCCCCCACGCTCACCTCGCCGGCGGATTGGGATTGAAGCGGTCGAAGAAACCGATGTTGCGGCGCGTGTAGTCGGCATACATCGCGTGCTCGGCGCGCATGACCTTGATCTGCGACAGGACTGTTGCCGCCGCCGGGTTTGACGTGATGCTCGGAAAGGCCGTCGGGTTGGCCTGGACGCGCTCGGCAATCTGGCTGCTGTCGACGGTGATGAACCCTGCGGCGTTGATGAAGCCGGCGGCGCGCAACTCCGCCACCATGGCCTTTGACGTAGCTCGGTCGATCCCGTCGATGCGTGTAAACCGCTCGTCGTAGATTGGCGACGGGGGGTTCTCGGCGTAGTCAGTCGGGATGCCGCGTGCCCGCATGGCCGCCTCGTTAGCCCGAGCCTCGGTGTTGAACACCTCAGGGTTGTCCTCGGCCCCGCACACGTACCACGCGGAAGGCGTATTCGACAGGCTCGCCGAACGCGCGGCGGTGGCGTCCGCGCAGTAGGCAGCGACTGCCGCGAAGCGCAGCTGAGGGAATACGGACGCCGGTGCCGTCGAACCCACCGTGCCGAGGAAGTGGCTGAAGTTGCCGCCCGCGGACATCCCGAGGGCGAACTTCGGGGTTCCGGCGGGAATCAGTCCCCTGCGCTGGAAGCCCTCAAACATCGCCTGCAGGTTGCCCAGGTCAACGTTGTCGGCGGTCCCCCCGGTGCTCCAGCGTAGCTTGCCGTCGCCGTTCTGGTCACCCGCGACGACTTCCTCGGCTTCCGTCGAGACGACGCCGTAGCCGTCGGCGACGAGCGCCAGTGCAAGCGGGAACGGCTCGGTGCGTTCGATGAAGTCGCTGGTGCCGCCGGTTCCGTGGCTGATGAGCACCACGCCCCGCATGACTGGCGGGAAGTGGTAACGGACCGTCTTGGGCACCGAGGTGACGCCGGTGAAGGTCGCCACGCTCAGCGTCACCGTCTGGGTGGTGGAATTGGCCAGGAGTGTGACGTCGCGGTCGGGCATGACGAAGCTCGTGTGCCATTCGCCGGGTTCCACTAGGAGCGTGGCGTCGCCGCTCCAGCGTCGGGCCACACCGCTCGTCGTGGACACCGCCGACCAGACGTGCACGGTGGTGCCCGGCCGGTAGGAGCCCGACCCGTAACCGCCGGTCACGGTGACGGTGCGTTCGATCGGGGGCTCCGCGCTGGGCCCTGCGCCCGAACCTCCGCAGGCGGCGAGCACGAGCGCCCCGACCGTCAGCGCAGTTGACAAGGGAAGAAGCCTGGAGGACTGTACGTTCAACATGAGGTGGTCTCCGGCATGGACGGCCTTCCATGCATTTCCGTCCGATCTTGGAGGGCTTTCATCAATAGGTGACTGCTTTAACGAAAAGATTCGTGGCTGCCCGAGCCAAGGCGTTCAACGGCCTCTCGTAGCCCCCTCCACTACGCGCTGTTACCGCAGACCTGAATTGGGTGGTGGTCGCTCCGCCCGACTTCGGGGCAACACTGATGTCGAGGCACAACGAGCTCAGCGCGGCGCAGCCGCGACCGCCGCACGCCAGGGCGGTGTGAGCAGGCATGGCCGCCGTGTGCGCCATGGCCGCTGTAACCCCAACGGGGTGTCGAACGACTGGCGAGGGTCGGGTCTGAAGCCAGCCGCTGGCAGGTGGCCCGTCCCCCACCCTGGCCGTCGCATCGGCCTTCCAACCGGAGTTCGCGCATGTCCCTGACTTCCGTTCCCACCGCCGCCACCCTCGCCCTGGCCCTCGGCACCGCACTCACGCTCGTGGCCGCCCCCGCCGCGCAGGCCCAGCCCGCCGACAAAGAGAAGTGCTTCGGCGTCGCGCTGAAGGGCAAGAACGACTGCGCAGCCGGCCCCGGCACCACCTGCGCCGGCACGTCCAAAGTCGACTACCAGGGCAACGCCTGGTCGCTGGTCGCCAAGGGCAGCTGTGCCAAAACCGTCTCCAAGACCTCGCCCACCGGCTTCGGGCAGCTCAAGGAGTTCAAAGAAATGAAGGCGTGAGGCACCCCCGACGCCTACCCTGATGCGGAGCACCCGATGGCCCCCCCTCGCGCTGGCCGGTATCGGCCTGAAGGACGAGCATGTGCTGCCGCTGCTGGCCGGCGAGGCCGGCACGGCCGCGGTGGGTTTCATCGAGGTGCACGCCGAGAACGTGATGGGCGCCGGCGGCCGGCGCTTGGCGCGGCTGGCCCGCGTGCGGGAGACCCGGCCACTGTCGGTGCACGGCGTCGGCCTGTCCATCGGCGGCGAAGAGCCGCCCATCGAGCAGCGCCTGGCACGGCTGGCCGGCGTGCTGGCGCGCTTCGAACCACGCTGGTTCTCCGAGCACCTGGCCTGGTCGAGCCACGGCGGCGGCTGGTTCAACGACCTGCTGCCGCTGCCCTACCACCGCGCCACGCTGGACCGCGTGTGCGCTCATGTCGATGCCGTGCAGCAGCGCCTGAAGCGCCCGCTGCTGCTGGAGAACCCCAGCACCTACGTCGAATTCGCGTCGTCGACCATGGACGAGGCGGAGTTCCTGGCCGCCGTCGTGCGCCGCACCGGCTGCGGGCTGCTGCTTGACGTGAACAACGCCTACGTCAGCGCCGTCAACCACGGCCGCGACGCTCGGTTCGGCATCGACCGCCTGCTCGACGCAATACCCGAAGGCACGGTGGGCGAGATCCACCTGGCTGGCCACGCCATCGACACAGACGCCGCCGGCGACCGCTTGCTCATCGACACCCACGGCGCCCCGGTGGCCGACGCCGTGTGGGCGCTGTATGCGCACGTGATCGGCCGGCTGGGCCCGGTGCCGACGCTCATCGAGCGCGACCAGAACCTGCCGCCGCTGCGCCAGCTGGCCGCCGAGGCCACCTGCGCCTTCGAGCTGATGCGGGCCGTGGCCGATGCCGAACTCGAGGCTCTCGCATGACGTCCAGCATGACGACTGAATGGAGCGCCTTCGCCAGCGCCTTGCGCGAGCCCGGCACGCCACCACCGCCGGGTCTGATCGCCTGGAACGGGAGCGACGTGGCGAGGCGCTTCGACGTGCACCGCAACACCTTCGTCGTGACGCTCGTGCAGGCACTCGGCGAGACGCTGCCGGTGTGCCGCCAGGCGCTGGGCGACGAGTGCTTCGACGCGCTGGCACGGGCCTTCGTGCGGGTGGCGCAGCCGGGCACGCCGGTGCTGGCTGAATGGGGCAACGGGTTCGCGCCCTGGCTGGCCGGCTTCGGCCCCGCCGCCGCCTGGCCGTGGCTGCCGGGCCTGGCGCGGCTGGAGCGTGCGCGCATCGTGGCTTTCCACGCCGCCGATGCGGCGCCGCTGATCGCTGCCGACATCGCCCCGGCACTGGCCGACACCGCGCAGCTGGCCGGCTCGGTGCTGGTGCTGCACCCGTCTTGCCAGGTGCTGCACGAAGACTGGGGCGTGGTCTCGCTGTGGGTCGCGCATCAACGGGCCGACGGGCCGCCGCACGACCTGGCCGTGGTCGAGGAAGCCGAGGCCGCGCTGGTGCTGCGCGATGACACCGTCCACGGTGGCGGCGAGGTCACGCTGCTGCCGCTGTCCCTGGCAGCAGCCCGCTGCACCGCGGCACTGCAACGCGGGCGTCCGCTCGCAGACGCGGTGGCCGAGGCCGGCGCGGAGCCGTTCGACCTGGCCGCGCTGCTAGCCCTGCTCATCCGCCACGGCGCGCTCGCCGGCTGGCGACGCCCTGGAGACGATCGATGATGACGAACATTCCCGTGCGCGCCACCCGCTGGTGGCACGACCGTCTGGCCGCCGCGCCCTGGGCCAACAACCTGCTGGCGCTGCTGGCGCGGGTGTCGATCGCCGGCGTGTTCTGGCGCTCTGGGCAGACCAAGGTCGAGGGCTTTGCCATCGACCTCGTCGAAGGCCGCTTCGAGCCCGGCTGGCCGCGCCTGGCGCCGCAGACCGTGGACCTGTTCCGCGACGAGTACGCGCTGCCGATCGTGCCGCCCGCGTTCGCGGCCGTCGTGGCCACCAGGGCCGAGCACCTGCTGCCGCTGGCGCTGCTGCTGGGGCTGGCCACGCGGCTGTCGGCTCTGGGCCTGCTGGGCATGACGGCGGTGATCCAGCTTCTCGTGTACCCCGGCGCCTGGCCCACGCACGGCGTGTGGGCGGTGGTGCTGCTGATGCTGGTGCTGCGAGGTGGCGGCGCCTGGTCGCTCGACACAGCGGTGGCGCATGTCCTCGCTCGGCACCACGCTTGAGCCGGGCCTGGGCGGCTTCGGCCGCAGCCCCCAGAATGCGGCACGCGTCACCCCGCGCGTGCCTGCACGACCCGCCGCCTTGAGTCCATCCCACGACGACTTCGAGCAGCAGCTCAAGCCGCTATGGCTGCGCGCGCAGGCCGGTGACGAGGCGGCTTACCGCGAGGCGCTGCGCCGCATCGCCGTGCGGCTGCGCAGCTACCTGCGTCGGCGCACGCAGTCGCTGCCCGACGACCTTGAAGACCTCGTGCAGGAAACCCTGCTGGCGCTGCATCTGCAGCGTGGCACCTACGACGCGGCGCTGCCCGTCAGCGCCTGGGTGCTGGCCATCGCCCGCCACAAGCTGATCGATCTGTGGCGGCGCCGCGGCCGCCAGGAGGCGCTGCACGATCCCATAGACGACGTCGACGAGGGCCTGCTCGCGCGCAGCGAGCCCGAGGCCGGCGCCGCGCGCGACTTGTCGATGCTGCTGGCCGAGCTGTCGCCGGCCCAGCGCGACGCCATCCTGCTGACCAAGATCGAGGGCCTGTCGGTCACCGAGGCCTCGGCCCGCACCGGGGTCAGCGAGTCGGCCATCAAGGTGCAGGTGCACCGCGGCCTGAAGAAGCTGGCGGCGCTGGTGCAGGGCGCCTGAGCTGCGAAAGAACCACTGACCATGAAGACCGACGACCTGATCGTGATGTTGGCGCAAGGCGCAGGCCCGGCCCCGCGCGCCGTGGCGGCGCGGCGGCTGGCGCCCGTGGCGCTGGGCGGCCTGACGGCCAGCGCGGTGCTGGCGGCGCTGACGCTAGGCTGGGTGCCGGCGGACCTGTACCTCGAGATCGCGCCGTGGTTCAAGCTCGTCTATGCCGGCCTGCTGGCACTGGCCGCAGCCTGGCTTGCGGCACGGCTGGGCCGACCGCTGCCGCGCGCCGGCGCGCCGCTGGTGGCGGTGGCCACGGTGGTGGCCGCGGCGGCGCTGGTGGGTTGGTCGAGTTTGTGGCAGATGTCTCCTGACGAACGCATGCCGGCGCTGATGGGCCATTCGGCCGTGCAGTGCCCCTGGAACGTGTTGGGCCTGTCGCTGCCGGCGCTGGCCGCGGCGATGTGGGCGCTGCGCGGCCTGGCGCCCACGCGGCCGGTGGCGGCCGGCGCGGCGGCCGGCCTCTTCGCCGGAGCGCTGGGTGCCTTCGGCTACGCCCTGGCCTGCACCGAGCTGGCGCTGCCCTTCGTCGCCGCCTGGTACACGCTGGGTGTGCTGATGACGGTGGGCGTGGGCGCGCTGGTCGGCCCGCGGCTGCTGCGCTGGTAAGCGCCGCCGTGGTCGCGCGGGCCCGCTTCAAGGGCCGCTTCGCGCGCGATCTGACCAGCAGCGACACGCCGCACTGGAGCGAGGGCGAGATCACGGTGTCGCCCGCGGCGGTGGCACTGCCAGGCCGTCTGGCACCGGGCCCGGACTACAAGCTGTGTCTGTAGCCGATGTTCGTGCAGACCGAGGCCGTGGGCAGCCTGAGCTTGGCCAGCCGCATCCTGCAGGCGCGCACCCTTCCGGCGCCGGAGATGTTGGTGTGGCTCGACTTCCTGGAGCTGTGCCACCACGCCATCACCGAAGGCCCGCTGTCCTTCGATCGCCGATCGCGGCGACCCGACGCCGCCTTTGGGTCGGTAGCCCGGGCTCGCAGATGAGGAAGCGGTCACCGGAGCCTCCGGCTGTCGTGACCGGAATGACGATCCCGCACAGGGACCGCCATCGGCTCGACCCAGGAATCGCGCCATGACATGCTCAATTTCCAATCCGGAATCGGGTGACCTCACACCTGCCGCCCAAGCCCCCAGACCCCGCTTCCTCCCGACACCTTTCGCCGAGCCGCCAGCTGCCGGCGGCGTAGTCGGTGTGTTGCTGGCAGTGGGCGGTTTCACCGAGCCAACGGCGCGCCCGGCCGCCGCTCAGGCGGCCGGAGCCGCTTCCGGTTCGGCCGGCTCCCGGGCCTCGACCGGCAGCGCGCTGACGAGCCGTTCGGCCGGCACCGGCGGCCGAACAGGTAGCCCTGCGCCATGCCGCAGCCCAGGCCGCGCAGGGCCTGTGCGTCGTGCTCGGTCTCGACGCCCTCGGCCACGGTCTGCACCCCAAGGCTGTGCGACAGGCCGATCACCCTAAGAACCGCAGTTGACCCTGCGCCGTCGCTGTTTTCTTCAACGCTGGCGCGGGTTTGAGGCTGTTTGGCAAACTCACCCGATGGGTGAAGCTAACTAACCGAAGAAGTCCGCGCTGGCACAAGCCAGCGAGGACGATGGTGGTCGACACGATGGGCGGCCGTGTGCATGTGCGCTGGGACGAGACTGCCCAAGCCACACCCCACGGACAGATCGTGTTCTTCGCCGAATTCCTGGCCACCGCGGGTGTTTTCGACCGCTGGGTGCAGACCTGCCCGCTGCACTACAGCAGCCCCAACGCATCGCGACCACGCGACGTGCTGGGCACGCTGATGCTGGGCATCTTGGCCGGCAGCAAGCGCTATGCGCACATCGCCGGCGTCCGCAGCGACGCGGTGGCCGCCAAGGCGCTGGGTCTGCGCGGCATGGTCAGCGAAGATTCGGTGCGGCGCGGGCTGGCGGCGATGGTGCCAGCGGCCAGCGAGCCGTGGATGCGCCAGGCGCTGATGGCCAGCGTGCGCGAGGCCCTGGACCGACCGTGGGCGCTGGACGTGGACGCCACGATCAAGCCGCTGTATGGCCGCCAGGAGGCCATCGAAGACGAGTTGCGGCCGAGCGGCTGGAGCAAGGCCCGGCGCGTGGTGGTGCTGCGCCGACGCATCAAGCACGACGTCGCGCTGACGGGCAAGATGACGGGCAAGAAACGCGGGCGCAAGTAGGACGGCGAGCAACTCGTGCTGGCGCTGCCCCACGATGAGGTGCAGGACCAGGCACAGGTCTGGGAGTACACCGTACTGGCGACCAACGCGACGTACGACATCGCGGCGATCGGTCAGCTCTATCGCGACCGCTGCGACTGCGAGAACGGGTTCGACGAGCTGAAGAACCAATGGGGCTGGGGCGGCTTCACCACGCAGGACATGCACCGCAGCCAAGTCACCGCGCGAGCGGTGGCCCTCGTCTACAACTGGTGGAGCTGGTACGTGCGCGCAGCCAACCCGCAAACCCGGCGCGAGGCGCTGACGAGCCGACCGCTGCTGCTAGCTGATGTGGGCCGCGCCACCAGCAGCGGCAACCAGACCACGCTGTACCTCACGCCCATGCACGCCGAAGCGGGGTTGATCAAGTCGATGATCACCAACGTTCATGCGGCCATCCAGCACGTCAGATCTGCGGCAGAGCAGTTGCCCAAGCTCGACCGCTGGCGGGTAATGCTGGCCTACATTTGCCAGCGCATTGGCGGTCAGATAGGCCTGCCAACCCCGCCGCCGACGCTCCCGGCGCCCGGGTAACTGCTGTTTTTAGGATCACCCAATATGGCTGTGGTTTGCGACTCGTTCCAGCGACGCCTGGCGCGCCGCTCGGACGCGCCGGGTCTATTCACAGCCTCTGACGCCGCGCACAGGCTGAGCATCGGCATCAAAGGGGAGGGGACGTTCGGAGAAGACGTTGTCCACGCGCGTCTGCGGCGAAGTGCCACACCTGCACAGCAGCGTCGCTACCGGCGCGGCCCGCGGCGCCAGCCGGCATTTTTCGGTCCGGCGGTCGCTCGCGGGCGCCGGCTCTGCCACCATGCGGCACCTTTTCAGCTCCACCCGCCCATGGCCGCGCTCAGCGACGACGACATCACCCGCCTGCAGACCCTGCTCGACGAGCTGCCCGCGCCGCTGCAGCCGCTGGACGTGAGCGCGCTCGACGGCTTCCTGTGCGGGGTGCTGCTGCAGCCGCGGCCGGTGCCGCCGGCGCGCTGGCTGCCGCACGTGTTCGACATCGACGGCCGTGCGCCGCCGGCAGGGGCGGCGGCCGACGAGATCCGCGCGCTGGCCACGCGCCGCCACGCCGAGCTCGACGCCGCCATCGGCCGCCGCGACTGGTTCGACCCCTGGGTCTACCCGCTGGAGGGCGACGACGGCGAGCCCGCGCCGCCTTCGGACTGCCTGCTGCCCTGGGTGGCCGGCTTCGCCACCGCCACCGAGCTGTTCCCCGAGCTCACCGCCCTCGACCACCCGGACCTGGTCGAGCCGCTGGCGCTGCTGTTCATGCACGTGGACCCCGACGACCTCGAGGACGCCGACGCCCTGGTGGCCATGATCGAGACGCTGGAGCCGCCGGCCGACCTGGCCGAGGCCGTGCAGGACACCGTGCGCGCGCTGATGCTGATCGCCGACGTGGCGCGCCCGCGCGCCGCCACGGCCACCCGCCCGCGGCCGGGTGCGCGCCGGCCCGCCGCCGGCCGCGCCGCCGCCGCATCCACCCGCCGCAACCCCCGGAGCCCCCGATGACCACAACCCGTTCGCGCGCCACCCTGGGCGTGCTCGCCAGCCTGGCCCTGCTCGCCCCCGCTGCGCAGGGCGCCGACACCACGCCCGAACCGCCGCCCCCGCCGCGCTACAGCGCCCCGGCGCCGGCCCCGCTGGCCACGGCCCAGGGCCACATCCAGGCCGCCCGCTGGCCCGAGGCCCTGGCCGAGCTGCGGCGGTTGAACCTGGAGCGCAACGCCGACTGGAACAACCTCATGGGCTACGTGCTGCGCAAGCAGGCCGCGCCCGAGCTCGACGGCGCGCAGCGCTTCTACGACGCCGCGCTGCGCATCGACCCCAACCACCTGGGCGCGCTCGAGTACGTGGGTGAGCTGGCACTCACCCGCAAGGACCTGCCCGCCGCCGAGGCCTACCTGGCGCGGCTGCAGCGCGCCTGCGGCATCGCCAACCCCTGCACGCCGCTGGACACGCTCAAGAAGGCCGTGGCCGCCCACAAGGCCGGCCCCAAGTAACGGTGACGGTTTCCGTCGGAGTGTTCGCTCACGTCGCGCCGAACACCGTCTGCGCGTGGATGCCCAGGCCCTGGGCGACGCTGGCGAAGCGGTCGCCGCGCACGCGCGTGGCCGCCGGGAACGCCGCCGCGATGCGCTCCACCAGCGGCGCCAGGCCCGTGGAGCCACCGGTGAAGTAGAGGTCTTGCACGTCGCCGGGCGCCACGCCGGCCAGGCGCGCCGTCTCCACGGCCGCGGCCACGATGGCGGCGAGGTCGGCCTCCAGCGCCGCGGCCGCGTCGGCCTCGCGCAGCAGCGTTGCCAGGCCCGGCTCCACCAGGCCCAGGTCCACTGGCGCGAGCCCGCGCTGCGCGACCTCGATCTTCGCCGCCTCGGCAGCCGCGGCCAGCGCGTGGCCCAGCCGCTCCTCCAGCACCGTGAGCAGCCGCGCGTGGTGGCGCGGCTCGGCGTACCAGGCCTTCATGCCGCGCAGCTCGGCCACGCGCGCCGGGGCGTAGACGGTGTTGATCAGGTGCCAGGTGGCCAGGTCGAAGTAGATGCCGCTGGGCAGCTCGGCCGTGGGCGTGCCGGGGGGGTCGCCCCGGCGCGGCGCGCGGCGCGAGCGGTAGCCCATCAGCGGCAGGATCGCGGCCAGCTCGACGTGGCGGTCGAAGTCCGTGCCGGCCTTGTGCACGCCGTGGCTCGCCAGGATGTCGTCGCGGCGGTCGGGCCGGCCGCGGCGGTCGGGGCCCACGCGCACCAGCGAGAAGTCGGAGGTGCCGCCGCCGATGTCGGCCACCAGCACCAGGCGCTCGCGGGTGACCGTGGCCTCGTGGTCCAGCGCGGCGGCGATGGGCTCGTACTGGAACTGCAGCTCGGCGAAGCCGACGGCACGCGCCGCGTCCTCCAGCGCCGCCTGGGCCTGCGCGTCGCGTGCCGGGTCGTCGTCGACGAAGAACACCGGCCGCCCCAGCACCACGCGGCTCAGCGGCGCGCCGGCGTGGGCCTCGGCACGCGCCTTGAGCTCGCGCAGGTAGCCGGTGACGACGTCGCGGTAGCGCACGGCGCGGCCGCCGCCGACCTCGGTGCGCTGATCGAGCAGGCTGGAGCCCAGCAGGCTCTTCATGGACCGCATCAGCCGGCCCTCGACCCCCTCGACGTAGGCCGCGATGGCGGCGCGGCCCACCAGCCGGTCGGGCTCCAGCCGCTGGGGCGGGGTGTCGGCGCGGTAGAACACCGCGGTGGGCATGGTGCGCTCGGCGCCTTCCAGCGGCACCAGGCCGACGCCGCCGCCAGCGGCCGGCAACGCCACCGCCGAGTTGGAGGTGCCGAAGTCGATCGCCACGAATCCCGCCATCGCCGCACCCCCGGGGCCGTGAAGGGGCGCGATTCTAGGAGCGGCGCCGACGGCCGCGGCCGGTGCCGTGAACTGGCCCACGGCCGCGGCCTTGTTTGGGGGCTCGCGCAGCACGGAAGGGATCGACACTCCCTGGCACGCCCCGCCACCCTGCCGCCGAGGTGCCCGATGAAGAAGGCCGAACGCTCACCAAACCGCTGGTTTGCGGCGTGGCGCGCGCGGCCGCAGCCGGCTCCGGCGCCCGACCCCGCCGACTGCGGCACGGCCTTCGGGATGGAGCTCAGCCTGCCGAGCGCCGAAGCCTCCGCAGGCGCGCCGGCCACGCCGCCGCCGGGCTGGCGCGAACGCTGGGCGCGGCGACGCCGGCCCGCCTGAAGGCAGCGAACCCTACGGTCTTTCGGCGACCGCGCCGTCGAAAGACGACCGGGCAACATAAAATGCGGGTGATGAGTCGTACGTCGTTCAAAGAACAAGTGCTTCGCGTCCGCGAAGACGCCATCATCTCCGCCGTCAACCGCCTGCTGGCCGACAAGGGGTTCGACCTCATGACGGTCGACGAGGTAGCCGCGGACGTCGGCATCGCCAAGGCCAGCCTGTACAAGCACTTCCCGTCGAAGGAAGCGCTGGCCGCCGCGGCCATGGTGCGGCTGCTGGAGCGGACGCTGGCGATGATCGACCAGCTCAGCGCCCGCGAGGGCGAGCGCGCGGTGGACCGCCTGATGGCCGTCTCGCGCTGGGCGCTGGAGATGCAGCTCGGCGGCGAGATGCCCACCGTGCCCTCGCAGAACAGTTCGCTGCGCGCCGAACTGCTGGCGCACAAGACCTACCTCGACCTGCTGATGCAGGCCTCGGACCGCCTGGGCGTCTGGATCGTGCAGGCGCAGGCCGACGGCGACATCGACCCCGCGCTGCCGCCCGAGCTGGTGCTCTACACCGTCTACGCCCGTGCCTGCGACCCCGTGCCCGCCTTCCTGAAGGCCGGCGGCGCGTTCACCGACGCGCAAATCGTCGAGCTCGTGCAGCGCACCTGCTGGAACGGCCTGCGCCCCGTGCCGAAGGGCTGAGCGCCCAGTTGAACCCCGCCCCGCGCCTGCCCTTCCCCTACCGGCCCGAGCCCGAGGTGGTGGCCGCGCTGCTGCAGCTGCTGAACGGCCGGCTGGACTGGGCGGCGGTGGTGGCTGAGGCCACGCCCTGGGTGCGCGCGGTGCGCGAGCAGCCGGCGCCGTTCTGGGCGCTGGAAAGCCTGCTGCGCGAGTACCCCATCTCCAGCAGCGAGGGCCTGGCGCTGATGCGGCTGGCCGAGGCGCTGCTGCGCGTGCCCGACGCCGAGACCGCCATCGCGCTGACGGCCGACCAGCTCGGCCGCGCCGACTTCGACGGCGAGGGCGCCGGCAGCGAAGGACCGCACAAGATGCTCGCGCAGATCTCGGCCAGCGCGATCGCGCTGTCGAAGCGCTTCCTGCCCGACAGCGACAACCCGCCCGGCCTGCTGCAGCGCCTGGGCTCGCGCACGGTGGTGGCGGCCACCGTGCGCGCCATCCAGCTGCTGGGCCGGCAGTTCGTGCTCGGCCGCACCATCGGCGAGGCCATGGACGAAGCCACCGCGCAGCGCCAGGCCCAGCCGCGCCTGACCTTCAGCTACGACATGCTCGGCGAGGGCGCCCGCACCGAGGCCGACGCCGAGCGCTACCTGGCCAGCTACCGCCACGCGCTGCGCGCCATCGCCAGCGGCCGCGTGGCCGACGGCCCGACGGCGGCCACGGACGGGCCTCCCGGCCGTGGCCGAGCCCCCTCGGGGGGTGGCGACCGTAGGGAGCCTGGGGGCCCGACAGACTCCGATGGCATCAGCATCAAGCTGTCGGCGCTGTTCACGCGCTACGAGGACGCGCAGCGCGAGCGCGTGGCCGCGGTGCTGCTGCCGCGCGTGCGCACGCTGGTCGACGAGGCCGCGGCCGCCAACCTGAACCTGACGATCGACGCCGAGGAGAGCGACCGGCTCGAGCTGTCGCTGGCGCTGTTCGAGGCGCTGGCCGCGCACGTCGCGGCCGCGCACCCGCGGTGGGCCGGCTTCGGGCTGGCGGTGCAGGCCTACCAGACGCGGGCGCTGGCGGTGGTGGACGAGGTGGCGCGCATCGCCCACGCCCACGGCCTGCGCTTCATGGTGCGGCTGGTCAAGGGCGCCTACTGGGACGGCGAGATCAAGCGCGCGCAGGAGGCCGGCCTGCCCGGCTACCCAGTGTTCACGCACAAGCACCACACCGACGCCAGCTACCTGGCCTGCGCGGCGCGGCTGATCGAGCACCACGCCGTGATCTACCCGCAATTCGCCACGCACAACGCCGGCACCATCGCGGCCATCGTGCAGATGGCCACCGCGCGCGGCGCGGCCTTCGAGCTGCAGCGCCTGCACGGCATGGGCGAGGGCGTGTACCGCGAGGTGCTGGCCCGCGGAGGTGCCGCGCGCGGCGGGGACGGGCCGCCGCCGCTTCGCATCTACGCCCCCGTGGGCGAGCACCGCGACCTGCTGGCCTACCTGGTGCGCCGCCTGCTCGAGAACGGCGCCAACAGCAGCTTCGTGCACCAGCTGGCCGACGCGGCCGTGGCACCCGGGGCGCTGCTGGCCTCGCCGCTGGAGGCCACCGTGGCCACGCAGGCCGCGCCGGGGCTGCCGCTGCCGGTGGCGCTGTACGGCCCGGGCCGCGACAACTCCAGTGGAGCGGACCTGGCCTGCGTGGCGCAGCGCGCGCCGCTCGAGGCCGCCGTGGCGCTGACGCGCGTGGCGCCGCCGCCCATGGACACGCCGGCCGACGTCGACGCCGCGATGCAGCGCCTGCACCATGGCTTCGAGGCCTGGCACCGACGCCCGCTGGCCGAGCGCGCCGCCATCCTGCGCACCGCCGCCGACGCGCTGGATGCGCGCCTGCCCGAGTTCTGCGGCCTGCTCGTCAAGGAGGCGCACAAAACGCTGGGCGACTGCGTGGCCGAGGTGCGCGAGGCCGTGGACTTCTGCCGCTACTACGCCGGCCAGGCCGAGGAGCGGCTGGCCGAGCAGGCGCTGCCCGGCCCCACCGGCGAGCGCAACGTGCTGCGCCTGAAGGGCCGCGGCGTGTTCGTCTGCATCAGCCCGTGGAACTTCCCGCTGGCCATCTTCGCCGGCCAGGTGGTGGCGGCGCTGGTGGCCGGCAACACGGTGGCCGCCAAGCCGGCCGAGCAGACGCCGGTGGTGGCGGCGCGCTTCGTCGAGCTGCTGCATCGCGCCGGCGTGCCGGCCGACGCGCTGGCGCTGCTGCACGGCCTGGGCGAGACCGTGGGCGCCGCGCTGGTGGCGCACCCGCACACCGCGGGCGTGTGCTTCACCGGCAGCACCGCGGTGGCGCGGCTGATCAACCGCGCGCTGGCGGCCAAGGACGGAGGCATCGTGCCCCTCGTCGCCGAAACCGGCGGCCTCAACGCCATGGTGGTGGACAGCACGGCCCTGCCCGAGCAGGTGGTCGACGCCGTGGTGCAGAGCGCCTTCCGCAGCGCCGGGCAGCGCTGCAGCGCGCTGCGCCTGCTGGTGCTGCACGAGGCATCGGCCGACGGCGTGATCGCGATGCTGGCGGGTGCGATGGCCGAGCTGGTGGTGGGCGACCCCGCGCAGCTCGCCACCGACGTGGGCCCGCTGATAGACGACGAGGCCTACGCCGCTGTCTCGGCGGCCGTGCAGCGGCTGGAGCGCGGGGCCCGGCTGCTTGCCCGCACGCCGGTGGACGCGGCGGCCTACCCGCGCCCGATTCCCCATCTCATGGCGCCGGTGGCCTTCGAGATCGGCCGCATCGCCGACCTGCAGGCCGAGGTCTTCGGCCCCGTGCTGCACGTGGTGCGCTGGGGCCCCGGGCAGGCGGCGCAGACGGTCGACGAGGTGGTGGCGCAGGTCAACGCGCTGGGCTACGGCCTTACGTTAGGCGTGCAGACGCGCATCGACACGCGCGCCGAACGCATCGCGGCGGCGGCGCGCGTGGGCAACGTCTACGTCAACCGAAACATGATCGGCGCCGTGGTGGGCGTGCAGCCCTTCGGCGGCGAGGGCCTGAGCGGCACCGGCCCGAAGGCCGGCGGGCCGCACTACCTGTATCGCTTCTGCGCCGAGCAGACAGTGACCATCAACACCGCCGCCGCCGGCGGCAATGCCGAGCTGCTGGCCGGGCTGGCGTGACGCGCCCGGGCCTGAGCCTCAGTTGAGGTACATGCCCAGGTAGCGCCGGCCGTGGCTGACCACGGCCGCGTCGGGGCAGGCGTCGAACCACTCGATCAGCTGCTTGCGCGCGCGCTCGCGGTGGGGCCGGCCCTCGGCCTTGTCGCGCAGCACCACCTCGAGCAGGTTGTCGAAGGCGGCCTTCCAGTCGCCCTCGAACACCTGCCAGGCGCCGAGCGCGAAGCGGGCCTCAAAGTCGCGCGGGTCGGCGGCCACGCGGGCGGCCAGGGCCTTCGGGTCGCCGGCCGGGCGGTTGGCCAGCAGCGCCAGCCGCTTGCGCAGCGCCGCGTCGCGCTCGCCGCGCTCGGCGGCGGGCACGCGGTCCAGCAGCGCCGTCACCTCGGCCAGGTCGGCGTTGCGCGCCAGCAGCCGGTCGGCCAGCGCGGCCGTCACGTCGGGGTGGCCGGGCACCATCTGCAGGGCCTCGGCGAGCAGCGCCTCGGCGTCCTCGGCCGGGGCGGCGGCGGCCTCCTCGAGCAGGGCCTGCACGGGGTCGGCCGGCGGCTGCAGGTGCTTGTCGAGGAAGGCGCGGATCTGGCCCTCGGGCAGCGCGCCGGTGAACTGGTCGACCGGCCGGCCGCCGACGAACAGCACCACCAGCGGGATGCTGCGGATGCGCAGCGCGGCGCTCAGATTGGGCGCCTCGTCGGTGTTGATCTTGGCCAGCTCGAAGGCGCCGCCGTAGGCCTCGGTGATGCGCTCCAGCAGCGGCCCCAGGCTGCGGCAGGGGCCGCACCACGGCGCCCAGCAGTCCAGCAGCACCGGCACCTCGAGCGAGCGCTCGAGCACGCGGGCCTGGAAGTCGGCCTCGGTGACGTCGTAGACCCAGGCGCCCGCGGCGCCGGCCCCGGCCGCCGGCGCGGGGCTGGCGGTCTGGCGGGCCGAGGTGCCGTAGGGGTCGTGGGCGGCGAAGGGGTTGCGCGGCGTGTTCATGGGCCGATTGTGGCCAATCCAGGCCCGCACCGGCCGCGGCCGGGTCAGGCCGCGGGAGCGCACCATGCGCGTCACCGCTGCCGAGGCCCGCAACCGGCTTGGCAAGCGCTGCGCGCAGGCCGGGCGCGAACCGGTGTTCGTGCGGAAGGCGGGGCATCGACAATGCGGGATGAGCACTCCTGCCGCCGCCGCGCACGACACCGGCCCCGCCTTCTCCACCCTGCCCCTGTCCGCTGCCGTGCTGGACAACCTGCAGCGTCTGGGCTACGTCCGCATGACGCCCATTCAGGCCGCCAGCCTGCCGCTGGCGCTGGCCGGCAAGGACCTCATCGCGCAGGCCAAGACCGGCAGCGGCAAGACCGCGGCCTTTGCGCTGCCCTTGCTGGCCAACCTGAACCCGCGGCGCTTTGCGGTGCAGGCGCTGGTGCTGTGTCCCACGCGCGAGCTTGCCGACCAGGTGTCCCAGGAGTTGCGCCGCCTGGCGCGCGCCGAGGACAACCTGAAGGTGCTGACGCTCACGGGCGGCGCCACGATGCGGCCGCAGCTGGCCAGCTTGGCGCATGGCGCGCGCGTGGTGGTGGGCACGCCAGGGCGGGTGCTGGACCACCTGTCCCGCGAATCGTTGGCGCTGGACGCGCTGAACACGCTGGTGCTGGACGAGGCCGACCGCATGCTGGACATGGGATTCGCCGAGGACATCGCGGCCATCGCGGCGCGCTGCCCGCCGCCGGCCCGGCGCCAGACCCTGCTGTTCTCGGCCACCTACCCGGACAACGTGGCGCAGCTCGCCGCGCGCTACTTGCGCGATCCGCAGACCGTGACACTGGCCGAGCGGCATGAGCCCGGCCGCATCCAGCAGCGCTTCTACGAGGTCAAGGAAAGCGAGCGGCTGCACGCCGTGGGACTGCTGCTCACGCACTTCCGCCCCGAGCGCACGCTGGCCTTCTGCAACACCAAGGCCCAGTGCCGCGACCTGGTGGCCGTGCTGCAGGCGCAGGGCTTCAGCCTGGGCACTTCGCGGCAGCATCTCGCGCTGTTCCCCTGTCTTTTCCCCCAACCCATCAGGGCCGTCGTGAGACCAACTACGGTCGCGTTCTGCCCACCTGACTGATGGGCGCAAGCCGCGTGACAGCCCGCCCCTCATTCGCACCGCCGTCGAAGAAATACGCGAAGGGCACGCGGCGCCATATACTTACGCCATATCCCATCTCGCACTGACCCCCAATGAGCATCACCTCCGTCTTCACCAACAACCGCTCGCAGGCCGTGCGCCTGCCCGCCGATGTGCGCCTGCCCGAAGGCGTGAAGAAGGTCCAGGTAAGAGCCCGGGGGGTCGATCGCATCATCTCCCCAGTGGGACACACGTGGGACGAGTTCTTCCTGAACGGCCCCAAGGCATCCGACGACTTCCTGGTCGAGCGCGCCTCGCAGCAACAGCCCGAACGCGGGTCCCTTTGACAAGGTGCCCGCGATGCTGAAGTTCATGCTCGACACCAACATCGTCATCTACGTCATCAAGCGACGGCCGATTGAGGTGATGGGCATCTTCAACGAGAACGCTGGCCGCATGGCGATCTCCGCCATCACGCTGAGCGAACTGTTCCATGGCGCCGAGAAGAGCGCGAAGGTGGCTCAGAACCTGGCGGTGGTGGAGGAGTTCGCCAGCTTGCTGGAGGTGCTGCCCTACACCGCCAAGGCCTCGCAGCACTATGGCGCCATCCGCAGCGCGCTCGAGAAGGTGGGCCGGACAATCGGCGTGAACGACCTGCACATCGCCGCCCATGCGCGAAGCGAAGGCCTCACCCTGGTGACCAACAACCTCGGCGAGTTCGAGCGCGTGCCCGGCCTGATGGCGGAGAACTGGGTTTCCAACCTGACCTGAACTGGAACAGCACTTCCCAGGGGCCGGACGGCAGCGAGTTCATCACGCTGTCATCACGCCCACAGGCCCTGCCGGTGCACCGCCATTGACATGGCGAGCTTCGCAACACTGCGCCATACAGCCTTGGGCGCGACGCCCTCTTTCGCGGCGGCATCCTCCACGGCGCGCAGCGCGCAGCGCATAGCCGCTCCAGGATGGCCGCGATGATCTTCAGCTCCCCGCCGCCGCAGTTCGGGCAGGTGTGCATGTCGATGCCGAACGCCCGCTTGAGCAGCCGCGCCCAGCTGATGCGGCCCGACCGGCAGCTTCAGGGCGGCGAGATCGGGGCGGCCTATGTCTCTTCAGGGTCGCGAGAGGAGACCCCGCGACCACGCCAGGCAGCCCCCACGCTCGCCACCGGTTCAGGGATACAGCCCGCGCTCCTCGCGCGCGGTCAGGATGCGCTCGCAGGCCACCGCGAAGGTGGCGGTGCGCAGCGTGATGCCGTGGCGGTCGGCTGTCTCCCAGATGCGTTTGAGCGCGCCGATCATGATCTTGTCCAGGCGCACGTTGATCTCCTCTTCCGTCCAGAAGAAGCTGCTGAAATCCTGCACCCATTCGAAGTAGCTCACCGTCACGCCGCCGGCATTGCAGATGACGTCGGGCACCACCAGAACGCCACGCTCGACGAAGATGTCGTCGGCCGCTGGCACCGTGGGACCGTTGGCGCCCTCGAGCACCAGCTTTGCGCTGATGCGCTTGGCACGCTGGGCCGTGATCTGCCCCTCCAGCGCGGCCGGGATGAGGATGTCGCACTTCACGTCCCAGAAACTCTCCGCATCGGCCTGCTCGCCGCCCTTGAAGCCGCCCACGCCGCCAGTGGCCTTGACGTGCGCCAGCAGGCTGGCCATGTCGAAGCCGTTGTCGTTGACGACGGTGCCGGTGTGGTCTTGCGCGGCGACGATCCGGCTGCCGGCCTGCGCGAACAGCTCTGCCGCTGCCGAGCCCACGTTGCCGAAGCCCTGCACGGCCACGCGGGCGTCGTTCAGGTCGAGGTTCAGTCGCCGTGCCGCCTCGCGGCCGGTGACGAACACGCCGCGACCGGTGGCCTTGACACGCCCCAGCGAACCGCCCAGGTGAATGGGTTTGCCGGTGACGACACCGGTGGCCGTGCTGCCGGTGTTCATGCTGTACGTGTCCATCATCCAAGCCATGATCTGCGGGTTGGTGTTCACGTCGGGCGCCGGGATGTCCTGCTGCGGGCCGATGATGATGCCGATCTCGCTGGTGTAGCGCCGCGTCATGCGCTCCAGCTCCTTGTGGCTCAGGCGCTTGGGGTCGACGCGGATGCCGCCCTTGGCGCCGCCGTAGGGCAGGTTGACGGCGGCGTTCTTGATGCTCATCCAGGCGGCCAGCGCCATCACCTCTTCCAGCGTCACGTCGGGGTGGTAGCGCACGCCGCCCTTGCCGGGGCCGCGGCTCAGGTTGTGCTGCACGCGGAAACCCTCGAAGTGGGCGACCTCGCCGTTGTCGAGCTCGATCGGCACGTCGACGATCAGCGCGCGCTTGGGGCGCTTCAGCGTCTCGGCCCACTTGGCCAGGTGGCCGAGGTAGGGAATGACGCGGTCGACCTGGCTCATGTACGTGCCCCACGGGCTCTCGGGCGCGGGGTTGACGAAGGACAGCGGGCTCGGAGAAAGGGCGGATGTCGGGGTGGCCATGACGGGAGTCTCGGTTGGTGAGTCGGCCTCGCCGGCCCGCACCGCCCCTCGTGGGCGGCGGCCGGGCCGGCGACGGCGCAGCCACCACTGTAGGCGCGCCGGGCCAGGAATTTTCGCCGGGCGCGATGCCAGCTTTGCATGACCGCTGCACCGGCCGGTCATGGCGGGTCATCCCCGTTCATCCCCGGTCACGGGGCCTGCGGCCTACACTGGGCCCATGAACGGACGCACCCCAACCCGCGTGGCCTTCGTCGGCGGCGGCAACATGGCCGGCGCTCTGATCGGCGGCCTCGTGCGCAGCGGCCACGACGCGGCGGCCCTGGTGGTGGTGGAGCCGGCCGAGGCGCCGCGCGAGCGGCTGGCGCGCGAGTTCGGCGTGCGGGCACAGCCCGCGGCCGACCAGCGGTTGGCGGACTGCTCCACCGTCGTGTGGGCCGTCAAGCCGCAGCTGTTCGTCGAGGCCGCCGCGCCCTGCGCGCCCTTCGTCGGCGGCGCGCTGCAGCTCAGCGTGATGGCCGGCGTGCGCTGCGCCACCATCTCCGCGGCCACCGGTAGCGCGCGCATCGTGCGCAGCATGCCCAACACGCCGGCGCTCATTGGCCAGGGCATCGCGGGGCTCCATGCCGAGCCGGCGGTCAGCGCGGCGGAACGCGCCGCCACGGCGGCGCTGTTCGCGCCCACCGGCCAGGTGCTGTGGGTGGCGCGCGAGGCCGACCTCGACGCCGTGACGGCGCTGTCGGGCTCGGGCCCGGCCTACGTCTTCTACTTCCTCGAGGCCATGATGCAGGCCGCCGCCGAGATGGGCCTGAGCCCCGAGCAGGGCCGCGCGCTGGGCCAGGCCACCTTCGCCGGCGCGGCGGCGCTGGCGATGCGCTCGGAGCTCTCGCCCGGCGCGCTGCGCGAGCAGGTCACCAGCAAGGGCGGCACCACGCACGCCGCGATCACGTCGCTGGAGGCCGACGGCGTGAAAGCGGCCTTCGTGAAGGCGCTGCACGCGGCAAGGGCGCGCGCCGAGGAACTCGGGCGCGGCTGACCGCGGCGCTCAGCGCAGTGCCAGATCGAGCGCCGTGCCCGCGAATACCGCGAAGCCCAGCCAGTGGTTGGCGCGGAAGGCGCGGAAGCAGCCCTCGCGGGTGCGGCCGCGGATCAGCGTGTAGTGCCAGGCGGCCTGCGCCGCCGCCACCGCCAGGCCCGCCAGGAACCAGCCGCCCAGCCCCAGCGCGCGGCCCAGCCCGCCCCAGGCCAGCAGGTAGGCCGCGTAGAAGGCCATCACCGCGGCCACGTCGAGCCGGCCCAGCGTGATGGCGCTGGTCTTCATGCCGATCTTCAGGTCATCGTCGCGGTCGACCATGGCGTACTCGGTGTCGTAGGCCAGCACCCAGAACAGGTTGGCGCCGAGCAGCGCCCAGGCGTGCCAGGGCACGGCGTCGGCGACGGCCCGCAGACCCCACTCGCGCCCGCCCTGAGCCGCCGCAAACGCCACCGGGATGCCGAAGCTGAAGGCCACGCCCAGCACCGCCTGCGGCATGGCCAGCGCGCGCTTGGCGTAGGGGTACAGCAGCGTGACCGCCAGCGCCGCGACGCTGAGCAGGATCGCCGGCGCGCTGGTGCTGAGCACCAGCCCGAAGGCCGCCAGCGCCAGCACCGCGCCCACCGCCAGCGCCTCGCGCGGCGACACCGCGCCGCGTGCAACCGGACGCTGCGCCGTGCGCTGGACGTGGCGGTCGAAGTCTCGGTCGGCCACGTCGTTGACACAGCAGCCGGCGCTGCGCATCAGCACCGTGCCGGCCACGAACACGGTGAACAGGTGCCAGCCCGGCCAGCCGTCGGCGGCGATCCACAGGGCGCTGAGCGTGGGCCACAGCAGCAGCAGCCAGCCGGCGGGGCGATCCCAGCGGATGAGGTCGAGGTAGAGGGCCCAGCGGCCCCCGCGCTGCGAGGTTGGCGACACCCGGCCGATTATCCGGGCGCAGCATGCCGACCCGCGTGACCGTTGGCTTCGCACTTGATGCGGCCGATGCAGCCCAGCGTGGAGTGCAGCCGACGGTGGTTGTCGAAGGTCGATCCACGCGTACTTGGCGAAGATCCTCTCGACATCCCAGCGCGTCGAGAGCAAGAATCCGCGCGCCCGACAAACGGGTAATTTTTTCTAAGGGTTTGAGATGACTTCACCGATCAAGGCCAGGGTCCCCTTTCAACCGCAGCTGCTTGCTAGTATCACGGCCGTCGAAGGCGCCGCGGCGTACGCCCCGCGTAGGGTACAGGGTATGTTGAACGGGATGACGCCGCAAGAGTACTGGAACATCCACGCCCCGATCAAAGATCAGAGGAGCATGCCCCCCGGCTGGCCGTACCGTCAACCCGGGGGCGCGTGAAGACGAGGCAATCCAGGCACTGCGCGCCGCCGGCGCCGGTCCTGCCAACCGGCGCGGCAGGCGGCGAAGGCAGTTCTGCGGGTGGTCGCCGGAATCAGGCGACGGCAGCACGCGCGGAGTTGAGCGTCACGCGATTGCGCCCTTCGTGCTTGCTGCGGTGGAGCGCACGGTCGGCTCGCGCCGTGGCGACCAGCCCCCCAGCAGGTTGATCAGCGCGCGGTCGCCTCGGTCGCGGTAGACATCAAAGTGGGCGTCCAGGCTGAGCACGTGTCGGAGCTTCAGCCGCGCCGCGGCTTCGGCGATGGAAGCGTCGGCCAGGTCGAAGGGCAGGTCGGCAAAGCGCTCGCTCATGCGCAGCACCTCCGTCACCGAACCCTCGGCCGCGGGCTGCAGCACCAGCGCGCCGCGCTGCACCCAGCGCAGGAAGGCCACCACACGGCGAGCCTGGACTTCGGCGAGCCCTGAAGAGCCGCCGGCTTGGACAGCCCGCGCCCGGCTGCGGCATGATGCCGCCATGACGCGCGAAGAACTCCTGGCCCTGCTGGCGCAGCACAAGCCCGTGCTGGCCGAGCGCTTCGGCGTCGCGTCGCTGCGGCTCTTCGGCAGCTTCGCCCGAGGTACGGCGCGCGAAGACAGCGATGTGGACGTTCTGGTGCGCTTCAACCGGCCACCGAGCCCTGACGACTATTTCGGTGCGCAGTTCTACCTCGAGGACCTGCTGGGCAGGTCGGTGGACCTGGTCAGCGAAACCGCACTGCGCGAGCGCCTTCGCCCCTATGTCGAACGAGATGCCATCGCCGTCTGAGCGCGAGCCGCGCCTGTACCTCCAGGACATGCTGGAGTTCTGCGATGCGGTCATGGCCTACACCCGAGGACAGGCCTTCGATGCCTGGGCGGCCGACGGCATGCGCCTGGATGCCACGCTGCACAAGCTGGCCTTGATCGGCGAGGCTGCGATGGGTGTGTCGAATGCCGTCCGCGCCAGCGCGCCAGAGATTCCCTGGCGCAAGATCGTGGGCACCCGGAACCGAGTCATGCACGCATACCCTGGTGTGGACCTGTCAACCATCTGGCTGATCGCCACGGTCGACGTGCCGCTGCTGCGCCAGCAACTCCTCGCGCTGCTGCAGCGGCGCTGAAGCCGCCGGGGGGGGTCACCCCTGCAGCTGCTTCTGGAACACCAGCCCCGCGTGCTCGCGCAGGGCGTGGAACTTGATCTTCGGCCAGTTCTCCTGCATGGCGCGCAACTCGCCGGCGTATTCCAGCAGCACGCAGGGCGCGTCCACGGCGTCCAACGCCACGCGGTGGGCGTTGCCGTCGATGAAGCGCTGCAGCTCCTTGGGCCCACCGTTCTCGTCGGGGCAGGTCACCCAGCGCGCCACGTTGTAGCGCGCCGGCATCACGCGCGCCTTGCAGCCGTACTCGTGCTCCAGGCGGTGCGCCACCACCTCGAACTGCAGCTGCCCCACCGCGCCCAGCAGCAGCACGCTGCCGGCCACCGGGCGGAAGACCTGGATCGCGCCCTCCTCGCCCAGCTGCGTGAGGCCGGCGCGCAGCTGCTTGGTCTTCAGCGGGTCGGCCACCTCCACCGAGCGGAACATCTCGGGCGCGAAGAACGGCAGCCCGGTGAACTGCAGCACCTCGCCCTCGGTGAGCGTGTCGCCCAGCTGCAGCACGCCGTGGTTGGGGATGCCGATGATGTCGCCGGCGAAGGCCTCGTCCAGCAACTCGCGGCGCTGGCTCATGAAGGTGACCACCGAGTTCGGCCGCAGCTCCTTGGCGCTGCGCGAGACCTTCAGCCGCATGCCGCGCTCGAAGTGGCCGCTGGCCACGCGCACGAAGGCGATGCGGTCGCGGTGCGCCGGGTCCATGTTGGCCTGGATCTTGAACACCACGCCGGTGAACTTGGGCTCGGTGGGCTGCACCGTGCGCTGGATGGCGGGCTTGGCGCCCGGCTGCGGCGCCAGTTCCACCAGCGCGTCGAGCACCTCCTGCACGCCGAAGTTGTTGACGGCCGAGCCGAAGAACATCGGCGTCTGCCGCCCGGCCAGGAACTCGGCCTCGTCGAAGGCGGGCGCGGCCTCGCGCACCAGCTCGATCTCGCCGGCCGCCTGCTCGTAGGGGCCGCCGAAGCGCTCGGCCAGCTGCGGGTTGCCGATGCCGTCGATCACCTCCTCGGACCCCGCCACGCGGTCCTCGCCGGGCGCGAACACGCGCATCTGGTCGCGGCGCAGGTCGAGCACGCCGCCGAAGAACTTGGCCATGCCCACGGGCCAGGTGAAGGGCACCACCGTCATGCCCAGCTCGCGCTCGATCTCGTCCATCAGCGCCAACGGCTCCTTCACCTCGCGGTCCATCTTGTTGACGAAGGTGAGGATGGGCGTGTTCCGCGCCCGGCACACCTGCAAGAGGCGCCGCGTCTGAGGCTCCACGCCGTTGGCGGCGTCGATCACCATCAGCGCCGCGTCCACTGCCGTGAGCACGCGGTAGGTGTCCTCGGAGAAGTCCTGGTGGCCCGGCGTGTCGAGCAGGTTGATGACGCAGTCGCGGTACTCCATCTGCATCACCGAGCTGGCCACCGAGATGCCGCGCTGCTTCTCGATCTCCATCCAGTCGCTGGTGGCGTGGCGCGTGGCCTTGCGCGCCTTCACCGAGCCGGCGATCTGGATGGCGCCGCTAAACAGCAGCAGCTTCTCGGTGAGCGTGGTCTTGCCCGCGTCGGGGTGGCTGATGATGGCGAAGGTGCGGCGGCGCTTCACCTCGTGGGTGATGCGCTCGGGGCTGGCGGCGGGCATGGCGGCAGGTTCGAGACGGATCGGCATTATCCGGCGGGTCAGGGCGACCGGGTTCCGCGAACCGCTTGCGATGGGCGAACCCGCGCTCCGCGAAGCTGGCACGCCTTTCGAGTTGTTGCATCAATTTGGGTCGCGTTGCACGCCGAGATGATCCGGCTTGGTGCGAATCACGCATGCCGCCGGTACAATTGTGACAAATCAGAAATCCGATATGCGAGTGAGCGACAAGAGCCGCCGCCAGTCCCATTCGCGGGCTCTGAGGCGAAACCGACCCGGCAGCGAAGCTGCCTTGCCCGGCCTGCTGCGCAGCGCGCTCGACGCTCTTCCGGCGCACGTGTGCGTGCTCGCCGCAGATGCCACCGTGCTGTGGGTCAACCGCGCTTGGCGCCGGTTCAGTGCTTGCAACGGCGGCAACGAGGCCTCCACGGGGGAAGGCAGCAATTATCTGGCCGTGTGTGACGCGGCCTGCGGCCAGCAGTCCAACGAGGCGCCCGCCTTCGGCGTCCTGCTGCGCGAGGTGCTGTCGGGCCAGCGTGCGCACTTCGAGGTCGAATACCCCTGTCATTCGCCGAGCGAATTGCGCTGGTTCGTCGCCGGGGCGGCGCTGATCGAGGGCCCGGGGCCCGGGCGCGTGGTCGTGTCGCACCAGTCCGTCACGGCGCGCCGGCTCGCCGACGCCCGGGAGCGCGAGCGGCAGCGGCTGGAAGCCCTTGGCGCGTTGGCCGGCGGCATCGCGCATGACTTCAACAACGTGTTGGGCGCCGTGCTCGGCCACGCGGCCCTGCTGCTGGATGACAGGCCGGCAGGCGGCGACCAGCACGAGCCGCTTTGGCACATCCAGCGCGCCGCGCTGCGCGGGCGCGACCTCGTGCGCCGCGTCCTCGCGTTCGGGCGTGGGCCCGCGGGGACTGCCGAACCTTTGGCGCTGGCGCCGCTGCTGGAGGAAACGCTGGCACTCCTGGCCACGAGCCGGCCGGCCGGGGCGGAGCAGGCGCTCGAATTGGCAGCTGGCGCCGACGCGCTGTGGGTGCGCGGCGATGCGACCGATCTTCAGCAGGCGCTGATGAACCTGGTTCACAACGGCTGGCTGGCGCTTCAGGGACGGCCCGGCACGGTGACGGTATCAATGCGCCCGGCTGGTGCAAACAGCGCCGAAATCCAGGTGGCCGACAACGGGTGCGGCATTCCCGAGGGGTTGCGCGAGCGCATCTTCGAACCGTTCTTCACCACGAGGCCCGTCGGCGAGGGTGCGGGTTTGGGGCTGGCTCAGGTTCACGGCATGGCCCTGCGCATGGGCGGCCGAGTCGCGGTGAGCTCGGAACCGGGGTTGGGCAGCGTCTTCACGCTGACGCTGCCCCTGTGCGACGCACCGGCTGCGGCGGCGGCTGCCGCCCGGGCCCCGGCGGCAGCCGAGACTGCCGCCGCCGAGGCGCCCGCGGCCACCTTGCTCCTCGTGGACGACGACGAGACGGTGGGCCTGGCCCACGCCGCGCTGCTGAAGCGTGCCGGCCACCACGTGCTGCTCGCAACCAGCGCTCTCGGCGCCTTGCGCGAACTCGGTCGCCAGGGTGCCGGACTGGACGCCCTGGTGAGCGACCACACGATGCCCGAGATGTCCGGCCTGGAGCTCTGCCGCGCCGCGCGTGTGCTGCTGCCCTCACTGCCGCTGCTCATCGTCACGGGCTACATCGACAACGCCCTGCGCAGCGGCGCGACAGCGCTGGGAGTCGAGTTGGTGGCCAAGGAGGACGCCTTCGAAGCTCTGGTGCCCGCCGTCGCATCGGTGCTGCGGCCGTCCACCCTGCGAGGGTCCCAGGCACGCCCGGATTGAGCGTGTGCTGCCGCGCCCGAGGTGAGCAAGGGGCAGCGACGCGGCAGCGGCGACGCTGG
Organism: Rubrivivax sp.; assembly: GCA_044360025.1. GTDB lineage: Bacteria > Pseudomonadota > Gammaproteobacteria > Burkholderiales > Burkholderiaceae_C > Rubrivivax. The sequence continues at coordinate 72,340 of JBIKLC010000007.1, read as the reverse complement.
CTCAGGAAAGGCGCGTCGCGCCCTGGAGCTCACAGGCGTAGACGCAGTTGCGCAGCGCCGCAATGGCCTCGTAGCGCGGGAAGCTGCGGCGCCAGGCCAGCACGATGCGGCGCGAGGGCACGGGCTCGGTGAACGGCACGTAGGCCACGTGCGGCTGCGGCTCGACCGGCACGCTCAGGCGCGGCACCACCGTGATGCCCATGCCCGAGGCCACCATGTGCTTGATGGTCTCCAGGCTCGAGCCCTCGAAGCTCTTGCGGATGCCCTCGGCGTCGGACGAAAAGCGCGCGTACTCGGGGCACACCTCGAGCACCTGGTCGCGGAAGCAGTGGCCGGTGCCCAGCAGCAGCATGGTCTCGTTCTTCAGCTCCTCGGCGCTGATGCTGGGGCGCGCCGCGATGGGGTGCTTGCGCGGCACGGCGGCCAGGAAGGGCTCGTCGTACAGCGGCGCCACCGCCAGGCCGGCGTCGGGGAAGGGCTCGGCCAGGATGGCGCAGTCCAGCTCGCCGGTGCGCAGCATCTCCAGCAGCCGCACGGTGAAGTTCTCCTGCAGCATCAGCGGCATCTGCGGCACGCGCTCGATGGCCTGGCGCACCAGGACGGGCAGCAGGTAGGGGCCCACGGTGTAGATGACGCCCAGGCGCAGCGGGCCCGACACCGGGTCCTTGCCGGTCTTGGCGATCTCGCGGATGGCCGCGGCCTGCTCGATGACCTGCTGCGCCTGGCGCACGATCTGCTCGCCCAGCGGCGTGGTGCTCACTTCGCTGGCACCGCGCTCGAAGATCTTCACGTCGAGCTCCTCCTCGAGCTTCTTCACGGCCACGCTCAGCGTGGGTTGGCTCACATGGCAGGCCTCGGCGGCCCGGCCGAAGTGACGTTCGCGCGCCACGGCGACGATGTACTTGAGCTCGGTCAGCGTCATGCTCAGATTCTCGCGCGGCGCGCGGCCTGCGGCCGTCGGTTCAGGCTTTCAGGAACTCGGTCTTCGCGCCCAGCCAGCGGTCCACCTGCTGCTGCGCCGCGGCCGGGTGCGCCGCCAGCAGCCGCGCGGCGGCGTCGCGGGCCTGCCGCAGCAGCGGCTCATCCTGCGCTAAGTCGGCGAAGCGCAGCAGCGCGTCGCCGCTCTGGCGCGCGCCCATGAACTCACCGGGGCCGCGGATCTCGAGGTCGCGGCGCGCGATCTCGAAGCCGTCGGTGGTCTCGGCCATGGCCTTCAGGCGCGCCTTGCCGGTGGGCGACAGCGGCGCGGTGTACAGCAGCACGCACACGCTGGCCGCGGCGCCGCGGCCCACGCGCCCGCGCAGCTGGTGCAGCTGCGCCAGGCCAAAGCGCTCGGCGTGCTCGATCACCATCAGGCTGGCGTTGGGTACGTCCACGCCGACCTCGATCACGGTGGTGGCCACCAGCAGCTGCATCGTGCCGCCGCTGAACAGCGACATCACGGCCGCCTTCTCGGCCGGCGGCATGCGGCCGTGCAGCAGGCCCACCATCGCACCACGGGGGGCGCCGGGCACGGCCTGCTGCATCAGGGCCGACAGCTCGGCGTGCGTGGCGGTGGCGTTCTGCAGGTCGAGGTGCTCGCTCTCCTCCACCAGCGGGCACACCCAGTAGACCTGCTGGCCCGCGGCCACGGCGTCGCGGATGCGCGCCAGCACCTGGGCGCGGCGGCCGTCCTCGAAGACCTTGGTGACGATGGGCGTGCGGCCCGGCGGCAGCTCGTCCAGCGTGGACAGTTCCAGGTCGGCGTAGTGGCTCATCGCCAGCGTGCGCGGGATGGGCGTGGCGCTCATCATCAGCAGGTGGGGCTCCAGCCTTGAGCCCCCCTGCGCCGGCACGCTCTCCGCGTCCGCCTCCGCCAGCTTCTCGCGCAAGGCCAGCCGCTGCGCCACGCCGAAGCGGTGCTGCTCGTCCACCACCGCCAGCCCCAGCCGGGAGAAGGCCACGTCGTGCTGGATGACGGCGTGCGTGCCCACCACCAGCCCGGCGCGGCCATCGGCCACCGCGGCCAGCTGCTCGCGGCGCCCGCGTCCCTTGCGGCTGCCGGTGAGCCAGGCGATGCCCACGCCCAGCGGCTCCAGCCACTGCACCAGCTTGCGGAAGTGCTGCTCGGCCAGGATCTCGGTGGGCGCCATCAGCGCGCACTGCCAGCCGGCGTCGATGGCGGCGGCGGCGGCCAGCGCGGCCACCACCGTCTTGCCCGAGCCCACGTCGCCCTGCAGCAGGCGGTGCATGGGCTGCGGGCGCGCCAGGTCGGCGGCAATCTCGGCCACGACGCGCCGTTGCGCTCCCGTCAGCGTGAAGGGCAGCGCCGCGAGCAACCGCTCGGCCAGCCCGCCCGGCCGCGCCGCCAGAGCCGGCGCGCGCAGCCGGGCCCGCTCGGCGCGGGCCTGCGCCTGCGCCAGCTGCTGCGCCAGCAGCTCGTCGAACTTCAGCCGCTGCCAGGCCGGGTGGCGACGCTGCTCCAGCGCGTCGAGGTCGGTGCCCGGCGGCGGCTGGTGCAGGAACTGCACCGCCTCGCGCAGCGACGGCAGCCCGGCCGGCACCGTGCCCTCAGGCAGCAGCTCATGCAGCGGCGCGCGGGCGAGCGCCGACGCCACGCACTTGCGTAGGTAGGCCTGCGGCAGCTGCGCGCTGCTGGGGTAGACCGGCGTCAGGCCCGCGGGCAGCGGCGTGTCGGGCTGCACGGCACGGAACTCCGGGTGCACCATCTCGCGGCCGAAGAAGCCGGCACGCAGCTCGCCCTTCACGCGCACCAGCGTGCCCGGGGCCAGCGTCTTCTGCGTGCCCGGGTGGAAGTGCAGCAGCCGCAGCAGCAGCTCGCCGCTGCCGTCGTCCACGCGCACCAGCAGCTGGCGGCGCGCGCGCTGCTCGATGCGGCTGTCGACCACCGTGCCCTGCACCTGGCCGGCCACGCCGTCGCGCAGGCTGGCGATGGTGACCAGGCGCGTCTCGTCCTCGTAGCGCATCGGCAGGTGCAGCGCCAGGTCGATGTCGCGCACCAGCCCCAGCTTGTGCAGCGCGCGCTGCGGCGCCGACGGCGGCCGGGCGGCCGAAGCCGGGCCCGGCGCGGGGGCCTTGGCGGCCTGGACGGGCGCGGCGCGGGTGGGCATGGAAGAATTCTCTCCCCGCTGCCCAACCAGCGCCTCCAGGGTCGGTCCAGCCCCGGTCATGTCCACGCCCGCCACGCCCCGCGAGCTCACGCTCGCCGACTTCGACTTCGAGCTCCCGCCCGAGCTCATCGCACAGCACCCCGCCGCCGAGCGCAGCGCCTCGCGGCTGCTCGACGGCACCGGCCCCATGCCGGCCGACCGCGTGTTCCGCGAGCTGCCACCGCTGCTGGAGCCCGGCGACCTGCTGGTGTTCAACGACACGCGCGTGATCAAGGCCCGCCTGTTTGGCGAGAAGCCCACCGGCGGCGCCGTCGAGGCGCTGGTGGAGCGCGTGCTGCCCGGGCACGTGGTGCACGCGCACCTGCGCGCCAGCAAGTCGCCGCGCGCCGGCGGCGTGGTGCGCTTCGGCAGGCCGAGCGGCTTCGAGGCCGAGGTGCTGGGCCGCGCCGGCCCGGAGGAGTCGCTCTTCGTGCTGCGCTTCCCGTCCGAGCCGCTGGCGCTGCTGGAGCGCCACGGCCACGTGCCGCTGCCGCCCTACATCGAGCACGCCGACACCGCCGACGACGAGCGCCGCTACCAGACGGTGTTCGCCGCCAAGCCCGGCGCCGTGGCCGCGCCCACCGCGGCGCTGCACTTCGACGAGGCCGTGCTGGCCGCGCTGGCCGAGCGCGGCGTGCAGCGCGCGGCGGTGACGCTGCACGTGGGCGCGGGCACCTTCCAGCCGGTGCGCGTGGAGCGCATCGCCGAGCACCGCATGCACAGCGAGTGGTTCGAGGTGCCGCAGGCCACCGTCGACGCCATCGCGGCCACGCGCGCGCGCGGCGGCCGCGTGGTGGCCGTGGGCACGACGACGATCCGCTCGCTGGAGAGCGCCGCCCGCGGGGGGGCGCTGCAGGCCTGCACCGGCGTCACCGACATCTTCATCACGCCGGGCTTCGAGTTCCGCGTGGTCGACCGGCTGATCACCAACTTCCACCTGCCCAGGAGCACGCTGATGATGCTGATCAGCGCCTTCGCGGGGCACGCCCACGTGATGGCGCTGTACCGGCACGCCATCGAGAGCCGCTACCGCTTCTTCAGCTACGGCGACAGCATGCTGCTGGAGCGCCGCTGACGGCGGCCCGCGACAATGCGGGCATGCTCCAGTTCCACATCCACCGCACCGAGGGCCTGGCCCGGCGCGGCACGCTGACGCTCAACCACGGCGTCGTCGAGACGCCGGTGTTCATGCCCGTGGGCACCTACGGTACCGTCAAGGGCGTGATGCCGAAGAGCCTGCGCGAGATGGGCGCCAGCATCATCCTGGGCAACACCTTCCACCTGTGGATGCGGCCGGGGCTGGAGGTGATCCAGTCCTTCGGCGGCCTGCACCGCTTCGAGGGCTGGAGCAAGCCCATGCTCACCGACAGCGGCGGCTTCCAGGTCTGGAGCCTGGCCGGCGCCGACGGCAAGAGCCGCAAGATCAGCGAGGAGGGCGTGAAGTTCGCGTCGCCCGTCAACGGCGACCGCCTCTTCCTGACGCCCGAGCTCAGCATGCAGATCCAGACGGTGCTGAACGCCGACATCGCGATGCAGTTCGACGAGTGCACGCCTTACGAGACCGCGGGCCGCATCACCACCGAGGCCGAGGCGCGGCGATCGATGGAGCTGAGCCTGCGCTGGGCCAAGCGCTCGCAGGACGAGTTCGCGCGCCTGGCCAACCCCAACGCCCTCTTCGGCATCGTGCAGGGCGGCATGTTCGAGAACCTGCGCGCCGAGAGCGCCGCGCGCATGGCCGAGCTCGACCTGCCCGGCTACGCCGTGGGCGGCGTGAGCGTGGGCGAGCCCAAGGCCGAGATGCTGAAGATCATGGCGCACACGCCGCGCCTGCTGCCGGCGCACAAGCCGCGCTACCTGATGGGCGTGGGCACGCCGGAAGACCTGGTGGAGGGCGTGGCGCAGGGCATCGACATGTTCGACTGCGTGATGCCCACGCGCAACGCCCGCAACGGCCACCTGTTCACGCGCTTCGGCGACCTGAAGATCCGCAACGCCCGCCACAAGGCCGACCCGCGACCCATCGACGAGAGCTGCACCTGCCACGCCTGCCGGGGCTGGACGGATGCCGACGGCACCGTGCACGGCGGCTTCAGCCGCGCCTACCTGCACCACCTCGACCGCTGCGGCGAGATGCTCGGGCCCATGCTGGCCACGATCCACAACCTGCACTACTACGTGAACCTGATGCGCGAGCTGCGCGAGGCGCTGGACCAGGGCCGGTTCGAGGCCTGGCGGGCGCAGTTCCACGCCGACCGCGCGCGCGGCGTCTAGAAGAAGAAAGGCCCGCCAAGGCGGGCCATTTGTGCGCTCAGGGGCGGCGGCTCACTGCACGCGGAAGTCGTCGTGGCAGGCCTTGCAGGTGCCGGCGGTGGCGCCGAAGGCGGCCTTGAGCTGGTCGAGGTTGTTGGCCTTGGCGGCCGCGGCCAGCTTGGCCGCCTCGTCCTGCATCGTCTTGGCGGCGGCGTCGAACTTGGCGCGCTCGCTCCAGACGTTGGCCTTGGGCGCGCCCTTATCGGTGCCCGAGGTGCCCTCGACGAATCCTTCGTACGGCAGCTTCGAGACGAAGGCCACGACCTCGGCGCTGGCCGCCGCGGCTGCACCGTTGAACGGCACGCGGCCGTTGGCCATGGCGCCGATGCGCCCAAAGTGGGTGGCCATCACCTGGAAAGCCGCCTTGCGGTATTTGACCGCATCCTCGGGCTTCTGGAACTGCGCCGCGGCGGGCAGTGCGGTCGCCAAGCCGGCAACCGCCGCACAGACGAGCATCAGACGGGACATCCGGGTTCTCCTGGTTGGGTTAAGGGGAGGTCTACAACCCCGACAGTATCGTCGCTGCGACTGGCGGCGGTCTGCCGCAGCAAGCACCGTGGCATCCTGGGGATAACCCGCTGTGCGACCTCGGTCGGAGGTCGCGGTATGGTTCGCCACCGTCTCCCCCGCCGCCTCGCATGGACACAGCGCCCACCGAACCCCCGCCGCTGCAGACCGTCCGAATCTGGGACCTCCCCACGCGCCTGTTCCACTGGTTGCTGGCCAGCGCCGTGATCGGCTGCGTCGTCACGGCCAAGATCGGTGGCGGCGCGATGGTCTGGCACACGCGACTGGGTTTGTGCGTGCTGGCGCTGGTCGTCTTCCGGTTGGCATGGGGCTTCGTGGGTGGGCACTGGAGCCGCTTCGTGCGCTTCGTCTACGCCCCGGGCACGCTGCTGCGCTATCTGCGCGGCCAGGCGCGGCCCGAAGAGCGGCTCGATGTCGGCCACAGCCCCCTCGGCGCGCTGAGCGTGTTCGCCCTGCTCGGGGTGCTAATGGCGCAACTGGGCACGGGGCTGGTCTCGGACGACGAGATCGCCTTCGTCGGCCCGCTCAACCGCTTCGTAGCCACCGAGACCGGGCTGGCAGCCACCAGCCTGCACAAGACCTGGGGCCAGTGGCTGGTCATCGGGCTGGTGGTGCTGCACGTGCTGGCCATCGTCGCCTACCTCGTGCGGCGCAACGACCTCCTCAGGCCCATGATCGGCGGCGACAAGGCGCTGCCCCCCGGCACGCCCGCCAGCGCCGACGGCGCCGCGCAGCGCGGGCTGGCGCTGGTGCTGGCGGTGGCCGCCGGCGCGCTGGCCTGGTGGGTGTCGCGGCTGGGGGGCTGATCACATGGGGCGATGGCCGCAACGCCCGCGCCGGCGATGAGCGTGCCGGGCCCCCGCATCGAGCTCGCCCCAGCCCACGGCGCCATGGCCGTGGCCGCGGTGCGCGAACTGTTCCGCGAGTACGCGGCCTCGCTGGACATCGACCTGTGCTTCCAGAACTTCGAGCACGAGCTGGCCACGCTGCCCGGCGAGTACGTGCCGCCGCACGGCGCGCTGCTGCTGGCGCTGGTCGATGGCGAGCCCGCCGGCTGCGTGGCCATGCGGCCGCTGCCCGAGTCCGACCACGCCAACGCCTGCGAGATGAAGCGCCTCTTCGTGCGGCGCGCCTTCCGGCGCTTCGGCCTGGGGCGGCTGCTGGCGCAGCAGCTGATGGACCTGGCCACGCAGGCCGGCCACAGCTGCATGCTGCTGGACACGCTCGACGACATGGAGGCCGCGCGCGGCCTGTATGCCTCGCTGGGCTTTTTCGAGATCCCGCCCTACTACTTCAACCCCATCGCGGGCGCCCACTATCTGAAGGTCGAGCTCGGCACACCCGGCACGGGTTGGTGAGCCCGTGGCACCCGTTGTGCCGACATCGCTGCGGCGGCCCTGGCCTGCGGCATCATCGCCGCACGAGCCCCCATCGGAGACCACCATCACCCCCGCCCTCACCCTGACCGCCGGGCCGCTGCGCCTGGCCCTGCGGCCCGACCTCGGCGGCGCCATCGCCGGCCTGTGGTTCACCGATGCGCACGGCGAGCAGGCCGTGCTGCGCAGCACCGAGCCCGACGCGCTGGCCAGCAGCCGCGCCGCCGCCAGCTACCCGCTGGTGCCCTACTCCAACCGCCTGGGCTACCGCCGCTTCCGCTGGCACGGCCACGAGCACACGACCGCGGCCAACTTCGACGACCAGCCGCACTCGGTGCACGGCGTGGGCTGGCAGCGGCCCTGGCAGGTGGCCTCCGGCTCGGCCACCGAGGCCGAGATGCACTACGCCCACGTGCCCGACGCGCACTGGCCCTTCGCCTTCACCGCGCGCCAGCGCGTCGAGCTGGCGGAGGACGCGCTGACGCTGCGGCTGGCCATCACCAACACCGACGCCCACGCGCAGCCCGCGGGCCTGGGCTGGCACCCGTACTTCCCCAAGCGCACGCGCAGCCGGCTGCACGCCGAGGTCAGCAGCCGCTGGGAACCCGACGCCAGCGGCCTGCCCGTGCGGCAGCTGCCCCAGGCCGGCATCGACGGCGACGTGGCCCACCTTGGCTTCGACCACTGCTTCGACGGCTGGAAGGGCGCGGCGCGATTGCGCGACGAGCGGCTGTCGCTGCGGCTGACCTCCTCGTTCACGCGGCTCGTGGTGTACACGCCGGCCACCAAGGCGTACTGGTGCGTGGAGCCGGTGAGCCACGTCAGCAACGCCATCCACATGGCCGAGCCGGCCACGCACGGGCTGGTCGACCTGCTGCCCGGCGCCACGCACGAGGGCTGGATGCGGCTGGAGGTGGCCTCGGCATGACCGGCGCCGAGCTGCGGCTCGACTGGCAGCCGCTGCCCGCGCCGGCCTGCCAGCTGGGCGAGTCGCCGTTCTGGCACCCCGACGAGCAGGCGCTGTACTGGCTGGACATCCCCGGCCGCGCGCTGCACCGCTGGCAGCCCGGCCCCGGCGCCGGGGGCACGCACCGCCACTGGGCGCTGCCCACCGAGCCCGGCTGCATCGCCCCGCTGCCCGACGGCCGGCTGCTGATGGCACGGCGCGACGGCCTGTTCCGGTTCGACACCGCCAACGGCGCGGCCGAGCGGCTGGCCGGGCCGCCCTACGATCCCGCCACCGAGCGCTTCAACGACGGCAAGGCCGACGCCGCCGGGCGCCTGTGGGTGAGCACGATCTACGAGCCACGCGACAAGGCCGTGGCGGCGCTGTACCGCTGGGATGGCGCCACGCTGGAGCGGCTGCTGGGCGGCCTGACCATCGGCAACGGCCTGGCCTTCAGCCCCGACGGCCGCACCGTCTGCACCGCCGACACGCCCACGCACACCGTGATGGCGCACACGCTCGATGCCGGCACCTACCGCCTGGTGCAGCCGCGCGTGCTGCACCGCTTCGCGCCCAAGGTGCCCGGCGCGCCGCTCGAGGGCTACGGCGGCCGCCCCGACGGCGCGGCGATGGACGTCGACGGCGTCTGCTGGGTGGCGATGATGGAAGGCCAGCGCCTGGTCTGCCTGGGCCCCGACGGCACGCTGCGCGCCAGCGTGCCGCTGCCGGTGCGCTGCCCGACCATGCCCTGCTTCGGCGGCGCCGACGGGCGCACGCTGTTTGTCACCACGGCCTCGGTCAACCGGCCGGCGGCGGAACGGGCGGCCCAGCCCTGGGCCGGCCGCGTGCTGATGGCGCGTGCGCCGGTGGCTGGGCTGCCGGTGAACTTCGCGCGCGGGTGAACCGGCGGGAACACGCGTGACCACGCCGCTGCCCCGGGACGGGCTGATCGCACGGCTGGCCGCGCCGCGCGAGTGGGACCTGGCCGTCGTCGGCGGCGGCGCGGTGGGCCTGGGCGTGGCGCTGGACGCCGCGGCGCGCGGCTTCTCGGTGGTGCTGCTGGAGGCGGGCGACTTCGCCGGCGGCACCTCGTCGCGCGCCACCAAGCTGGCGCACGGCGGCGTGCGCTACCTCGCGCAGGGCGACCTCGCCCTGGTGCGCGAGGCGCTGCACGAGCGCGGCGCGCTGCTGGCCAACGCACCGCACGTGGCCGCGCCGCTACCCTTCGTGATGCCGGCCTACCGCTGGTGGGAGAAGGGCTTCTACGGCGCCGGCCTGAAGGCCTACGACCTGCTGGCGGGCGCGCGCGGCCTCGGGCCCACCGAGTGGCTCGACGCGCGCCGCGCCCAGGCCCTGCTGCCCGGCGCGCGCGCGCACGGCCCGGCCGGCGCACTGCAGGGCGGCGTGCGCTACTGGGACGGCCAGTTCGACGACGCCCGGCTGGCGCTGCTGCTGGCGCGCACGGCGGCCGGGCGCGGCGCGCTGCTCGTCAATCACGCGCCGGTGACGGCGCTGTGGCACGAGCGCGGCCAGCTGCGCGGACTGGTGGCGCGCGACGCCGAGACCGGCACCGAGCACCGCGTGTCCGCGCGCTGCGTCGTCAACGCCGCCGGCGTGTGGGTAGACCGCATCACCGCGCTCGACCACGACGCCGCCGCGCCCGCGCCAGAGCCCGCCGCGCACGTGGCGCCCAGCCAGGGCGTGCACCTGGTGGTGGACCGCGCCTTCCTGCCCGGCCAGCACGCGTTGCTGGTGCCGCGCACCGACGACGGCCGGGTGCTCTTCGCCGTGCCCTGGCTGGGCAAGACGGTGCTGGGCACCACCGACACGCCGCGCAGCGACGCGCCGCCGGAGCCCGAGGCGCGGCCCGAGGAGGTGGCGTTCATCCTGCGCGAGGCCGGCCGCTACCTGGTGCGCGCGCCGCAGCCGGCCGACGTGCGCTCGGTGTGGGTGGGGCTGCGGCCGCTGGTCAGGCCGCCGGCCGGGGCCGCGGCCGACAGCAAGGCCCTGTCGCGCGAGCACACGGTGTGGGTCAGCCGCTCGGGCCTGGTCAGCGTGACCGGCGGCAAGTGGACCACTTACCGCGCCATGGCCGAGGACGTGCTGGCGCGCTGCATGGACAGCGGGCTGCTTCCGCGGCGGGCGGCGGGCGTCACGACGGCACTGCGCCTGGTGGGCGCGCCGGCCGTGGCCGACCCCGCGCGCTCGCTGGCCGCGCCGCCGGGCGAGCACCTCTACGGCACCGAGGCTGCGGCGCTGCGGGGGCTGCCCGGCGCCGACCGCTGGCTGGCCCGCGACCGCGAGACCGGCGCCGGCGTGCTCAGCGAGGCCATGGTGCGCTTCGCCGTGCGCCACGAATTCGCGCGCAGCACGGCCGACGTGCTGGCGCGGCGCTCGCGGCTGCTCTTCCTGGACGCGGCGCTGGCCGCCGAGGCGGCCTCCGCGGTGGCGGCCCTGGTTGCCGAGGAGACCGGCCGCGACCCCGCGCTCGAAGCCTTCGCAGCGCTGGCCGCGCAGTACCGCCGGCTGCCCTGAGGCGGCGAGGAGCGGGCCTCGAGCGGGCGTGCACGGCCCGCGTGCGCCGAGCCGGCTCGACCTTGAAGAGCGACAACTGGCCGCGTCCGGCCAGCCGCTACGCTGGCGCGGCTGGCGTGGCGCCGGGGCATCCGGGCACCGGCGGGCGCGCACTGCGGAAGGAAACAGCGATGGTCGGGTATTCGCTCGGCGGCTGGATCGTGCTGGCCCACGGCAACCGCATGCCCGACCTGGTGGCCGCCGCAGTGGCGTACTACCCGAGCACGATGCGCGCCGGTGAACCGAGGGCCTTCCTGGCCGACCCGCCGGCCACCGTGCCCACGCTGATGCTGGCCAGCGTGAAGGACACCTACATGGGCTGCTGCACGATCGAGCGGGCGCGGGCGCTGGCTGCCGCGCCGGCCCTGCCCGGCGTCGGGGCGTCGCTGCGGCTGGTGGAGTACCCCGAGGCCGACCACGGCTTCGTGCTGCCCGCCTATCCGCAGGTGTAGCGCCCCGACGATGCCGCCGATGCCTTGCGCCAGTCGCTGGATCACCTGCGGCGCGGCGGCTTCTAGCCGGGGCCCCGCCGACCCGCCGTGGCCGCACGCCCGGGCCGCGGCGGCGGGCGCGGCCGGGTCAGCGCGGCGCCCTCTCCTGCTCATCGCGCTTCTGGCGCGCGATGCGTTGCGAACTGCGGTCCTGCATCCGCTCCAGCGCCGCCGCTTCGCGCGGGCCGACGTGTCCGTCGGCGCCCGCCGCGTCCTGCGCGCGGTCGATGCGGCGCTGCTGCCGCGCGAGCTGCCGCGTCTCGGGCACCGTCAGCTCGCCGCTGGCCACGCCCTGGCCGATGCGGGCCTGCTGCCGCTGCTCGCGCTGCTCGCTGCGGCTGCCGTCGCCCGCGGCGGCCGGCAGGGACGCCGCCAGTGCCAGGGTCGCCAGGAGACAGGACAGCAATCGGCCCGAGGACATGGGGCCAAAGACGGGGCGCTGGGTACGGATCGGGTTCATCGAAACACTCCTTGCAGGGGTCGCGGGAATCGCGGGTGCTGGCCAACCCAGTGAGGTCGCAGCTCCCGGTGGAGCCTCGCCTCCCGGATGTGTCGCATTTAAATGGGCGACAAGCGCATTTAAAACCAAAAGGGGGTGATGAAGCCAGCGCGATCCGTTTCGCGCGCGTCAAGTTGTGCAAAGTTGCCCGGGATCCCACCGACCGGGGGGAGCGGCGACGGGGCGGCCGGCCGGTCGTGGAGCCGGCCCGAAGCGCAGCGCCCGGCCCGGGCGCTACATCGATGAGTACTTCACCGAGCAGCCGTAGGGCCGCGTCACCGGCGTGCTCACCGGCTTGCCGGCTAGCGACTCGGCCAGCGCCACCTTCACGTGGTTGGTGGCGTTGGCGATGTCGGCGACGCGGCCGCTGGGGATGCTGTCGATGGCGCCGGCGTACACCAGCTTGCCGGCGGGGTCGATGATGTACATGTGCGGCGTGGTGCGCGCGCCGTACGCGCGGCCGACCTTTCCGTCGGCGTCCATCAGCGTGGCCGTGGCGGCGGCTTTCTGCTGCTGCATCCAGGCGGCCATCTCGGCGGGCTTGAGGAAGTCCCGCGCGTCGGCCGCGGTGCTGTTGACGCTGAGCCAGACCACGCCCTTGGCCGCGGCCTCGCGCTGCGTGCCCTGCATGTTGCCGCTGCCGTAGTGCTTGACGACGTAGGGGCAGCCGGGGTTCACCCACTCGAGCACGACGTGCCGGCCCTTGAAATCGGCCAGCGACACGGCCTTGCCGTTGGTGTCGGTGGCGGTGAAGGCCGGCGCGGGCTGGCCGACCGCGGCGTTGCCGAAGGCGGTGCCGGCAGCCAGCGCCAGGGCGGCGGCGATGAGGGTGCGGCGGGTCGGGCTGTTCATGCGGGCTCCTGCGGGGTTGGGGGTTCAGCGTGCGGCACCGATGGCGCCGAGCACCTCGTCGGCGGTCAGAATCTCGCTCAGCAGCCGAGGCCCTGCCTCGCCCGGGGTGTAGACGGCGTACACCGGAACGCCGTTGCGGCCGTACTGCGCGAGCTGCGCGGTGATGGCGGGGTCGCGCCGCGTCCAGTCGGCACGCAGCAGCAGCACGTTGCGGGTCTGGAACGCGGCCTTCACGTCGGCCGCCGCCAGCGTGGTGCGCTTGTTGAACTGGCAGGTCACGCACCAGGCCGCGGTGTAGTCGACGAACACCGTGCGGCCCTCGGCCTGCGCCTGCGCCACGCGCGCGGTGCTCCAGGGCTGCCAGCCGTCGTCGGCGGGGACGGCGGCACCGGCCACGGCGTCCTGGCGCAACGAGGGCAGCGCCCACGCCAGCGCCACCGCCAGCAGCAGCACCGCCACGACGCCGAAGCCGCCGCGCGCCTTGGGGCCGAGCGTGGGCGAGCCGACGGCCCAGGCCACGAAGGCCAGCGCCAGCAGAAGGCCCAGCAGGCCCACGGCGCCGTCGATGCCCACCTGTACGCCCAGCACCCACACCAGCCACACCACGGTGGCGAACATCGGGAAGGCCATCAGCGTCTTGAAGTGCTGCATCCACACGCCGGGCCGCGGCAGCGCGCGCGCCAGCGCCGGCCAGGCGCTGGCCGCCAGGTAGGGCAGCGCCATGCCCAGACCCAGCGCCGCGAACACCGCCAGCGCCTGCGCCGGGGGCATCGTGATGGCCGCGCCCAGCGAGGCGCCCATGAACGGCGCCGTGCAGGGGCTGGCCACGGCCACGGCCAGCACGCCGGTGAGGAAGTGGTCGGCCACCGGGTGGCGCGCCTGCGCGCCCGCCCACGACGAAGGCAGCACCGAGCCGATCTCGAACACGCCGGCCAGGTTAAGCCCGATCAACGTGAACAGGGCCGCCAGCACCGCCACCACCGCCGGCTGCTGCAGCTGGAATCCCCAGCCGAGCTGCTCGCCGCCGGCGCGCAGCGCCAGCAGCAGGCCCGCCAACGCCAGGAAGCTCAGCACCACGCCCGCCGTGTAGGCCAGGCCGCCGACCCACTGAGCCCGGCGGTCGGTGCCGGCCCGCGAGAAGCCCAGCACCTTCAGCGACAGCACCGGGAACACGCAGGGCATCAGGTTCAGGATCAGCCCGCCCACCAGCGCGAAGACCACGGCAAGCGCGAAGCCCGGCGGCGTGGCCGCCGGCGCCGGGGTGACCTCGGCGTTGCCCAGCGCCGGGGCCGCGGCCGGGGCGGCCGGCGCCGGCCAGGGCGTGGTCACGGCCACGGCCACGCGCAGGCCGGCGGCCTGGCCGTCGCTGGTCAGCACCGCCGGCATCGTGGCGGGCGACTCGGTGCGCTGCGGGTCCACCGGCACGCGCGCCGTCCAGGTGCCGTCGGCCCAGGCCGTCTGCGGCTTCGCGGCGTTGACGATCACGCCCGGGGTCTCGGGCAGGAAGCCCAGCTCGCGGCCCTGCCAGGCCGCCGGCAGCCCGGCCACGCGCACGACCAGTTCGCCGCCCTGCAACGCGGCCTCGGCGCGGGCCCCGGGAACGTCCTGCGGGCGTGCGGCGCGCGCCGCCTCGAACAGCGCCGCATGCCCGGCCGTGGCGGCGTTGACCGGCAGCTTCAGCGTGAACTCGCCGCTCTCTGGGATGCAGACGTCCTTGCACACCAGCCACTCGGCGGCCAACTTCACGGTGAGCGTGTCGCCGGCCAGGCCCGCGGGCACGGTCAGCGCCACCGGCAGCAGCAGGGTGCCCTCGTAGCCGAAGTTCATCAGCGGGCCGATGGGCAGCCGCTTCGGCGTGGGCCACTCGATCTCGCCGGCGCTGGCGCCGGCCGGCAGCGTCCAGGCCAGCGTCGTCGGCAGCCCCGAGTCGCCCGGGTTCTTCCAGTACGTGTGCCAGTGCGGCTTGTGCTCGATCTTGAGCCCCAGCCACGCGGGCTTGCCGCCCTGCAGGCCCTCGGGCGCGTGCGCCACCAGTTCGGCCCGCACCTGTGGCGTGGTGACGACGGCCGCGTCCTGCGCGGCGGCGTCGGCGGCCAGGGCCTGGAGGGCGGCGAAGACGAGCAGGAGGGCGTGGAGTTTCATGCGGTGACGAAGCCGGCGGCGCAAGGTCGCGCGAACCCCGGCCACGGTTACGACGCCGGGCGGCGCCCGAAGTTCAGCGCTTGACCACGCGACCGGGAGGAAAGGGGATTCTGGGGCACCGCGGGTTTCTTCGTATAATCGACAGGCTTTGCTACTCACGGCCGCAAGTCGTTTCAGATGGTGCAGCTTCCGCAGACCCGGACTGAACCCTGGGACGACCCCGCAGACGGCCCGGGGCAGCAGGCATTCAAGCCGCTGACGCGGGAGGAAGCGTCGGCCCTGCGCCAGAAGCAGCCACCGCTGTCGCCGTGGCGGGTGCTGATGGTGCAAGTGGCGGTGGGCATGGGGGTGGCGCTGCTCACGGTGCTGCTCACGCGCAGGGTCGAGCTGGCGTGGTCGGTGCTGTACGGGGCCGCCACGGTGGTGCTGCCGGGGGCGTTGTTGGCACGCGGCATGACCAGCCGGCTCAGCAGCGTGTCGCCCGGCGTCAGCGCCGTCAGCTTCATGTTGTGGGAGATGGTCAAGATCGCCACTTCGATCGCCCTGCTCGCGCTGGCGCCGAAGGTGGTTCAGCCACTGAGCTGGCCAGCCTTGCTGGTGGGCCTGGTGGTGTGCATGAAGGTTTACTGGTGGGCGCTGCTGTGGCGCCCATCGCCGAAGAGCTAGGGCGCCAGCGCCTCAGGAAGCCAGAGGGACTCGTCAGTCATGTCGTCGCAAGGCCAGGAACTCACTGCGGGCGAGTACATCCGCCACCACCTCGGGCACCTGCAGACCAGCAAGCAGACCGCGGTCGCCGACTTCAGCGTGTTGAACCTGGACTCGGCCTTCTGGTCGCTGCTGCTGGGCGTGCTGGGCTGCTTCTTCTTGTGGCGCGCCGCGCGCAAGGCCACGGCTGGCGTGCCGGGCCGCTTCCAGGCTGCGGTGGAGATCCTCGTCGAGATGGTCGAGAGCCAGGCCAAGGGCATCGTGCACAACGCGCAGAGCCGCAAGCTGGTGGCGCCCCTGGCCCTGACGGTGTTCGTCTGGATCTTCCTGATGAACGCGATGGACCTGCTGCCGGTCGACCTGTTCCCGTACATCTGGGATCACATGGGCCTGCATGCCGTGTTCGGCGCCAAGGACTACATGCGCGTGGTGCCCACCGCCGACCTGTCGGTGACCATGGGCCTGGCCATCGGCGTGCTGCTGGTCTGCCTCTTCTACAACATGAAGATCAAGGGCGTCGGCGGCTGGGCGCACGAGCTGATCACCGCGCCTTTCGGCAACCACCCGGCTTTGTGGCCGGTGAACCTGCTGATGCAGCTGATCGAGTTCTTCGCCAAGACGCTGAGCCACGGCATGCGGCTGTTCGGCAACATGTACGCTGGCGAACTGATCTTCTTCCTGATCGCGCTCATGGGCGGTGCCTTCACACTGTCGGCCACGGGCATTTTCCTCGGCATCGGCCACATCGTCGCCGGCACCATCTGGGCGATCTTCCACGTCCTGATCATCACGCTGCAGGCCTTCGTGTTCATGATGCTCACGCTGGTCTACGTCGGTCAGGCGCACGACGCCCACTGATCCCCTGACCCAAGGCAGCGCCTTTCCCCGACCGGCGCTGCCCTCGCGACCCCTTTCGTCTTTTCGTTCCCTTTCCAACCCAACCTTCCTACTCTGGAGCACAACATGGAAGTCATCAGCTTCGTCGCCCTGGCCGCCGGCCTGATCATCGGTCTGGGTGCCATCGGCGCCTGCATCGGCATCGGCATCATGGGCGCCAAGTACCTCGAGTCGGCCGCGCGCCAGCCCGAGCTGATGGGCGAACTGCAGACCAAGATGTTCCTGCTCGCCGGCCTGATCGACGCGGCCTTCATCATCGGCACCGGCATCGCCCTGTGGTTCGCCACGGCCAACCCGTTCCTGGCCCAGATCGCCAACCTGCCGAAGTAAATCCGTCCACCCCCGGAGCGGCTTCGCCGCTCCCCCTCAAGGGGGCAACGCCGACGGCCCGGCCAAGCCGGTTCCGCGGCGTTTGCTTGATAGGACTCGCGACTTGGGCATGCCATGAGCATCAACGCCACACTCATCTTCCAGCTGATCGTCTTTGCGATCCTGGTTTGGTTCACGATGCGCTTCATCTGGCCGCCGATCACGGCGGCGCTGGACGAACGCGCCAAGAAGATCGCCGAAGGCCTGAGCGCCGCCGACAAGGCCAAGGCTGACCTGGCTGCGGCCAACACGCGCGTCGAACAGCAGCTGTCGGCCGCACGCGACGACGCCGCGAAGCGGCTGGCCGATGCCGAGCGCCTGGCGCAGCAGATGGTCGAGGAGGCCAAGGGCCGCGCGTCCGAGGAAGCCGCCAAGATCATCGCCGCCGCCCGCGCCGAGGCCGAGCAGGAGTCGATGAAGGCCCGCGAGGTGCTGCGCGACCAGGTCGCCGGCCTGGCTGTCAAGGGAGCCGAGGCCATCCTCAAGCGCGAAGTCAACGCCGGCGTCCACGCCGAGCTGCTCTCGCGCCTGAAGACCGAGCTGTAGAGGGCACGACGATGGCCGAGATCGCCACCCTCGCCCGGCCCTATGCCGAAGCGCTGTTCAAGGCCGCCGGCGCCGATGCCGCCGCGCTGAAGAGCCAGGTCGTCGCGCTGGCCGCGCTGGCCGCCGACCCGGCGCTGAAGCAGTTCGCCGACAACCCCAAGGTGTCGTCGGACCAGGTCTTCGACGTCGTCGCCGGTGTCGCGCTGCAGCAGGGCGTCTCGCTGTCGCCCAAGGCCGGCAACCTGCTGCGTGCGGTGCTCGAGAACGGCCGACTGGCCGCGCTGCCCGAGATCGCCGCGCAGTTCGCCACGCTCGTCAACGCCGACAGCGGCGTGTCGGATGCGCTCGTCGAGAGCGCCTTCCCGATCGAGCCCGCGCAGCTGAGCGAGGTGCTGGCCGTGCTCGAGAAGCGCTTCAGCCGCCGCCTCAATGCCCGCGTGGAAATGCGCCCAGACCTGATCGGCGGCATCCGCGTGACCGTGGGCGACGAGGTGCTGGACACCTCGGTCAAGGCCCGCCTCGAACAGATGAAGCTCACGCTCGCCGCGTGAGTTCAAGGAGAACCCCATGAACCTGAATCCCGCAGAAATCTCCGAGCTGATCAAGTCCCGCATCGAGGGCCTCTCGGCCAGCGCGGACATCAAGAACCAGGGCACGGTGGTCTCCGTCACCGACGGCATCGTGCGCGTGCACGGCCTGTCTGACGTGATGGCCGGCGAAATGCTCGAGTTCCCCGCCACCGCCAGCGGCCAGGCCACCTACGGCCTGGCGCTGAACCTGGAGCGCGACAGCGTCGGCGCGGTGATCCTGGGCGAGTACGAGCACATCTCCGAGGGCGACACCGTCAAGTGCACGGGCCGCATCCTCGAGGTGCCCGTGGGCCCCGAGCTCATCGGCCGCGTCGTCAATGCGCTGGGCCAGCCGATCGACGGCAAGGGCCCGATCAACGCCAAGATGACCGACGTGATCGAGAAGGTCGCCCCGGGCGTGATCGCGCGCAAGAGCGTGGACCAGCCGGTGCAGACGGGCCTGAAGGCCATCGACACCATGGTGCCCATCGGCCGCGGCCAGCGCGAGCTGATCATCGGCGACCGCCAGACGGGCAAGACGGCCGTGGCCATCGACGCGATCATCAACCAGAAGGGTCAGAACATGACCTGCATCTACGTCGCGATCGGCCAGAAGGCGAGCTCGATCAAGAACGTGGTGCGCTCGCTGGAGCAGGCCGGCGCGATGGACTACACCATCGTCGTGGCCGCCTCGGCGTCTGAATCGGCGGCGATGCAGTACGTGTCGGCCTACTCGGGCTGCACGATGGGCGAGTACTTCCGCGACCGCGGGCAGGACGCGCTGATCATCTACGACGACCTGTCCAAGCAGGCCGTGGCCTACCGCCAGGTGTCGCTGCTGCTGCGCCGCCCGCCGGGCCGCGAGGCCTTCCCCGGCGACGTGTTCTATCTCCACAGCCGCCTGCTCGAGCGCGCCGCGCGCGTGAACGCCGACTACGTCGAGGCCTTCACCAAGGGCGAGGTCAAGGGCAAGACGGGCTCGCTGACGGCGCTGCCCGTCATCGAGACGCAGGCCGGCGACGTCTCGGCCTTCGTGCCGACCAACGTGATCTCGATCACCGACGGCCAGATCTTCCTGGAGACCAACCTGTTCAACGCCGGCATCCGCCCCGCCATCAACGCCGGCATCTCGGTGTCGCGGGTGGGCGGTGCGGCGCAGACCAAGCTGATCAAGAGCCTGTCGGGCGGCATCCGCACCGACCTGGCGCAGTACCGCGAACTGGCCGCCTTCGCGCAGTTCGCGTCGGACCTGGACGCCGCCACGCGCAAGCAGCTCGACCGCGGCGCCCGCGTGACCGAGCTGCTCAAGCAGCCGCAGTACTCGCCGCTGCCCATCAGCCTGATGGCCGCCTCGATCTACGCCGTGAACAAGGGCTACCTCGACGACATCGACGTCAAGAAGGTGCTCGCGTTCGAAAGCGGCCTGCACCAGCACCTGAAGGCGAGCCACGCCGCGCTGCTGGCCAAGCTCGAGAACGACAAGGCGATGGACAAGGCCGCCGAGGAAGAGCTGGCCGGCGCGATCGCCGCGTTCAAGAAGTCGTTCGCCTAAGCAGCCGGCGCAGCGAAGGAGCAGGACCATGGCGGTCGGCAAAGAGATACGCGGCAAGATCAAGTCGGTGGAGAACACCAAGAAGATCACCAAGGCCATGGAGATGGTCGCCGCCAGCAAGATGCGCAAGGCGCAAGAGCGCATGCGCTCCGCGCGGCCCTACGCCGACAAGATCCGCAACATCACGGCGCACCTGTCGGAAGCC
The DNA here is from genome assembly GCA_044360025.1 of Rubrivivax sp. Lineage (GTDB taxonomy): Bacteria > Pseudomonadota > Gammaproteobacteria > Burkholderiales > Burkholderiaceae_C > Rubrivivax. The sequence continues at coordinate 52,630 of JBIKLC010000007.1, read as the reverse complement.
AACCCCGAGTACAAGAGCCCGTACCTGCGGGCCTCGGCCAACCCGAAGAACGTCGGCTTCATCGTGGTCACCACCGACAAGGGCCTGTGCGGCGGCCTCAACACCAACGTGTTGCGCGCGGTGACCACCAAGATGAAGGAAGTCCAGTCGTCGGGCGGCACCATCCACACGGTGGCCATCGGCAACAAGGGCTTCGGCTTCCTCAACCGCATCGGCGCCAGCGTCGTGAGCCACGCCACGCAGCTGGGCGACGCCCCGCAGCTGGAAAAGCTCATCGGCCCGGTGAAGGTGATGCTCGACGCCTTCGTCGAGGGCAAGCTCGACGCCGTCTACCTCTGCTACACCAAGTTCATCAACACGATGAAGCAGGAGCCGATGGTCGAGCCGCTGCTGCCGCTGAGCGCGTCGCGCCTGGAGCAGAGCGCCGCCGAGAAGAAGCAGTACGGCTGGGACTACATCTACGAGCCCGACGCGCCCACCGTCATCGACGACCTGCTTACGCGCTACATCGAGGCGCTGGTCTATCAGGCCGTGGCCGAGAACATGGCCAGCGAGCAGAGCGCGCGCATGGTGGCCATGAAGGCCGCCACCGACAACGCCGGCACGCTGATCGGTGAGCTCAAGCTCATCTACAACAAGACGCGCCAGGCCGCGATCACCAAGGAACTGTCCGAGATCGTGGGCGGCGCGGCCGCCATCTCGGGCTGACGTTCCACCACGATATTCGATTCAAGAGGACACAACATGTCGCAAGGAAAGATCGTCCAGTGCATCGGCGCCGTGGTCGACGTCGAGTTCCCCCGCAACCAGATGCCGCACATCTATGACGCGCTCACGATGGAAGGCAGCGCCCTGACGCTCGAGGTGCAGCAGCAGCTCGGCGACGGCGTCGTGCGCACCATCGCGCTGGGCTCGTCCGACGGCCTCAAGCGCGGCCTGGTGGTGACGAACACCGGCGCGCCCATCACCGTGCCGGTGGGCAAGGCCACGCTGGGCCGCATCATGGACGTGCTGGGCAACCCCATCGACGAGCGCGGCCCGGTGAGCCACGAGCTGACGGCCTCGATCCACCGCAAGGCCCCAGCCTACGACGAGCTGAGCCCCAGCCAGGAACTGCTGGAGACCGGCATCAAGGTGATCGACCTGATCTGCCCGTTCGCCAAGGGCGGCAAGGTGGGCCTGTTCGGCGGCGCCGGCGTCGGCAAGACCGTGAACATGATGGAGCTCATCAACAACATCGCCAAGGCGCACTCGGGCCTGTCGGTGTTCGCCGGCGTGGGTGAGCGCACCCGCGAGGGCAATGACTTCTATCACGAGATGTCCGACTCCAAGGTCGTCGTGCAGGACAATCTGCCCGAGTCCAAGGTGGCCATGGTCTACGGCCAGATGAACGAGCCGCCGGGCAACCGCCTGCGCGTGGCGCTGACGGGCCTGACCATCGCCGAGTCGTTCCGCGACGAGGGCCGCGACGTGCTGTTCTTCGTGGACAACATCTACCGCTACACGCTGGCCGGCACGGAAGTGTCCGCGCTGCTGGGCCGCATGCCCTCGGCGGTGGGCTATCAGCCGACGCTGGCCGAGGAGATGGGCCGCCTGCAGGAGCGCATCACCTCCACCAAGGTGGGCTCGATCACCTCGATCCAGGCCGTGTACGTGCCCGCGGACGACCTGACCGATCCCTCGCCGGCCACGACCTTCGCCCACCTGGACGCCACCGTGGTGCTGAGCCGCGACATCGCCGCGCTCGGCATCTACCCCGCGGTGGACCCGCTGGACAGCACCTCGCGCCAGATCGACCCCAACGTCGTCGGCGAGGAGCACTACGGCGTCACCCGCGCCGTGCAGGCCACGCTGCAGCGCTACAAGGAGCTGCGCGACATCATCGCTATCCTGGGCATGGACGAGCTCTCGCCCGAGGACAAGCTGGCCGTGGCGCGCGCGCGCAAGATCCAGCGCTTCCTGAGCCAGCCCTTCCACGTGGCCGAGGTGTTCACGGGCACGCCCGGCAAGTACGTGCCGCTGAAGGAAACCATCCGTGGCTTCAAGATGATCGTGGCCGGCGAGTGCGACCACCTGCCCGAGCAGGCCTTCTACATGGTCGGCACCATCGACGAGGCCTTCGAGAAGGCCAAGAAGATCAACTGATGGGCCCCCGGGCTCGCTGGCGCTCGCCACCCCCCGAGGGGGCCGTTCGCCAGCGGACCGGCGGAGCCGGATTCGCGGCTTCTGCTTGGCCGTGGCCAGCCTGACACCGTAAGGACAACCCGATGGCAAGCACCCTGCACGTGGACGTGGTCTCGGCTGAGGAGAGCATCTTCAGCGGCGAGGCCCGGTTCGTCGCCCTGCCGGGCGAAAACGGCGAGCTCGGCATCCTGCCGCGCCACACGCCGCTGATCACGCGCATCAAGCCCGGTGCCGTGCGCATCGAGCGCGCCGACAACGGCGAAGAGGAGTTCGTCTTCGTCGCCGGCGGCATCCTCGAGGTGCAGCCGGGCGTCGTGACGGTGCTCGCCGACACCGCCATCCGCGGCCACGACCTCGACGAGGCCAAGGCCGCCGAGGCCAAGAAGCGCGCCGAAGAGGCGATGAAGAACGCCAAGAGCGACATCGACTTGGCCGCCGCCACCAGCGAGTTCGCCACCATGGCGGCGCAGCTGGCCGCGATCCAGAAGCTGCGCAAGAAGTAAGTCGCCGCGCCCGCCATACCAAAGCCGCCGCCCCGCCAGGGCCGGCGGCTTTTTCACGGCCGGTTCACAGCGGGGCCGGGATGGTGTCGCCGCTGCGCGCCGGCAGCACGATCTCGAACACCGAGCCGCCGCCCTCGCGGTTGTGCGCCGCGATGTGCCCGCCGTGGGCCTGCATGATGGTGCGGCTGATGGCCAGTCCCAGGCCGGTGCCGCCCGAGCCGTCCTTGGTGCGGCTGCTCTGCACGAAGGCCTCGAAGATGGCCTCGAGCTCGCCCTCGGGGATGCCGGGGCCGCGGTCGCCGATGGCCAGGCGCCACTGCCCGGCATCGGTGACGTCGGCCTCGATGTCGATGCGCCCGCCCTCGGGCGAGAAGCGGATGGCGTTGGCCAGCACGTTGCGCACCACCTGCCCGAAGCGCAGCGGGTCGAGCTTGGCCAGCATCGGCGTGGCGGGCAGCGACTCGGCCAGCGTCACGCCGCGCTGCGCCGCCAGCGGCTGCAGCTCGCGCAGCACCTCGCGAACGGGCAGCCGCAGGTCGCCGCGCTCCAGGTGCAGCGTGCCGGCGCTGCTCTCGATGCGGGCCACGTCGAGCAGGTCGTTCACCAGCGCCAGCATGCGCTGGCCCGAGGCGTGGATGTCGCCGAACATGGCGGCCAGACGGGCGTGTTCGCCGGCCCGCCGGACGCCCAGCTCCGAGAAGCCGATGATGGACTGCAGCGGCGTGCGCAGCTCGTGGCTGATGTTGGCGATGAACTCGCTCTTCGCGCGCGACGCATCCTCGGCGGCGTCGCGCGCCTCGCGGGTGGCGCGCTCGACCGCGCGGTACTCGGTCACGTCGATGATCACCGCCAGGATGCCCGCTGGCGCCCCGCCGTCGCGGCCCGGCAGGGCCCGCTTCTCGATCACCACGTCGCGCATCGTGCCGTCGGCGTGCGGCACGCGGGCCTCGTAGCGCTGCGGCTCGCCAGTGGCGTACACCTCGGCGTCGCGGGCCTCGTGCTCCTGCCGCTCCAGCGGCGACAGGTGGGCTCCGACCGGGCCGCCGATCGCGTCCTCGCGCCGCCGGCCGCTGAACACCTCCCAGGCGCGGTTGACGATGCGGTAGCGGCGGTCGCGCCCCACCACCGACATCGGCAGCGGGCTGCTCTCCAGCAGCATCTCGGTGAAGCTGAGCTGCGACTGCAGCCGGCCGCGCACCTGCAGCCGCTCGGTCACGTCGACGGCGCTGCCGACGAATCCCTCGCCGTCGGGCAGCGGCGTGGCGATGCACTCGTGGGGCACGGCCTCGCCGCGGGCCGAGCGGAACGCCAGCGGACCGCTGCGCGTCTTGCCGTCGGCCGGCAAGGGCAGCAGCAGGCGGCGGGCGTCGTTGCGCCGGTCGGCGACGACGGCGTCGGCGAACGGCCGGCCGATCCACTCCGCGGCGGGCCGCCCGGTCAGGCGCTCCCAGGCCGGGTTCACGAAGGTCAGCCGGCCGTCGGCGTCGCAGCGGAAGACGAGCTCCTGCAGGCCCGACAGGATGAGGCTCAGCTCGCGTTCGTGGGCGGACACGCGGTCATGGCTCGCGGCGCGGACGCGCAGACTGCGCGCGGCGAGCAGCGTCATCGCGACGGTCGCCAGCAGAAGGGTCAGGCCGGCAGCGAGGCCGTCCCCGCGGCGCCACCACGGCGCGTCCGCGGCCACGACGCCGAACGCCACCAGAACCGGCAGCGCCAGTGCCAAGCCCAGGCCGACCATCCCGACGGCCAGCGCCACGGCGCGGTGGGACGCCAGGCGGCGCAAGCAGGCGAGATTTCGGATGCGCAGGGCCTTGCGCAAGGCGGTGTGGGTTGGACTGGCTGTTCTTGAGACTGCTGGAAATGGTACGGCCATTTGAAGTAATCTGCCGCGAACAGGGCTCAAACTGCAGAATTGCGCGCATGAGCATCCCCTCTTGGCGGCCAGATCGAGACGACTGCACCACCGTCGAAGTGGCCCGCCGCCTCGGCCTGGCCGTGCGGTCGGTGCAGCTGATGGTGGACCGCGGCGAGCTCGAGGCCTGGAAGACGCCCGGGGGCCACCGCCGCATCCGCCGCCAGTCGGTGGACCGCTGGCTGGCCGGCCGCCAGGCCGGGCTCTCGCAGCCGGCGCCGCTGGGGTCCGCGATGGGGCCGTGTTCGACCGAGGCCGCGGAGGCCGGCACCGCGCCGCGCGTGCTGCTCATCGAGGACTCCCGCCACTTCCAGACGCTGGTGCAGCTGCTGCTGACGAGCCGCTTCCCGCAGGTCGAGCTGCACCTGGCGGACGACGGCATCGCCGGGCTGGCGATGGCCGGCAAGCTCGAGCCCGAGGTGCTGCTGGTCGACATCCTGCTGCCCGGCATCGACGGCGCCACGCTGATCACGGGCCTGCGCTCGCACCCGGCGTTCGCGCGCAGCCGCCTGATCGTCATCACCGCGCTGGAGGGCGAGGCGCTCGAGCCGTACGCCTTCGCGCTGGGGGGGCTGCCCGTCGTGCACAAGACGCGGCTGGCCGCCGAGCTGCCGGGGCTGCTGGCGCAGGCGCTGGCCGACACCCGGTCGGGCAGCGCGCTGCCGGCGTGAGCGGTCCGCCGCCCGGGGCGGCGCGGCCGCGCGTGGTGTTCGTCGACGACGACGCGACGATCCGCCGCTTCGTGGCCATGGCGCTGGAGGACCTGCCGGTCGACGTCGTCACCTGCGCCGATGCCGGCGCCGCGCGCGCCGCCCTGCGCCAAGCCCCCGCGGCGCTGCTGCTGACCGACCTGATGATGCCCGGCGAGGACGGCTTCTCGCTGCTGGCCTCGGTGGTGGCCGACCCGACGCTGCGCGTCGGCGCGCGGCTGGCGGTGTTCAGCGCCGGGCTCAACGCCGCCACGCGGGCACGGCTGCAGTCGCTGGACGTGTGGCGCGAGCTCGGCAAGCCGGTGTCGACCGGCGAATTGCTGGACTGCGTGGCCGGGGCCGCCGGGCTGCTGCCGGGCGCGCAGGCGCCAGTGGCGGCGCCGCTGGGCGCGGCCGAGCAGCACGTGGTCGATCGGCAGTTCGGCGGCGACGCCGCGCTGTACCTGGCGTTCCGCGGGGTGGCGCTCCGGCAGTTCGAGGCCGACGCCCGCGCCTTGGCCCGGGCCCTGGAGGCGGCCGACTGGCCGGCGCTGCGGCGCCAGGCGCACAGCCTGAAGGGCGCGCTGGCCACACTGGGCGACGACGACGGCGCGGCCCTGGCACGGCAGCTCGAGGACTGCGCTGCGCGCGACGACGGCCCGGCCTGCCGGGCCGCCTGGCCGGAGCTGAACCGCCACCTCGGGCGGCTGGCAGGCGGCCGGGGCTCCGCACCAGCCGATTGACGCCCCGGCACCGCCGCGCGCAGACTGCGCCGACCATCACATCCGAAGGCGCTCGGCATGGGCAAGGCAAACCGGCACCACGGCAGCAAGGACACGGCCAAGGACACGGCCAAGGGCACGGCCAAGGGCACGGCCAAGGCCATGGGCAAGGCCGAGTACCTGGAGAAGCTCGCGCCGCTGGAGCTGGAGCTCGACACCGTGGCGCGCTGGCTGCAGCACACGGGCCAGCGGCTCGTGGTGCTGATCGAGGGCCGCGACACCGCCGGCAAGGGCGGCGTCATCAGCGCCATCAGCCACCCGCTGAACCCGCGCATGTGCCGCGTCGTGGCCTTGCCCAAGCCCACGGAGCGCGAGCGCACGCAGTGGTACTTCCAGCGCTACGTGGCGCACCTGCCCGGCGCCGGCGAGATCGTGCTGTTCGACCGCAGCTGGTACAACCGCGCCGGCGTCGAGACGGTGATGGGCTGGTGCACGCCCGAGCAGACCACGGCCTTCCTCGAGCAGGCGCCGGTGTTCGAGCGCATGCTGCTCGACGACGGCATCCTGCTGTTCAAGTACTGGCTCACGGTCGACCAGGCGCAGCAGGAGCAGCGCTTCGCCGAGCGCCTGGCCGACCCGCTCAAGCGCTGGAAGCTCAGCCCCGTGGACCTGGAGGCGCGCGGCCGCTACGCCGCCTACACCGAGGCCCGCCACCGCATGCTCGAGGCCACGCACACCCGGCACGCGCCCTGGACGCTGGTGGACTTCAACGACCAGCGCCGCGGCCGCCTGGCGCTGATCCGCCACCTCGTCGACGCGCTGCCCGAACACGGGGTGCCCGCCACGCCGGTGGACTTCCCGCCGCTGCCGGGCGAGCTGCTGAAAGAGCGCTTCAAGGGGCCGCTGAGGCCCATCTGATCAGGCCTTGCCCGATTTCTCCAGCGCGCTGCGGGCGCCGTCGAACTGCGCCAGCGCTTGCGCCAGCCAGGGCAGCACCGGCTGCAGCGTGGCGAACAGCGTGTGCGGCGGGTTGGCCACGAAGACGCTGCTGCCCAGCAGGCCGAAACCGCGCTCCAGCGGCGGCGCCACCGTCAGCCGCGCGTGCAGCCAGCCCTTGCGGGCGCCGGCCTCGGCCGCCGCCTTCAGGCGCTGCGGCAGCTGGGCCGCCTCCAGCAGCTGCAGCTGCGGCAGCCAGACGATCACGATGGTCTCGGGCATGCGCTCCAGCGCCTCGCGCACGGCGGCCAGCGTGCGCGCGTAGTCGGTCTTCAGCTCGTAGGGCGGGTCGATCAGCAGCACCGCGCGCCGTGTGGCGTGCGGCAGCTGCGCCTTGATGGCGCCGAAGCCGTCGCCCAGGTGGACCTGCACGCCGGGCTCGTCGCCGAGGTAGGAGTGCAGGATCTTGTGCTCGGTCGGGTGCATCTCGTACAGGCGCAGCTGGTCCTGTTCGCGCTGGCAGGCGTGGGCCAGCGCGGGCGAGCCGGGGTACTGCCGCAGGCCCTTGCCGTCGTTGAAGGCCTGCACCTGCCGCACCAGCGCCGCCACCGGCCCGGGCAGGTCGTCGCGGCCCATGGGACGGCCCATGAGGCGACCGATCCCGTCGGCGTACTCGGCCTTCTTCTGCGCGTAGGTGCCTTCCAGCGAGTAGCCGCCGGCCCCGGCGTGGGTGTCGATGCAGCGCCAGCCCGCGGGCTTGGTGTCGAGGTACTCGAGGACGGCCAGCAGCACCACGTGCTTGAGCACGTCGGCGTGGTTGCCGGCGTGGAACGCGTGGCGGTAGGCAAGCATGGGGGCGGACTGTGCCACGGCCGGCGGCGGGGACCGGCGGGGCCAATCCGACTGCCGGCACCGGTTCGCGCGGCGCGCCAGACTCGCACCCCATGAGCACACCCTCCCTGTTCGACCCCATCCGCCTCGGCGACATCCCGCTGGCCACGCGCATCGCGATGGCGCCGCTCACCCGCAACCGCTCGCCCGGCCAGGTGCCCACGCCGCTGGTGGCCGAGTACTACGCGCAGCGCGCCGACCCCGCCACCGGCGCCGGCCTGCTCATCACCGAGGCCACGCCCGTGTGCCCCATGGGCCACGGCTACATCGACACGCCCGGCATCCACAGCGCCGAGCAGGTGCGCGCCTGGCGGCACGTGACCGACGCCGTGCACGCCCGCGGCGGCCGCATCGTCTGCCAGCTGTGGCACGTGGGCCGCATCTCGCACAGCAGCCTGCTGCCCGGCGGCGCCGCGCCCGAGAGCAGCACCAACCGCGCCAGCGGCAGCCGCACGCTCGTCGCCACCGGCATGGCCGAGTGCACGCAGCCGCGCGCCCTGGCCACCGACGAGGTGCCGCGCGTGGTGGCCGACTTCCGCCGCGGCGCCGAGCTGGCCCTGGAGGCCGGCTTCGACGGCGTGGAGGTGCACGGCGCCAACGGCTACCTGATCGACCAGTTCCTGCGCGACACCATCAACGACCGCACCGACCGCTACGGCGGCCCGATCGAGAACCGCATCCGCTTCCTCGTGGAGGTGATGCAAGCCGTGGCCGGGGCGGTGGGCGGCGGGCGCACGGGGCTGCGCATCTCGCCGGTCACGCCGTCCAACGGCGCCCCTGCCGACAGCGACCCGCTGGCCCTGTTCACCGCCGCCCTGCAGGCCCTGGCGCCGCTGGGGCTGGCCTTCGTCGAGATGGTGGAAGGCGCCACCGGCGGCACGCGCGACGTGGCCGTGAACGGCCAGCCCTTCGACTACGCCGCGCTGCGCCGCGCCTTCGCGGGCCCCTGGATGGTGAACAACGGCTACACCCGCGAGATGGCGCTCGCGGCCGTGGCCTCGGGGCACGCCGACCTGGTGAGCTTCGGCCGGCCCTTCATCGCCAACCCCGACCTCGGCCGCCGGCTGCGCGAGAACGCACCCTGGAACGAGCCCGACCGCAGCACCTTCTACCGCGGCGGCGCGCCGGGCTACACCGACTACCCGACTCTTGGCGCGGCCGCGGCCTGAGAAGCAGCTGGGCCGTGGTGACGGGGCCGTCATGCCGGCCGAGATGGCGGGTCAGGGCTGCAACCAGGGGCTGAGCTGGCCAGCCCTTACACGGCACGCACCAACGATGTCACGCCGATGTGGGCTTTGTGGCCGCCTCTCATTGCCCAGCCGTCTGTAGAGTGTCGCATTCTGTAACATTCCTCTGAGCTTATTGCTACACGAGGTATTGCCATGCGCACTGAAGCTCCCCTCCGGACGAGACCCCAGCCTTCAGCCCCGGCCCTGCGCCGGCTTGCGCCGGCCTCGCGGTGGCCCCTCTCGGGGCGAGGCGTTGCTCTGCTCGCCGTCGTTGGCTGTTTGTTTCTTGGCGCTTGGCCTTCCGCGGATGCCCAGCCGACGCGGCCTCGCGTGTCGAACCCCCGGCCCCCACCAGCGCAACCCATCGCAGGCTTAATTCGGCCTGCGCCGGGCTGGGAGAAGCTGGCACCAGACCTCAAGACCTTCGCGAAGGGGGGGCCGTCATCTCCGGACTGGTTGCGCAGCGTGAACAACACGGACTACGTCAGGCTGCTGGTCGTCGGCCGCGACGAGGACCCCGAGCTGAAGGAGCTGCGTGCGGAGGTGCTGCGCCTGGGTGGCTCGGTGTACCAGCGGTTCATTTCGGTGCCGACGCTGACGGTGATGCTGCCCGCAGGAAGCGTCACGGCGCTCGCCCGGCGCAACGACGTCGTCAGCGTCTCGCCCGACCGCACCGTGGCCAGCACTTGGAGCACGCTGCAGGCGGTCACGGGCCTGGGTCGGACACGTTTGGCCAGCGCGCTGGGCTCCCCGGGCGACCCGGTCACGCGCACTGGTCGCGGTATCGGCATCGCCATCGTGGACTCCGGCGTCGCCTGGAACCACCGCGCCTTTCGCGACGCCGACGGTGCCTCGCGCGTGGCCGATGCCCGGGACTTCACGCGCATCCGCGCCGCTTTACGCACGAGCGGGGTTGACTGGGTGGCGGGCCTGGACCTGTCGGAACACCTGGTCCCGGCCGGAAGCGCGGCGCCAACCTACCTGGCCGCGGTCGACAACCGACGGGCATCATCCCCAGACCCCTACGGCCACGGCACCCACGTTGCCGCAGTGGCCGCCGGCCGCGGCGACTTCCAGTCCCCCGACTCGACCGGCATGGCCCCCAACGCCCGCCTGTTCGACGTCCGTGTCATCGACGCCCTGGGCCGCGGCCGGGCGTCCGACGTGCTCGCCGGCATCGACTGGGTCATCTGCAACGCAGAGAAACTGGGCATTCGGGTGATGAATCTCAGCATAGGCGCGAACGCCACCGAGTCGCACCGCACGGACCCCCTGGCGCGTGCGGTTCGCACCGCGGTCTCGCAAGGCATCGTCGTCGTCGCCGCCGCCGGCAACTACGGCATGGACAGCCAGGGCCGCCGCAGCTGGGGCTCGATCAGCTCGCCCGGCCACGAGCCCAGCGCCATTACCGTCGGTGCCGTCAACTTCAAGGGCACGACCGGGCGTGGCGACGACGTGGTGACGAACTTCAGCTCGCGCGGCCCGACCCGCGGCTCGCTCGTGGACTATTCGGGCAAGCGCTACGACCACGACAATCTGATCAAGCCCGATCTCGTGGCGCCGGGCAACCGCGTCGTGGCGGCGATGTCCACCCAGCCCAGCGCCACCGCCACAAGGGAGCGCAACGCCCTGGCTCTGCGCGCGCCGGAGCTTGCCGCGGTAGCGGGTGCGCAGCAGACGGCCGACGAGGAGCTGATGTCGCTGTCGGGCACCTCCGTGGCCGCTCCGGTCGTAGCGGGCGCGGCCGCCGCCCTGTTGGAGGCCAACCCCGGCCTGACGCCCGCGTTGGTGAAGGCCATCCTGCAGTACACGGCGCAGGCGCTGCCCGGCGCCGGGCTGCTCGAGCAGGGCGCCGGCTCGCTCAACATCGAAGGGGCACTGCGCCTGGCCGGCGCGCTGCGCACGGACATGGCTGAGCGCACCCGCGGCAGCGCGGCCGGCATGCTGGACCAGGAGCCGCTGCTGCGCGATCCCGGCAAGCCGCTGCCGAACCCGATCTCGACATTCGACAACGAGATGGTGCGCTGGAGCCGCATCGTGTTCGCCGGCGGCAACCGCATTCTTTCCGGCGAGGCGCTGTTCACGCGCTGGCAACAGTTCTACGACCCGCGCGTGCAGTGGACACCGCACGGGGTGCAGGTGGTGACCCTCGTGTCGGCCAAGGATCAGAGCGGCGCGCCCGTTCCGCGCCTGTGGACAGTCCGGTGGACGCAACCGCTGATGCTGGTGACGCCGGGTGCAATCACCGTTGGCGAGCTGGCTGGCACCTCGTCTTTGTTGGGCCGCACCGGGCTGTTCACCCCGACAGCGACTCTGTCCTCCTGGGCCAGCAGCGGCAAGACCCTTGGCCTGGGCGTCACACTGGCCGCCCAGGGCCTGATCCTGAGCGAGGGCCTGGTGATGAGTGAAGGCCTGATCCTGAGCGAGGGCCTGGTGATGAGTGAAGGCCTGATCCTGAGCGAGGGCCTGGTGATGAGCGAGGGCCTGATCATGAGCGAGTCGCTGCGCCCTGGCGGCGTGCAGCCCGCACGCAGTACCTTGGTCGGCGAGCCCTGAAGCGGGCTGCGGCTGGGCTTGTGTGCCGGCTGCAGACCAGTCTGCGGTCTGGCTGAGCGGCGGGAACCGCCCGCCGGGCACGACCAGAGCCCGCGCAGCGGGGCGGCGCGCCGGGCTACACCGACTACCCGACGCTGCCGCCCGCGGCCTGATGCCGGCGGCTCAGCCGCGCCCCATGCGGGCGCGGAACAGCTCGCGCAGGTTCACCTCGCGCGGGCCCGGCTCCAGCCGCAGCACGTCGCCCGCGGCCACGCTGCCGGGGTGCAGCACGGCCAGGTAGACGCCACAAAAGCCGCTGTCGGCCATCAGCCGGCCGGCCTGCGCGAAGCCCATCGCGGCCTCGAACTTGAAGCAGGGCGTGCGCGGCTCGCTGACCACGAAGGTGGCGTCGGGGCCGGCGAGGCGGTCGCCGATCCAGAGGTCCTGCTCGCGCAGGCCGGCCAGCAGCAGGTTCTCGCCGAACAGGCCCGGTGGCACGGGCTCGTCCCACAGCGCCTGGCGGGCCTGCGCGCGCACGGTCTGCCAGAAGGCCAGGTGGGCCTGCGGGTAGGCATAGACCGCCTTCGAGAGGCCGCCATGGCGCGCGAGGTCCGCCTGCTCGTCACCGGCCAGGCCCAGCGGGCCCACGGCCACGCGGCCGGCCACCGGCTGCTTGGCGATGGCGGTGGCCACGCGGCGGCCCGCGATGGCCACCGCCCGCGACGGCCCCACGCAGACGTGGACGATGGTGGCGGCGGCCGGTGCAGGGGCGCTCATGGCCTGTCGATGCTAGGGCCTGCCCCCAGTGCGGCGCCCGCGGGCCACCCCTTGCATCGACGCATGCGGATCTTGCATGAGGCCCCGACCCCAGGTGGTTACGGGCTGGTTACAGTGGTTCGACAATCCTCGGCCCAGCCGGCATGGGGCGAGCCTCCCGCGCGACGCTCGCCCCATGCCGGATACCCGTTCTTCTCACTTCAGCATGATTGGATCCTCCATGAACCGTCCCGCGATGGAAGGGCTGCGCCTGAACGTGCCTCCGTACGTCCGGCATGCCCACCTCGTCGAGTGGGTGGCGCAGATCGCCGCGCTCACCGAAGCCGACAGCGTCCATTGGTGCGACGGCAGCGCCGAGGAATACCAGCGCCTGACCGAGCAGCTCGTGGCCGCCGGTACCCTGATGAAACTCGATCCGGTGAAGCGCCCGCGCAGCTTCCTGGCGCGCAGCGACGCCTCTGACGTTGCCCGGGTCGAAGACCGCACCTTCATCTGCAGCACCACCAAGGACGACGCCGGCCCCACCAACCACTGGATGGATCCGCGCGAAATGCGCGAGCTGCTGCAGACCGGCCGCCCCGACGGAACACCGGCGCTGTTCAAAGGCGCCATGCGCGGCCGCACGATGTACGTCGTGCCCTTCAGCATGGGCCCGCTGGGTAGCCACATCGCCCACATCGGCGTCGAACTCACCGACAGCCCCTACGTCGCCGTGAGCATGCGCACGATGACGCGCATGGGCCGCGGCGCGCTCGACGTGCTGGGCGACAACGGCGACTTCGTGCCCTGCGTGCACACCGTGGGCGCGCCCCTGGCCGCCGGGCAGAAAGACGTGCCCTGGCCCTGCAACCCCACCAAGTACATCGTCCACTATCCCGAGACGCGCGAGATCTGGAGCTACGGCTCGGGCTACGGCGGCAACGCGCTGCTGGGCAAGAAGTGCTTCGCGCTGCGCATCGCCTCCACCATGGGCCGCGCCCAGGGCTGGCTGGCCGAGCACATGCTGATCCTGGGCGTGACCACGCCCGCCGGCCGCAAGGTCCACGTCGCCGCGGCCTTCCCCAGCGCCTGCGGCAAGACCAACTTCAGCATGCTCGTGCCGCCCCCCGGCTACGAGGGCTGGAAGGTCACGACCATCGGCGACGACATCGCCTGGATCAAGCCGCACGGCGACGGGCGCCTGTACGCCATCAACCCCGAGGCGGGCTACTTCGGCGTGGCGCCGGGCACCAACGACCACACCAACCCCAACTGCATGGCCTCGCTGAAGACCGACACGATCTTCACGAACGTGGCGCTCACCGACGACGGCGACGTCTGGTGGGAGGGCATGACCGAGCAGCCGCCGGCGCACCTGGTCGACTGGCAGGGCCGCGACTGGACGCCGGCGCTCGCCAAAGAAACCGGCGAGAACGGGAAACCAAGACCGGCCGCGCACCCCAACGCCCGCTTCACCGTGGCAGCCACCGCCAACCCGGTGCTCGACCCCGAGTGGGACAACCCCGAAGGCGTGGCCATCGACGCCTTCATCTTCGGCGGCCGCCGCAGCACCACCGTGCCGCTGGTGACCGAGGCGCGCAGCTGGGTCGAAGGCGTGTACATGGCCGCCACCATGGGCAGCGAAACCACGGCCGCGATGGCCGGCGGCAACGGCACCGTGCGCCGCGACCCCTTCGCCATGCTGCCCTTCGTGGGCTACCACATGGCCGACTACATGCAGCACTGGCTCAACCTGGGCGAACGGCTCGCCGCCGGCGGCGCGACGCTGCCGAAGATCTACTGCGTCAACTGGTTCCGCAAGGGCGCCGACGGCCAGTTTGTCTGGCCGGGCTACGGCGAGAACATGCGCGTGCTGGAGTGGCTGGTCGGCCGCATCGAGGGCACGGCGCAGGGTGCCGAGAACGTCTTCGGCACCAGCCCGCGCTTCGAAGACCTGCGCTGGGACGGGCTGGCCTTCACGCGCGAGCAGTTCGCGGCCGCGATCGGCATCGACAAGGCCGCCTGGCAGCAGGAGCTCGTGCTGCACACCGAGCTGTTCCGGCAGCTCGAGAGCAAGCTGCCGGCCGCGCTGCCCGCCACCAAGGAGCAGATCGAGGCGCGGCTCGAGAAGCTCTGACGGTCCGCGCCGTGGCAGCATCGGCCGCGTGAAGCTGCAGCTGCTGTCCGACCTCCACCTCGAGACCGAGGCCTTCGACCCCGAGCCCGCACCCGGCGCCGAGCTGCTGGTGCTGGCGGGCGACATCGACAGCACCTGGGCCGGCTACCAGCGCTTCCGCGGCTGGCCGGTGCCGGTGCTGGTGGTGGCGGGCAACCACGAGTTCGACGGCCGCGACGTCGACGAGGCGCTGCACGACTTCCGCCGCTTCGTCGAGCAGCTGGGCTTCGTGTTCCTGGAGCGCGGAGAGCACCGCCACGTGGCCGCCGATGGCCGCGTGATGCGCTTCCTGGGCACCACGCGCTGGAGCGACTTCGACCTCTTCGGCGCCGCGCAGCGCCCGCGCGCCGAGCGCGCCGCAGCCTACTTCCAGCGCGTGATGAAGGCCACGCGCCACGGCCGCCCCTTCGACGCCGCCGCCGTGCGCGAGGAAGGCCTGCGCTGCCGCGAGTGGCTGGCCGCGCAGCTCGAACGGCCGGCCCCGGGGGTCGCCCGCACCGTGGTCGTCACGCACTTCGCCCCCAGCCTGAAGAGCGCCGACCCGCGCTACGGCCCGCAGCCCGGCACCGCCAGCTTCTGCAACGCCGACGACGACCTGATCCCGCGCGCCGACCTGTGGCTGCACGGCCACCTGCACTGCCGCCACGACTACACCGTGGCGCGCGCGGGCCGCGCCCCCGCGCGCGTGCTCAGCCAGGCCCGCGGCCTGGCGAAGAAGGGCGAGGACGCGGGCTTCGACGCCCTGAAGGCGGTCTCGGTCTGAGCAGGGTCAAGCGGCCGGGTGGCGCGCCGATGCGACACTCCGGGCCCTGGACGCACACCCGCGATCCCCAGCAGGAGAAGGCCCCATGAAGATCCTCGTCGCCGCCGACGGCAGTTCGTTCACCAAGAAGATGCTGGCCTACCTGGCCGCGCACGACGACTGGCTCGGCGGGCAGCACCAGTACACGGTGATCACCGCGGTGCCCGCCGTGCCGCCGCGCGCTGCGGCCGTGCTCGACAAGGCCACGCTCAAGGGCTACTACGACGAGAGCGCCGACAAGGTGTTCAAGCCCATCCGCAGCTTCTTCGGCAAGCAGGGCATCAAGGCCGAGTTCGTGGGCAAGGTCGGCCCGGCGGCCGACGTCATCGCCGACACCGCCACCAAGGGCAAGTTCGACCTCGTCGTGATGGGCTCGCACGGCCACGGCACGCTGAAGAACCTGGTGCTCGGCTCGGTGGCCACCAAGGTGCTGGCGCACTGCGGCACGCCGGTGCTGCTGGTGCGCTGAGCGCGCTGCGCACGCCGGCCGCGGCCGGCGTGCACCTCAAGCTGCTGGGCATGGCGGCGCTGTGGGGCGCCTCGTGGCCGGCCGGGCGCGTGCTGGCGCAGGGTCTGCCGCCGCTGAGCAGCGGCGCCTGGCGCTTCTTGCTGGCGATGCTGCTGTTCGCGCTGTGGTGGCTGCTGGCGCGGCGCGGGCTCGCGCCGCTGGCGGCCTTGTCGCGGCGGCAGTGGCTAGGCCTGGCGGCGGCCGGGGCGGTGGGCGTGTTCGGCTACACGGCCTTCTTCATGTGGGGCCTGCAGCACGTGCCGGCCAGCCGCGCGGCGCTGATCGTCACCGTCAACCCGGTGTTCACCACGCTGATCGCGGCCTGGCTGTTCGGCGAGCGGCTGAACGCGCGCATCGCCACCGGCATGGCGCTGGCGGTGCTGGGCGCGACCACGGTGCTGACGCGCGGCGAGCCCTGGCGGCTGTTCGGCGGCGCCCTGGGCCTGGGCGAGTGGCTGCTGCTGGGCTGCGTGGCCTGCTGGGTGGGCTACACGCTGATGGGCCGGCGGCTGCTGGCCGGCATCGACACCCTCACCACCACCACCGTCACCGCGGGTGCGGGCACGGCGCTGCTGCTGGGCGCGGCGCTGGCGGTGGAGGGGCCGGCGGCGCTGGCCGCGCCGCTGCACGCGCCGCCGCCGGTGTGGGCGGCGTTGGTGTTCCTGGCCGCCGGGGCCACGGTGCTGGCCTACGCCTGGTACTTCGACGGCGTGGCCGCGCTGGGCGCCGGCGGCGCCGCGGCCTACATCAGCCTGGTGCCGGTGTTCGGCGTGGCCAGTTCGGCGCTGGTGCTGGGCGAGCCGCTGCAGCCCTCGCTGCTGGCGGGCGGGGCGCTGGCCGTGGCCGGCATGGCGGTGATGAACGCCGCCCGGCGCTGAAACAAGTGGCGCTCGCTGCGCTCGAGCTCGCGCAGGTGCGCCTTGGCGCCGGCGGCCTCGAGCCGCTCGTTCGCCGGGGGCCCGGCTGACGGCGGGACTCGAATCAGTGGAACGTCGCGCTCCTCCTCGGTGCCGGTGACGTGGCGGCGCGCAGCGCCTTGGTGGCCGGCTCCGCGTCGAGCACCGCGGACAGCTCCTGGGGCGTCTGCGGCCGGCCCAGCAGATAGCCCTGCCCGTGACGGCAGCCCAGGCGGCGCAGGCGCTGCAGCTGCTCGGGCGTCTCGATGCCCTCGGCCACCACGAGCTTGTCCAGGCTGCTGCCCAGCAGCACGATGGAGCGCACCACGGCCTCCTCGGCCTGGCCGGCACCCAGCCGTGCCACGAAGCTGCGGTCGATCTTCAAGCAGTCCAGCGGGAGCGTCGACAGATGCGACAGGCTCGAGTAGCCGGTGCCGAAGTCGTCGATGGCCAGCAGCACGCCCAGCTGCTTGAGCTCGGTCAGCGTGCCCAGGGCGCCTTCCAAGCGCGACATCAGGATGTTCTCGGTGAGCTCGATGCACAGGTGGCGCGACGACACGCCCGACTCCACCAGCGCGCGCGACACCCGCGCCACGAGGGCCGGGTGGGCGACGTCGTGGCCCGACACGTTGACGTTCATCGTCAGGTTCGCGTGCTTGGGCGAGGTTGCGTGCCAGGCCTTGAGCTGGCGGCAGGCGCAGTGCAGCACGAAGTCGGTGACGTGCACCATCAGCCCGGCTTCCTCGGCGATGGGCAAGAAGCGACCGGGCGCGATGGCGCCGTCCACCGGGTGGCTCCATCGCACCAGGGCCTCGAAGCCGGCCAGGCGCGGCGCGGCGGCCTCGCCGCGGGGCAACTCGTACACCGGCTGGTAGGCCACCGACAGGCGGCCATCGTCGATGGCGCGGCGCAGCTCGCCCTCCAGGCGCAGCCGGTCGGCCACCTCGGTGTGCAGGCTGGCGTCGAACAGCGCGTAGCGCGCCTTCCCCGCGCCCTTGGCCTTGTACATGGCCGTGTCGGCGTCGCGCAGCACCGCCTCGGCGCTGGTGTACCCGAGGGCACTGAAGGTGATGCCGACGCTGGCGCTGGTACTCAGCTCAGTGCCGGCCACGAGGAAGGGACGCTTGAGCGCGTCCATCAGCCGTTCGGCCAGCGCGACCACGGTGCGCTCGCCGTCAACGCGGCGCACGAGCACGGCGAACTCGTCGCCCCCCAGCCGCGCCACCACGTCGTGTGGCCGCAGGTGCTCGACGATGCGCGAGGCTACCTGCACGAGGAACACGTCGCCGGCGTCGTGGCCCAGGCTGTCGTTGATGAGCTTGAAGCGGTCGAAGTCCAGGAACATCACGGCATAGTCGGTGCCGCCCTCGCCAGCGTCGGAGGCGGCCTGGTGCGCGGCCACGGCATGCTCCAGCAGCTCGTGGAAGCGGCGGCGGTTGGGCAGGCCGGTCAGGGCGTCGTGGAAGGCCATGTGGTGCAGGTCCTGCTCGGCCTTGCGCCGAGCGGTGATGTCCTGCACCTGCAGGATCAGACAGGGGACGCCCGAGCCGGGCTCGCTGAAGAAGCTGCAGTGAGCGGACACCCAGACGGCGTGGCCGTCGCGATGGCGGCAGCGCAGCTCCAGCGCAAAACCCTCGAACTCGCGGTCGTTCGCCAGTCCCAACCGCTCCTGCAGCTGCGCACGTTCGTCGTCGAGTGCCAGGTCCGGGAAGGCAGAGCCCACGAGCTCGTCGCGGTCGCGGCCCATCAGCGTTTGCAGCGCCTCGTTGGCCTGCAGGATGCGGCCGTCGAAGGCCAACAGCGCCATGCCGATGCTGGCGTGGGTGAAGGCGCTGTGGAAGCGGCGCTCGCTGGCCTCGAGCTCGCGCACGTGCCGCTCGGCCAGCTCGCGCTCGCGCTCGGCGGCCTCGGCGCTGGCGGTGCGCGCGGCCTCGGCGGCCTCCTGCTGGCGGAAGAAGTAGTGCAGCGTGGCCAGCAGCATGCCCAGGATCGGCACGATGGCCGCAAGCACCCCCACGCCCGACTGCAGGTACACGAGGTACAGCAGCGCGGCCAGGGCGGCGCTGCCCGCAAATGGCACGCTGACCCAGCCGAAGCTGTCGAACACCTTCAGCTTCAGCAGCCTGCCGCCGCGCTTGAGATGGGGGACGGCTCCGATCAGGATGGCGTTGACCAGGAAGTAGGCCAGCGAGAAGAGGATGGTGCCGATGATCAGCAGGGGCGCCGATCCCGGCACCAGGCTGATCAACCGCTCGTGCAGCACGCCCATCGAGCCCATGGCCAGCGCGGCCATGGCGGGAGAGCCGAGCCGGCTGGTCCAGCGCTTGCTGGCGCGATACGAGCCGACGAAGGCCTCGCCCGCGGCAGCCACCACCGCGGCGGCCGGGCCGTGCAGCAGCAGCAGCAGAAAGACGAAGGTCTCGCCAGCCGCAAAGCTGGTCTTCACGCCCGGGATGCGCACAGGGAACAAGGCGGAGAGCATGGCCACGGCCGTGCAGGCCAGCACCTGCAGCCCGACCTGGGCCGGCTGAGCCCCCACATGAGCCAGGGCCACCCCCAGCGCCACCAGTCCGCCCGACATCATGGACCACCAATAACAGGTGGCGGACCGGTTGTAGTCGGGCATCAGCGCCGCGTGCAGGCGGCGCAACGGACCGGCGGGGGCTGGCGATGAAGGGGGCGCGCGAGGTGACATGTCCACGCGGTTTTCGACCGCCCGGGGCCCCAACTTGAGCGCCCGCGGGCAGGCCGGCGGGCGGAATGCCGGGGGCCAGACGCCCGACCGGGGCGCCCCGGCTCAGCGTGCGCCGAAAATCGCGGTACCCACCCGAACGAGGGTGCTGCCCTCGGCGATGGCGGCCTCGAGGTCGCCGCTCATGCCCATGCTCAGCGTGTCCAGCACCAGGCCGCGCGCCCGCAGCTCGTCGCGCAGCTCGCGCAACCGGCGGTGCGCGGCGCGCTGTGCAGCGCCGTCGGCGCTGGGCTCGGGGATGCTCATCAGCCCGGCCAGGCGCACGCGTGATGCCGGCAGGGCGGCCACCGCCTCGGCCAGCGCCGGCAGCTCGGGCGGCGCGACCCCGCTCTTGGACGCCTCGCCGCTGACGTTGACCTGGAGACACAGGTTCAGCGGCGGCAACCACGCCGGGCGCTGCTCGGCCAGGCGCTGCGCGATTCTGAGCCGATCCGCCGAGTGCACCCAGTCGAAGACCTCGGCCACCGGGCGTGTCTTGTTGCTCTGCAGCGGGCCGATGAAGTGCCACTCGGTCCGCGACCGCAGGTCGGCCAGCCCCTCCATCTTGGCCAGCGCCTCCTGCGCGTAGTTTTCGCCGAAAGCCCGCTGGCCGGCGGCGTACGCCGCGCGCACGGCCTCGGGCCCGAAACCCTTGCTGACGGCCAGCAGCGTGACGCTGTTGGCATCGCGGCCAGCCTGGTGACAGGCGCGGGCGATGCGCGCCCTGACGGCTTGCAGCCGCGTTCCGATGGTCTCCATAATCCCTCGAGGCTAAACCGCCCAGATTCCGGCCAAACCGGCCGAGAACCCCCACTCCGCATGGACATCACCCAGCTGCTGGCCTTTTCCGTCAAAAACAAGGCCTCCGACCTGCACCTGTCGGCCGGCCTGCCCCCCATGATCCGCGTGCACGGCGACGTGCGGCGCATCAACATCGAAGCCCTGGACCACAAGCAGGTGCACGCGATGATCTACGACATCATGAACGACGCCCAGCGCAAGCACTACGAGGACACGCTGGAGTGCGACTTCTCGTTCGAGATCCAGGGTCTGGCGCGCTTCCGTGTCAACGCCTTCAATCAGAGTCGCGGCCCGGGCGCCGTGTTCCGCACCATTCCCAGCAAGATCCTCACGCTCGAACAGCTGGGCACGCCACGTGTCTTTGCCGAGCTGGCGCTCAAGCCGCGCGGGCTGGTGCTGGTCACCGGCCCCACCGGCAGCGGCAAGAGCACGACGCTGGCGGCGATGGTGAACCACCTCAACGAGAGCGAGTACGGCCACGTGCTCACGGTGGAGGACCCCATCGAGTTCGTCCACGAAAGCAAGAAGTGCCTGATCAATCAGCGCGAGGTCGGCCCGCACACGCTGTCGTTCAACAACGCGCTGCGCAGCGCGCTGCGCGAGGACCCCGACGCCATCCTGGTGGGCGAGCTGCGCGACCTGGAGACCATCCGCCTGGCGCTCACCGCCGCCGAAACCGGCCACCTGGTGTTCGGCACGCTGCACACCAGCAGCGCCGCGAAAACCATCGACCGCGTCGTCGACGTGTTCCCGGCGGCCGAAAAAGAAATGGTGCGCGCGATGATCTCCGAGTCCCTCGTCGCCGTGATCTCGCAAACCCTGTGCAGGCTGAAGGACGGCTCCGGCCGGGTGGCCGCGCACGAGATCATGCTCGGCACCAGCGCCATCAAGAACCTCATCCGCGAGAACAAGATCGCGCAGATGTACAGCTCCATCCAGACCGGCCAGAACCTCGGCATGCAGACTCTGGACCAGAATCTGGCAGATCTCGTCCGCCGCAACCTCATCAGTCCAGCCGAGGCCCGCGCCAAGGCCAAGACCCCCGAAAACTTCCCAGGATGACCACCATGCAGCACGGAATCGAGACACCGAACCGGATCCGGGTCTACCGGTCCGGTTCGAGCCCCCTCGGGGGGTGGCGAGCACGGCGCCTGCAAGGCGTCGCGCGCAGCCTGGGGGCCTGTGATGGAACGTGATCAGGCATCGAAATTCGTTAATGATCTTCTGCGGCTGTTGATCACCCGCGGTGGCTCCGACCTCTTCCTGACGGCCGACTTCCCGCCGGCCATCAAGGTCGACGGCAAGATCACCAAGGTCAGCCCGCAGCCGCTGACCAGCCAGCACACGGTGGCTCTGGCGCGCGCGGTCATGAACGACAAGCAGGCGGCCGACTTCGAACGCACCAAGGAATGCAACTTCGCCGTGAGCCCGCAGGGCGTGGGGCGCTTCCGAGTCAACGCCTTCGTGCAACAGGGCCACGTGGGGCTGGTGTTCCGCACCATCCCGGCCACGCTGCCCACCATCGACGGCCTGGGCCTGCCGCCGATCCTGAAGGAGGTGGCGATGACCAAGCGCGGGCTGGTCATCTTCGTCGGCGCCACCGGCTCGGGCAAGAGCACCTCGCTGGCGGCCATTGTCGACCACCGCAACGAGAACAGCTTCGGCCACATCATCACGGTCGAGGATCCGTTGGAGTTCATGCATCCGCACAAGAACTGCATCGTCACGCAGCGCGAGCTCGGCATCGACACCGACAGCTGGGAGGCGGCGCTGAAGAACACCCTGCGCCAGGCGCCCGACGTCATCCTCATGGGCGAGATCCGCGACCGCGAGACCATGGAGCACGCGGTGTCCTTCGCCGAGACCGGCCACCTGTGCCTGGCCACGCTGCACGCCAACAACGCCAACCAGGCGCTGGACCGCATCATCAACTTCTTTCCCGAAGAGCGGCGCCAGCAGCTGCTGATGGATCTGTCGCTCAACCTCAAGGCCCTGGTCAGCCAGCGCCTGCTGCCGCGCGAGGCCGGCCGCGGCCGCATCGCGGCGGTGGAGATCATGCTGAACACGCCGCTGATCGGCGACCTCGTCTTCAAGGGCGAGATCGCCGAGATCAAGGAACTGATGAAGCGCAGCCGTGAGCTGGGCATGCAGACCTTCGACCAAAGCCTGTTCGACCTGTACGAGAACCGTTACGTGAGCTACGAAGACGCGCTGCGCAATGCCGACTCGGTGAACGACCTGCGGCTGCAGATCAAGCTGCAGAGCGCCCGCGCGCGCAACGTCGACCTGGCCGCCGGTACCGAGCACATGAAGGTCGTGTGACGCGGGCGACGCGTCACCTCCTGCGCCTGTTCGCCACCGGGCTCCTCGCGGCGCTGCCCCTGGCAGCCACCGTGGGCGTGTTTGCCTGGGCCATCAACCTGCTGCTGCAGTGGTTGGGCCCGCGCAGCGCCTTCGGCGGGCTGCTCGGCGGCATCGGGCTGGGCGTCACGGGCTCCGAGATCGTGGGCTACGCCGTCGGCGTGGGCATCATCATCGGGATGATCCTGCTGTTGGGTCTGCTCGTGGAACTCGGTCTTCAGCGCGGCCTAGCCGGCATCGTCGAGGCCGTCGTGCGGCGCATTCCGCTGGTGCGCAGCGTCTATGACCTGGTCCAGCGCTTCGTGTCGCTGCTGTCGCAGCGCGACGAATCCGGGGCCCGGGCAATGCAACCGGTTTGGGTCAGCTTCGGCGGCCGCGCCGAGCCCGGCTGCGTGGTGCTGGCGATGCAGACCACAGCCGAGCCCGTGCTGGTGGACGGTCGGCGCTGCGTACCGGTGATGGTGCCCACTGCCCCCGTGCCGGTGGGCGGCGGGCTGATGTTCGTGCCCGAGGCCTGGGTGGCGCGGGCCGAGCTGAGCGTCGAGGCCGTGACGGCGCTGTACGTGAGCATGGGCGTGACGGCGCCACAGCACCTGCCGTCCGCCGGCGGCCGTGGCAGCATTGCGCCATGAGCACCGAATCAGCCGCCACGCCGCCCGCCCCTGCCCGTTCCGTCGCCTTCCTGGGCCTGGGCGTCATGGGCTCCCCCATGGCAGGGCACCTGGCCCGGGCGGGCCACGACGTCACCGTGTACAACCGCACCGCGGCCAAGGCCGCGGACTGGGCCGCCGGCCACGGCGGGGCGCAGGCGTCCACCCCGCGCCAGGCCGCGGCCGGGGCCGACGTGGTGTGCGCCTGCGTCGGCAACGACGACGACCTGCGCAGCGTCACGCTGGGCCCGGACGGCGCCTTCGCCGGCATGAAGCCCGGTGCCGTCTTCGTCGACCACACCACGGCCTCGGCCGCGGTGGCGCGCGAGCTGCACGCCGCGGCGCGGCAGCAAGGCCTGCACTTCATCGACGCCCCCGTCTCGGGCGGCCAGGCCGGGGCCGTGAACGGCGTGCTCACGGTCATGTGCGGCGGCGATGCCGAGCCCTTCGCCGCGGCGCGGCCGGTGGTGATGGCCTACGCGCGCGCCTGCACGCTGCTGGGGCCTAGCGGCGCGGGGCAGCTGGCGAAGATGGTCAACCAGATCTGCATCGCCGGCCTGCTGCAGGGCCTGGCCGAGGGGCTGGCCTTCGGGCAGCGCGCGGGGCTGGACCTGCCCGCGGTGCTCGACGTGATCGGCAAGGGCGCGGCCCAGAGCTGGCAGATGGACAACCGCGGCCGCACCATGCTCGAGGGCCGGTTCGAGTTCGGCTTCGCCGTGGACTGGATGCGCAAGGACCTCGGCCTGGTGCTCGACGAGGCGCGGCGCAACGGCGCTCAGCTGCCGGTGACGGCGCTGGTGGACCAGTTCTACGCCGACATCCAGGCCCGGGGCGGGCAACGCTGGGACACCTCGAGCCTGATCGTGCGGCTCGGGCGCTGAGGCTTCAGCGCGCCGGGGCCGGCGCCGACGCGGCTTGCGGCGCCGGCGCCGCCTGCACCGGCGCCTGAGCGCCGCCGCGCGGCAGCGCGGTCTCGGCGGCCAGCTGCGCCTCGGTGATGAGGTCGAACACCTTGACCACCCGCTCCACGCCGCTCACGCGGCTGGCCAACTCGGCGCCGCGCTCGGCCTCGCGCGGGGTGACGCGGCCCATCAGGTAGACCACGCGGCGCTCGGCCACCACGCGGAAGGCGTTGGCCGACAGGTCCTGGGCGTCGACCAGCGTCGCCTTTACCTTGGTCGCGAGCACCGTGTCGGCCGAACGCGACGACAGCGAGCTGTTGCCCGCCACCACCAGCTCGTTGACGACGCCGCGCACGTTCTCGACCTTGTCGACTGCGCCTTCGACGCGCGCGCGCTCGGCGGCGTTGGGCACCTCGCCGGTCAGCAGCACGACGCGGTTGTAGCTGTTCACGCTGATCTGGCCCAGCGTGGCCAGCTCGCGCACGCGCGCGGCGGCGCGGAACTCGATGCCCTGGTCTTCGAGCTGGGTGCCGGCGGTGCGGCGGTCGGTGGCGACCAGCCCGCCGCCGACGACAGCGCCACCCAGCAGCAGCGGTGCGCAGCCCGTCAACAGCAGGGCCAGGGTGGCAACCAGCACGGGCCGCCAGAGCAGGGACGAGGTCACGATTCGGGGTCTCCCATCAACTGGAAATCGACCGCGTCGCACAGGCAGTGCAGCACCAGAAGCTGCAGCTCGGTGACGCGGGCGCCGCGTTCGTGCGGCAATGCGACGAGGACATCGGTTTCGGCCAGAAGTTCCGAGAACGCCTGCGCGCTCTTGCCGGCCAGCACGACGATGGTCATGTCCTTGGCCTGCGCCGCCGTGATGACGGCGATGCCGTCGCGCTCGGCATCGTCGATGAACAGCAGCACGTCGCCGGGCAGGCCGAGCGCGCGCACCTCCTGCGCCGCCAGGGGCGTATGCGTGGCCAGCGCCAGCGCCGCCAGCGGCGGCCGGCTGCGCTCGAAGCGGCCGGTGAACAGCCGCGCCAGGTGCGGCGCCAGCACGGCGCCGGCGCCGCTCCCGGCCACCAGCACCTTGCCGCCCGCGGTGAGGGCGGCCAGCAGCGCACCGGCCGCCTCGGCCACGGGGCGGGCCAGCGCCTCGGCCGAGCGCACCTGCAGGTCGGCGCTGTCGAAGATGTGCTGCTGGATGCGCTGTTCGAGCATGCGCGGGATCATAGGCCTTGGCCTGCCGCGCAGGGGCGGCCCGGCGGCCGTCAGCCGGCGTCGAAGGCACCCTTCAGCCACTCGAGCCGCTCGCCGTCGATGGCCACCACGTCGAAGCGGCACGGTGGCAGGTGCGCCAGCCGCGCCAGGTAGTGGCGCGCGGCGAACACCAGGCTGCGCTGCTTGGCCAGGCCCACGCTGGCCGCGGCGCCGCCGTGCGCGGTGCCGGCGCGGGCACGCACCTCCACGAAGACCAGGGTGCCGTCGGGCTCGCGCATGACGAGGTCGATCTCGCCGGCGCGCGCGCCGGGGCCGCGCGCCACTCGATAATGCCGCTGCACGAGCACGAGGCCCTGCCGCTGCAGCCATTGCAGCGCGCGGTACTCGCCTTCCTCGCCGCGCGAAGCGGCCGCCGTCTTGCCTGCCACCGACCCCTCCCTGCTGCACGCCGCGGCCGCCGCGCTGGCCGGCGCGCAGCGCCACGAGCGCGGCGCACTCTACGTCGTGGCCACGCCCATCGGCAACCTGGCCGACATCACGCTGCGCGCGCTGCACGTGCTGTCGCTGGTGGACGCCGTGGCCTGCGAGGACACGCGCGTGGCCGGCGCGCTGCTGCAGACCTACGGGCTGCAGCGGCCGTCGCTGGCGCTGATCGCGCTGCACGCGCACAACGAGGCCGAGGCCAGCGGGGCCGTGCTGGCGCGGCTGGCCGCCGGCGAGCGCGTGGCGCTGGTCAGCGATGCCGGCACGCCCGCCGTCAGCGACCCCGGCGCGCGCGTGGTCGCCGCCGCGGCCGCCGCCGGCCACCCGGTGGTGCCGCTGCCTGGCGCCAGCAGCGCGCTGGCAGCGCTGAGCGCGGCCGGCGACACGCTGGGCCACGGCTTCGTCTTCGCCGGCTTCCTGCCGGCCCGGGGCGCCGAGCGCGAGGCCGCCGTGGCCGCCGCCGCCGCCGACGCGCGCACGCAGGTGCTGTTCGAGGCCCCGCACCGCATCGCCGCGCTGCTGGCGGCGCTGGCCGCGGCCGCCCCGGCGCGGCCGCTGACGGTGGCGCGCGAGCTCACCAAGCAGTTCGAGAGCATCGCCACCCGCCCGGCCGGCGCCTGGCCCGCCCACCTGGCCACGCTGCCGCACGGCGAGCGCGGCGAGTTCGCGCTCGTGCTGCACGCGCAGCCCCCCACGGCCGTGCCGGCCGACGCGCTGCCGCCGGCGGCGCTGCACGTGCTCGACACCCTGCTGGCCGAGTTGCCGCTGAAGCAGGCCGCGGCGCTGGCCGCCACCATCACCGGGCTGCCGCGCAAGCGCCTGTACGCCGAGGCGCTGCGCCGCCGCGGCGACGCGGGCGACGCGGGCGACGAGGGCGGGGACTGAGCGGCATGGTGGCCGCGATCGCGCGCCACCTGCGGGGCCGGCCGGCCGCCGTGCGGGCGCTGCTGTGGGCCGCCGCGGCGGGACTGGTATTCACGGTGCTCAACGCGCTGATGCGGCTGCTGGCGCTGCAGCTCGACCCGATGCAGACGCAGTTCCTGCGCTACCTGTTCGGCTTCATCGTGCTGCTGCCCTGGCTGTTGCGCCACGGCGTGGCCGCCTACCGGCCGCAGAGCCCCGCGGGGCAGCTGTGGCGGGGCGCCGTGCACACGCTGGGCCTGGTGCTGTGGTTCCTGGCGCTGCCGCACATTCCGCTGGCCGACACCACGGCCATCGGCTTCACCACGCCCATCTTCATCATGCTCGGCGCCTGGTGGTTCCTGAAGGAGCCGATGCGCTGGGAGCGCTGGGTGGCCACCGGCCTGGGCTTCGCGGGGGTGCTGGTGGTGCTGGGGCCGGCGCTGTGGGCCGCCGCCGGCGGGCGCGGCAGCGGCGCGGCGCATCTGATGATGCTGGCCTCGGCGCCGGTGTTCGCGGCCTCGTTCCTGATCACCAAGGTGCTCACGCGCAGCGAGTCCACCGGCGTCATCGTGTTCTGGCAGGCGCTCACCGTCACGCTGTTCAGCCTGCCGCTGGGGCTGTGGGCCTGGCAGTGGCCCACGGCCTGGCAGTGGGCCGGCTTCCTGCTGTGCGGCGCCCTGGGCAGCGGCGGCCACTACTGCCTGACGCGCAGCTTCCGCGGCGCCGACATCTCGGCCACGCAGTCGCTGAAGTTCCTGGAACTGCTGTGGTCGGCGCTGCTGGGCTTCGCGCTGTTCGCCGACGTGCCCACGGCCACCACGCTGCTGGGCGGCGCGCTCATCACCGCGGCCACGATCTGGGCGGCGCGGCGCGAGGCTGCCGCGGGCAGGGCCTCGGAGCGGCTCCTAGAATGAATCGACGCCCCGCCATGAAGGCAATGGCGGGAAGACCCGGACGATGATCTCCCGCGAACCCACTCTCTAGCGTCTGGCAAGGGTAGGGGCGCGTGCGCCGCGCGAGGCTCGCGCAGCCGGACTACGTTGGTACGCTCGACGGAATCGAGCATTCATCGGACGGCCAGGCCCTCGTTAGAGTGCAGTGAACCACATCGACGTCACGGGCCCGAAGATGACTCCTCCGCTCAGCCGTCCTGGCTTCATCGAGCAGGGCTCCGTCGGCCGGACGCGACATGGCTGCGCTTCGGCCCGAACGGACCGTCTCCACCGAATTCGTGTCGTGCCTGCCAACGCTCTTCCGCACTCGCGAAGCTTCCTTCACCGTGCGCTGGCAGCGGTCCTGTCCGCGGCAGCTGCATCGTTGTCGTTCGCTTCCCCCCTCCCAGGCCTGAACCACCGTGAGATGGCCGGCATCAGTCAGGGGGTGCTCGGGCAGCACGTCATCATGGTCTGCATCGAGCGCGGCGGTCGGCGCGCCTACTACCGGACCTCGGACGCCGTCGAGCGCGCGCTGGTCGCCGACGGCGACGATTGGCTCGAGACCGTCGGCGGCTCGCCCACCCATCGCTGGATCGGGAACTCCCACGGCGACGGCAGGCGCATCGACCTCGCCACTGGCGAGGCGGTCGAGTTCCGGCTCCTGCGATGGTTCGGCACCGAGCTGATCGCGGCACCCTGCTCCTCGGCGATGTACGCGCCGCAGGTCGCGGCGCCAGCCGACGCGCGCGTGACGACGGACGGGCCCGGCGCCGCGGGCGCGCGATTGCCGATCGCGCGCAACTCGCTGGCCACCGCCCGCGACCGCAGCTTCGTGGTCACGGCGAAAGGAGAGCTCTGGGCCTGGGGCCAGAATCGCTTCGGGGAACTGGGCGATGGCACGGAGCAGCACAAGGCAGCGCCGGTCCGTCTGGGCGTCGGCTTCGCGTCGGTCTTCGCCGGCCCCGAAACGGCAGTGGCGATCAAGCGCGACGGCTCCTTGTGGTCCTGGGGCGAGGTTCGCTACGCGCGCTCCACCCGCGAATTGGCGCGTGGCGGCAGTGGCTTCGGCACCGGGCGCAGTTACCCGATTCCCTTGATCCGCCAGATTGGCGAGGGCTTCGTCCACGCCAGTGCAGCGAGCCTGCAGTCCGGCGTCGTCGCGGTCGGACAGGATGGCAGCCTGTGGGCGGAGTACACATCCGCGGTGCACGCGATCCCGCCGTCGAAGGGCCGCGAGGCCGAGTACGCCATGGATCCACCACGGCTCGTGCGCGTGGGGGAGGGGTTCAGGCGTGCACTGGTCTGGGACGGCGTCGGGGGAACGTGCGTGCTCGGGCTCAAGGCCGACGGCACGCTGCTGGCCTGGGGCCGCGACCCGACGTGGCCGCGGGATCACCCGTTCAATGCGGATCGGCCGTCGCCGGTGGGCGATGGCTTCGTCGACCTGATCGAGGGCTACGTCGCGATCAAGGCCGACGGCAGTCGATGGAGGATCCGGCCGCAGGTGTGGCCCGCGAACCAGCGAAACGCACAGGGTGAGGTGACCTGCCACGCAGAGGCGATGCGGATCGAGGGCCCTCCGGGCGCGCTCGACGTGAAGGTGCTACGCACGACCCCGCGCGGGCAATCGATAGCTGTGGACCGTGAGGGCGGCCTGTGGGCGTGGGGAACGGGCTACCCTGACTCGGCCCCCCTGGGTGACGGCGCCGCGGCGGCGCGTCCGCAGCCGGTGAGGATCGGCGACGGCTTCGTCGACGTCTCGGCGCAGGGCGCCCAGCACCGCGTCGCCCTGCACAGGGACGGCAGGGTCTGGTTCTGGGGGGACCACTTCGAGTCGTGGAGTACCGATGTGTGGAAGTACTGGGCGCCATGGACCGTCGCGCCGCCCACCGTCGTCGGCACGAAGCTGCGCGCCGTCGCGGCCGGGCGGCGGCATGCCATGGCACTCGGAGAGGACGGGCGGGTCCGGGCCTGGGGCTACAACAGCGCGGGCCAGGTCGGCCTCGACCCGGGAACGGCGGTCGTCGGCCGGCCGGTCCGCCTGCTGGGGCGCGTCACGTCGGTGGCGGCGGGAGCGGCACACAGCCTCGCGCTGCGGCGCGACGGCACGCTCCTCGGATGGGGCGCCAACGACTGCGGTCAACTCGGCCGCCCCGACCCGGCGGCGGCGAGCCACCGCCCGGCGATCCTCGCCAGGCGGATCCAGCGGATCGCCGCCGGCATCTCCGCCTCGTACGCGCTCGCCGCCGATGGGACGCTGTGGCGCTGGGGCGTCGAGAACCCCAAATGCCTTGCCGGCGGATGGCCCCCCTGGGCCGGCTTCGGTCGACCGGTGAAGCTCGGGACGGGGTTTGCCGAGGTCTTCGCCGACAACGGCGCGATCCTGCTCGTCGATCGCGAGGGCGCCTGGTGGGAGCTCGACGAGGGGTGGCGGCACGACACGCCAACGCTGCGCGCCCTGGGCAGGCAGGGCCATGTCCGCATCGTGAAGGTCCGCTCGACCTACTTCGGCCTTCGGTCCGACGGAACGCTGCACGCATGGGGAGATCGCTCGCACGCCGCGCTTCCCCCCGCCCGGCCCGGCGAGCCGGTCGATGCGACCGCGTCCGTCGAACTCGGTCACGGCTATGCCGCGATCGCCGTCTCGGCCAGCTATGCCCTCGCGGTCGGCCGCGACGGCAGTGTGTGGGCCTGGGGCGACGTGCCCGGTCTCCCGGTCGGCCCGGCGCGCGACCCGTCGCACGGCGGCGGCGCGCCGCTGCGGATCGGGTCGGACTTCGTCTCGGTTGCGGCGGGCGAACGGGTCTCCTTCGCGATCCGGGCGGACGGGACGCTGCTCGGCTGGGGCGACACCACCGTCGGGCAGGTGGGGGTCGGCCGCGCCATTCCCTTCAGGCCTGGCCGCGTCGTCTTCGCGCGCGACGGTGGCACGACGCGCCAGTCGTCCGCGGCGAAGGCGCCGTCCACTCGGTGAGGACGCCGTCCACCCGGTGAGGGCGCGCCGGTATCGCGCGCGGTCACTCGAAGTACAGGATGCCCCAGGTCACCAGGAACACCGCGACCGCGCACGCGAGCGTCACCAGGGCCGCCGCGACGAACCTGCTCCACGATCCCGCCCGCCATGCGCCGATCATCCGAGCGACGGCGCCGACGTACGCGACCGTGGCGAGCAGGTGACACAGGACGACCATCGCGACGTCGGGGGAGACGAATCCGGGCAGGCGACCGAAGAGATCATCGCCGGCAAGCCAGCGCGGCGCGTCTTCCGCCAGGAAGACGACGAGCGGGCCGACCGCTGCCGCGGCGGCGAGGCAAAGGGCCTCGCGGACGGGCCATGCAACACCCGCCGGCGAACGTGCGGACAGGGCAAGCGCGGCAGGGATCGCCACGAAATAGGTCGCCAGGACCAGCAGCCAGACCACGAGCGAAAGGGTGTGCTCGGCGGTCCCAGGCGGGCCGATGACCGCAGGCCGATGCACCCTGACCCACCCCAGGGCGGACAGCGTCATGACACCGAGCATCAACCCCGAGCCGACGAGCAAGGCAGGGTGGATCGATCGCGTCATGAACGCGCGGTCTCTTGCGGCGGGGGACGCCTCTCGTCGATCATGCTGACGTCTCCTGCCTCTCTTCGCGAGCGCGCAGCGGCACAGAAACCCTTAGCCCCGCGGTGCACAGCTTACCCGCTCCGGACGGCCGCTATGCGTCGATGAGCGGACCTTCGCACCGCGAGCGGCGCGGCGCGAGGCTGCCGCGGGCAGGGCCTCGGAGCGGCTCCTAGAATGAATCGACGCCCCGCAACGAAGGCCCCGACGATGATCTCCCGCGAACCCACCCTCGAGCGCCTGGCCGTGGCGCAGCAGCTGATGCTGGAGCCCTTCGGCCTGTCCGAAGCCACGCTGTCGCAGGCGCTGGCGCTGATCGGCGAGCACCGGGTCGACGACGCCGACCTGTACTTCCAGACCACGCGCCACGAGGGCTGGAGCCTGGAGGAGGGCATCGTCAAGAGCGGCAGCTTCAGCATCGACCAGGGCGTGGGCGTGCGCGCCGTGGCCGGCGAGAAGACCGCCTTCGCCTACAGCGACGACCTCTCGCCCGAGGCGCTGATGGACGCCGCACGCACCGTGCGCACCATCGCCGCCGCCGGCCAGCAGCGCCGCGTGAAGCTCGCGCGCACCCCCCGGGTGGCGAAGAGCCGGCTGCTCTACGCGCCGATGGACCCCATCGGCACGCTCGACAGCACGCAGAAGGTGGCGCTGCTCGAGAAGGTCGAGAAGCTCGCCCGCGCGAAGGACCCGCGCGTCGTGCAGGTGATGGCCAGCGTGGGCGCCGAGTACGACGTGGTGCTGGTGGCGCGCGCCGACGGCACGCGCGCCGCCGACGTGCGGCCGCTGGTGCGGCTGAACGTGACCGTGATCGCCGAGCAGACGGTGAACGGCGAGTTGCGGCGCGAGGTCGGCAACGGCGGCGGCGGCGGCCGCTTCGGCCTGGGCTACTTCACCGACGCCGTGATCGCGCAGTACGTCGACCACGCGGTGGGCGCCGCGCTCACCAACCTGGAAAGCCGCCCGGCCCCGGCCGGCGAGATGACCGTGGTGCTGGGCCCCGGCTGGCCCGGCGTGCTGCTGCACGAGGCCGTGGGCCACGGCCTGGAGGGCGACTTCAACCGCAAGGGCAGCAGCACCTTCAGCGGCCGCGTCGGCCAGCGCGTGGCCGCCCGCGGCGTGACCGTGCTCGACGACGGCACCCTGCCCGACCGCCGCGGCAGCCTCAACGTCGACGACGAGGGGCATGCGTCGCAACGCAACGTGCTCATCGAGGACGGCATCCTCAAGGGCTACATCCAGGACAGCCTCAACGCGCGGCTGATGGGCGTCAAGCCCACCGGCAACGGCCGCCGCGAGAGCTACGCCCACCTGCCGATGCCGCGCATGACCAACACCTACATGCTGGCCGGCGACAAGACGCGCGACGAGATCGTGGCGAGCATGAAGCAGGGCCTCTATGCCACCAACTTCGGCGGCGGCCAGGTCGACATCACCAGCGGCAAGTTCGTGTTCTCCGCCAGCGAGGCCTTCTGGGTGGAGAACGGCAAGATCCTCTACCCGGTGAAGGGCGCCACTCTGATCGGCAACGGCCCCGAGGCCATGACGCGCGTGAGCATGATCGGCAACGACCTCGAGCTCGACACCGGCGTGGGCGTGTGCGGCAAGGAAGGCCAGAGTGTGCCGGTGGGCGTGGGGCAGCCGACGCTGCGCATCGAGCGGCTCACCGTGGGCGGAACTGCATAGGTGGAGCCCCCGAGGGGGCAGCTCGCCAGCGGCCCGGCGAAGCCGGTTCCGCGGCGGGGGGCTTGGTGGCGTTGGCCGACATCCGCGCGGCGGCCGGGCGCCTGCAGGGCCACGTCCTCGACACCCCTTGCGTCGAGAGCCTCACGCTGGGGCAGATCACCGGCTGCCGAGTCTTCCTGAAGTTCGAGAACCTGCAGTTCACGGCCTCGTTCAAGGAATGCGGGGCGCTGTACAAGCTGGCCACGCTGCTGGCCGCCGGCGAGTGGCCGCGCAGCGTGATCGCCGGCCAGGGCACGGCGCACCCGAAGGGCGCGAGCATCATGGCCGAAGGTGCGCCGTGGGGCAGCCGGGGCGGCTGACGCAGGCGCTGATCCGCGAGCGCGTCGACGAGGTGCTGGCGCGGCTGTCGGCGGTCGGATTCACGACGCCTGCAGGCGGACGCACCGGCGCTTGCATCGGCTGAGAGGCCTCGCCCAACCCGCCCCCCGCGGGGGATCAAGGGGACCGGCAGAGCCGGATCACCTTGAGAAATCGGCGCGAAGAAGGGCCCGTTTGGCGTGGCTCATTCACGCAAGGCCCGTCGGAAGGCTGCCGACAATCGAGGCGTTTGCAGCCCCGGGAGTTGCCATGCGCGACATGCAAGTCATCCGCACCGTGTCGGCCGTCGTGGCCGTGGCCAGCATTGCAGCGGCCGCGTTGCTGTCAGCGGGCTCGACTCAGGCCGGCGAGCTCTACCTGAATGCGGGCGTGCCGGGGCTCGTCCTCGGCTGGGCTCAGCCCTTGAGCCGCCACTTCGGCTTGCGCCTGGACGCCGCCACGGTGGGCACCCTGAACGAACGGCGAATCGAGGACGGCATCACTTACGACGCCCGGCTCAAGGGCGACCGCGCAGCGCTGCTGGCCGACTGGTTCGCCTTTGGCGGCGGCTTCCGATTGACCGGGGGCGTCACCAGCAGCCGGTACTCGATGGATCTGCTGGCCACCGGTTCCGGCGGCTCCATCACGGTGGGCAACAACACTTACACCACCACCGCGGCAGACCGCCTCAGCGTGCAGATCAAGCTGCCGTCGTCGATGCCCTACGTGGGCCTGGGTTGGGGTCACCAATACAGCAGAGGGCTTCGCTTTTCGTTCGACGTCGGCGCCAAGCTCGGCAAAGCCAAGTTGTCGTACGCACTGACGGGCCCCTGGGCCAGCAACGTCACGCAGGCTGACATCGACGCCGAGCTGTCCGAGCTGCGCGACGGCGTGGGCAAGGTGCGGCTGCTGCCGCAGCTGACCTTCGGGCTGGGCTACAGCTTCTGACGCGCGGGCGCCGGGCGCGCCCGGTCGTGAGCGTGCTACATTCCAGACCATGCGCTTGGCATCGATCTACTTTGCGTATTTTTGGTTCTCGCACCGCACGGCGGCTGGAGAGGCAAACGCGTAAGCAGACGAAGGCAGACGCAAATCCCCAGAAACCGCCGGCGGCCCCGGCGGTTTTTTGTTGCCCGCCGCGGGCCCCAGACCCCACCCAGGAAGCATCCCGTGAGCCCGAAATCCGCCGCCCCCACCGATGAGCGCCTGGCGCTGTCGGAGCGCACCAGCCAGACCGACGACCAGCGCATCCGCGACGTCACGCCGCTGCCGCCGCCCGAACACCTGATCCGCTTCTTCCCGATCGCCGGCACGCCGGTGGAGACGCTGGTGGGCGACACCCGCAAGCGCATCCGCCACATCATGCAGGGCCACGGCGAGGGCAGCGACCGGCTGCTGGTGGTGATCGGCCCCTGCAGCATCCACGACCCCACCGCGGCACTGGAGTACGCGCGCCGGCTCAAGGCCGAGCGCGAGCGCCACGCCGGCGAACTCGAGGTGGTGATGCGCGTGTACTTCGAGAAGCCGCGCACCACGGTGGGCTGGAAGGGCCTGATCAACGACCCCTATCTCGACGAGAGCTTCCGCATCCACGAGGGCCTGCGCATGGCGCGGCAGCTGCTGGTGGACATCAACCGCCTGGGCGTGCCCGCAGCCAGCGAGTTCCTCGACGTCGTCAGCCCGCAGTACATCGGCGACCTCATCGCCTGGGGCGCCATCGGCGCGCGCACCACCGAAAGCCAGGTGCACCGCGAGCTGGCCAGCGGCCTGAGCGCGCCGGTGGGCTTCAAGAACGGCACCGAC
The DNA here is from genome assembly GCA_044360025.1 of Rubrivivax sp. GTDB lineage: Bacteria > Pseudomonadota > Gammaproteobacteria > Burkholderiales > Burkholderiaceae_C > Rubrivivax. The sequence continues at coordinate 17,465 of JBIKLC010000007.1, read as the reverse complement.
GGCAACATCAAGATCGCCATCGACGCCATCCAGGCCGCGGCGCGCGGCCACCACTTCCTGTCGGTCCACAAGAACGGCCAGGTGGCGATCGTCGAGACCCGCGGCAACAAGGACTGCCACGTCATCCTGCGCGGCGGCAAGGCCCCCAACTACGACGCCGCCCACGTGGCCGCGGCCTGCGCCGAGATCGAGGCCGCGAAGCTGCCATGCCGGCTGATGATCGACGCCAGCCACGCCAACAGCAGCAAACAGCACCAGCGCCAGATCGAGGTGATGAAGGACGTGGGCGGCCAGCTCGCGGCCGGCAGTCGCTGCATCTTCGGCGTCATGGTCGAGAGCCACCTCAACGGCGGCGCACAGAAGTTCACCCCGGGCAAGGACGACGCGGCAAAGCTGGCCTATGGCCAGAGCATCACCGACGCCTGCATCGACTGGGCCGACACGGTGGCCGTGCTCGACGGCCTGGCACAGGCCGTGAAGGCGCGGCGGCGCGCGCGCTGAGCGGCCGCGCCGGGGGGCCGGTCAGGCTTGCCCGCGGGGCGTGCCGCGGGCGGTCGGCCGCAGCGACGCCGTGAGCTGGCGCCAGGCCTCGCCGAGGCCCGGCTGCGGGCCATTGATACGACGCAGGTCGGCGCGCCGCCAGCTGCCGTTGGCCAGCAGCGTGAAGCCGGCCGCCAGCGCTAGCACGCCAAGGTGATGCGCGGCCTCGCGCGGCCAGGCGGGCAGCGCGGCGGCGTGGCCGGACCACGCCAGCAGGCCCGCTGCCGCGAAGACGAGGCCGGCCGCAGCGGCACAGGCCAGCGCCGCCGCCAGGGCGTTGGCCATCAATGGCCGCAGCCAGGCCGCCATGGCGGTGGCCAGCAGCAGCTCGCACAGCAGCGTGGGACCGAAGCGCAGCGCCAGCCCGCCGAGCCAGGCCAGGGTTGCCGAGCCCGCTGGCGCCCACTGACCGGCGAACAGCCACCCGATCGGGATGCAGACCGTGCACATCACGGCCAAGCCCACCAAGGCGGCCAGCCAAGACCGCAGCACGATATCCACCGCCAGCCCATGGAACGCACGTCCGCCTGGCGCCAGCAACAGCCGCCAGTGCAGCGCCCCCGTTCGCAGGCACAGGCTCATGCCCGCGGCCAGCAGCGCCAGGCGCCCCAGGGCGGCGAGGTCGAAGGGGCTTGCCCATGACTGGAGGAGCATGCTGTCCTGAGGCGGGTCGTACATGAACGATGGAGCCAGCAGGCCGCCCACGATGCCCCCCAGGGGCCATGCGTCCCCATCCAGTCGGGGAAATCCTCTGCGGATGCGGCCGATTGCCGCGTTCGTGAGCGCCCGCGGGCTGCGCGCGGGCATCGCAGCTGGAGCGGTCTTGCATGGCCAGAGCTGGCGGTGTCCGAAGTGCGTGGCCCATGCACCTGCCACAAGCGCTGGCAGGGCGATCCAGGGCGCCTGCGCCAGCCCCCCGAGCGCCGCGTCCCAGCCGATGCCCAACAGGCCGGACATGCCCGCGCACAGCCCCGCCAGCCACGCCAGGTGCGCGCGGCCCCACCACGCGAGAACGCCCAGCCACACGAAGGCCTGCACGAGGCCGGCGACGGCCAGACCAGCCACCAGCGCGCCCGGCCAAGACCTGGTCAAGTTGCCGGCGGCGGGCACCAGTGCGGCCACCAGCGCCAGCCCGCCGATGGTCACGGCCAGAGCGCCGCCGGCCTGTGCCATCGAGCGCCGGCTCGCGCGGCTTTGCGCCGGCCACTCCGGGCGCGGCGCCACGCGCGCGCCCAGAACGCGCTGCTCCTCGAGGACGCCGCGCACATGGGCGGCCGCGCTGGCCAGCGCCGCCCCGACGCCCAGCCAGGCCAGCCCCGCCATGATCGGCACGATGGCGACGCCCGGCGCCGGCGCCGGGCCCAGCAGGGCGAAGAGAGCGAGGACCGTGCTCGCCCACGCGAGGCAGACTGCCGCCGACAGTGGCACAGGGGCACGCTTCACTTGTTGAGCTCCACGAAAAGATCCTCCAGGGCCAGCGCGCGGCCGCCGGTCGATGGGAACTCGGCGTGCCGGGCATCGAAAACGACTCGCACCCGCCCCTCGTGATCCGTGCAGGCGATCACCCCAGGGGCTTGCGGTCGAGCACTTGAACCCGCGGGCAGCTCCAGCAGCCGCACGTGCTCGGCCACGGAGTCCCATTCGTCGAACAGCTGCAGCCGGCCTTCGCGCAGGAAGGCGACGTGGCTGACCACGCGCTCCAAGTCGGTGAGGAGGTGGCTGCTGACCAGCACGGTGCGCGGGGGCTGGTTGATCCAGCGGCGCTCGAACAAGGTGCGCATGAACTCGCGCCGCGTCAGCGGGTCCAGGCTGGCCACCGGCTCGTCCAGGATCAGCAGGTCGGGGTCGTGGCCCAGGGCCAGCACCAGCGAGAGCTTCTGCTGGTCGCCCAGCGACAGCTGCGAGACCAGCGCCCCGAGATCGAGCCCCAGCCGTGCCGCCAGCGTCCGCGCGCGCGGCTCGTGCCAGCCCGCGTACAGGCGGCCGATGCGCTCCAGGTGCTCGAGCCCGGTCAGGCCCTCGAACAGGTCGGGCGTCTGCGCCACGTAGCCCAGCCGCTCGCGGACGGCGTCGCTAAGGTCCGTCGACGGGCAGCCCAGCAGCCGGGACCGGCCGGCGTGCGGCGTCAGGCGCCCGACCAGCGTGTCCAGCAGCGTCGTCTTGCCGGCGCCGTTGCGCCCCACCAGCCCCACCACGGCGCCGGCCGGCACCTGCAGCTCGATGCCCTGCAGCACGGTTCTCTCGGCATAGCCGCTGCCCAGCTTCACGGTCAGGCCATGGGCCTCGATGGCCAGGGCCGGCGCGTCGGTGTCGGTGTTCGTCATGGGGCGTTCTCCGGTGGGTCTTCGGCGGCTGCGAGCGCGCGCTCCAGGCAGTGAGCAAACTGCTGCTGCGCCTGCGCGGCGGTCAGGCCCAGCTCCAGCGCCTGCTGCGCCGCGGCCTGCAGCGCGGGCTCCAGCAGCGCCTGGCGCTGCGCCACCGAGCGCGTGGGCCGCACCGCGGCGACGACCATGCCCATGCCGCGCCGGCGCTCCAGCAGGCCTTCGGCCTCGAGCAGGCTGTAGGCCTTGGACACTGTCATCGGGTTGATCGCGTGCTCCAGCGCCAGCGCGCGCACGCTGGGCAGTTCCTCGCCCGCCGCCAGGCTGCCGCTGGCGATGCGGCGGCGCACCTGCTCGACGATCTGGCGATAGATCGGCACGGCGTCGGACGGCAGGATGTCGAAGCGGATGCTCATTGTCGTCTACTGTATTATGACAATAATACACACTACAGGTAGGATGGGGTAGGCCAACCGATGCCTTCCCCCTCGCTTGCGGTGTGGCCGGGCGGGGCGAGCTGGCCGCCGGCGGCGCCGGAATTCCGGCCTGCTCGTTCATGGACGACGCCGGCAAGGCCTGCTACGGCTGCTGGACGTGCCGACCATGCACACGGACCATGCACACGAGCAGCGGCTGCTCGGCGGCCTGGTGCTGTCGGCGCGCCTGCGGCGGGCAGGAGCCGACGCTGCCCCGGCGGGCAGAAGCCGCGAACGGGACGGCGCGCGCGCGGCATCACGGCAGAATCCAGCCCATCCCAGCACCAGAGGAGCCGCGCCATGGAAGTCCCCGTCCTCGAAAGCCTACCCGCGACCAAGGTGCACCTGATCGGCGGCGAGAAAGGCGGCGTCGGCAAGTCCATGCTGGCGCGGCTGCTGGCGCAGCACTTCATCGACCAGGAACTGCCCTGGATCGGCTTCGATACCGACCGCTCGCACGGCTCGCTGCTGCGCTTCTACACCGACTACGCCAGCCCCGTGCTGGTGGACCGCTACGAGGCGCTGGACAAGATCATCGAGAGCGCGGTCGAGCAGCCCGGGCGCCGCGTGCTGGTGGACCTGGCCGCGCAGACGCACGACCCCCTCGTGAAGTGGATGGACGAGTCCGGCGTGCTCGACATGGCCGACCTGTCGGGCCTCGTGCTGCAGTACTGGCACGTCATGGACTCCGGCCGCGATTCGGTCGACCTGCTGGAGCGGCTGCTCGACCGCTTCGGCCAGCGCCTGCACTACGTGCTGGTGCTCAACGAACTGCGGGGCGACGACTTCGGCATGCTCGAGCAATCGGGCCAGCTCGACCGCGCGCTGGGCCTGGGCGCCCGGGTGGTGCGCATCCGCCGCCTGCACGATGCCGTGGTGCGCAAGATCGACGCGCGCAACGCCAGCTTCTGGTCGGCGCGCCACCTCACGGGGCTGGACGGCCCGGGCCTGGGCCTGATGGAGCGCCAGCGCCTGAAGATGTGGCTGGCCCACGCCGGCAACGAGCTGGCCAAGGCCGAGCCCTGATCAGCCCTCGCGCGCCAGGCGTTCGCTCTTCCAGTAGACGTCGTCGCCGCCCAGCCCGTCGAGGTTGGCGCGGTTGAAAACGCGCGCCAGCACGAACATCAGGTCCGACAGGCGGTTGAGGTACTGGCGCGGCGCGTCGTTCACGGCCTCGGCCACCGCCAGGGCCACCACGCTGCGCTCGGCGCGGCGGGCGATGGTGCGGCTCACGTGGGCCAGCGCGGCGCTGCGCGTGCCCGCCGGCAGGATGAATTCCTTCAGCCGCGGCAGCTGTTCGTTGTAGAGCGCCAGCGCCTCGTCCAGCCGCAGCACGGCGGCGTCCTTCAGCAGCACGAAGCCGGGGATCGACAGCTCGCCGCCCAGGTTGAACAGCTCGTGCTGGATGGTGACGAGCAGCTCGCGCACGTCGGCCGGCAGCGGCTCGGCCAGCAGCACGCCCAGGCTGGAGTTGAGCTCGTCGACATCGCCCATGGCGGCCACCCGCAGGTGGCTCTTGGGCACGCGCGTGCCGTCGCCCAGGCCGGTGGTGCCGTCGTCTCCGGTGCGGGTGGCGATCTGGGTGAGGCGGTGGGCCATGGTGGGATCCGGGGTTCGGCAAGAGCGCGCTATTGCACCATCACCCGCCGGGTCCTGCACCCTCCGGATGTCAGTACACCCAGTCCTCGTGCCGCAAGGGCGCGCTGTTGAGCCGCTGCCGCAGCTGTGCCCAATGCGGCAGGTGCTGGCCGAGCAAGGCGCGGAAGCGGGCGTTGTGCATGGGCTCCAGAAGGTGCAGCAGCTCGTGCACGACGATGTACTCCAGGCACTCCGGCGGCTTGCGCGCCAGTTCGCTGTTCAGGCGGATGCTGCGGCCCAGCGGGTTGCAGCTGCCCCAGCGCGTCTTCATGCGCTGCACGTACACCCGCTGCACCTGCACGCCCAGGCGGGATTGCCAATGCGCCAGCAGCCGGGCCGTCGCTGCCTGCACCTGCTGCCGTTGCCAGGCCTGCAGCAGCGCCTGGGCCTGCGCCGCCGTGGCGCCTTCGCGCAGGTGCACATGCAGGCGGCGCGGCGTCAGTTCCACATGCGGTGGGCCGTCGCCCGCGTGCCGCACCAGTAGGCGCCGCTGGCCCCAGACCCACTGGCTTTCCTTCGCATCGTAGGTGTGCGGCGTGTCGCGGGCCTGCGCCCGCAGCTGGCCCTGCCGGCTGCGGATCCAGCCCAGCTTGTCGATCACGAACAGGCGGATCGTCTCCAGCGGCACGCGCTCCGGCGCGGCCACCCGCACGTGCCCGGCTGGCGGCAGCACGCTCAGGTGCACCAGGCGCACGGCCTTGCGCACCACCTCCACCCGCAGCCCGGGCAGCTCGAGCGTGTCGCGCATCAGTACTCCGCCTGCGCGAACACGACGGGGAACAGCGCGTTGACGGCATCCACATCGCCCAGCACGCCGAACATGGCGTTCTTGACCATCAGCTCACGCGCCACCACGCCGCGCCAGCCGTCCGGGCGCTGCTGCTTGATCGCGGCGTCCAGTCGGAGGGCGAGTTCTGCCGTGTCGGCTGCGGGGCCGTTGGGGCCGTAGCTCGCCGCAGGCTCTGCAGCGCGCAGGCGCGCCCGCAGGTTGTTGTACAGCGCCAGTTGCCCCGCGGTCCTGAGCTGCGCCGGCGTGTCGGCGGCCTTGCCGGCCACCACCTGTTGCGCCAGTTGCGCCATGCGCGCCAGGTAGGCCTCGTACTCGATGGCGCGCTCGCGCCGCAGCCGGATGATCTCGTCCAGCAGTGCCGACATCTGCGCGAAGTACGCCGGGTCGGTGAGCTGCTCCTTCAGGATGCGACTGCCGCCCACCACCAGCCCTTCCTCGCTCCAGTCGAACTGGTACGCATCGCCGAGCTCGAAGGCCAAGGGGATGAAGGCGTTGACCGCAGCACCCTGGCCCTCGCCCTGGCGCCACGCCCTGATGAAATCCGTCACCCGGGTGTAGCCGCCGTCGTAGCCGGCCAACTTGATCTCGGCGTACAGCGCCTTGGCCGTGCGCCGCTCGTGCTTGGGGCGCCGCGCATCGGCCTTCAGCGACAGCTTGAGCGCTTCGTGGAATACGGTGAGCTTGTTCGGCTGCTCGCCGCGCCGGTACTTCGGCGGACCATCGACCTCGCCGTGCAGCCACTTCGCAACCGTGTTGCGCGACAGCCCCGTGATGCGCGAGATCTCGCGCTCCGAGTTGTTCTTCCGGCTATGCAAACGCCGGATCCTGCCAATCATGTCCATGGTGATCACTCCTCGTCCTCTGCTGCACAAAATTGCAGCAGGGTAGGTTGTTCACCTGGCTCAGTTTTGGGTCGGCACTACCCTCAAAAGTGGCTCAGTTTTCGGTCGGCGCCAACACCCGTCAGGCCTGGGCGGGGCTGCACACCCTGCAGCAGCTCGGTGTAGGTGTTGTAGATGAACTGCTTGTCGGTCTCGGTGTTGGCGCCGGTTTCTTCCAGCGTCACGTGCTGGGCGTTCGGGTTGTAGCTGGTGACGACGGCGCAGCGGCCCTTGAACACCGTGGTGCTGAACAGCACGAAGTACTTGCAGGCCTCATAGATGCTGCCGGCCACCAGGATGGCGTTGCCGCGCTCGCTGGAGAGCCGCGGCTTGGTGGCGAAGTCATGCGCGATGTCCGCCACCACCCGGCCCATGCGTGCCTTGGAACTCAGCACCTGCTGCAGCGTGCCCCACTGCTTCTTCAGCTCGTCTTTCTGCCAGGCATTAAGGCCGCGGGTCTTGGCCTCGAACCACTGGTCCACGTGAGCGGGGTTGCCCAGGCGCTGGTCGATGTCGCGCGCCTCGTAGAGCAGGTCGAGCACGACCTTGTCTTCCACGGCTTCGGCGAACTTGTAGGTGTGGATGTAGCCGCCGAACACATCCAGGCTGCTGGCGCGGTCGCTCTTGAGCAGCGGCGTGCCGGTGAAGCCGATGAACACCGCGTCGGGCATCAGCGCCTTCATCACCCGGTGCAGCTTGCCGCCCTGCGTGCGGTGGCACTCGTCGACAAAGGCGAACAGCTCGCCCTGCGTGGCGCTGGGCTGCTCGGCCAGTTCGCGGATGAAGGCGTCGAGGTCATCCACGCCACGCTGGCCGAACTTGTGCACCAGCGAGCACAGCAGCCGCGGCTTGGCCTCGGCCAGCTGCGCCATCAGGTCGCGCCCGCTGCTGCTGCGGTGGATGGTGTCGCCGGCGTCGTTGAACACGCGCTCGATCTGGCGGTCGAGCTCGTCGCGGTCGGTGACGATCACCACGCGGGCCTTGGCGTTGTGCTCCAGGATCCAGCGCGCCAGCAGCACCATCAGGATGCTCTTGCCCGCGCCCTGGGTGTGCCAGATGATGCCGCCGCGGCGCTGAGCGACATGCGCCTGTGCCGCCTTCAGGCCGAAGTACTGGTGCACGCGCGGCAGCTTCTTCACGCCCCCGTCAAACAGCACGAAGTCGTGCACCAGCTCGAGCAGCCGCGCCTTGCTGCAGATCTTGGCCAGGTACTTGTCGAGCTTGAAGCCGGCGTTGTCGGCCTCGTCTTCCTTCCAGCTGAGGAACAGCTTCTCCGGCGTGCCCACGGTGCCGTAGCGCAGGCCCTCGCTGTCGTTGCCGGCCAGCACCATCTGCACGGTGCTGAAGAACCAGGCGTTGAAGGCCGGCTGCTGGTTCGACAGGTTCTGGCGGATGCCGTGGCCCACGCTGACGCGGCTGTTCTTCAGCTCCAGCACGGCCACGGCCAGGCCGTTGAGGTAGAGCACCAGGTCGGGCCGGCGCTCGTGGCCGCCCTTGAGCGTGACCTCCTCGGCCACCGCAAAGTCATTGGTCTCGGGCGCGTTCCACTCCACCAGGTGCACGGTCTCGTTCGGCTGCCCGGGTGCCAGCCGCACCGTCACGCCGTACCGCATCAGCGCGTAGACCGCCTGGTTGGCCGCCATCAGCGTCTGCCCGTGCTGCTGGGCTGCCTGGCGCAACTGGTGCAGCGCGGCGCTGATGTGCGCGGGGCTGTAGCCGCGGCGCTGCAGGTGGGCGCTGAGCAGGCCTTCTTCGATGCAGTGGTTGCCGGGCCGATCGGTCCAGTCGCCCAGGTACCGGTAGCCTAAAGCGCCAGCGAACAGCTGCAGCACGCGCTGCTGCGTGGCGCGTTCGGGCTTGTCGACGCTGTCGGTCATGCGGCCCTCCCTGGGCGCTGGTGTGTGAGGCGGCACCGCGCTCGTTGACGGCGGGTCAGTCGTCTTCCAGCGCCAGTGTCCCCTGCGGCGGCACGGGTGGCCAAGTCCCTGCGGCCACGCGGCCCTGGAACCAGCGGTGCATGGCCGCGTCTTCCACCGCGTACTCGCCGCGGGCCGACTTCCACACCAGCGCCGGGGTGCGTTGACGCAGCGCCTCCAGCGCACGCTGCGCCTGCTGCGCGCTCATCGGGCGGCCCAGCTTGTCGCGGTAGAAGCGCAGCGCCTCGGCGTCGTAGGGGCGGAACCGCGCTCCCTGTTCCAGCATGCGCCACAGCACGGCCTGTTCGCTGGGTTTCAGGCCCGCGTAGTCCGACTCCATCTGCGCTTCGTCCTGCTGCTGCTGTGCCAGCGCCGCCTGCTGCAGCGCCGGCTCGAAGCGCCCGCTGATGCCCGCAAGCGGGCTGAGCACGGCGCCCAAGGCGGCCATGAAGAACTGCGGCCGGTGGCCAAATTTGGTGAAGGCGGCTTGCAGCGCGGCGCGATCCACCGGCTTCAAGTCGGGCCGCTGGGCCTCGACCAGCGCCGCCACATGGGCGATGAAGTCGGTGTCCAGCGGCGGCAGCGCCTGGATCTGCGAGCCGTAGAAAGGGGCGCCAGCGCTCACCACCAGGCGCAGCAGCTTGTCGCGGTCGGAGCCGGACATCACGAGCATCAGGTTCACCTGCCCCGGCTGGTTGAGCTGGTCGCGGGCGGACTTCAGCGCCGTCATGGCGGCTTCGCCGGCCTCGCTGGTGAGCGCGTGCTGGGCTTCGTCCACGATCAGCGCCACCGGCCGGCCGGCCTGCTGCAGCAGGGTTCGCAGCGCGTCCACCAGCGTCAGGCCGTCGACCTGGCCGATCTTGCTGGTGTCGATGTCCAGCGCGCCGGCCACCTTCACGGCCTTCACGCCGGCCTTGCGGGCGGCGCGCGCCACCACGCCCAGGTGGGGCTGCAGCGCGCGGGCGATGGCCTCGGCGATCAGCGCGCCAGGATCGCGCCGCGGGTCGGCCCACAGGTCCACGTACACCACCTCCACGCCCGCGGCCTGCAGCGCGGGCGCGAGATCGCCCTGCAGGAAGGTGCTCTTGCCGGTGCGCCGGGGCGCGGCCAGGAACAGGCCGTTGTGCGCGTCGCCCAGCAGGGCCCGGCCTTGCAGGGCGGCCACCATGTCCCGGGCCAGGGCCTTGCGGGGGTAGGCGATCATGGGACTATCCTGCTTTATCCGAAGTTCAGTAATTTATCGATTTCACGATAAAACGCAATAGTCGGCGTGCGGCGGGACGCGGAAATCTGCATAGGGTGGGCGCAGGATCAGGAAACAGCGGTCGCCGGGCCCTTTGAAATCAAGCACTTGCGGGGCGCGGCGCCGATGGGACAGCTCGGCCGCAAAGTGCACCTGCACCAGCAGCGCCTTGGGCACCAGGTCGCAGGCCCAGCCGCGGTCGACTGTCTTGCCGGGCTGGCCGTCCTTGCCCTTCTTGGTTTCCAGCACACGGTGGGTCTCGGCCTTCCAGCCGGCGTCGGCCAGCAGGTAGGCGTCGTCCTGCATCGTCGCGGCCCAGTAGTCCATGGCGTGCTGGTAGATGGCATACGGGTCCACCAGCGCGGCGGCCACGGGTTGCCGCTGGTAGTGCGGCCAGCAGGCCTTCGGCCAGTTCCACGATCAGGCGCTTGGGCTGCAGGCCGGGCTGCAGCGCCTTCAGCCGCGGCGTGACAGCGGCTCGCCAGGCCTCGAAGTGCGCCGCCATGGCCTGCGTGAAGGCCCGGAACTCCGGGTGCCCGTGGATGGTGGCCTTCACCGCGCTGCCCGGCACGCGCAGCGCCAGGTAGCCCGGGCGCAGCGGCTCGAACAGCGCGCCCTTGAGCGCCGGGCAGACGGCCCAGTAGGGCGCCAGCGCGTCCACATCCGCCTGCGGGATGCCGCCGTTTAGGTGCGCATCGATGTCCTGCGGGTCTTCGGGCGTGCTGCTGTCGATGTAGCGCGGCAGGTTGAGGTTGCAGTCGTTGCGCTCGATCTCGCCCCAGCTCACCAGGCGGGCGTAGCGCGGCTGGCTGCTGTCGAGCCGCGTCACGGCGTCGACGATGCGGTGCAGGTCGCGCTCGCGCAGGCGGTTCTTGGGGCCGTCCTTCATGTAGCCCTGGCTGGCGTCCACCATGAAGATGCCCTGGCGGGTGGCGGCGCCGGCCTTGTCGATGACGACGATGCAGGCCGGGATGCCGGTGCCGTAGAACAGGTTTGCCGGCAGCCCGATGAGGGCGAGGGTGAGCCCGCGCCGCACCAGCGCGCGGCGGATGTCGGCCTCGGCGTTGCCGCGGAACAGCACGCCGTGCGGCAGGATGCAGGCGGCGCGGCCCGTGGGTTTGAGCGAGCGCACGATGTGCAGCAGGTAGGCGTAGTCGCCCTGCTTGTCGGGCGGCACGCCAAAGCCGCTGTCGCCCCCGAAGCGGCCGTATGGATCGGCCGCGGGGTTGAGGCCCGTGCTCCAGCGCTTGTCGGAGAACGGCGGGTTGGCCACCACGTAGTCGAAGGTCTTGAGCTGCCCGCCGTCCAGGAGCTGGGGCGCGGCCAGCGTGTTGGCGTGCTCGATGAGGGCACCGGGGTTGTGGTGCAGGATCATGTTCATGCGCGCCAGGCCGCTGGTGACCTCGTCCTTCTCCTGGCCGTACACGCTCACGGGCGTGGGCGCGGCGTCGGCCACCTTCAGCAGCAAGCTGCCGCTGCCGCAGGTGGGGTCGTACACGGTGGTGTTGGGGGTGGTGGCCGCCTGCGCAATGCCCAGCACCGCGGCCATCACGCGGCTCACCTCGGCCGGCGTGTAGAACTGGCCCTTGCTCTTGCCGCTTTCGGTGGCGAAGTGGCGCATGAGGTACTCATACGCATCGCCGAGGATGTCGTCGCCATCGGCGCGGTTCTTCGAGAAGTCCAGGTCGGGCGACTGGAAGATGGCAATCAGGTTGCCCAGCTTCTCGACCTTCTCCTTGCCTTGGCCCAGCAGCGCGTCGTCGTTGAAGTCGGCCTTGATGACGAGGTGGTTGGCCTCTTCGAGCGGGCGGATGATGGTCTTGTTGATCTGGTCGCCGATGTCGCCGCGACCCTTGAGCGCCACCATGCCGGCGAAGCTGGCGCCCTGCGGGATCTGGATGGGCGCGAAGGGCTGGCCGGCGTACTTGTCACTCACGTACTTGATGAACAGCATCACCAGCACGTAATCCTTGTACTGGCTGGCGTCCATGCCGCCGCGCAGTTCGTCGCAGCTGGCCCAGAGCTTCGCGTAGAGGTCGGATTTCTTGATCGGCATGGTCAGGGGGTGACGATGGGTTCAGGCCCGTCGGCGGCGCGACAGCGGACACGTCGGCGCTTGGGGTGCGGAGTCTAGGAGGCCGCCGCCGCGCGCCGCTGGCTCACCCCCAGCCAGCCCAGCGCCAGGCCCAGCAGCGCCAGCGGCGCCAGCGAGCCCAGGTTCAACAGCGTCCAGCCCTGCGTGGTGATGAGCGCGCCCGAGCTGATGGAGCTCAGCGCCATGGTCCAGAACACGCAGGCGTCCATGAAGCCCTGCGCGCGCGTCTTCTCCTCGGGCCGGTAGGTGCTCGTGAGCAGCGTGCTGCCGCCGGTGTAGAGGAAGTTCCAGCCCACGCCCAGGGCCGCCAGGGCGACGAGGAACTGCATCAGGTCCACGCCCGACAGCGCCACGGCCACGCACACGATGTTCAGCAGCAGCCCCACGGCCATCACCGGCAGCGCGCCGAAGCGCTTGATGAGGCTGCCGGTGAAGAAGCTGGGCACGAACATGCCCAGCACGTGCCACTCCAGCACCAGCGCCGCGCTCTCGAAGGGGTGCTTGCACTGCTGCATGGCAATCGGCGTGGCCGCCATCAGCAGGTTCATGACCCCGTAGCCCAGCGCCGCCGCCATCACGGCCACCACGAAGGCCGGCTGGCGCGCCAGCTCGGCGATGGGGCGCCCGGCCGGCGCGCCCGCCACCGGCGCGGGCAGGGCCGGGAAGCGGATGAAGCCCATCACCACTAGCCCCACCAGCGCCACGCCCACCAGCGCCACGTAGGCGCCCACGAAGGGCGTGGCGAACCAGCCGCGCGTGGCGCTGGCCAGGTTGGGCCCGAGGAAGGCGCCTAGCACGCCGCCGGCCAGCACCCACGACAGGGCGCGCTCGCGGAAGGCCGGCGCCGCCAGCTCGATGCCGGCAAAACGGTAGAGCTGGCCGTTGGCGCTGTAGAAGCCGGCCACCACGGTGGAGGCCACCAGCAGCCAGAAGCTGCCGATGCCGACGGCCAGCGCGCACGAGGCCGCCGAGGCCGCGGCCACGACCAGGCCGATCTGGAAGCTGCGCTGCCGGCCCAGCCGCGCCTGCAGCCGCGCCACCGGCATGGCCGACAGCGCCGCGCCGACCACGTAGCCCGTCACCGGCAGCGTCGCCATCCAGCCCCAGGGCGCCAGCTGCAGCCCCACCAGGCCGTTGATGGCGATGAAGGTGACGTTGTTGGTGAGGAACAGCGCCTGGCAGAAGGCCAGCAGCAGCAGGTTGCGGTTCACGCCGTTGGTCGGGGGTGGGGGTGCGCCGATCATGGCAGCTGCGGGCGGCCGGCGGCCGACGGCAAAACGCGGCGGTTCATCGCACAGTGCACGCCCGGCCGACGCGATCGGGCCGCACGCGCCCCCCGGCCGACGTCGGCCCTGCTTATGATGGCCCGCCCCGCAAAGGGGCATACCGCCCACCCGCCCACCCGCAGCAGGAGTCGACGCATGGCCCTCATGGACTTCATCAAGAAACAGTTCATCGACGTCATCGAGTGGGTCGAGGACGGCGACGGCACGCTGGCCTGGCGCTACCCGATCGCCGACCGCGAGATCCAGTACGGCGGCTCGCTGACGGTGCGCGAGTCGCAGATGGCGGTGTTCGTCAACGAGGGCAAGGTGGCCGACGTCTTCGGGCCCGGCATGCACCGCCTGACGACGCAGACGCTGCCGGTGCTGACCTACCTGAAGAACTGGGACAAGCTGTTCCAGAGCCCCTTCAAGAGCGACGTCTACTTCTTCAGCACGCGCCAGCAGCTCGACCAGCGCTGGGGCACGACGCAGCCGGTGTCGATCCGCGACAAGGACTTCGGCGCCGTGCGGCTGCGCGCCTTCGGCAACTACGGCTACCGCATTGCCGATGCGAAGCTGTTCCACACCGAGGTCTCGGGCACGCGCGACCGCTACACCGTGACCGACCTCGACGGCCAGCTGCGCGCGCTGGTGCTGCAGCACATCAGCGACGCGGTGGCCTCTTCGGGCATCCCGTTCCTGGACCTGGCGGCCAACCAGGTGGAGTTCGCCAAGCAGCTGCGCGAGGCCGTGGCGCCCGACTTCACCCGCATCGGGCTGGCGCTGGAGATGGTGACGGTGCAGAACGTCTCGCTGCCCGAGGAGCTGCAGAAGGTGCTCGACCAGCGCATCGGCATGGGCATGGTCGGCCAGGACATGGGCCGCTTCATGCAGTACCAGACGGCGCAGGCCATCCCGAAGCTGGCCGAGGGGGCCGCGGGGGCGGGTGGCGGCGGCGGGGGCGGCAGCGTCGTCGGTGATGCCATGGGGCTGGGCGCCGGCGTGGCGATGGGCCAGGTGCTGGCGCAGAGCCTGTCGCAGGGCCTGCAGGGCGCCACGGCGGCCGCGGCCCCGGCGGCGGCCGCCACGCCGGCCCTGCGGCCCGACGACATCCTGGCCACGCTCGAGAAACTGGGCGAGCTCAAGGCCAAGGGCATCCTCACCGACGAGGAGTTCACGGCCAAGAAGGCCGAACTGCTGAAGAAGCTGGCGTAACGGCCCGGCCCGCCGCCGCTTGAACACCCCCGCCACGCCGCAGCGGCGCTGGCGCGCCGCGTGCCCGAACTGCGGCGCGCCGGTCGAGTTCGCCTCGGCGGCGTCGCCGGTGGCGGTGTGCGGCTTCTGCCGCAGCACGCTGGCGCGCGACGGCGAGGCGCTGCGGCGCATCGGCAGCTCGGCCGAGCTGTTCGACGACCACTCACCGCTGCAGCTGGGCGCGGCCGGCCGCTGGCAGGGCGTGGCCTTCACGGTGCTGGGGCGGCTGCAGCTGGCCTACGAGGGCGGGCGCTGGAACGAGTGGCACGTGCTGTTCGACGGCGGCCGCAGCGTCTGGCTGGCCGAGGACAACGGCCGCTACGTCATGGCCATGCCGCAGCGGGCAGCGCCGCCCGGGCTGCCCGCGCGCGAGCTGCTGCGGCCCGGCGCCGCGCTGGTGCTGGACGGCCGCGACTGGCGCGTGGCCGCGGTGGTGGCGGCGCGGGTCGAAGCCGCGCAGGGCGAGTTGCCCGGCGTGCCGCGCCTGGGCGAGCCGGTGCAGGTGGTGGAGCTGCGCAGCACCAGCGACGAGGTCGGCTCGCTGGAGTTCGGCGCCTCGGGCCCGCCGGCCTGGACCATCGGCCGCACGGTCGCGCTGGCCGACCTGGCCCTGACCGGCCTGCGCCAGGAAGTCGATGCCGAGCTGGCGTCGCGCACGCTGGAGTGCCCCTCGTGCGGGGCGTCGCTGGAGATCAAGCTCGCCAGCACGCGCTCCATCGCCTGCCACCAGTGCCACGCCGTGGTGGATGTGTCCAAGGGCCTGGGGGCCGAGCTCGCCCACCACGAGCAGCAGGCCGGCGCCGCCGAGGGCGGCGGCCCGCAGATCCCGCTGGGCGCCACCGGGCGGCTGGACCTCGGCGAGGGTCCGCAGGACTGGCAGGTGGTGGGCTACCAGGTGCGGCGCACCGAGCCCCAGGGCGAGGACGACGAGGTCTACTTCTGGCGCGAGTACCTGCTGTACTCGAAGGCCGTGGGCTTCGCGTTCCTGGTGGACGCGGTGGACGGCTGGAGCTGGGCGGTGCCCGTGACCGGCGTGCCGCGCGTGCGCGGCGAGCAGGCGGAGTGGCAGGGCCGCAGCTACCGGCAGGCCGAGGCCTACGCCTCGCGCACGACCTGGGTGCTGGGCGAGTTCTACTGGCGCGTGCAGCTGGAGGATCGCACCCAGCACGTCGACTACCGCGCCGGCACCCGCCGCCTCAACCGCGAGCAGACGGCCGACGAGGTGACGTGGTCGGAGGGCGGCAGCCTGGACGCGTCGACGCTGGCGCGCGCGTTCTCGCTGCCGGCGGCCACGCGCGATGCGCTGCGGCCCTCGGTGCCGGCGTTCAAGGCCGATGCCGGCGGCGCCGCGCTGTTCGTGCGCATCGCGGTGGGCCTGCTGGTGCTGTTCATGGCGATGGCGGCGGTGCAGCAGTGCTCGAGCGACGATTGCGCCGAGGTGCGCGCCACCTTCGGCCCCGACAGCCGCGAGGCGCAGCAGTGCCGCGAGCGCGGGCGCTACGCCCACTCCACCTCGGGCGGCTCCTATGGCGGCTGGAGCGGCGGCGGGGGTGGTCACAAGTGAAGTCGTGCAACACAAGGAGGTCCCGATGATGGGTATCGAGTGGCTCAAGCCGGGCGTGTTCTTCGGATCGATCATGTTCGCGCTGATCGGCGTGGTCATCTTCTGGATCTGCTTCGTCGTGATCGACAAGCTCACGCCCTACGACCTGTGGGCCGAGATCGTCGAGAAGAGGAACATGGCGCTGGCCATCGTCGTGGCGGCCATGTGCATCGCCATCGGGCTGATCGTCTCGGCGGCGGTGCACGGCTGAGCCGGTGAGCGACCTGCCCGCGGCCGCCGGCACCGGGCCGCCGGAGCCCGGCGCGCCGCGCCCGGCCGAGGTGGCGCTGCTGGCGTCGGTGTTCGTGGTGGCGGCCTGCGGGCTGCTGTACGAGCTGGTGGCCGCGGCGCTGGCGAGCTGGCTGCTCGGCGACTCGGTGCTGCAGTTCAGCACCATCATCGGCGCGTACCTGTTCGCCATGGGCATCGGCTCGTACCTGAGCCGCTTCGTCGACCGCGCCCTCGTGGCCACGTTCCTGCGCGTGGAGCTGCTGGTGGGCGTGATCGGCGGCACGCTGCCGGCGCTGCTGTTCGTGCTGCACAACCTGCTGGAGGTCACGCCGGCCACCAGCGGGCCGTTCCGGCTGCTGCTGTATGGGCTGGTGCTGCTGGTGGGCGCCCTGGTGGGGCTGGAGATCCCGCTGGTCATGCGCATCCTGAAGGCGCAGTTCCGCCACCGCTGGCAACTCTCGCAGCTGGTGTCGCAGGTGCTCACCTTCGACTACCTGGGCGCGCTGGCGGTGGCCGTGGCCTTCCCGCTGGTGCTGCTGCCGCAGCTGGGGGCCATCCGCACCGGCACGGTGTTCGGGCTGCTCAACGTGGCGGTGGCGGCCTGGGCGATGTGGCTGTTCCGCCGGCAGCTGGTGCAGTTGCGCGGCCACGTGCTGGCGTGCGCCGCCGCGGCCGGCACGCTGCTGGCGGTGGCGCTGGGCGCCGACCGGCTCACCAGCTGGGCCGAGGCCCGCTTCTACGGCGAGCGCATCGTGCACGCCGCCAGCAGCCCGTACCAGCGCATCGTCGTCACCGCCGGCCCCGGCGGGCAGCTGCGCCTGTTCCTGAACGGCAACCTGCAGTTCGACAGCCGCGACGAGCACCGCTACCACGAGGCGCTGGTGCACCCGGCGATGGCCGCGCACGGCGCGCCGCGCCGCGTGGCCATCCTCGGCGGCGGCGACGGCCTGGCGCTGCGCGAGGTGCTGCGCTACCCCACCGTGGAGCAGGTGTGGCTGGTGGACCTGGACGCCGCCATCACGCAGCTGTTCGCGCGCGAGCCGCGGCTGCGCGCACTCAACGCGCAGGCCTTCGACTCGCCGCGCGTGCGCGTGGTCAACACCGACGCCTTCACCTGGCTGGAGAGCCACGACGAGGTGTTCGACGTCGTCATCGTCGACTTCCCCGACCCGAGCAACTTCTCGCTGGGCAAGCTCTACACCACCAGCTTCT
>JBIKLC010000030.1:0-39774 GCA_044360025.1 Rubrivivax sp. | reverse complement strand
CGCCGCTGGGCACCTTCGCGGCCAAGGTGCCCAAGCCCATCCTCGACAAGGTGGCGGCGCGGCAGAAGGAGATCCTCGCCGGCACCTTCACCGTCAAGGTCGACGACAACCCGCCGAAGGCGACGGCGCGCTGAGGCGGCGGCGCGCCACGGCGGCAGGGCGCGGCGGCCCGTAGCATCGGGTCCCATGCCCGTCCTGCCCACCCCCCTGCTGCGCCTGGCCGGCATCACCAAGCGCTTCGGCACGCTGCTGGCCAACGACGGCATCACGCTGGAGTTGCGCGCCGGCGAGGTGCTGGGCCTGCTGGGCGAGAACGGCGCCGGCAAGAGCACGCTGGTGTCCATCCTGTTCGGGCACTACGTGGCCGACGCCGGCACGGTGGAGGTCGACGGCCGGCCGCTGCCGCCAGGGCAGCCGCGCGCGGCGCGCCAGGCCGGCATCGGCATGGTGCACCAGCACTTCACGCTGGCGGCCAACCTGAGCGTGCTCGACAACGTCATGCTGGGCACCGAGCCGCTGTGGCAGCCGTTCTCGCGCCGCGCCGCCGCGCGCGCTGCGCTGGAAGACACCGCGGCGCGCTTCGGCCTGGCGGTGGACCCCGACGCGCGCGTCGGCGACCTGTCGGTGGGCGAGCGCCAGCGCGTGGAGATCCTGAAGGCGCTGGTGCCCTTCTCGGGCGCCGGCGGCGCGCAGCGCGCCACGCGCGTGCTCATCCTCGACGAGCCCACCGCGGTGCTCACGCCGCAGGAGAGCGAGTCGCTGTTCGCGACGCTGCGCCAGATGGTCGACGGCGGCCTGGCCATCATCTTCATCAGCCACAAGCTGCACGAGGTGCAGCGCGTGGCCCACCGCGTGGCGGTGCTGCGCGGCGGGCGCTGCGTGGCCGAGCGCGACGCCGTCGGCACCCGCGCTGACGAGCTGGCCGAACTGATGGTGGGCCGGCGCGTGGCGCCGCCGGTGCGGCGCGAGCACGCCCGCGGCGCCGTGGCGTGCCGCGTGCCGGGCACGCCGCTGGCGGTGCACGCCGGCGAGATCGTCGCCATCGCCGGCGTGGCCGGCAACGGGCAGCAGGCGCTGGCCGAGGCGCTGTGTGGCGTGCACGCGCACCCCGGCGGCGCGGTGGAGGTGGCCGGCCGGCCGCTGCCGCCGCGGCCCGCGGCCTTCGTCGCCGCCGGCGTGGCGCGCGTGCCGGAGGACCGCCACGCCGTGGGCAGCATCGGCGAGATGGCGCTGTGGGAGAACGCGCTGCTGGAGCGCCAGCGCGAGCCGGCCTTCGTGCGCTGGGGCCTGGTGCGGCGCGGCGCGGCGCGCGCCTTTGCCGAGCGGCTGGTGCAGCGCTTCGACGTGCGCGGCGGCGGCCTGGACGCGCCGGTGCGGGCGCTGTCGGGCGGCAACCTGCAGAAGCTGATCCTGGGCCGCGCGCTGATGCCGCGCGGCCTGTCGGCCGAGGGCGGCGAGGCAGCCGCGCCGCCGGTGCTCATCGTCGCCGACCAGCCCACCTGGGGCCTGGACGTCGGCGCTGTGGCCGAGGTGCACCAGCGGCTGCTCGACGCCGCCGCCGCCGGCAGCGCGGTGCTGCTGATCAGCGAGGACCTCGACGAGATCCTCGCGCTGGCCGACCGCATCGCCGTCATCCACCGCGGCGTGCTGACGCCGGCGCGGCCGACGGCCGAGTGGACGCTGGCGGCCATCGGGTTGGCCATGGCCGGCTCGGCGGGCACGGCGGGAACTTCTGCGGAGGGCGCCGATGCCGTGGCGGCTTGAGCGGCGCGCCGTGCCCTCGCGCACGGCGCTGGCCCTGGCGCCGCTGGCGGCGGTGGCCTTCACGCTGGCGGTGGCCTCGCTGCTGGTGGCCTGGGCCGGCGCGCCGGTGGGCCGCGCCTACGCCGCGCTGCTGGAGGCCGGCTTCGGCTCGCGCTTTGCCATCACCGAGACGCTCACGCGCGCCACGCCGCTCATCCTGACGGGGCTGGCCGCGGCGCTGGCCTTCCGCGCGAAGCTCTACAACATCGGCGCCGAGGGCCAGCTCTATGCCGGCGCGCTGGCGGCGGTGGCGGTGGGCGGGCTGCACGGCGGCACGGGCTTCGAGGCCCCGCCGTGGCTGCTGATGCCGGGCATGCTGGCCGCGGCCATGCTGGCCGGCGCGCTGCTGCTGCTGCTGCCGGCGTGGCTGAAGGGCCGCTTCGGCGTCGACGAGGTGGTGACGACGCTGCTGATGAACTTCATCGTGCTGCTGGCCGTCTCGGCGTTGCTCGACGGCCCGATGAAGGACCCCAGCGCGATGGGCTGGCCGCAGAGCGTGGCCGTGCAGGACGCGCTGCAACTCGACAAGCTGGTGGAGCGCAGCCGCGTGCACACCGGATTGCTGCTGGCGCTGGGCGCGGCGCTGCTGCTGTGGGCGCTGCTGCGCTTCAGCGCCTTCGGCTTTTCGGTGCGGGCGGTGGGGGCGAACGCGCGTGCCGCCGGCTTCGCGGGGCTGCCGGTGGCGCGCACGGCGCTGCTGGTGGCGCTGGGCTCGGGCGCCCTGGCCGGCCTGGCCGGCGCGGTGGAGGTGGCCGGCCGCGCTGGCTACGTGACGCTGGACATGAGCACCGGCGTCGGCTACGGCGGCATCGTCATCGCCATGCTGGCGCTGCTGCACCCGCTGGCGGTGGTGGCGGCGGCGGTGTTCGTGGCCGGCATGATGGTGGGCGCCGACGGCATGAGCCGCGCCGTGGGCGTGCCCACGGCCATCGCCGACGTCATCGTCGCCGTGGCGCTGCTGGCCACGCTGGTGGCGACGATGGCGGCGCAGTACCGGCTGCGCCGCACCTGAGGGCCCGAAAAGCCATGGCCGAGACGATCGAGCTGCTGACCTCCGCGCCCTTCTGGGCCGCGGTGCTGCGCATCGCCACACCGCTGATCCTGGGCACGCTGGGGGTGCTGCTGTGCGAGCGCGCCGGCGTGCTGAACCTGGGCATCGAGGGCATCATGGTCGCCGGCGCCTTCACCGGCTGGCTCACGGTGCACGCCGGGGGCAGCCTGTGGGCCGGCGTGGCGGTGGCCGCGGGCACCGGCGCGCTGCTGGGCCTGCTGCACGCGGCGCTGACGGTGCGGCTGGGGCTGTCGCAGCACGTGGCCGGCCTCGGGCTGACGATGCTGGCCACCGCGCTGGCCGCCTACGCCTACCGCGTGAGCTTCCCCAGGGTGGAGCGGCCGCCGACGGTGGAGACCTTCCCGCCGCTGGCGCCGCTGCCGCTGCTGGATTCGCTGACCGTTCTGACGGTGCTGGCGCTGGCGCTGGTGCCGCTGCTGGCCTGGCTGCTGATGCGCACGCCGCTGGGCCTGGCCATCCGCATGGTGGGCGAGAACCCGGCCGCCGCCGAGGGGCAGGGCCTCAGCGTGACCGGCCTGCGCACCGGCGCGGTGATGGCCGGCTCGGCGCTGATGGGCGTGGCCGGCGCCTTCCTGACGCTGGCGGCCTTCAACGCGTTCTACGCCAACATGGTCAACGGCCGCGGCTGGGTGTGCGTGGCGCTGGTGGTGTTCGCGAGCTGGCGGCCGGGCAAGGCGCTGCTGGGCGCGCTGCTGTTCGCCTTCTTCGACGCGCTGCAGCTGCGCCTGCAGCAGACCGGCGGCGGCGTGCTCGGGCTGGAACTGCCCTACCAGCTGTACCTGATGCTGCCCTACGGGATGGCCATCGTCGCGCTGGTGCTGGTGGCGCGGCGCGCCCACTACCCCCAGGCGCTGATGAAGCCCTACCGCAAGGGGGAACGCTGAACGGGGGCCCCAAGCCGCGGGTGTGAGCGCGCCGGCCGTTGCCGGCCATCCCTCACCGACAATCGGGCCCGATGTCTGCCGTGCTGAGCCCCGAACCCGCCATATCGACCGCGCTGCAGGTGCTGCAGCAGGTCTTCGGCTATCCCGCTTTCCGCGGCCCGCAGGGGCCGATCGTCGAGCACGTGTGCGACGGCGGCGACGCGCTGGTGCTCATGCCCACCGGCGGCGGCAAGAGCCTGTGCTACCAGGTGCCGGCCATCGTGCGCCACCGCGCCGGGCGCGGCGTCACCGTCGTCGTCAGCCCGCTGATCGCGCTGATGCACGACCAGGTCGGCGCGCTGCACGAGGCCGGCGTGGCCGCGGCCTTCCTGAACAGCACGCTCGACGGCGACGAGGCGCGCCGCGTCGAGCGCGACCTGCTGGCCGGCCGCACCGTGCTGCTGTACGCCGCGCCCGAGCGCGTGCTCACGCCGCGCTTCCTGGCGCAGCTGCAGAGCCTGCACGAGCGCGGCCTGCTGAGCCTGTTCGCCATCGACGAGGCGCACTGCGTCAGCCAGTGGGGGCACGACTTCCGCGAGGAATACCTGGGCCTTTCGGCGCTGGCCGAGCAGTTCCCGGGCGTGCCGCGCATGGCGCTGACGGCCACGGCCGACGCGCACACGCGCGCCGACATCGTCGAGCGGCTGGCGTTGCAGGGCGCGCGGCTGTTCGTCTCCAGCTTCGACCGCCCGAACATCCGCTACACCATCGCCGAGAAGGACGACCCGCGCCGGCAGCTGCTGCGCTTCATCCGCGACGAGCACGAGGGCGAGGCCGGCATCGTCTACTGCCAGAGCCGCCGCAAGGTGGAGGAGACCGCCGACTGGCTCAAGGCCGAGGGCATCCCGGCGCTGCCCTACCACGCGGGCCTGGACGCCGCCGTGCGCGCCCGCCACCAGGACCGCTTCCTGCGCGACGAGGGCCTGGTGATGGTGGCCACCATCGCCTTCGGCATGGGCATCGACAAGCCCGACGTGCGCTTCGTGGCCCACCTCGACCTGCCCAAGAACATCGAGGCCTACTACCAGGAGACCGGCCGCGCCGGCCGCGACGGCCTGGCCGCCGACGCCTGGATGACCTACGGCCTGCAGGACGTCGTCAACCAGCGCCGCATGATCGACGAGAGCGAGGCCGGCGAGGACTTCAAGCGGCTGCAGCGCGGCAAGCTCGACGCGCTGCTGGCGCTGTGCGAGGCCCACGACTGCCGCCGCGTGCGGCTGCTGGCCTACTTCGGCGAAGCCAGCCAGCCCTGCGGCAATTGCGACAACTGCCTGAACCCGCCCGCCACCTGGGACGCCACCGAGGCCGCGCGCAAGGCGCTGTCGGGCATCTACCGCTTCCGCAATGCCGCCGGCTCGGGCCGCTACGGCGCCGGCCACCTGATCGACGTGCTGCGCGGCAAGCGCACCGAGAAGGTGGCGCAGCACGGCCACGACCAGCTCTCCACCTGGGGCATCGGCGCCGACGTGTCCGAGGCGCAGTGGCGCGGGGTGCTGCGCCAGCTGATCGCGCTGGGCCACGTGGTGGCCGAGGGCGAGTACGGCACGCTGGCGCTGACCGACAGCGCGCGCGCCGTGCTGCGCGGCGAGGTGCCGGTGCGGCTGCGCCAGCCGGCCGAGGCCGCGCCGCGCGGCCGAACCCCCAAGGACGGGCGCAAGGAGCGTGGCGCGGGCAGCGCCGGCAAGCCGCCGCCGCTGCCGCTGGACGAGGCGGCCACCGAGCGCTTCCTGCGGCTGAAGGCCTGGCGCGCCGAGGTGGCGCGCGAGCACAACCTGCCGGCCTACGTGGTGTTCCACGACGCCACGCTGGCCGAGATGGCGCGCGGTCAGCCGGCCAGCCTGGCGGCCCTGGGCGCGATCAGCGGCGTGGGCGCGAAGAAGCTCGAGGCCTACGGCAGCGAGATCCTGCGGCTGCTGGCCGAGGATTGAGGCTTCAGCCCGCGAGCAGCCGCTTCAGCTCGCCCGAGTCGATCAGCGCCTGCAGGTCCTGCGCGCCGCCCACGAGCGTGCCGCGCACGAACACCATCGGGAAGGTGGGCCAGCCGGTCCACATCTTCAGCGTGTTGCGGCGCCGCCAATCCGAGGTGTAGCTGCCGTACTCCAGGTAGCGGTGCGCCACGCCTGCGCCCTGCAGCGCGCGGCGGGCGCGCTTGCAGAACGGGTTCCAGGCCATGCCCACCACCACCACCGGCTCGGCGGCAATGGCCGCCTCGACCTCGCGCACGATGTCGGCGTTGGCGGCGGCCACGCGCGGGCGGATGGCGGGGTGCAGGCGGTCTTCGGGCAGGACGGGGCGGCTCATGCGGTGATTGTGCGCCGCGCTGCCGGCGGGCGCGAACGCAGCGATCAAAGCATCGCTACGCTACAGCGCGGCGGATGGCCGCATCATCGCCACCTGCCGCGGCCGGGCCGCGGCGCCAACCCCGAGGACGACTTCTCGATGACCAAGCTCTACTACAGCCCCGGCGCCTGCTCGCTGTCGCCGCACATCGCGCTGCGCGAGGCTGGCCTGCCCTTCGAGCTGGCGATGGCCAGCACCAAGACCAAGAAACTCGCCGACGGCAGCGACTTCAACGGCATCAACTCCAAGAGCCAGGTGCCGGTGCTGGAGTTCGACGACGGCCAGCGCCTCACCGAGGGCCCGGTCATCGTGCAGTGGATCGCCGACCAGGCGCCGGCCAAGGGCCTGGCGCCGGCCGCCGGCACCATGGCCCGCTACCGGTTGATGGAGTGGCTGAACTTCATCACCAGCGAGCTGCACAAGGGCTTCTCGCCGCTGTTCAACCCGGCCATGCCCGAAGAGGCCAAGGCCCTGGCCCGCGCCAAGCTGGGCGAGAAGCTGGCCTGGGTCGACCAGCAGCTGGCCGGCCGCGACTATCTGATGGGCGAGGGCTTCACCGTGGCCGACGGCTACCTGTTCACCGTGGCCGGCTGGGGCAAGTACGTGGGCGTGGACATCGCGCCGCTGCCCAACCTGTCGGCCTACATGGCCCGCGTGGCCGCGCGGCCGGCGGTGCAGGAGGCGCTGAAGGCCGAGGGGCTGCTGAAGTAGCGCGCGTAGACCAGGGGCTGTGGAGCCTCAAGTCTTGGTGTCCACCCCAGAGGCCCACGCCCACGCGGCGGCGGCTTCATCGGCCAGCTCGGCACCGTGGCCCAGCACCTGGGCCGCGGCCCAGGTGCGCGATTCATCGGGGTCTTCCAGCGCCTCCAGCAGGGCCAGCTGCGGCGCCCACGGCCCGCGGTGCTCCAGCAGGGCCTGTTGGGTCTCTTCGCGCAAGCGCAGCGGCGCCAGGGCCGTGGGCAGCGGCACGCCCAGCAGCGCGTCGAGCGTGGACAGCAGGCCCAGCGTGAAGAAGGCGCCCGGCTCGGCCTCGCCGCGCCGCTCCGCCAGGCGCTCCAGCAGCCGGGCCCGCATCAGCGTGTGCTGCTGCAGGGCCTGCTGCGCCGGCCTGATGGCCGCGGCGGTGAGCAGCATCACCTGCAGCCAGCGCGTGAGCTCGCGCCGGCCCAGCACGGCGATGGCCTGCTCCACGGTCTCGACCGGCGTGCGCAGGCCCACGGCGGGGCTGTTGGCGTAGCGCAGCAGGCGGTAACCCAGTGCGACGTCGGCGCGCACGGCCTCGGCCACCGGGGTGGTGTCGGCGTCCTGCGCGAGCTGGCTCAGCAGGGCGCAGATGCGGTGCACGGCAGCGCCCAGCGGGCGTCTGGTCAGTGCCGTCTGCGCGCGGCTCAGGCGGCCGCCGGCCAGGTGGGTGCCGCGCGCCAACAACTGCTCGGCGTCGTCCAGCGAGATCAGGCCCAAAACCACGATGTACAGGCGCGGCTGCACCTCGCGCCAGCGCTGCTGCGCCAGCAGCAGGGTGTCCAGCCCGGGGCCGGCGGCGGTGAGCACCACGAAGTCCAGCGCCGGCTCGGCCACCGGCACGCCAGCCGGCGCACCCACGCGTACATGCCGCGCGTGAAGCGCGGCCACGAGACCGGCGTCAGGCAGTTCGTTCAGCAACAGCCACAAGCCGGCGGGCAACGCGCCCTGCAGCGCCGGATCGCGCGCCTGCTCGATCGTCAGCGCCACCAGGCCGGGGACGCCCTCGGCGGCGGCGGCACCCCACAGGGCCAGGAGGTCTGCTGGCGGGCGGGGGGCCGTGCCGGTGAGCAGCCATTCGAAGGCACCGACGCGGCCGTCGCGGCCCACCAGCGGGCGTCGCAAGGTCCCGGCGGGCAGTGCGGCCGGCGGCGGGCCTCCGGCCGGCTTGGCGGGGCCAGGCGACGCAGTGCGGGCCAGGGCGTCGGGCGGCGAGGCCGCCGCACTGGGCTGCGGGGCGGGCGGCGCACCGCCGAGCCAGCGCTTCCACCAAGGTGTGCCGCTCATGGAAGGACTCCGGCGCCGTTGTTGTCGACCGCAGCCCGTCCGGGCTGGATCTCGTCGTCGGTTGAAGGCTCGGCGTTGGCGCGCGCCGGCGCCAACCACAGCGCCGGGGCCGATGGGGTGGTGGCGACGCTCATTCGACGACCTGCACGCCCTTCCAGAAGGCCATGCGGCCCTTGATGGGCGCCGCAGCTTCCTTAGGGTCGGGGTAGCACCAGACGGCATCCGGATTGGCGTCGCCGTCGACGAACAGCGTGTGGTACTGCGCCTGCCCTTTCCGGGAACACATGGTCCTGGTGTTGCTGGGCAGCAGGTACTGGCTCTTCACGGCTTCGGCCGGGAAGTAGTGGTTGCCCTCCACGACGACGGTGTCGTCGCTCTCGGCCACGACGGTGCCTTTCCAAATGGCCTTCATGCGGCGCGTTCCTCCTGTGTAGGTGCGGCAGACTAGCACCGTCGGCGAACGGCGTGTTCAAGGCCCTGCAACGCCGCGCCGGTGGCGGCTGGCTACAGTGCATCGCATGGACACCGCCACCGCCTCCGTCACCACCGCCCGCGCCGTCGAACGCCTCGTGCAGGGCCAGGCCACGTCGGACGGCGCCGGCGTCAAGCTCGTTCGGCTACTCACGCAGGATCTTCAACGCCGGCTCGACCCCTTCCTGATGCTCGACGCCTTCGGCACCGACAACCCGGGCGACTACATCGGCGGCTTCCCCGACCACCCGCACCGCGGCTTCGAGACCGTGACCTACATGCTGCAGGGCCGCATGCGCCACCGCGACAGCGCCGGCAATGTGGGCTTGCTGGTGCCCGGCAGCGTGCAGTGGATGACGGCCGGGCGCGGCGTCATCCACAGCGAGATGCCCGAGCAGGAAGATGGCGCGATGGAGGGCTTCCAGCTCTGGCTGAACCTGCCGAGCCGCCGCAAGATGACGGCGCCGTGGTACCGCGACATTGCCCCGGGCGAGATCCCCGAGTGGCACGGCGAGGGCGTCACCGCGCGCGTGATCGCCGGCCACGCGCAAGGCGTGGCCGGCGCCGTGCAGCGCGACGACACCGAGCCGCTCTACCTGGACCTGCACCTGCAACCCGGCGCCCGCTTGGCGCAACCGCTGCCGGCGGCGCACAACGCCTTCGCCTACGTGTACCGCGGCAGCCTGGCGACCGCCGGCACTGAGGTGCGACGCGGCCGCATGGCCATCTTCGCCAACCCGCGGGCCGACTTCAGCGTAGGCGCCGCCGCCGCGCCGCAGCCCGACGGCGTGGTGCTGGAGGCCGGCCCCGAGGGCGCGCGCGCCATCCTCGTCGCCGGCCGGCCGCTGCGCGAGCCGATCGCGCAGGTCGGGCCCTTCGTGATGAACACTCAGCAGGAACTGGTGCAGGCGGTGGAGGACTTCCGCGCCGGCCGGCTGGCCTGAAGCCGTTCAGCGGTCAAGCCGCAGGATGCCCACCGCGGCTGCGGCGGCACCGGCCGCGAACACCGTGTGCACGGCGCCGGCCCGCAGCACCTGCTCGGTGGCGACGAACAACGGCGCCGGCACGCCGCGCGCGGTGATGGCGATGCGCCCGGTGCTGGTGGCCTCCACCAGCGCCGGGGCCGAGGCGGCGCCGGCCGCGACCTCGCCGGCCACGGGCGCGAAGTCCAGCGTCATCGCCGCCACCAGGCTGCCATCGGCCAGCGCGTTCACCAGCCTGAGCCGGGCGCGCGCCGTGTCGCGCGGCAGCGTGTTGTCGTCGGCCAGCAGCACCGCGCGCGGCGCGGCCGGCGTGCCGGCCAGCAGCAGGGTGTGGTCACACCCGGGCTGCAGCGTCAGCGCGGGCACGGTCAGCGCCACGCCATTGACGGCCACCGCCGGCACCACGGCGCCGGCGGCCACGCGCACGTAGTCGCCCACGGCGGGCGATCCCACGCCGCTGCCCAGCGCCACCGCACCCAGCGCGGCGGTGACGCTGGCGCTGTCGGTGAGCAGCGCCGCCAGCCGCACGCGGGCCTGCGCGTTGGCGCGCGGCGCGATCGCACCGCGCTGCGCCAGCAGCAGCGCGTCGACCAGCACGCCGCCGGCGCTGGAGCTCAGCACCAGCGTGGTCATGGCGCGGCTGGCCAGGTCCACGCCCGGCAGGTCCAGCCGCACGCCGGTCTTGCTGCCGGCGGCGGTGGCGCGCAGCCGCCAGCGGCCGCTGGCCACCGTCTGCCAGTCGCCCACGGCGCCGTAGGCTGCACCGGCCTGCAGCGGCACGGCCGTGGCCAGGTCCTCGGTCTCGGTGGTGAGGTACAGGTCGAGCGCGCCGGCGTCGGCCGCGGCGTTGACCACGCGCAGCACGGCGCGGTTGGCGTCGGGCTCGCCGCGGTTGTCGTCGAGCGTCAGCGCGCGCAGCGCACCGGCCGGGCCGTAGGTCAGCACGGTCAGCCAGCGGTCGTTGGCATAGGCCGGCGAGAAGCGCAGCAGCGCCGTGGGCGAGCCGGTGGCGAACACCGTGGTCTCGCGGCGGTCGGGGTCGACCTCGGCGTAGTCGGCGCGCTCGCCGTAGGCGACGGCGGCGAGTTTGAGCTCGTCGTCGACGCGCAGCTCCAGTTGCGGGTTGCCGGTGCTGGCGTTGACCAGCCGCACGTGGGCGCGGCGGCGGGCCGTGCCGCCGCCGCAGCCCGGCAGCGCGGCGACGGCCGGCAGGGCCAGCGCGGCCAGCGCGGCGCGACGGCGCAGGGGGCGGGGGCGGGGGGCAAAGTCGTTCATGGGGGGCTGGCCAAGGTGTCGTCGGCCACGATGATGCCCTCCCAGACGGTCACCCCACGCATCAGGTCGTGGCTCGAGTCGAACCAGCCGCAGCCGCGCGGGCGGTCGTCGATGGCCGGGGCCACCCGGGGCACCGGAGGTTCAGCGGCCGGGGCAGCGGGATCGGGGCGGAACAGGCGGGTCGGCGGCGTGAACATGGCGGGCTCCGGGTGGCAGGAGCCGCCATGCTCGGCAGGCAGGGCGCCGCCGGCCATCGCCAGCGCGTGGGCCCGCGGCGGGGGCCGCCGGCCGGGGGCCCCCGGCCGCGGGAGGGGGCCGGGCCGTCCGCCGCCGGCCCGACCGCCGGGTCAGCCCCCGAAGGGCTTCACCCCGAACAGCACGCCGTGCGCCCAGAAGGCCGTCACGGCCCAGGCCACGACGCCCACCACCACCGCCACCAGCGTCGGCCCCGCCCGCCCGGCTGGGTAGACGGTGCCCGCGGCGCGGTCGCGCCCGCGCGCGGCCCGGAAGCTCAACACCGCCCACAGCAGGAAGCCGCCGAACAGCAGGATGTCGGCGAGCATGCCGTTGGCCAGCAGGTGCGCCAGCGCCCACACCTTCACGCCCAGCACCATCGGGTGGTGCAGCCGCGCCTTGATGGCGTTGCCGGGCACGTAGGTCGCGGCCAGCAGCACGAACGACGCCAGCGTCAGCAGCGCCGCGAGGTGGCGCGTCCAGATGGGCGCGATCCAGACGATCTGCGGGTTCTCGCGCGTGGCGCCATAGCCCACGACGATGAGCACCAGGCCCGCCAGCGAGGCGACGGAGTAGGCGCCCTTGTAGCCGAGCTCGCCCAGGCGCGCGTGCAGCGCCGCGCGGGGCCCCTCGCCGAACACGCGCGCCGAGTGGGTGCCGAGGAACAGGATCAGGCCGAGGATGAGCAGCGTCATGGCGTGGGGGCAGCGGCGGCGTCGAGGGCGCGATTGTGGCGCCGCCGGGCGCGCTTTTTGCCTGGGGCCGTCGGGTCAATCGGCGGCGCTGGCCCGCCACCGCTCCGGTCGACCACAATCGCGCCCGTTTTCCCACCACCCCCCACCCCCGAGCCTTCCCGAAAGGACCCCCGCCATGACGCCGCGACCCTCGTTCCTTCGCCGCAGCCTGCTTGCGCTCACCGCCACGGGCCTGGCTGCCTTTGCCGGCGCGGCCGCCGCGCAGGGCGGCTCGAAGGTGCTGAACATCCTGAACTGGGCCGACTACATCGCCCCGGATACGATCGCCAACTTCGAGAAGGAAACCGGCATCAAGGTCAAGTACGACAACTTCGATTCCAACGAGACGCTGTTCGCGCGCCTGGTGGCCGGCAAGACGGGCTACGACATCGTGGTGCCGGGCGCGCACTTCGCGCAGAAGGCCATCGAGGCCGGGCTGCTGCTGCCGCTGGACCGCAGCAAGCTGACGAACTGGAAGAACCTCGACACCGGGCTGCTGGCCAAGCTGGCCGAGGCCGACGCGGGCAACAAGCACCTGGTGAACTGGCTGTGGGGCTTCGTCACCGTGGGCGTCAACACGGCCAAGGTGAAGGCGGCCCTGGGCAGCCTGCCGATGCCGGCCGACCCGCTGGACCTGGTGTTCAAGCCCGAGTACGCGAGCAAGGTCAAGACCTGCGGCCTGCACGTGCTGGACTCGGCCTCCGAGGTGGTGCCGGTGGCCATGCTGTACGCCGGCAAGGATGGCTTCAGCAACAACGCCGCCGACTACGACGCCGCGCGCGCCGTGCTGGCGGCGGCGCGCCCGCACATCACGCGCATCGCCTCGCCCGGCCCGATCAACGACTACGCCAACGGCAGCATCTGCGTGTCCATCGGCTACTCGGGCGACTTCCTGATCGCCAACCAGCGCGCCGCCGAGGGCAAGACCGGCCAGAAGATCGACGTCATGATCCCGCCGCGCGGCGCGACGCTGTTCTTCGACTCGATGGCCATCCCGAAGGACGCGAAGAACGTCGAGAACGCGCACCGCTTCATCGACTACATCCTGCGCCCGCAGGTGCACGCCTCGCTGACCAACCAGGTCTTCTACGGCAACCCGAACGCGGCCTCCAAGCCCTTCGTCAAGCCCGAGATCGCCAGCAACCCGGTGGTGTTCCCGCCGGAGTCCGAGGTGAAAAAGATGACCATGCCCAAGGTGCTGAGCCGCGAGGCCCAGCGCGTGCAGACGCGGGTGTTCACCAACTTCAAGGCCAACCGCCGCTGAGCGGCCACGCAGCCCGGCCGGGGCCGGGCCGCGCGTGGGCCGCCTATCATCCGGCGGCATGAAGTCGCTGAAATTCGTGCTCCTGCCGCTGATCGTCCTGGCCGTGCTGGCGGCGGGCTGGATCTGGGCCGCGCTGAGCTGGAGCTACTCGGAGGGCGAGCGCGCCGGCTGGGTGCAGAAGCTCAGCAAGAAGGGCTGGCTGTGCAAGACCTGGGAGGGCGAGCTCTCCTTGGTCTCGCTGCCCGGCAGCACGGCGGAGAAGTTCTTCTTCACCGTGCACGACGAGGCCGTGGCCGCCGACATCACCCGCCACATCGGCAAGCGCGTGGCGCTGCACTACGAGGAGAAGGTGGGCCTTCCCAGCAGCTGCTTCGGCGAGACGCGGCACTTCATCACCAAGGTCACGCTCACCGAAGACATCCCGCTGGCGCCCGGCATCAGCCTGCCGAACCCGCCCAGCGCCGTGCCGGCAGCCCCGGCCCCGGCCGCCAGCCGCTGAACGACATCCGGGGAGCGGCGCCTGCCGCTCCGGGGGGTGGTCACGCTTTATGCCAGACGACCGTCTTGCGCATCCCCACCCAGCTGTCGTAGTTCCTCGCGAACAGGTCCTCGATGCGGTTGCGCTTGACCTTGAAGGTCGGCGTGATCAGGTCGTTGTCCACCGTCCAGGCCTCGGCCGTGACCACCAGGCAGTCGAGCTGCTCGTGCGGGTCGAGCTGCTCGTTGACCGCCTTCACATGCGCTGCGAGCGAGGCCTCGAGCTCCGAGCGGCCCTCGGCGCTGCCCGCCTTGCGGAGGGCGTCGACGTTGAGCATGGCCAGCGCCAGCGGCTGACCCAGGTTGGCGCCGGTCACGCAGCAGGCCTCGATGGCGTTGTGCATGACGAGCTTGTCCTCGATGGGCGCCGGCGCGACGTACTTGCCCTTGCTCGTCTTGAACAGGTCCTTCACGCGGCCGGTGATCTTGAGGTTGCCCTCGCCGTCGAGCGCGCCCTTGTCGCCGGTGCGCAGCCAGCCGTCGTCGGTGAAGGCCTGCTGCGTCAGCTCGGGCTGCTTGTAGTAGCCGAGCATCAGGCAGGGCGCCTTCATCTGGATCTCGCCGGTGGCGGGGTCGATGCGGCTCTGCACGCCGTCGTAGGGCAGACCCACGGTGCCCGGGCGTTGCCTGCCCGGCAGCGTCGAGTGGCTGACGCCGCAGTTCTCGGTCATGCCGTAGACCTCGACCAGGTCCAGGCCGAGCTTGTTGTACCAGCGCAGCAATTCGGGCGGCATCGGCGCGGCGCCGCCGGCGGCGAACACGCACTCCTGCAGGCCCAAGGCGGTGAGGATCTTCTTGCGCACGATGCCGCCCAGGATGGGGATCGACAGCAGCAGGTCCAGCTTCTTCGGCGGCATCTTGGCGCTGATGCCCTGCTGGAACTTCACCCACAGGCGCGGCACGCTGAAGAACACCGTCGGGCGCGCGCGCTGCAGGTCGGCGGTGAAGGTGTCCAGGCTCTCGGCGAAGTAGACGTGCATGCCGGTGGCCAGCAGGCCATGCTCCACCAGGGCGCGCTCGGCCACGTGGCTCAGCGGCAGGTAGCTCAGCATGCGCGCCTTGCTGTTGATGGCCGGCACGCGCTTCAGGCCGCTCTGCACGCCCCACGCGAAGGTGCCGAAGCTGTGCATCACGCCCTTGGGCGCGCCGGTGGTGCCGCTGGTGTACATGATGGTGCCCAGCTCGTCGGCCGGGCGCACCGGGTTGCCCCTCAGCGGTGTGGTTTTGGCGACGATGTCGTCCCAGCCGGGGTAGCTCTTCTTCGCGTCGTCGGGCGACAGCGGGTGCGAGATGCACGGCAGGCCGGCCGGGATGCCGGGCTTCATGCCCTCCCAGCCGTCGAGCTTGCCGACGAAGCACAGCTTGCTCTCGCTGTGCTCGAGGATCTGGCGGATGGTGCCGGCGGCCAGCGTGGGGTACAGCGGCACCGAGACGAAACCGCCCAGCCAGATGGCGAAGTCGCTGATCATCCAGTGCGCGGTGTTCTTGCTGAGCATCGCCACCCGGTCGCCGGGCTGCAGGCCCAGGCTCTGCAGGTGGGCGGCCATGCGGCGGGCCTGGTCCATGACCTGGCGCCAGGTGAAATCCTGCACGCGGCCGCCGCCCACAGGCTGCGTCAGAACGACCTTGTCGGGGGTCGTGGCTTCCCAGTGGTACAGGCGCTGCAGCGCCAGGGCGTCAGGCGAAACGGATACGGCCATGGGGTTCGCGGGCGCGGACGGCCCGCTCCCGGTTGGTGCAGGGGCGACCAGGGTACCGAATCCTGCGGAACGGCCGCCAGCGGGCTTTCCTCAGGCGCGGAGCCCTCTTCCGGGGGAGGCCGGACTCAGCCGCCTTCGGCCGCGGCCTCGGCCCGCTGCTCCAGCTCGTGGCGCAGCGCGCTCAGCACGGTGTCGGTGTCCAGGTCGGCCTGCGCCGCCACGGCGGTGGCGGCCGCCACGGCGTCGTCGGCATCGGTCTCGACGAGGTGCGCCAGCACCGAGAGCGCACAGATCTCGCGCCGCGCCGGCAGCGGCGGCAGTTCGCGCGTCGCCTGCGCCTGCACATGGTGGCGCACGCTGTGCACGGCCGGGGCAGCCAGCCCCCAGCTTTCGCACAAGGCGGCGCCCAGCGCGTCGTGGCTGACGCCGAAGCCGACTCGCTCCATCTCGATCAGCGCCATGTCGTCGTCGACGTCGGCGGCCGCACGCAGCATGGTGCGGTAATGGTCGGGTGCGTGGCGGAACAGCACCGCCTTGCCGCACTCCTCGAACAAGCCTGCGGCGTGCGCGTCCCAGGCCTCCTGCGACAGGCGCTGCGCCAGCCGTGCCATGACGCGGCCGCGCCAGGCAGCGCGCTTCCAGATCGGGTCGAGCTCGGGGGCTGGCGGGAAGGCCGCGCGCAGACCCATCTCGAGGGTGATCCCCGCCACCTCGCGCATGCCCAGGTACGTGATGGCCTGGTGAACGTTCTGCACGCGGCCCTTCAGGCCGTAGAGCGAGGAGTTCACGGCCTTCATAACGGCCGCGGCCAGCGCCATGTCCGACTCGATCAAGGCGGCCGCGGCCAGAAGGTCGATGTCGTCGTCGGCCAGCAGCAGCGACAGCTGCACCAAAGCCTGCGGCTGCGCCGGAATGTCGATGTCGAGCTTGCGCAGTTCGGGGTTCACGGACATGGCAGGCGGCAGGCTGTAGACGGACGTGCAGCATGCTAAGTCGCGCCGCCGGCGGGCATCGCCGGATTCGGCAGGCGATGCCGGCGCTCTTTGCGGCCCCGAACACCGCGAGCCCCAAAAAAAGGCGCCGCTCGGGCCAGGCCCGGCGGCGCGTTGTGAGGGGTGTGTCTCCTCTACCTCCTGCCAGATCGGCCCGGTGGCCCACCTGGAAGTGCCTACATGATTGCCGCCGAGCCACCCGCTCCACATCAGGGCTTACCCGCCACATGCTGGGTCGTTGCGCCCTGGCGTGGTGCGTCGCCTCAGCGGGAGACGTGGCTTGCCAGCACGGGAAACAGCTTGGTCAGCCCGTCGGCCAGCAGCTCCACGGCCATCGCGGCCAGGATGAGCCCCATCAGCCGCGTCATCACGTTGATGCCGGTGCGCCCGAGCACGCGGGCGATGCGGCTCGAGGCGCTGAACACCGCCCAGGTGACCAGCGCGATGGCGGCGCCGTAGGCCACGAGCACGCCCAGTTGCCAGAAGAAACGCGTCTTTTCAGCATAGATCACGACAGTGGAGATCGTTGCCGGCCCGGTGAGCAGTGGGATCGCCAGCGGCACCACGGCGATGCTGGCGCCGGCGTCGAGTTTCTCCTGGCCGTCGCGCTCGTCGCTGGGCTTGCTCTCGGCCGGCTGGGCGTTGAGCATGGCCAGCGAACTGATGAGCAGCAGGCATCCCCCGCCCACCTGGAACGAGGCCAGGCTGATGCCGAAGAACTCGATCACCCTCAGCCCCGCCAGCGCGCTGACGGCGATGACCACGAACACTGTGAACGCGGCTATGCGGATGGTGCGCAGGCGCTGGGTGCGGTCGAAGCTCTGCGTGAAGTGGATGAAGAAGGGCACCACGCCGATCGGATTGACGATGGCGAGCAGGGCGATCAACGGCTTGAGCAGGTCCATGGCGCAATGATGGCGGCCGGTGCGGCGGGCCTGCCGCGGGGCGGATGGGGTAAATCCGGAGCGTGGCTAAACAACAAATTGTCTACAGGGGCTTTACAGCCAACGGTTTCAGATATCCATAATCCGAGTGTCTGTGTCTGGCAGCCGCGCCTTCCTGTCGGCGAGACCCTCCATGGGTTCGCAAACGGGTGTTCCAGGGTTGAGCTCCGCATGGTTTTTCTGATCTTTTAAGGGCTCTCCGTGGGAAACAAACTTTACGTCGGCAACCTGGCTTACTCGGTCCGCGATGATTCGTTGATGCAGGCTTTCTCTTCGTTCGGCTCCGTGACTTCGGCGAAGGTCATGATGGACCGCGAAACCGGTCGCTCCAAGGGCTTCGGGTTCGTCGAGATGGGCAGCGACGCCGAGGCGCAGGCCGCCATCAACGGCATGAACGGCCAGTCGCTCGAGGGCCGCGCCGTGGTCGTCAACGAGGCCCGCCCGCGCGAAGAGCGCCCGGGTGGCTTTGGTGGTGGCGGCGGCGGCCGCGGTGGTTACGGCGGCGGCGGCGGTGGTGGTGGCTACGGCGGCGGTGGCGGTGGCGGCGGCTACGGTGGCGGTGGCGGTGGCGGTGGTCGCAGCCCCTACGGCGGTGGCGGTGGCGGTGGTGGTGGCCGCAGTCCCTACGGGGGCGGCAACCGCAGCGGCGGTGGCGGCGGTGGCGGCAGCCGCGGCGGCTATTGATCGCATCCGGCGGCCCGCGGATGCCGCGCTGAACAGGGCGCCCTCGGGTGTCCTGCGCTTTGTCGGTGCGATCAGCCTAGATCGGGCAGTGACCCTGTGGCCGGGCGCGCCGGCGGCGGTTGCGTTGATCCGGTGACTTGGGCGATCCGTTCCCTGATGTAGCGCAGCTGGCAGCCCCAGCGGTCGATGGCCTTAAACTGCTCCGCAGCGGGCCTGACGTGCCGCCAGTCCGCGCCGATGTTGGCCATCAGCCGCTTGAAGATCTCGGCCCAGCCTTGCAGCGGCGCGCTGCCAGCGCCTCGCGGCTTGACTCACTCATCGGTTGAGTGCGCCAACGTCGTCGACCATCGGGCCTGTGCTCGCGACCCGGCCGAGTAGGCGCGACGGACGGCTGGATTGAGAGTCAGAGCTTGACGGGCCCGCCGTCCTGCTGCGCCACCGCCTCGCGCGCCTGCTGCTGGCGCACGCGGTCGAGGTAGGTCTCGGAGCGCGCGAGCTGCGCCTGCACGAGCTCGTTGTTCTTGCCCATCACCTCGATGGCCTTGCTGCGGAAGTTGTCCATCGCGTCCATGGCCTGGAAGGTCTGGTCGAACATGGACTGGATTTGCTCGATGCCCAGCATCGGGTTGGCGGAGAACTCGGCCGTCTTGTCCACGTGCTGGCCCAGGGCCTGGCCGGTCTGCTGGATCAGGTTGCCGACGGTGGCGTTGACGCCCTGCAGCATCTCCATCACCTCGATCTGGTTGCCGGTGGCCCGCGCCACCGTCTGCGCCACGGCCAGCGCGCTCATGCCGGTGGTGGCCACGCGGTCGCAGCCGATCATCATCTCGCGCCCGGTCTTCTTCAGCACGTCCAGCGCCAGGTAGCCGTTGACGCACACCGCCTGCTGCGTCTGGATGTCGGCCAGGTTCTGCCGCGCGTAGAACAGCACCTCCTGCTCCAGCGCCTTGGCCTTGAGCGGGTCGGTGGGCTTGAGCGCTTCCACGCGCTCGGCCAGCCGGCTGTCGAGCGTGCGCGCGAAGCGCGCCGCCGCGCCCAGCGCCTGCATGGCGTCCCAGAGCTTGCCGCGCGTGGCCTCGATGTCGATCAGGTCCTTCTGGATGTCGTCCTTGGCCGCGTAGAGCTGGTTCATGCTCTTCTGCAGCTGGCTGGCGGCGCTCTCGTAGCGGCGGAAGTAGGCCTCGAGCTTGTTGCCGAACGGGATCAGCCCGAGCAGCTTGCGCGGCTGCAGCAGGTCGCCGTCCCTGCCGGGGTTGAGCTCGTCGAGCTGCGCGCGGATGGCGCTGATGGCCTGGTAGGCCGGCGTGTCGGCGGCGCCGACGAAGTTGCGCTGCAGCAGCCGGCCCTGCATCAGGCCGGCGGCCAGGCTGATCTCCTGCCGGCCCAGCTGGAAGGCGCTGTCCAGCCGCGCCTTGAAGGGCTCGCTGTGCAGGTCTTCCTTCTCGAGCGCGTCGATGAAGCGGCGCACCTGGTCGTCGACCTGGGCGGCCACCTCGGGCTTCAGCGGCACGGCCTCCACGGCCTGCGGCGGCTGCACCGGCGAGATCACCTCGGGGGCGGTCAGGGTGAAGGCGGGGGTCGGGGTGGTGGTCATGGCTTGTTTCCGAACTTCTGCTTGAGGAACTCGCTGTGCGCGAGGAAGGCCTGCGCGTCCTGGCTGGCCAGGTCGTCGCCGAGCTGCTCGACCTTGGCCTCGAGCTCGCCCAGCACGCCCTCGAAGGTGGTCTGCGCGGTCTTGCCGTTGGCGAGCAGCTTGGTGGTGGCGAACTGCGACGGGATCGAGAGGTAGGTGTTCAGCGCTTCGGGCAGGTAGCGGATGGCGATGTGGCGGGCGTGGAAGCTCTCCTGCAGCGACAGCTGCCCCTTGCTGCGCTCCCACTGGTCGAGCAGCGCCTCGAGCCTGCCGCACAGCTGTACGATGCGCTGCACCAGCGGCGCCGGGATGCGCCCGTCCGGGTTGTGCTCGGCCAGGCGGCGCACGCCGTCCAGCGCGCGGCCCATGGCCTGCCGGGCGTCGCCCTCGTCCTTGAACGACAGCGCCTCGAACGCCGGCTCCCGGGTGGACGGCCAGCCCCACCACAGCGCGCCCGCGGCCAGCCCGACGAGGTAGCCCGCGGGCGCCAGCAGCAGCGCCAGCCCGCCGATCAGGTCCAGCGCCTTCAGCGTCAGCACCGCGGTGGCAACGACGAGTCCGCACCAGTTGGCCGGCGCGTTCAGCCAGCGGAACAGGCCGCTCACCGGGCCTCCCCGCCGCACCGCGGCAATCCGGCGCAGCCCCTCATTGGAAGGCCCGGATGTCGCGGAACACCTGGTACAGCGGCGTCTTACGCGCGTCGAACAGGCGGCCGCCGGTGAGCTCGACCAGGCTCTTCAGCTCGGCCTCGCTGGCGTCGCCGAACAGCACCATGAACACCGGGATGCCGCGCACGTCTTCCGGCAGCTGCTCGTAGGCGACGCGGAACTCGTCGAGGCGGCGGCCGGCGGTGTTCTTGCCGTCGGTGAAGGCCACCACCGAGTACTGGTGGCCGGGGTTCCTCTTGCGCTCGGCCAGCATGTGCGTCAGGCCCTCGTAGACGGCGTCGAACAGCGCCGTGCCGCCTTCCATGTGCAGCGCGTCGGCGGCGTCGCGCACGCGGCGCAGCGCCGCCTGCTTGGCCTCGGTGTCGGCCTGCGGCAGCACGCCCTTGGCCGGGCGCGTGCCGGCGGGCACCTCGAACAGCACCGGCGGCGACACGTTGCTGCTGAAGGTCATGAACCAGAGCTTCTCGCGATTGGTCAGCCGCGCGATGCGGCCGGTGAGCGAGGCGTCGCCGCCGGCCACGTAGTGCAGCGCCTCGACGAGCTGCCCGCGCCGCTGGCCCTGCATGCTGCCGCTGGTGTCGAGCACGAAGGTGCTGGCGATGGGGCGGCGGAACTCGTTGAGGTAGGCGTCGATCAGGCCGTCGGCCAGCTGCCGGTCGGGCGAGAAGGGCAGCTCCACCTGCATGCCGCGTGCCGGCAGCAGGTCTTCCACCTGCCGGGCCAGCTCGGGCTTGATCGGCCGGCGCAGCGTCTGCCGGGCCAACCACAGCTGCGCGGCGTCGCCCTTCAGGTACTCCACCACCTTCAGGTAGTCGGCGCGGCGCGCGTCGTTCAGCAGCATCAAGGGGTAGTCGGCCGTGCTCACGCCCTCGTGCGGGTAGATCAGGTGGAGCTTCTCGCGCAGGCGGCCGCTGGCATTCAGGCTCAGCAGCCAGCTCTCGTAGTTGATGAAGGCGTTGGCGCGCGTGCCCTGCTGCTTGGTGAACTGCTCGGCCAGGTAGGTGGAGTTGTCGCCGACGATGCGGTAGCCCTTCAGGAAGTCGGCGATGGCGCCGCGGTCGACATCGGCCGCGCCCAGCGCCTCGCCCTTGCCACCGGACGCGGCCACCACGCCCAGCAGCGCCATGAAGCCCTGGTTGCTGGTGGCGGGGTTGGCCAGCGCGTACTGCAGCCGGCCGTCGCGGGCGTGCCGCGCCAGGTCGGCCCAGGTCAGCCGGGTGCCGGGCTTGTCCCAGCCGAAGCGCGCGGCATCGCTCTCGCTCACGCCCACCGCGATCGGCGAGAGCATGATCTTCTCCTGCAGCTTCACGCGCGACTGCCCGGCCGCGTCGCTGAGCAGGTACTTGGCGTTGGCGAACCAGGCCGCGTCGGCCTCGGCCCGACCCTCGAGCACGGCCTGCGTGCTTTCCATGGTGCCGCCGAAGCGGAACTTCACCGGCACGCCGGTGGCGGCCTCGATCTGCGCCGCCAGCGGCTCGAGGTCGCGCAGGTCGCTGGTGGCCAGCACGCGCAGCGGCTCGGCGCCGGCGGCGCGCCCGGCCGGCGCGGGGCTGGGCGGCTCGGGCCGGCCGCAGGCGGCCAGCAGGGCGGCCAGGCCCAGCGCGAGGAGCAGGCGGCGCGTCGTCACTGGTTCATCTCCCGCGAGACGATGTCGATCATCTCGAACATCAGGTCGAAGCCCGGCGGGTCGATCACCTGGCTCACGTTGGGTTCCACCGCCAGGCCCGCCTTCTGCGCCACCGCCGCGAAGGCGGCCGCGTCGCCGGTGCGGAAGCCCAGCTCCAGCGCGATCTGCTGCAGCTCCTTGTCCGTCGACAGCAGCGCGGCCAGCTGGCGCGAGCGATCGTCCAGCGCCACGAAGACCTGCTTGTTGACGATGGTGGGCTGCGGGTACAGCAGCACCATCTCGGGCCGTAGGCCGCCCTTGAGGCCCTGCGCCAGCATCTGCGCCTCGTAGACGAAGGCCAGCGGCGTCTTGCCCATGCCGATGGCCAGGTAGTCGTCGAAGGCGCCGTTGACGTAGTTCTCCTGGAAGCCCTGGCGCTTGAACAGCTCGGCCAGCTGCGCGGCCAGGCGCTGGGCCTGCGTGCGGTCGGCCACCACGTCGCCGTTGATCGCCGAGGAGGTGAGCGCCAGGTACATGGCGGCGGAGTTGCTGCGCCGGATGTCGGTGGTCGACACCAGCACGCTGCGCGACACCGCGTAGGCGTCGCTGGCCTTGAGGTCGCGCCAGCGCTGCTTGGCCAGCATCACGCGGGTCAGCTTGTCCATGTCCAGGCCGTAGACCTTGGGCGACAGCGGCCGGGCGATGCCGTTGGCCACCAGGATGCGCGCCACCGGCTCCCACGAGGCCACCACCAGCGGCGTGTGGAAGGGCGTGCTCTGCGTGGCGTTGCGGCCGGCCTTGCGCGCGGCATCCACCACCATGTTGGCGGCCACCACGCCGCTGGCCATGAAGAAGGCCGGCTGGTCGGCGGCGCCCACCTTGGCGGCCATGTCGCGGCTGCCCACGCGCACAGGCTGCACCGGCAGCCGGTTGCGTGCCAGGATCTTCTGCACCCGCTCGTCGGTGAAGAAGGGCTCCACGTCGACCGAGACCGCGCCGCGCAGCGGCTGGGCCTGGGCGATGGCGGCCTGCTCCTGCGCGATCGCGCGCGTCTGCTCGTTGCTGCGCAGCGCGTAGTACAGCGCGGTGCCGAACAGGGCCAGCAGCACCAGCGTGCCGGCGACGCGAACGGGGGTCTTCATGGGCTCGGGAGTCTCCCTGGTCGATGCCGGCGGGAGTGTGCCTGCAATGGCCGCGCGGGTGCCAAGCACGTGCACGGCGCATGCCAAATGTCGCCGGCCGCCGCCGTTCGGGTGGCCGCCCACGCGCCCGGGCCCGGCGGGCTCACCGGGCCCGGGTCTGCGGCGCGCCCGGTGCCTGGCGCAGGTGCCGCGCCCGCAGCGCCACCGCCACCAGCCCCAGCGCCGCGAACAGCGCCGTTGCCAGCCCCGTGCTGCGCCAGCCGCCCACGGCCACCGCCACGGCCGCCACCAGCGGCGGGCCGGCGAACTGCCCCGCCGCGCTCCACTGCTGCATGAAGCCCACGGTGCTGGCCACGGCGTGCTCGCCCGTCGCCACGCGCAGCGCCAGCGAGAACAGCGTGCCCGGGATCAGCCCGCCCACCGCGCTGAACATCAGCACCGCGGCGTAGCGCAGCGTGACTGCGGCGGCGCCCTCGCCCGGCCACGCGAAGGCGGCCACCGAGGCCAGCGCCAGGGCCGGCGTCATCGGGCCGGACGGCCCTGACGGCCCGCTGGACCCCATGGGTGCCTTCGCGGCGGTTCAGCCGCGCTTGAGCCGAGTCTCAGCGGCGCTCGCGGTCGGCGCGGGCCTGCGCCAGCAGAGCCTCCAGCGCCGCCTCGGACAAGCCCTTGAGTGCGCCGAAGTTGGCCTTGGACAAGGGGCTCTGCTCGAAGGCGCGCAGCAGCTGCGCGCGCTGCCGGCGCGCCTCGGCCTCGGCGGCCTGCTCGGCCGTCAGCGGCACCGCAGGTGCCGCCTCGGGGCGCGGCGTGGCGAACGGGCGATCCGGGCGGCCCGGGCGATCAGGGGGGGGCGGGCGATCGGCTCGCGGCGGACGGTCCTGCTGATCGGGCCAGCCTTGGCCTTCGGGTCGTGGTGGGCGGCGGTCGCCCTCGCCGCGCGGTGGGCGGTCGGTGCTGGCCGAACCGCCGGGTCGCGGCCCGCGTGCCGGCCTATCCGCGCGCAGCGAGCGCGGTGCCCCGTCGGGCCCCGGCACGGCCGATGCCTGCGGCGGGCGCGGCGGCCTAGCCGCCTCGCGTGCGGCGCGCGCCGCGGCGCGGCCGGCTTCCTTCTTGGCCTCGACGATGGCGCGGCGGCGCTCCACCTCCACGCGCGCGGCCTCCTTGTGCTCGGGCGCGATCTCGCCGGCCGGCTGGCCGTCGAGGTCGAAGCGTGTCTCGGCGGACAGCAGGGCGCGCAGGTAGGCGCTGCCCGTGGTGTGGCGGTGCAGGAACAGCGACAGCGCCTTCTTCGTGAACACGCTGGGCGCGCGCTGCTGGATGTCGGCCTGGATACGCAGCTTCACGGGCTTGACGACGCCGGCCCCGAACAGCGCCGGGAAGTGCTCGGCCAGCAGCCGCGCGCTGTCGGCGAGCGAAGGCTCGGCGCGCGGCGCCTGGGCAGCCGGCGCGGCCGCCGGGCCGTCGCCTGCGTCGAGGGGCGTCGCCGCCACCGGGTCGGCGGTCGGCTCGGCGGTCGGCTCGGCAACCGGCTCCGTTGCGGGCTCGGCGACCGGCTGCGCGGCCGGCTCGGCTTCGGCCTGCACGACGGTCGGCGCATCGGCGCCGGGCGCCGTCTCGGCGGCGTTCGTGGGCGTGGGGTCCGCCGGGGTGGGAGTGGGGTCGTGCATGGCGCGCGGGGGTGGAGGGCCGCGTATTCTCGACCCATGCGCGACTTTGCCGCCGGCCCCGGGGCCGGCGCTTCCCTGGACGTGGCCGTCGTCGGCGCCGGCATCGCCGGCCTGGCGGCGGCCTGGATGCTGTCGCGGCGTCACCGCGTCACGCTGTACGAGCGGCTGCCGGCTCTGGGCTTCACGGCCGCCAGCGTGGCCGTGCACGGCCAGCGCGCCGACGTGCCGCTGCGCGTGTTCTACCCCGGCTACTACCCGCTGCTGACCCGGCTGTACGCGACGCTGGGCGTGGCCAGCGAGCCGGTGAGCTACGCCACCACCTTCAGCGGCGCCGACGGCGAGCCCTACTTCCGCTGGCGCAACCTGCGCTGGGGCAGCCGCAGCTGGCCGCTGGTGGCCCCGCACGACCTGCTCGGCGCCCGCGCCCGCCGCATCGCCTTCGGGGCGCTGGCGCTGCAGCGCCGGCTGCGCGCGGCGGCCGCTGTTGGCGCGCTGGACGGCGCCACCATCGGTGAGTTCGTCGACGCCGAGCGCATCGACCGCGACTGCACCGAGGGCCTGCTGTGGCCGGCGCTGGCCACCATCGCCACCTGCACCACCGCTGACGCGCGCGCCGTGCCCGCGGCCGTGGTGGCCGGCTACTGGGGCGCGGGCCTGGCGCGCGACAGCGTGCGCCGCGCCGTCCACGGCGCCGACGAGGTGGCGGCGCGCCTGGTGGCGCCGCTGGCGCGCGTGGTCTGTGACGCCGGGGTCGAGCGCGTCGAGGCCGCCGAGGGCGGCGTGCGGCTGCACCGCCGCGGCGGCGTCGAGGAGCGCTTCGACCACGTCGTGCTGGCCACCCACGCCGCGCAGGCGCTGCAGCTGTGGCCCGGCGCGCCGGCCGACGAGGCGGCGCTGCTGGCGCGCTTCCGCACGCGGGCGCTGACCGTGCTGATGCACCGCGACGAGCGGCTGATGCCGCGCCGCCGCCGCCACTGGAGCCCCGTGCACGCGCACGTCGACCCCGCCGCCGAGCGGCCCGAAAGCACGATCTGGCTCAACGCCGTGCAGCCGTCGCTGCGCCAGGCGC
Organism: Rubrivivax sp.; assembly: GCA_044360025.1. GTDB lineage: Bacteria > Pseudomonadota > Gammaproteobacteria > Burkholderiales > Burkholderiaceae_C > Rubrivivax. Next base: position 14,005 of record JBIKLC010000030.1, on the reverse strand, counting down.
CGCCGCTGTTCCAGACCGTGCAGCCGCAGCGCGCGCCGCGCGATGGCACCGTGCTGGCCGAGGCCCGCTTCGAGCGGCCGCTGGTCAGCCTGGACAGCCAGGCCGCGCTGGCCGCGCTGCGCGCCACCTGGCAGCGCACCGCGGCGCAGCGGCGCGTCTGGGTGGCCGGCAGCTACGCCGAGACCGGCGTGCCGCTGCTGGAGAGCGCGGTGCGCTCGGCGCTGTCGGTGGCCGCCGCGCTGGGCGTGGCCTCGCCGCTGAGCAGCGCGTAGCCCAGCCCGGCGGCGCGGCAGGGGCCGATCAGCGCCGCCGTCAGCGCCGGGCGCCGCCAGTCCGGGTGCCACAGCGTGCGCGCCACGCGCGGCCCCTGCGCCCGCACGTGCCGCGCGAAGCCGCCGAGCACGGCGTCGTCCAGCGCCACCGACTGCACGTCGACGAAGCCGGCCGCGCGCAGCCGCGCCCGCTGCGCCGGCAGCGGCAGCAGCTCCGACAGCGGCACCTGCGTCAGCACCGCGGCGCCGCGCAGCACGCCGCGCAGCAGGCTGCGCCAGCCGCCGCGGGCCGGCGGCTCCAGCGTCAGGTCGTTCAGCGCCAGGCGGCCGCCGGGCCGCAGTCGCGCGTGCGCCGCCCGCAACAGGGGGCCGCGCGGGCTGAAGTGGTAGGCGGCGTCGACGCAGACGATGCGGTCGTAGCGGCGGCGCGGCAGCCGCAGCGTGGCCAGCTGCATCGCGTCGGCGCACAGCACCTGCACCTGCGTGCCGGCCGGCGGCGGCTGGCGCTCCAGCAGCGTGCGCGCGGCGGCCGCCAGCGCCGGATCGCGCTCGACGCCGCAGACCTCGGCGGCGCCGAACTCGCGAGCCCACAGCAGCAGCTCGTCGCCGGCGCCGCAGCCCAGGCTCAGCACGCGGTCGCCGGGCCGGATGCCCGCGGCCCGGCCGACGGCGCGCGCCAGCGCCTCGCAGGCGCGGGCGTAGTCGCCGTCGCTGGGGCCGTCGCCGTCCAGCCACAGGCCCAGGCTGCCCCAGGTGCCCGGGCGGCCCCCGCGGTGCAGCAGTGCGCGTTCGGCGGATGGCATCGCGGCAGGGCTCCGCGTCTCAGCGGTACAGCCGCGCCAGCTGCTCGGGGCTGGCGCCGCGCCAGTAGCGCCAGCGCAGCCGCCACATCAGCACGATGGTGCGCCACACGCCGTGCGACAGCCAGCGCCGCCCCGAGGTGGCCACGCGCTCGCGCAGGCAGGCCGGCGCGCCGGCGGCGGGCAGCGCCTTCAGGCGGCGGCAGAGCTCGACGTCCTCCATCAGCGGCTGCTCGGCATAACCGCCAAGCTGCTCGAACAGCGGTCGCCGCATGAAGATCGCCTGGTCGCCGGTGGCGATGCCGCTCAGGCGCGAGCGCAGGTTCATCAGCGCCGCGATCACGGGGAACATCGCGCTGTCGCCGCCGCCGTCGCCCACGATGCGCACGTCGAAGCGGCCCCACTGCGCGCCGCTGTCCAGCGCCTGCCGCACCAGGCGGTCGCCGCCTGGCGGCAGCCGCGTGTCGGCGTGCAGGAACAGCAGCACCTCGCCGCGCGCCGCGGCGGCGCCGGCGTTCATCTGGCGCGCGCGGCCGCGCGGCGCGGCGATCACGCGGTCGGCGCCCGCGGCGGCCAGGGCCGGCGTGCCGTCGGTGCTGCCGCCGTCGGCCACGATCACCTCGTGGCCGGCCGCGCGCAGCGGCGCCAGCGCGGCCAGCGCATCGGCGATGCCGGCGGCCTCGTTCAGCGCCGGCATGACCACGCTCAGCCTCATGCCGCCCCCGCCGCCGGCAGCCGCAGCGGCAGCTCGCGCAGCCGCGTGCCGGTGAGCGCGGCCACGGCAGCGGCCACGGCCGGGGCCAGCGGCGGCACGCCGGGCTCGCCCACGCCCTCGGGGTGGTCGATGGCCGACTCGACGATCTCCACCTGCACCTCGGGTGCCTCGCCGATGCGCAGCAGCGGCAGGTCGAGGAAGTGCGCCTGCTGCACGCGGCCGCGCTCCACCGCGATGCCGCCGTGCAGCGCCGCGGTGAGCGCGAACACCACCGAGCCCTCGAGCTGCTGGCGCACGAGGTTGGGGTTGACAGCCAGCCCGCAGTCGATGGCCGCCACCACGCGGTGCACGCGGATGCGGCGCGCGGCGTCGGCCGCGGCCGGCGCCACCGACACGGTGGCCACCATCGCCACCACGCTGCCGAAGCTGGCGTGCAGCGCCACGCCGCGCGCGGTGGGCGCGCCGTCGGGGGCGGGCGGCGAGGGCGTGCCCCAGCCGGCTGCGGCGGCGGCACGGTCGAGCACGGCGCGGTGGCGGGGTTGCGCCGCCAGCAGGCCGCGGCGGAAGGCCACCGGGTCGGCGCCGGCGGCCGCCGCGCACTCGTCGACGAAGCCTTCGGTGAAGAAGCCCATGTGCGAGTGCCCCACCGAGCGCCAGAACCCCACCGGCACGGCCGAGTCCACCGGCGTGTGGCGCATGCGCGCCGCCGGCCAGGCGTAGACGGGGTCGAAGCCGCCCTCGGCGCTGAGCTTGTCGCGCACCACGCCCAGCGCGTTGAGCGCGCCCAGCGGCCGCAGCACCCGCGCGAGCTCGCCCTGGCCCTGCGCCAGCGCCGGCATCACGGTGGCGCCGGCGCGGTAGCGCGCCATCACGCCCGGCGCCAGCAGCGGCCCGGCGGCGTGGTGGTCCCAGGCCACCAGCCGGCCCTGGGCGTCGAAGCCGGCGCGCAGCCGTGCCGTGCAGGCCGGGCGGTAGAAGTCGTGCTGCGTGTCCTGCGCGCGGCTCCACAGCACCTGCACCGGCACGCCCGGCAGCGCCCGCGCCACCAGCGCGGCCTGCTCGACGAAGTCGACGTCGAGCCGGCGCCCGAAGCCGCCGCCGGCCAGCGTGACATGGACCGTCACCGCCTCGCGCGGCAGCCCCAGCGCGCGCGCCACGGCGCCCTGCGCGAGATCGGGCGCCTGCGTCGGCGCCCACACGGTGGCGCGGCCCTCGTCCACGCCCACCGTGGCGTTGGCCGGCTCCAGCACCTGGTGCGCCAGGAAGGGCGCGCGGTAGGTGGCGTCGATGCGCCGTGCGGCGCCCGCGAGCGCGGCCTCGACGTCGCCGCGCTCCAGGTAGGCGAAGGCGGCGTCCTCGGCCCCGGGGGCCAGGGCGGCGTCGCAGCGCGCGCGCAGCGGCGCGGTGTCGGCGGCGTCGCCGGCGTCATCACCCTCCCACTGCAGCTTCAGCGCCTGCACCGCCTGCATCGCCGCCCAGGTGCTGCCGGCGATGACGGCCACGCCGCCCGGCCCGCCCGAGGCCGGCGGCTCGAAGCGCACGACGGCGCGCACGCCGGGCAGGGCGCGCGCAGCGGTGTCGTCGACGCTGCGCACGCGGCCGGCCAGCGTGGGCGGCAGCGCCACCGCGGCGTAGGCCATGCCGGGCAGGCGCACGTCAATGCCGTAGCTGGCGCGGCCGCTGGCCAGCGCCGCGGCATCCAGCCGTGGCCAGGCGCGGCCGATCAGGCGCCACTCGGCCGCCGGGCGGGGCTGCGGGTCGTCGGGCAGGGGCCGCGCCGCGGCGGCCGCGGCCAGTTCGCCCAGGCGCAGAGCACGGCCGCTGGCCGGGTGGCGAATCTGCCCGTCAGCCAGCGTCACCGCGGACGGCGCCACGCCCCAGCGCGCGGCGGCTTCGGCCTGCAGCATCTGCCGCGCCGCCGCACCGGCCAGCCGCAGCGGCAGCCACAGGTCCTTCAGCGAGGTCGAGCCGCCCGTGAGCATCGGCGCGGCCTCGCGCATGATCTTGGCCACCAGGTGTTCGGTGACGCGGCGCAGCACCGACTCGTCGTCGGGCAGGAAGGGCAGCGAATCGACCACCGTAGTGAGGTTGCCGTAGATCGCATCGACCGGCGCCGGCGCGATGGCGATGCGATCCAGCCCGACGCCAAGCTCCTCGGCCAGCAACATGGCCAGGCCGGTGTGCACGCCCTGGCCCATCTCCGTCTTGGGGCACACCAGGTGCACGCGGTCGTCGTCGGCGATGCGCACCCAGCCGTTGAAGGCGTGGCGCCCGGGCTCGGGCGGCAGCGGCTGCGCGCCCACCAGGCGCTGGCGTACCGGCAGCAGCGCCCAGCCCACGGCGAGGCCGCCGGCCAGGGCCAGCGGAGCCAGGACGAGGTGGCGGCGCTTCACGAGCCCGGAGCTTAAGGCCGCCCACGAAGGCCTCCCGCAGCGCGGCGGGCGTCCCGCAGGTAACCTTCGGCCCCGTGCCCCATGGGCTCATCCCCGCGCGCCATGACCCTGACCGACCGCCTGAACGCCCTCGGCGCCGACCGCCTGCGCGGCCTGCGCCGTGGCGTGGAGAAAGAGAGCCTGCGCGCGCGCGACAGCGGCGGCCTGGCGCGCACGCCCCACCCCAGCGGCCTTGGCGCGCCGCTCACGCACCCGCAGGTCACCACCGACTACAGCGAGAGCCAGCTCGAGCTGATCACCGGCGTGCACGCCACGCCCGAGGGCGCGGTCGCCGAGCTCGAGCGCATCCACCGCCACGTGTACGAGGTGCTCGAGAACGAGCCGGGCCGCGACGGCAACGAGATCCTGTGGGTCGGCAGCATGCCCTGCGGCCTGCCGCCCGACGAGAACATCCCCATCGGCAGCTACGGCAACAGCCACATCGCGCGCGCCAAGAGCGTCTACCGCATGGGCCTGGGCCACCGCTACGGCCGCCGCATGCAGACGATCAGCGGCATCCACTACAACTGGTCGCTGCCGGGGCTGGGCAACGACGAGCACTTCGCGCTGATCCGCAACTTCCGCCGCCAGAGCTTCCTGCTGCTGTGGCTGTTCGGCGCCAGCCCGGCGGTGTGCGAGTGCTTCGTGGCCGGCCGCCCGCACGGGCTGCAGGCGCTGGAGCCGGGCACCTTCTTCCGCCCGCACGCCACCAGCCTGCGCATGGGCCGGCTGGGCTACCAGAGCGAGGCGCAGGCCACGTTGGCCGTCAGCTACAACAGCCTGGAGGGCTACGCGCACTCGCTGCACGGCGCGCTGACGCAGCCCTATCCGCCCTACGAGGCCATCGGCATCAAGAACCTCGGCGGCGAGTACAACCAGCTCGCCACGACGCTGCTGCAGATCGAGAACGAGTTCTACGGCACCATCCGTCCCAAGCGCGTGATCCGCCCCGGCGAGCGCCCGCTGCACGCGCTGCGCGAGCGCGGCGTCGAGTACGTCGAGGTGCGCTGCATGGACCTCGACCCCTTCGAGCCGGTCGGCATCAGCGCCGGCACCATGCGCTTCCTCGACGTCTTCCTGCTGCACTGCCTGCTCGCCGACAGCCCGCCCGACACGCCCGACGAGATCGCGGCGCTGGGCCGCAACCAGGAGCGCACCGCCGGCTTCGGCCGCGAGCCGGGTCTGCGGCTCGAGCGCGGCGGCCGCGAGGTGGTGCTGCTGGAGTGGGCGGCCGAGATCCTGGAGCAGTGCGCGCCGATCGCGCGCGCGCTCGACGCGCTGCACGGCGGCCAGGCCCACGCTCAGGCGTTGGTGGCGGCGCGGTCGGCGCTGGCCAGGCCCGACACGCTGCCTTCGGCGCGCGCGTTGGCGGCCATGCAGGCCGGCTTCGGCGGCAGCCACGCGCGTTTCGTGCAGGCGCAGTCGCTGGCCACGCGCGCGCACTTCCGCGCGCAGCCGCTGCCGGCCGCGGAGCGCGAGCGTTTCGCCACCGAGGCCCGCGCGTCGGTGGAGCGGCGCATCGCCATCGAGCGCGCCGACACCGGCGACTTCGAGAGCTGGCGCAGGGCCTACCTGGCGCCGGAGCGGCTGCTGGCTTGACGACGCCGGGTGCCCTGCCGCACCCGCCGCGACAATGCCCGGTGTGAACGACGCCACCCCCGCCCTACACCTGGGCCTGGACGCAGGCGGCACGCAGACGCGCTGGGCCTTGGCCGACGGCGTCGGCCGCGTCGTGGCCGAGGGCTCGGCGCCGCCGCTGTCGGGCCTGATGCTGCTCGACGACGCCGGCCTTGCCAGGCTGCAGGCGGCGCTGCAGGGCCTGGCCGCCGCGTTGCCCCCGAGCACGGTGCTGCGCAGCGCCTGGGCCGGACTCACCGGCCTGGATGCCGCGCAGGCGCCGGCGCTGGCGCAGGCCCTGGGCGGCGCGCTGGGCCTGCCGCCGGCGGCCGTGCGCGTGGGCAGCGACGTGGAGCTGGCCTGCCGCGCCGCCTTCGCACCCGGCGAGGGCCTGCTGCTGGTCGCCGGCACTGGCGCCGTCGCCGCGGTGCTGGGGGCCGACGGCACGCTGCACCGCGCCGGGGGCCGCGGCGCCGTCATCGACGACGCCGGCGGGGGCCACTGGATCGCGCGGGAGGCCCTCAAGCTCGTCTGGCGGCTCGAGGACGCGGCCCCTGGCCGTGGCGTGGCCACGCAGCTGGGCCGGGCGCTCGCGCAGGCCGTGGGGGGCGCGGATTGGGCGGCCATGCGCACTTTCGTCTACGGGGCCAGCCGCGGCGAACTGGGCACGCTGGCGCTGGCCGTGGCCGCCGCGGCGCAGGCGGGCGACGCCGCCGCGCTGGGCGTGCTGCAGCAGGCCGGTGCGGAGCTCGCGCGCTTGGTGCGGGCGCTGCACGGCCGCCTGGGGGCCGCGCTGCCGGTGGCCCTGGCCGGCCGCGTGTGGGCCCTGCACCCTGCCGTCGAGGCCGCGCTGCGCGCCGCCCTGCCCGGGGTGGCCGTGTCGTACAGCCCCGGGGCCGCCCATGCCGCTGCGGCGCGGCTCGCGGCCGCAGCGCACCCATCATCGGAGAACGAACCGCGATGAACCGGCCTCGCCGCGCCGTGAGCGCCAGTGCGGCGTCGCGACGCCGCGCCCTCGAGGCGCTGGGCGCTCTGGCGGCGCTCGGCACGGGCTGCGCGGGCCTGGACCGGCCTTCGCCGCCCTTGGGCCCGCCCGCGCCGCCGCTGCCGCCCGGGGGCTCGCCCGCCTGGCCTGTCAACGAGTTGCCGCCGGCCAGCCCGCGCGAGGCGCGCGGCGCCTGGGTGGCCACCGTGGCCAACATCGACTGGCCCAGCCGCCCGGGCCTGCCCGCGGCGCAGCAGCGCGCCGAGGCCCTGGCCCTGCTCGACCGCGCGCAGGCGCTGAACCTGAACCTGCTGGTGCTGCAGGTGCGGCCGGCTGGCGACGCGATCTACCCCTCGACGCTCGAGCCCTGGACCGAGTTCCTATCGGGTGCGCAGGGGCGCCCGCCCTGGGGCCCGGGCGAGGCCGCCTGGGACCCGCTGGCCTTCTGGCTGGAGCAGGCGCACGCCCGCGCCATCGAGCTGCACGTGTGGTTCAACCCCTACCGCGCGCGCCACTCGGCAGCCAGGTCGCCCGCCGTGGCCCCGCACGTGTCGGTGCGTCAGCCCGCGCTGGTGCGGCGCTACGGCGAGCAGCTGTGGATGGACCCCGGCGAGCCCGCCGCCGCCGAACACACGCTGGCCGTGGTGGCCGACGTGCTGCGCCGCTACGCCGTCGACGGCGTCCACATCGACGACTACTTCTACCCCTACCCGGTGCTCGCGAATCCCGCGGCCGGGCCGGGCAGCGCCGAGTTGCCGTTCCCGGACGATGCGCCCTGGGCGCGCCACCAGGCTGCTGGCGGCACCCTGAGCCGCGACGACTGGCGCCGCGCCCACGTCGATGCGCTCGTGCGGCAGTTGCACGCCACGGTGCAGCGCACGCGCCCGGGCACGCGCTTCGGCATCAGCCCCTTCGGCATCGGCCGGCCCGACCGCCGGCCCGCCGGCATCACCGGCTTCAGCCAGTACGACAAGCTGTTCGCCGACGTCGAGCGCTGGATCGCCGAGGGCTGGCTGGACTACCTGGTGCCGCAGCTGTACTGGCCCATCGACCGCGTGGGCCAGCAGTTCCCGCTGCTGCTGGCGCATTGGCAGCGCGAGCTGCAGCAGCTGTCGCCGGTGCCGCAGCGCCACCTGTGGCCGGGCCTGTTCACCAGCCAGGTCCGCCGCCGCGCCGACGAGCCGCCGAGCCCGCGCGCGTGGCCCGCCGCCGAGCTGCTGGCCCAGGTGCAGCTGATGCGCGAGCGGGACACGCCGGGCCACGTGCACTTCAGCATGGGTGCGCTGCTGCAGAACCGCGACGGCCTGGCCACGGCACTGCAGCGAGGGCCCTATGCCGAGCCGGCCCTGGTGCCGGCCACGCCGTGGCTGGACGCCCGCGCGCCGGCCGCGCCGACGCTGCACCCGGCCGGCGCGGCGCTGCGCATCGAGCCCGGCGCGGGCGACGTGCCCGTGGCGCGCTGGGCGCTGTGGCGGCGCGCGGGCGGCCGCTGGCGCTTCGACGTGCTGCCCGGTGCGGCGCGCAGCCTGGCGTTGGAGGGCGCCGACCGCGTGGCGCTCGCCGCCGTCAGCCCCACGGGCGTGGAAAGCCCGCCCCACCTGTTCAAGCCCTGACGCCCACATGAGCCTGCCCCGCACCGAACAGCCGCACCCCGACCACCCGGGCCTCGACGGCTACGACACGCCCACGCTGCTGGCGGCCTTCGTCGACGACCAGGCGCGCGCCGCCGAGGCCGTGCGCGCCGCCTTGCCGGCGCTGCAGCAGGCGGTGGACGCCGCGGTGCCGCGGTTGCAGCGCGGCGGGCGCCTCGTCACCGTGGGCGCGGGCACCAGCGGGCGGCTGGGCGTGCTCGACAGCGTGGAGCTCGGCCCCACCTTCGACTGGCCGCGCGAGCGCGCCCCGGCGCTGCTGGCCGGCGGCCAGGGCGCGATGTTCGTGGCCGTCGAAGGCGCCGAGGACAGCGCGCCGCGCGGCGCCGAGGACCTGCTGGCGCTGCAGCCCACGCCGGACGATGTCGTGGTCGCCCTCGCGGCCTCGGGCAGCACGCCCTATGCCCTGGGCGCGCTGGACGCGGCGCGCGCGGCCGGTGCGCTGGCCATCGCCATCGCCAACAACCCCGGCGCGCCGCTGCTGGCGGCGGCGGACGTGGGCGTGCTGCTCGACACCGGGCCCGAGGTCGTCAGCGGCAGCACGCGGCTGAAGGCCGGCACGGCGCAGAAGATCGCCCTGAACAGCTTCAGCAGCGCCTGCATGGTGCGGCTGCACAAGGTGTACGGCAACCTGATGGTGGACCTGCGCGCCACCAACGCCAAGCTCGTGAAGCGCGCGCTGCGCCTGACCATGCGCGCCAGCGGCGCCGACGAGGCCGCCGCGCAGGCCGCGCTGCAGGCCGCTGGCCTGCGCGTGAAAACCGCCATCGTGATGCTCAAGGCCGGCGTCGACGCCGCCAGCGCCGAGGCCCGCCTGGCCGCCGCCGAGGGCAGCGTGCACGCCGCGCTGGCCGTCGCAGAATCGAGCCCTGCTCCAGGAGACCCGCGATGAATGCGCCCCGGCCCGGATACGCGTTGCCGCCCGTGGAACAGCGCCGCCTGCCGGCGGGCATGCTCGATGCGCTCAAGGCCCGCTTCGGCCAGCGCTGCAGCACCGCGCTGGCGGTGCGCGAGCAGCACGGCCGCGGCGAGAGCGTCTACGACGCCGCGCCGCCCGAGGCCGTGCTGTTCTGCGAGAGCAACGACGACGTGCAGTTCGCGGTGCGCCTGGCGCACGAGCACGCGGTGCCCGTCATCCCCTTCGGCGTGGGCAGTTCGCTCGAGGGCCACCTGCTGGCGGTGCAGGGCGGCATCAGCCTGGATCTCTCGCGCATGGCGAGGATCCTCGCGCTGCACGCCGAGGACCTGACCGTCACCGTGCAGGCCGGCGTCACGCGCGAGCAGCTCAACCGCGAGATCCGCGACACGGGCCTCTTTTTCCCCATCGACCCTGGCGCCAACGCCAGCCTGGGCGGCATGGCGGCCACGCGCGCCAGCGGCACCAACGCCGTACGCTACGGCACCATGCGCGAGAACGTGCTGGGGCTGGCGGTGGTCACCGCCGCGGGCGACCTGGTGCACACCGGCACGCGCGCCAGGAAGAGCAGCGCCGGCTACGACATGACGCGCCTGTTCGTGGGCAGCGAAGGGACTTTGGGCGTGATGACCGAGGTCACGCTCAAGCTGTACCCGCTGCCTGAGGCGGTGAGCGCTGCGACCTGCCACTTCCCGAGCATCGACGCCGCGGTGCGCACGACGATCCAGGTCATCCAGATGGGCGTGCCGATTGCGCGCTGCGAGTTGCTCGACGCCCACGCCATCCGGGCCGTCAACCGCCACAGCCGGCTCACGCTCGCCGAGCAGCCCATGTTGCTGATGGAGTTCCACGGCAGCGAAGCGGGCGTCAAGGAGCAGGCCGAGACGGTGCAGGCCATCGCGGCCGAGTTCGGCGGCGGCGGCTTCGAGTGGGCCACCACGCCCGAGGCGCGCACGCGGCTGTGGACGGCGCGCCACCAGGCCTACTTCGCGGCGCTGCAGATGCGCCCGGGCTGCCGCTGCCAGAGCAGCGACACCTGCGTGCCCATCTCCCGCCTGGCCGAGAGCATCAACGACAGCGTGGCCGAGGCCGAGGCCTCGGGCATCCCGTACTGGATCGTTGGCCACGTCGGCGACGGCAACTTCCACCTCAGCTACCTGCTGGACCCGAACGACCCGGCCGAGGCCGAGGCCGTGGAGCGCCTGAACGTGCAGATGGTGGAGCGCGCCCTCCGCCTGGGCGGCACTTGCACCGGCGAGCACGGCATCGGGCTGCACAAGATGGGCTACCTGGTGCAAGAGGCCGGCGAGGGCACGGTCGCGCTGATGCGCAGCGTCAAGCAGGCGCTGGACCCGCGGAACATCATGAACCCGGGGAAGGTGTTCCAGGCCTGACGCCAGGTCAGGCCGACGGCGCTGGCACGCTGTAGCGCTTGGTGACCTCGCCCTTGCCGTTGCAGCTCTCCAGCTGCACGCCGAAGCCCCAGAGGCGCGCCACGTGCTTCAGCACCTCGGCGGCGCCGTCGTGCAGCGGGCGGTCGTTGTGCTGGAAGTGCCGCAGCGTGAGGCTGCGGTCGCCGCGCAGATTCACGTTCCACACCTGGATGTTGGGCTCGCGACTGCCGAGGTCGTACTGGCGGCTGAGCATCTCGCGCACGCGGCGGTAGCCGCGCTCGTCGTGGATGGCGGCCACCTCGATCTCGGCGTCGCGTTCGTCGTCGCGGAGGGCGAACAGGCGCATGTCGCGCATCAGCTTCGGGCTCAGGAACTGGCCGATGAAGCTCTCGTCCTTGTAGTTGCGCATGGCCTCTTGCAGCGTCGGCAGCCAGGGCTTGCCGGCGATGTCGGGGAACCAGGCGCGGTCCTCGTCCGTCGGGCGCTCGCAGATGCGCTGGATGTCGGTGTACATCGCGAAGCCCAGCGCGTAGGGGTTGATGCCGCTGTACGCCGGGTGGCCCACCGGCGGCTGCGCGATGACGTTGGTGTGCGACTTCAGCCACTCGATCATCACGCCGTCGGTCAGGTAGCCGTCGTCGTACATGGTGTTGAGCAGGCGGTGGTGCCAGTACGTTGCCCAACCTTCATTCATGACCTGCGTCTGGCGCTGCGGGTAGAAGTACTGCGCCACCTTGCGCACGATGCGCACGATCTCGCGCTGCCAGGGCTCGAGCAGCGGCGCGTTCTTCTCGATGAAGTACAGCAGGTTCTCCTGCGGCTCCTCGGGGAAGCGCTTGCTCTGGCTGGCCGCGGCGTCCTTGTCGGCCTTGCGGGGCAGCGTGCGCCACAGGTCGTTGACCTGGCGCTGCGCGTAGGCCTCGCGGTCGGCGCGCTCGGCGAGCTCCTGCGCCAGGCTCTTGCGCGTGGGGCGGCGGTAGCGGTCCACGCCGTGGTGGGCCAGCGCGTGGCAGCTATCGAGGAAGGCCTCGACCACGTCCATGCCGTGCTTTTCCTCGCAGGCCGCGACGTAGTTCTTGGCGTAGACGAGGTAGTCGATGATCGACGCCGCGTCCGTCCACATGCGGAACAGGTAGTTGCCCTTGAAGAAACTGTTGTGGCCGTAGGCGGCGTGCGCGATGACCAGCGCCTGCATCGCCAGCGTGTTCTCCTCCATCAGGTAGCTGATGCAGGGGTTGCTGTTGATGACGATCTCGTAGGCCAACCCCATGTGGCCGCGCTTGTAGTTCTTCTCGGTGGCGATGAACTCCTTGCCGTAGCTCCAGTGGCGGTAGTTCACTGGCATGCCCACGCTGGCGTAGGCGTCCATCATCTGCTCGGCGGTGATGATCTCGAGCTGGTTCGGGTAGGTGTCCAGCCCGAAGCGCGCGGCCGTGGCCTGGATGATGCGGTGGTAGCGCTCGATCAGCTCGAAGTTCCAGTCGCTGGGCCCGGGCAGCGGCTCGCCGGGCCGCTCGGTCAGCGGCAGGGGGTGCTCCAGGGCCAGCGGGTGGGGCTTCATGCGGCGACCTTCATGCGGCTTTCGCGCCTTCCTTCTTGAACAAGTCGCGGAAGACGGGGTAGATCTGGTCGGCGCTGGTGGCCTTGCGCATCGCGAAGTGCCGGTGCGCGGCCTGCAGCTGCGTGTACTCCTCCCAGAGGTTCTGCTCCTCCTCGGCCACCTGCACGTAGGCGAAGTGGCGCACCAGGGGCAGCAGCTTCTCGCTGAGGATCTCGCGGCAGCGGCCGCTGTCGTGGTGCCAGTTGTCGCCGTCGGAGGCCTGCGCGCCGTAGATGTTCCACTCGCTGGGCGAGTAGCGGGCGCGGACGATCTCCTCCATCAACACCAGCGCGCTGCTGACGACCGTGCCGCCGGTCTCGCGGGCGTGGAAGAAGTTCTGCTCGTCCACCTCCTGCGCCTGCGTGTGGTGGCGGATGAACACGAGCTCGATCTTCTCGTAGTGCCGCGTCAGGAACAGGTACAGCAGGATGAAGAAGCGCTTGGACAGCTCCTTGCGGCCCTCGTCCATCGAGCCCGAGACGTCCATCAGGCAGAACATCACGGCCTTGCTGGTGGGCACCGGCACGCGCACGCGGCTGCGGTAGCGCAGGTCGATGGGGTCGAGGTAGGGGATGCGCTCGATGCTGCTGCGCAGCAGCTCGATGCGCTCCACCAGCGCCTGGATGTGCGCCAGCGCCAGCGCGCGGTCGGAAGCGTCGGCGGGCAGCGGCGCACGGCGGCACGCCGCGAGCTCGTCCTCCAGCTCGCGCAGCGTGCGCCGCTTGCCGGCGCCCAGCGCAATGCGCCGGCCCAGGGCGCCGCGCATGCTGCGCACCACGTGCAGGTTGTTGGGCGTGCCGTCGCTGGAGAAGCCCGCGCGCTGCGTCTTCCACTCGGGCACCTCGGCCAGCTGCGTGCGCACCAGGTGGGGCAGCGCCAGGTCCTCGAAGAAGACCTGCATGAACTCCTCCTTGCTCAGCGCGAAGACGAAGTCGTCCTCACCCTCGCCCTGGTCGCTGGCCTGGCCCTTGCCGCTGCCCTGGCCGCCGGAACCGGATTTCGGCCTTTCGATGCGGTCGCCCTGCACGTACTCGCGGTTGCCCGGGTGCACCACCTCGCGGATGCCGCCGCTGCCGTGGCCGAACACCGGCTCCGAGATGTCCTTCTTCGGGATGCGGATGTCCTCGCCGCGCTCGACGTCGCGGATGCCGCGGCCGTCGATCGCTCGCCGCACGGCCTCCTTCACCTGCTCCTTGTAGCGGCGCAGGAAGCGCTCGCGGTTGCCGACGGACTTGTTCTTGCCCGCCAGGCGCCGATCGATGATGGCTTGCACGCAAGGCCCTTCGTTCAGCTGCTCTTCCTGACTCGCAGGTACCACTCGCACAGCAGCCGCACCTGCTTCTGCGTGTAGCCCTTGGCCACCATGCGCGTCACGAAGTCCTCGTGCTTCTTGGCCTCGTCGGCGCTGGCCTTGGCGTTGAAGCTGATCACCGGCAGCAGCTCCTCGGTGTTGCTGAACATCTTCTTCTCGATCACGGTGCGCAGCTTCTCGTAGCTCGTCCACACCGGGTTGTTGCCCTGGTTGTTGGCGCGCGCGCGCAGCACGAAGTTGACGATCTCGTTGCGGAAGTCCTTGGGGTTGGCGATGCCGGCGGGCTTCTCGATCTTCTCAAGCTCGGCGTTGA
>JBIKLC010000085.1:0-40011 GCA_044360025.1 Rubrivivax sp. | reverse complement strand
AAGTCATAATTGTTATTTGGTAGTAAATGGTATTGAAGTGCAAGGAAGTTTTGACAAATTAGTTTCTAAACTAGGTGAACGAGTTGATATTGAATAATATGATATTATAAGCCATGAGTGACGAGACACCAAGCCAAGTGGATCTGGTCGAACAGCTTTACGATGAGAACAAGGCGCTGAAGGAGCGCATCAAGCGGCTGGAGGACATCATCAAAAGGGCTGGATACAAATTCTTTGAGGACGGCACAGATGGTCGGATTGCTGTCAACATGCTGACGATCCTTGATGAAGCGAGGGAGGCCAAGCCATGAAGTACACGATAGAGAAATACCCCAACTGCCCACCGAGGCATGGGTTCTCGATCTTCAGTCCAGACTATCGCACGAGGCTCAGGGACATTGCTCCGATAGGAATCGTGCGAGAACTCAACAAGCTGCTGCGACGAATTCAGGAGCTGGAGAAGGAATGTCGTAACAAAAACAGGTAAGTATTCATTACTTATGAACGATACAGATACGCAGTGTAGCGAGCAGGAGGAAGTGTACAGGCTCACGCTCAAAGGTCTGCTGCAGGCGAGGTTTGGTCACGATCAAGGCAATGAGATCTACGACATGCTGGAGCTGTATTGCAGGCGCAATGGTTGCGGCATGGCTATCGATGATGGACGGCTGGGATTTGTGAACATGGAGCCCGTGGAATGAACATACGAGGATTCCTTGTGAGTTGCGTTTCCCTCTCCGCGTCAGCCCAGATCGCGCTGGAGAACCTGCCGCTGCGTCTGGAGGCACCGCACACAGGATCGGACTACCAGTGGTCTCTGGGTGGACGAGCTATCCCCGGAGCTACCAATCGCATCCTCGAGATCCCATCCGCACAGGAAGCTGATGCTGGGACATACAAGGTCGAGAGCACCAGTGGGAACTCTGCTCTGTTCAAGGTCAGGTTCCAACGCAACATCCGAGTCAGCATCAATGGACGTGACGTGATCGGTGATCGAATCAGCGTACGACTTCCAGCAACGCTGCGGCTGTCATCACCACTCGGTGCAGTTCCAATCAGATACACGCTAGACGGAAGCGAGCCATTAGCCACGTCTACGCTCTACGAGAAGCCGGTTTTGTTGACCAATCATTGCGTCATCAGAGCTGCGATAGTTATTCCAGAAGGAGATTCAGTAAGGATTACAAAACAATGAGTTCAATTAACAAACACAACCTAGTCCGCAGATTCATGGAATCGTTCGGACAGCAAATACCAGAGCATCAGAAATTACCGGACGCTGAGACAATCAAGCTCAGAATGGATCTAGTTATAGAAGAGGCTAGTGAACTTGGAGCTTCAGATGATCTCACAGACTATCTGGATGCTGTAGTAGATCTGCTTTATGTAGTATACGGAGCCGCATTGGCTGCTGGATTTAATTCCCAGTGCGTAGACTTGGCGTTCCTTGAGGTTCACAACTCAAACATGTCAAAGTTCTGGACCAGCGATGAGAAAATCAATCACGAGAAGTATGTTGGAGATCTGATATTCACATCGTATTTCGATCGATGGGTGGCACGTAACAAAGCAGGAAAAGTCATCAAGTCACCATCTTATCAACCAGCCAGACTATCCCAGTTCATCAATCGAAAGGAAACATGACAGCAACCCTGAAGTTTGATTTACCAGATGAAGACACGCTTCACTACGACGCGATCCACGCCACGGAATACCGCATCGCTCTTGAAGAAATCCAAGAGATGCTGAGGTCCAAGGTGAAGTACGGTCACAACTACGAGAGCACCGAGCAGGCTCTGGAAGAGGTCTATCACATGGTCTGCGCCACTATTCAAGAATGCTACGGTTTCCCTGAATAACGTTGAAAAACGCTTGCCAATCTTGAATAAGACTGCTCGTGAACATCAGCAAGGCCCGCAAACGGGTGATGGCCATCGGCTGTTCCCATGGTTCGCGAGCCAATCCAAAGGCGCTGGAGGCGGTGCTACGCTTTAGGGAACGCTACAAGCCGCACGAGGTGATCCATTTGGGAGACGCTTACGATCTGGCAGCACTTCGGGCAGGATCTCTAGGCAATCCAAACCAAGCGGATGCAGCGGATGACTACCTCGATGACATTGGTCAGGGAGCCAAGTTCCTGAACCAGCTCAAGCCCACTGTGTTCACCATCGGGAACCATGACGAGCGAGCTAGGATGTACCTGAACCACCACAACGCAGTGGTCCGTGGCTTCGCCGAGGCTGTCTGGGAGAAGATGATGGCACCGATCGAGAAGCACTGCCGGGTCAAGATCCTGAAGTATGGAGTCCTGCCAGACTGTTGGTATCAACTCGGAGGCTACAAGTGGGGCCACGGAGTGCTCTATGGAGAGAACTACCTGCGCGACTCAGCCGAGACATTCGGCAATGTTGTCGTGGCTCATGCCCACCGGGCTGGTGTCGCTTACGGTCGCAGGAGTGACAATCCGGTCGCGCTGTCCCCCGGAACGTTGGCCGATCTTCCTGCCATGGAGTACGCTCATCGCCGCCGCTCAACCTTGGCATGGAGCCACGGCATCGTGTTCGGAGAGTACACCGACAGCAGCGCACAGCTCTACCTCCACCAGTGGCCACAGAACGAACAGCAATGGACTCTGCCCAGCTTCTGAAGTCACTGCGGGATGCGGTCAGCAACCAATCGGAGCCTGTTCCTCCGGGCTGGCTGATCGCTGAGGAATACGCTAAACAATGGGGACTGTCCCGTACGCAGGCCAACCGACTCCTGAAACGAGGCGTTGATGGCGGGCTGATCGTAGCAAAGCAGTTTAGAATCAAGACACCGAATAGAGGGGTTTACCCAACATGGCATTACATAGCAAAAAGCGAGGAAACGAAGTCCAAGGAGACCCGAAGCTCTCGGACGCAGAAGTGAAGGAACTGCTCGAAGCTGCCCCAAAGCTGGTCTACCGGGCCATCCTCAACGGGTGGATCCAGCCTCCCAAGTACAAGCTTACAGACGCCCAGATTGACAATCTGATGAGGCGGTAATATTTCAGAACTGTTCCGATTGGAACCGGGAGTAGCGTCCCGAAACAACGAATGAACAACCCAGAACCATCAACCCAGCCAATCCCGGCAGGCTTCAAGGAGCATCTTCTGCTTCTTCGTTGTGCCTACGCTACCCGGGGTTGGTTGGGTTGGTGCTTTTGTTTCATACCATGAGCGAGAAGAAGAGATCACCAGCGTTCCAGTTCTATGCGGACGACTTTCTGGCTGGGACGCTAGAAATGAGTCAGTCAGACGTCGGATCTTTTATCCGATTGCTATGCCATCAGTGGAGCCGCGGTTCAATTCCGGTTGAAACCGAAAAGCAACAGCGGTTGGCTGGCGGTTCAGTCTCGGTTGACGTGCTGGCTAAGTTCCAGTTGTGCGATGACGGTCTCTTGAGGAACGCAAGGCTTGAGGCTGAAAGAGAGAAGCAACAGGAGTACCGAAACAAACAACGCGAAAAGGGCCTAAAATCAGCACTTGCAAGATCAGTGGTCAACCACGGTTCAGCCGCGGTTGGAACTACGGTTGAACCGAGCCACCAACCGGACGGTCAACCGGATGGTCAACCGGAACTCAACTCTCCGTCTCCGTCTCCTATTATAAAGAATACACCAAGTATATCGCCGTGGGTGGTTGCCTTCGGAGTCGAGTTGCCGGAGAGCCTTCGTACCGAGAACTGCCTCGAAGCTGTGAAGCTCTGGCTGAAGTACAAGTCGGAGCGTCGTGAGGGTTACAAGCAGACCGGACTTAAGGCGGCACTGACGAAGTGGTCCAGAGAGTTCAATCCGGCTACGTTCCCGTCAGCGGTTGACCACTCCATGGCTCAGGGTTGGAAAGGAATATTTGCTCAGACCCAGCAGAGCATTCCTCAGATCCAGCAACCCACCGTGAAGAAGGAACTCGATCTGAAGGACTGGATATGACCGAGGCATACTTCTCGCCATCTGATGAGCTGGGATTCCTCGGAGCATGCATGCTTGGGAACATCGACACGGCAAGCGAGGCTGTGGCTCAGGTTAGTCCTTCGATGCTCATCAATGAGGACATCAGGGACACCCTTGAGGTCATCGCCGTACTGGCTCGCGATAACAAGTCAGCTTCGATTGAGAACCTCACCAGAGCTTGGAGACAGACCAAGGGATCTGTTGGGTTGCCAACCAGCATCTGGATGGAAGCCATGCAGGCATGTCCATCTGAGGCGAATCTGCCGTACTACGTCACTGGCATCCGAGAAGCGCATCATCGACGCAAGCTACGTGACGCAGCCTCAAAGCTTCTAGCGGACACGGCATCGTCAGCAGTCCCATTGGACCAAGCGTTGGCCAACCTAGAAGCCGGAATCACTCTCGAGCAGGACCAGACGCCGAACTCCACAACCGCCAAGGACGTGGTCAATGCCTTCGTCTCAGCTACCGAGGAACGTTGGAAGCGCAAGGGACAACTATCGGGCATCACAAGCGGAATCCCAAAGCTCGATAGCCTCACCGATGGTATTCAAGTCGGAGAGATGACCCTCATCGCTGCACGTCCCAGTATCGGCAAGACAGCGATGGCCGTAAGCGTAGCCAAAGCCGCATGCATCGAAGCCAACGTCCCGACTCTCTTCGTCTCATGCGAGATGTCCGAACAGGCACTCATGCGTCGATTGGTCTCTGCCGTAGCCAACGTCCCCATGCAGGCCATCAAGACCGGAGAACTATCGGACATCCACATGGGTCGCATGTCCCAAGCGATCAAGCTGATCTCATCGAAGCCACTTCACTTCCTCGACCTCTCGGCCAACGCCAAGATCGGAACCATCATCGCAGCCATCCGTAGGGCATCCCGTAAACATGGCGTTCGTCTGGTGATCCTCGACTACCTGCAGAAGGTCAGAGCATCCGGCAAGCACGAGAAGCGCACCTACGAGGTGGCCGAGGTCAGTGGAGCCCTGAAGGCTTGCGCAGTCGCGACAAACACTGCCATGCTCTGCCTCGCACAGCTCAATCGGGAGAGCGAGAAGGAAAAGGGACGTAAACCAAGACTTTCAGACCTAGCAGACTCAGGTCAGATCGAACGAGATGCCGATACCGTGCTGCTACTTGACCGAGAACGCACCGAAGCAAAAGGAGAAGCGACACTGGCAATCGCTAAACAACGAGATGGTGAATGTGGATTTGTCACCATGTGGTACGAAGGTGCCTATTGTAGATTTGAACCTGCGCTATTGCAGGATTCGTAAACAACACAACATAACATAACATGATTAGATGCAACATTAACGTCAGCAAGGTTGATAAACAGTATCTGTACGAGGGTAAGACCGGAAAGTTCCTCGAGGTAACCCTTCTGGAATCCAAAGGTGGACCTGACAAGTACGGCAATGACGGCTTCATCGTCCAAGGCGTGACCAAGGAAGCCCGTGACCGAGGTGAACGTGGACCGATCATCGGGAGCTGGAAGCACTCAACCAAGGCCCCTCGTCCCCAAGGTCATCCTACCGGCGGAACCCAGCCCGTAGACGACAACCTGTTCTGAGACCCTACAAGCCCCTAGGAGATGCTTTGCGCTATGGTGACCCTAGCCAGAGAACAAAACGCCTCCTAGGGGTATTACAGCTTCAGGAAACAGCATCACATGGAAGAGCTAGAGTACGCATTACGCATGATACCACCCGGTTATCGGGATTGGGTAGTCCGTAGCGTCCGATCCGGTAGTGCTACGCCACAGCAGGTAGCCGCTAGGTTCTCCATGTCCGAGCAAGACCCAGCCTATCAGCCGATGATCCGAGGATTCGAGAGGATCAAGATAGTACCGGAAGCCTATCTACATAGGATGATGGAGAAGGTAATGAACTAAGTATAACTATACTCTGAGTATATATGTCTAATAAGATCAAATCAGTGGATATAATCGAGAAACCACCGTCGGTACATGTTACCTGTTATGCATATGGTGATATGCACTCTGCGGTATTAACATCTTGGATAGATCTCGCTAATTACTTCGCGCAACGTACTCGATATGCTGCATTACGTACTATACGTGAGGATGCGCTTATTAGCAGATCACGTTGTAGAGCCACCAAGTTCTTCCTAGATGATGATAAGGACGTCTGGATCCAGCTAGACCACGACATTCAGTTCTCCACAGCAGATCTGATGATTATGGCTGACCTAGCGCATGTGCACCAAGCTGCGGTCTGTATGCCCTATTCCTGCAGGGCACTACCTCCTAGGCCAGCCTATCGCCCCAAGCCAGAGGCTACTCCACTGGAGA
This sequence comes from Rubrivivax sp., assembly GCA_044360025.1. Taxonomy (GTDB): domain Bacteria; phylum Pseudomonadota; class Gammaproteobacteria; order Burkholderiales; family Burkholderiaceae_C; genus Rubrivivax. The sequence goes on along the minus strand of JBIKLC010000085.1, from coordinate 33,724 downwards.
ATGAGCCTAGCCTCACCCCCATCCTGTTCTTCGCCTCTGGAGCCGTAGCGATACCCCGTAAGGCCCTAGAGCAATCCCTAGAGATCCTAGCCACCGACGCCGTGCCACACCCATACCGCATAGACTGGGCTAACGACGAGATGGCAGGTATGTTCCCGACGCTCTGGATGCCCTTCTTACTCGAATGCGACAAGGGTAAGGACTACCTCTCCGAGGACTACGCTGCCTCAGCCCGTCTAATGCTCGCTGGGGTCAAGCAGTACATGTATACCCCGATCGAGAAGCTCAGACACTGGGGTGACTTCAACTTCACGCTGTAATGGGTAAGCCCAAGAACCTCGGCAAGGACGTCTCACTGCGTAAGCTCGCAGAGGAGCTTGGTACCCATCGTAATCGCATCACGTGGGCGCTCAAGGATGACCCCAGAGTCCCGGAAGAGGAACGTGAGAAGATCAAGACACTCTGCAGGGAACGAGGTTACACCTTCACCAACCACCCAGACCAGCACCACAACGATAAGCTCACCCAAGACCGAGCTGACGTCATCGTGGCAGGTATCCTTGAGAACAAGCCACTAGCCACCATAGCAGCCGATTCCCAGCTCACAGAGCACACCGCGTTCAAGCTTATCCGTGGAGTCAAGGTCCCAAAGGACTACCCAGAGACCGAGGAAGCGTGGCGAACAGATGTCATATCCTTCATGGAAATTGCCATCTGGAAGGGCACTAAACGCTTGGCAGAGAACGGGATGGATGAGATTGACTCACGCACAGTGCCGGTATCGGTAGCCATCCTAACCGACAAGTTGGCGGTCACAAAGGGCCAACCCACGTCAATCCACGCTTCTTTATCGTTAACTGCGAGTCACAGGGACCTGATGAAGGAGCTGGGCACCAAGGGCCAACAAGACGCCGTCGAGGTCGAAACCAACGCTGAGGTGCTCCCAGAGGGCTCGTAGCTGCACCCTACAATCGATATTATATTCAATTGAGAGGATCTGATGCCAAGCATAAGCCAGTATCATCGTGAAGAATCCGAGTCGGTCATACCAGATGCGTCAGGCATAGGGGGGGAGGGGGTCGAGCATTCGGCTGGGTCGTCAACGGTGACGCATTCCCCAACTGAAAAAAACTTCGCAAATCGCCCCCTTCGACAGTCCAAGTTCCTTCCTCGCAAGTGCCTGATCTGCTCCCGGTCGTTTGTCCCAGACCGCGACACTGGCCGGTTCTGCTCTGAGAAGCACCAGATCGAGTGGACCAACAGCCAGCCTGAGCATCCGGTTATACCGAAGGTCAGCGCGCAGCATCCTAGGGCCTTGGAGTTGCGTGACCAGAGGACGCAGTTGTGCCTGCTGGAGAAGGCCGACCCCTTCACCTACGGCTTCGTGCCGGACCACTGGGAGCTAGCCAACAAGGTGTGGTCTGAGTGTAGCGAGCTGCTGATAAGCGGTGGCAACCGAGCTGGGAAGACGCTGTGGGCGGCTAGACGGGTGGTGGAGACGCTGCTCTCGAAGGAGAACTGTAACGTCCTATGCTGCCATACGAGCAATGCCACGAGTGTCACGGTGCAGCAGCCAGCGATCTACCAGTACCTACCGGTGGCTTTGAAGGCTACGAAGAAGGGCAAGATCCACTACCTGAACTACTCGAGGAAGAATGGCTTCACGGATGGCTCCTTCATCCTGCCTAACGGCTCCCGCTGTGACTTTTTGAACTACACGCAGTCTGAGAACACCATCGAAGGCCGTGAGGCGGACCTGATCTGGTGCGACGAGCTGGTTCCGCAGAGCTGGGTAGACACGCTTAGGTATCGCTTGGTTACACGCCGTGGTAAGCTGCTGGTGACGCAGACGCCGCTGGAGGGTGTGGCGTCAGTCTACAAGGAGTTCACTGGAGGGGCGGCCATCACCGAGTGGCATGGCGCGCAGATGCTTAAAGGTAAGCAGGGACTACCTACTTGGCCGATGGGCAAGGCTCCGAGGGTGATGCGGCTGGAGAAGATGAACCGGAGCACGGTCTTCTTCTACTCCGAGGACAACCCTTACAACCCATGGGACGAGATGAAGTCCAAGCTGGTTGGTGCGCCGATGGGGCAGATCCTGACGCGTGCCTATGGCTGGGCGAGTGACAACATCGGCAAGGCATTTGCGCGGTTCAGGCCGGAGACGCACTGCATCCCTAGGAGCAAGATTCCGGATGGTGGTACGCTGTACATGGTCTGCGACCCGGCAGGCAGCCGTAACTGGTACTGCCTTTGGATGCTGGTCTACGAAGATGGTCGGAAGGTTGTGGTTCGCGAGTTCCCGGACTTTACCGGGTATGGAGAGTGGGCTCTTGCGAGCGAGAAAGCGGACGGGAAACCCGGTCCTGCGCAGACGTTGGAAGCGGGTAGGAGCGTGATCGAATACCGGCAGCTATTCCGCACCATCGAGGAGGAGATTGGACGTGGTGAGCCGGTGATGCGGCTGATCGACCCCAGAGCGGGTGGCAGTCCAGCACTCAGCGAGCAGGGTGGTACAACATTGATTGACCTACTAGCCGAGCCTAGCGATCAGGACGATGGCATGGCGTTCATCCCTGCGCCGGGTGTGCCGGTGGACCAGCGGACTGCAGCCATCAACTCTGATCTGAGCTACGACGCTACAAAGCCGCTCACGTCCTTGAACGAGCCGAGGCTCTATGTGGTGGACGACCTGCACAATCTGATCTGGTGCATGAGTGAGCATACTGGAAGGGATGGTCAGAAAGGTGCGTCCAAGGATCCTATCGACTGCTTGGGCATGCTTTTGATCTCAAAGATCGAGCATGTGGGTGCTGGTGGGCTGGATAGCTACGGCGGAGGGGGGTATTAGCATTGCTTTTTCAGAGCAAACAGACCAAAGGGCTTCGGATGAATTACGCGACGAGTTACAAGACCAGTGGTGATGCAATGGCGCACGTGGGTGACGCGCCTGACGTGGGTGCGTTGAACGAGGAGCTGCGTCGTGCGGCAACCGACTTTGGTCTTGGGACGAGGGTGGGGCAGGCTGAGAACACCCGTTACTGCCGCTGGGACGGTCAGAGCGGTGACGGCAAGAAGTGGAATGACAACCAGCCGAACGGGAAGATGGCGTTCCCTTGGGACGGCGCCTCCGACACGCGCATTCCGCTGGCTGACGAGGTTGTGAACGGGCTGGTTGACGTGTGCTCCACTGCCTTCTGGCGCTCGATGCTGCGTGTGGCTCCCACCAACGTGCGGAATCTGGACACTGCGGTGACGGCGCACAGCCTCATGGACTGGGTGATGAACCAGAAGCTCTACACGGACATGACCCGTGAGGTGGAGCTGCTGAGCCAGTACCTGTGGACCTATGGCTGGGCAGGTTGCCATGTGAGTTGGCAGCAGGAGATCGGTCAGAAAGAGCAGTACGTCACGGTCGAGCAGCTCATGCAGATCGCGGCGCAGAGCCCTCAAGGAAGCGTGTTGGCGGACCTGCCGAACTTGTTGGCGAATCCTGATGCCACCGATCAGTTGGCCGAGCTGCTCATGGCTGCGTTTCCGAATCTCAAGAAGCGCAAGGCTCTGGAGTGCGTGAAGGACCTGCGTGAGGAAGGCGAGTGCGAGATCTACGTGCCAACGCTGGTGAAGAACTCTCCGAGCGTGGCGGCATTGGCTCCGTACGATGAGCTGGCGTTCCCACCGGAGACGACCGATATCCAGAGTGCGCGTGTGGTTTTCCGCCGCTGCTACATGACCGAAATCGAGGTGATGCAGCATGTCGAGACCGACGACTGGGATGAGGAATGGGCCAAGCAGGCGATTGCTACCCGGGGACGGTTCTCCAACTTCTCGGACTATACCTACACCATCGGACTGACCAACAACGCGGTGCTGGACCGTGAGAATCTGATCGAGGTGGTGTACGCCTACCAGAAGGCGCTCGATGAGGACGGTGTCCCGGGCGTCTACTGCACGGTGTTCTGCCCTCAGGTGGGTAATGCTTGGGGCAAGTTCGAGCTGATTGACTACGAGCACGGTCAATATCCGTTCATCGTGTGGCGTAGCGAGGTGATCCACCGGAAGATCGTCGAGAGCCGAGGCGTTCCGGAGATCTGCGCGACATGGCAGAACGAGATCAAGGCCCAGCGCGACTCGATCTTCGATTACACGAGCCTCAACACGATTCCGCCTATCCAAGTGCCGAAGACGAGGGGCGGAAACCTGCGTCTTGGTCCTGCGGTGCAGATTCCGGTGCTGCGTCCGGGCGAGATCTCGTTCATGCAGCCTCCCGCGCGTGAGCCAAGCGTTGCGTTCAACCTCATCGCAGCCATCGAAACGCAGGTGGATCGGTACTTTGGCCGTCCTACCGAGAAGGTTCCGCCTGCGCTTACCCAGATGCGGCAGCAAAGGCTCGTCAACAACTGGCTGCATGGATGGACCGAGGCGTTCCGGCAGGTCTTGAGCCTCACGTTGCAGTACACTGGGCCTGAGGAAGTGGCTCGTATCACCGGCAGCAACGTTCCTCTGAGCACTAACGTCCAAGAGTTCGACGTTTCGCTGAAGTTCGACGTGAGAGAGCTGCAGACCGACCTCGTGACCGAGAAACTCAAGGCGCTTTCGAGCCTCGTGCTGCCGCTGGACAGCGTTGGCGTGGTGGATCGCACCAAGCTCGTGGGTCTGGCGCTGCGTGCGATTGATCCGACGCTTGCGAATGAGCTTATCATGCAGGCTGGTCCGGCCTCGCAGAAGATGTTCGACGAGACCAACGACGAACTCGGCCTGATGAGCCTTGGCAATCCTCCGAAGCTGCGTGAGAACGATCCTACGGCGCAGGCTCGGTTGAACTTCGCGCAGCAGATCCTGCAGGCGAACCCGAAATACCAGCAGCAGGCTCAACAGGATCCGTTGTTCCAAGCTAACTTGCAGAAGTACGTTGAGAATCTTCAGTTCAGCGTCCAACAGCAGCAGAACGCGGTCACTGGACGTCTTGGCGTGCAACCCGGAGCGACTCCTCAATGAGAATGACCGACGAACAGCTCAAGATGGCGCTGGGTGGCGTGGGTGAGCATGAGCCGGTACTGCGTGCGTTGCGGCAGGTGCTAGGTGAATTGATTGCTGACGAGGTGTCCGCAGCGATCAACTCGGCACTGACTCCAGAGGCGAGGGCCTACAATTGCGGACGAGCGGCTGCTCTATCGGATGCACGCTCGTTCCTCGTGGAGATGGGTCTGAAGCTGGAAGCTCCCCAAGAATAATTGGTTGACGTTAGCGATAACGTCGTTCATCAGGGCTTCAGCTTTCTGGGTTTAGCGTTAAACCCTGTCGTAGTATGCCCGACTTGCAGGGCCTAAAAAGCATGGAAGCAACACAAACCGGGGAAGCGACACCCTCCCAAAACACGGCACAACCGCTCAATCCACTACCGCTCGACACGGTGGCGTTAGCGAAACTGTTGGAGACTCGGTTCTCTGAGACTCCGAAAGCTGTCGAGGAACCGGAACCAGCCGCTGCGAGTGCAGATGAGCCGGTTGCCGAGGAGTCAGCGTCCGAGACTGCTGAGACCGGGGAGGCGACACCCGTGGAGGATCCCGCTGAGGAGGAAACCTCTCAGCAGACTGAAGACGCTACCGAGGACGAACCGGCTGGAGTCCAAAAGCGCATCAACAAGCTCGTTGCCCAGAAGAAGGAAGCCGCAGCAAAAGCGGAAGCCTTGGAGCGGGAACTGAATGAGGCGCGGACGAAGCTGGAAGCTCTTGAGCAGCAGGCGGCAGTACCGCAGGCGGCAGCGACGACCGACAATCCGTTCTCTGACATCTGGGACGAGGCGAAGCTCAGCGATGAGTACCGCAAGGCCCGGGAGTTGAAGCGGTGGTGCGAGGACAACGCTGACGGCTGCGAAGTTGGCGGGAAAGAGTACAGCGCGGATGAGATCAAGGCGATTCGGCGACGAGTCGAGGATGCCTTGGATGTTCACATCCCAACGCGGCACCAATTCCTCAACACTTACAAACAAGTGCGGCCAGTTGCGGAGAGTGCGTATCCTTGGTGGAAGGACCGTAGCAATCCGACGTATTCGGAAGCGCAGCAGGTGTTGCGGCAGATGCCACAGCTTGCGTCGTTTCCGGACTATCAGATTGCCATCGGTGACTTCCTAGAAGGTCGGAAGGCTCGAATGGAACGCGAGAAGAGTGCGAAGGCTCCTGTCAAGGCCCCTGTGAAGGTGGCCCCGAAGCAGCCTGCGGCTCCCAAGGCGAGTCCGGTCAAGTCTGACAAGGCCAACGATGCGGCAAGGTCTGCCAAGAAGGCGTTCAACCAAAGTGGGAGCACTGCCGATCTGTCGCGATTGCTTCAACACACACTTCTAAAATCCTAATACTATGCCCTATCTCGGTGTAAACAATCAGGTCGGCGTCCGCGAGGAATTGGCCGACTATATCGCTAACGTCGACGCTAAAAGTACCCCCTTTGTGTCGATTTCTCCCAAGGGGAGGGATCTTGGAAACGTAGTCATGTCATGGCAATGTGACGATTACTCCGCTCCTCAGCTTGGCGGCGTGATCGACGGAACTGACGTCTCCAGCTACACGAACGAGTCGGCCAATCGTCTGCGCGTGACAAACTACGCTCAGGCTTTCCGCCGCAACAGCCGGGTCGGCTTCATCGCCGAGACCCAGAACGTTGCTGGTGCTGCCTCTGAGGTCGCCTACAATGTTGCCAAGCTCCTCGTTGAGATTAAGCGCGACATGGAGTCCACGTTCCTCTGCACCAATCAGGCGGCTCAGCAGGACAACGGCTCCTCCACTGCCTACCAGACTGGTTCGCTTGGTAACTGGCTCCTCGGCACCAACAGCTCCAACATTGGCGCTCTCGCCTCAGGTTCCGCCTTCGCCCCTGCTGGCGGCGTGACCCCGGGCACTGCGGCCACAAACGCCATCAGCTCCGTCACCTCGGCTAACTTCACCGAGGCCACCGTGCAGAACGTGCTCACCGCCATCTACTCCAAGACTGGCGTGTTCCGTGACTATGACTGCATCCTTGGAACCACCCTGAAGCGTGCGTTCACCAACCTGACGTCCGGCAGGTCCTCGGACAACTCGACCACGAACTCGTTCAGCCAGACCGCTGTTCGTACGTTCAATCAGGAGCTGTCCAGCTCGACGTTCGCGTCCTCCATCGACGTGTTCGAGGGTGACTTCGGTCGCCTGATCCTGCACCCCACCACCTTCATCGGTGGTAAGAGCACGACCACGTTGGCTGCTGAGGCTTACCGTGGCTACGTCATCCCGATGGACATGACCGAGATCCGGTATTGTAAGCTGCCCGAGGTCAAGGATCTCCCTGACGCTGGCGGCGGTCCTATCCGTCTCGTGCAAGCCATTGCCGGTCTCGTGGTGAAGAACCCCGGTGGCTTCGGCATGTTCGCTGGCGCGTCGTAATCAATCACTCAACGGGGAGCATCTGCCATATCGGTGGGTGCTCCCCTTTTTTCTATCATGCAACAACCTATACTCGACAACGTACTCGAAGGACTTCCTGCACAACTCAGGCAGGATGTTGTAAAAGAACTGGCTACAGGCTATCACGCGGATCTGGTGAAGGCCGAAGTGCACCAGAAGCGCATCGCCAAGGATAGCCAGCAGGATCTCCGCAGCATCGATGGCATTGGCCGGTTGCGGATGCGTATAGATCCGACGCTCTACCATCACTGGGGAGCAAAACTAGGCTACGAGTGCTGGAAAGACTCTCAGTTCCTGCGTGAGGTGGAGCGCGATAACCCGGAAGTGCGCGTCAAATGCGGGGGAACCAAGTTGCAGGTCGGCTTTGCTCCGACGAACACTAAGTTCAGCAAGAAGTACTGACGTATGGCACAGCAGATCATCAACATCGGAGCAACGGCAAATGACGGTACTGGTGATCCGCTGCGGACAGCGTTTGACAAGTGCAACGACAACTTCACTGAGCTATACGCTGGAGGTGGTGGTGGCGGAGGTGGAATCGGAGGTAACACTGGATCCACGGACAACGCTATCCTGAGGGCTGATGGCACTGGAGGATCCACGCTTCAGACTTCTGGAATCACGATCGCTGACGGCGCTTCTGGAACCCTTAGTGGCACCAACAGCGGGGACCAGAACATCTTCTCCACCATTGCCGCAGGTGGTCAGTCTCTAGTTGCTGATAGCACTTCCGATACGCTGACTCTGGTTGCTGGAACCAACGTCAGCATCACGGCTGATGCATCGACCGATACGATCACCATTTCGGCAACTGGAGGCTCTGGTGGTGGAAACGTCTCCGGTCCTGCTTCTCCCACCACGGACAACGCTTTGGTTAGGTGGGATGGGACCACTGGACAGCTCATTCAAAACAGCTCTGTCACGTTGAGCGACACTCAGGAGATGAGTGGGTTGAAGAGCCTAACATTCAACACGGCTGGCGGAACGGTTGGTTTGGCGAAGATGGTCTGGGACACGACCAATCAGACCATTGACCTTGGTATTGGAGCTGGATCGGTCAACGCATTGCTTGGCGTCGATAGTCATGTGCTGGGGCGCAACACCACAGGATCGACAATCACTCGCGGGCAGGTTGTCCGAGTAAACGGTGCGAGTGCTGGAAACCTCACGATTGCGTTGGCTCAGGGGAATACGGATCCGAACACCGCAAACACCATCGGCATTGCGGCGGAGACCATTGCCAACAACGCCACTGGAATGGTCATCACGAGCGGACTGCTGCGTGATCTCAACACGGCAACTTTTGCGGCTGGCGATCTTCTATACATCAGCCCAACAACTGCCGGGTTGCTGGTGAACACGATTCCAGCAGCTCCCAACCACGCGGTAAGAATGGGCTATGTAGTCAGTGCTCACCCTTCCAACGGCATCATCTACGTCGCCGTCAATAACGGCTACGAGCTGAACGAGCTGCACGACGTAAACTACCCGACGACTCCTGCGACAAACGACTTCTTGGTCTACGCCACCAATCGCTGGGAGAATCAGACTGCCGCCACTGCTCGCACTTCGATGGGGCTTGGCGCTCTTGCGACCGTCACTCCAGCTTCTGGGGTTGCCACGTTCCTGACGACTCCGACAAGCGCTAATCTGGCTGCCGCAGTCACCGACGAGACTGGAAGCGGATCTCTGGTTTTTGCTACGAGTCCTACTCTGGTGACGCCTGCACTTGGGACTCCGACAAGCGGAACTCTAACTAGCTGCACTGGGCTTCCGCTATCGACTGGAGTAACTGGAAACCTGCCAGTCACTAACCTCAACTCCGGAACAGGAGCGAGCAGCACCACCTTCTGGCGTGGCGATGGCACTTGGGCGACTCCGTCTGGCGGAGGAACCAGCATTACCAACGTTTGGATTCCGGCTGCTCAGTGGATACCGCGTACCACGACTGGTTGCGGCATCGACTCTCGCGAGCAGGCTACTGGCAACATCAACACAGACGAATTGCTGTTTGATCCCGGAACGATCGAGTACGCCCAAGCGATGGTGGTGATGCCGAACAATTACAACAACGGCACCTTCACCGCTCGGTTCTACTGGACGGCTTCTGCTGGAACGGCTTCTACGGATGTTGTTTGGAACGTTAGGGCTCGAGCGTTTGGTGATAACATTGCGCTTGGCCAAGCGTTTTCGGCCGCAGCCGCCACAGTGACTGACACCTACTTCTCTGCGAACCAGATGCATATTTCTGGATCTACTGGTGCTGTCACGGTCGATGGAACCGCTGCAGCTAACAAAGCCATCATCATTGAGATCTATCGCAACGCCACATCTGGCAGTGACACGTTGTCCTCTGATGCTCGCTTCCTTGGATTAGAGATCGCATACACCGCAGCCTAATGCACAGACGGGCCAGACATCTGACAGGAAGGCCAGCCGGGGCGTCGTACCATTACGATGCTAGGAGGCTGGATCTAACAAGTGGAACTGGTGTCTCGACGTGGACTGACTTGGCTGGATCAAACAACGCATCTCAGGCAACGTCTGCCAATCAGCCAACTTTCCAAACAAATGTACTGAACGGAAATCCAATCGTTAGGTTCGATGGCGCCAACGACTTCATGACTTTTGCGTCTGGCGCAAGCGTTTCTGTTGAGCATGTTGCTATTATTTTGTATAAATCTTCGTCAACAATTTGCCCGACAGTTGTTAATAAAACATCAGCAAGCGGCCTTCCGTATACAAATTACTACTACGATAGCGGCACTGTAAAATCATTATACTCAAGTCCGGGTACTTACGTTTATTACGCAGGTGCATGCGATATGACGGTGTTTGCTATAGCAACTTCGTACTACAATACTGGGCCAGTAAATTTCATATGGAGGAACGGTGAATCAAAAACAATTTCAACCTCGCCGGGAACTTCGACAGTGTTTGTTGTTGATTCGATAGGAATTCGAGACTGGGACAACACGAAGACAAATGGAGACATTGCAGCGTTGATCCACATCACCGGAAGTCTTGCCTCATCACTACGTAAACGTTACGAGCACTCTATTGGGTTCTCATTTAAGACCGCCTGCTCATGACCTACCTCACATACGACAAGCAGCTTCGTTCCGAGACTGATCCAGAGATCATTGCCACACTTCTCCGCAAGGGCTGGGTTGAGGCACCGCAGCCTCCGTACGATCCTGCTACTGAAACATGCCAATGGGTGGATGGCGCGTGGGTGGTCGCTCCGATCGTAATCCCTGTCCCGACGCAGGTGTCGATGTGGGCATTGCGTGAGGCTGTGATGCAGGCCGGTGAGATGACCGCCATTGCAGCCGCACTAAATGGCCTTCCAGAGCCTCAGAGGTCCATTGGTTGGAACCGTTGGGAGTACAAGGAGAACATCGTGCGAGACAGTCCGATCATCATGATGCTGCAGAACGAGCTGGGATGGACTAACGCTCACGTCGATGACCTGTACAAGTCCGCTGCTGCCATAGCGCAGAATCCGAACTGAGATCTTGAAAGGTAGACAACAAACACTGAACTAGACCACGCATGAATGTAGGAGCTAATCGTCAGCTAGGCGGAGAGTACGGCGGAAAAGCCAACACCTCGACCGCTGCTGTGACTGGTGATTTCTGGAAATTGCAGTGCCTCACCGCATGCACGTTTTCGGCGGTCACATGTAACATCACCAACTTTCCGACTGCGGTGTCCATCCCAGCAGGCACTGAGATCATCGGTGTTTTCTCGTCGATCGCAGCCTCTGCGGGTACGTTCATCGCACACAACCGCAAGTACTAATCTACCATGCCAGCCACCAAGATCACCGACCTGACAGCGATCTCAACGGTCAACACCACGGTTGATCCGCTCGCAATCGTAGATGTCAGCGACACCACACAGGCATCATCTGGCACCACCAAGAAGATCACTGTCAGTCAGATCGATGCCGCTATCTTCGGAGCCACCGGAAGCAAGGCCATCGTCGTGGACAACGTGGCGGCTTTGAAGGCGCTGACTGTGTCCGGTGTTGCTGACGGACAGCTCTACATCACGCGAGGCTACTACAGCGACAATGACGGCGGACAAGGTGCCTACACCTACAACTCCTCTAGCGCGGCCAGCGACAACGGTGGGACGGTGATCGCTCCAACGGCTGGGTCTGGACGGTTCCTGTTGCAGTATAGTGGGCCGGTGAACGTAAAGCAGTTTGGAGCCAAGGGCGACTCCACAACTAACGATACAGCAGCAATTCAGAACGCCATCAACGCATCGCTATCTGTATTTATTCCATCTGGAAGCTACAACATCCAAGGCACTGCTACATACGGGCTTCTGCTTCGTGAAGGCTCTGAGATTTTTGGATCCGGAATTGACTCTACAGTCTTAATCAAGAGTCAAACCAATGGGGCTTCGTTTGGATGCTTGCATGCAGACAGCGGATCTTCATCCGTTAAGCTGAAAGGAATCATCATCCATGACCTTCAAATTGACGGCAAAGTAGCGACCCTCGGATTTAGTGAATTCCAGCATCTGATTTCACTAAACGGAGTCGTTGATGCCAAGATCTACAACACCAAACTGATTGGATTCCGAGGTGACGGTGTTTACATCGGATCTGGAGCCACAGCAGGACACGAGCGACACAACACGAACGTTGTAATTACAAACTGCGTGTTTGATGGCGTAAACAAAGACAACCGAAATGGAGTAAGCGTCATCGACTGTGATGGATTCCTTGTTAGCGACTGCTATTTCAAGTCATGCACAAAATCAACGATGCCTGGAGCCGTTGATATTGAGCCTGATGCTTTTACATTCCACATAATCAAGGACATCAAAGTTGTTAACAATAAGTTTTACGACATTGGTGGAAACGTTGGAGCTATTTCTGTTTACTTTCCAACGGTATCATACACGACTGCTCCGAGTGGATTTTTGATTGAAGGAAATAACATCAACACATGCGCTGGGAATGGTATCTTTTATGGCCAAGTAATTTCAGGAGGTGTTGCTGAATCGACAACTAATGCGTGCCTAAAGATGTCTAACAATATAATTACATCTTCAAACAGGCCGTTCAGTTTGTTTAATTGCAAGGAATCGTTGATTGTTGGGAACAGTTTCCTTGGATCGACAAATCAGGCTCTGCTTTCTTATAACACAGCAAACGATAATCTGCTTGATTGCAAGCTAATCAGCAACTCATTCACTCTGTGCGGTTCAAGTGGCGGTATTGGATTGGAAATTTTCAAGTGCAGCAGACTGTTGATTGAAAACAATACATTCAATGATTGCGGAGCTGGAACCCTAGGATCCGCGAATGCCGTTGATTTCAACACCGGAACATCGTCATACGTTACATTCAACGGAAACGTATTTGTTTCTCCAACTGGAAAGACTCAGATTGCTATTCAAAAGGAGGCTGGTCACACATTTACAGCATCAACGAATCAGTTCTTTGAGAATGTGCTAAACGGATTATCCAGCGCGTTTGCATCTGAGTATAACGACATAGTAGAAACATCATACACTCCTGTTGTTACTGGATCATCTTCTGCTGGAGCTGGAACTTATACTGTTCAGTACGGAAGGTGGCACCGTATTGGGAAGCGTGTCTTTTTCAGAATCAAGGTATCCGTCAATTCTGGACACACTGGAAGCGGGATGATTCAGGTTGGCCTTCCTACTTTGGCTGTTGCTGCTCCTAACAATGAAGAGACTACATGCACCATAGCAGTGACTGGAGTTTCAACTGTTGGAGGCCAAGTTGGGCTGATAAACCCAGCTCTTGTTGTTAGCAGTCTTGGTGCAATTAGATGCTACCATACTGATACCGGAACTCTTGCTCAGACATTGATTCCTGCTGGGGCGTTTACCGTGTACGCTTCTGGATCGTATTTCTCTGCCTAATCTCATGAACACCAACGATCTAAAGGACGCCATTGTTGGTATAGGAAGCACCGGAGGTGGTGTGGCGATCTCTTACATCGAGGTGTTTAGTCCTTACGTTCGGTTCGCGTCACTCTGTATCGGCTGTGTCATCGGCCTTATTGTCATCTACAAGCACATCAGACACTGGAAAGATAAACCATGAACGACTCTATCAAATCCCTCATACGCCACGTCCTGAGTGCCGCTGGTGGCTTCTTGGTTGCCAAGGGCCTCGTCAGTGCTGACCAGCTCCCCGAAGTCGTTGGCGCAATCATTACGCTCATTGCTGCGGCTTGGGGTTACTTCTCTAAGAGCAAGGCCACGCCTCCTCCTGCGCTGTGATCGAGCAGTTGGTCTTGGCGGTGCTCAAGTTCATTGAGTACCTACTGCGAAAGGACCAGACCAGTGAAGATGCGAAACGTGATCCTAGCCTGCGCGACAAGCTGTTGGATCGCATTCGCAAGCATGAGCAGCGGTTGCGCGACTCGGGTGATACTGGTGCCAAACGGTGAGCCGGTAAGATTGGCCGAGGATGTGAAAGTTCGGGTCTGGGTGCTCGACTCCAAGGGGCAGAGCGTCAGATCCTCCAACCGCGTGGTGCTGCCTGTGGGGTGGTATGCGCTCCCAAAGGACTGACGTGATTAACTACAAAGGCCAACGCTTCTCTGGCTACAACAAGCCCAAACGGACTCCCGGCGAGTCCAAGAAGTTTGCCGTCTTGGCCAAGGAAGGAGATCAGGTGCGGCTGGTCCGTTTCGGTGATCCGAACATGACCATCAAGAAGCATATCCCGGAGCGTAGAGCCAGCTTTCGAGCGCGTCATGGCTGCGACAATCCCGGCACCAAGCTGTCGGCGAAGTACTGGAGCTGCAAAGCGTGGTGATCTATGCCTAAGACAGTCACATATTCCTACGTCCTGAGGAAAGCCTGCGAGATGACAGGCCGGACGTATCCGCCCACCACTGAGGAGGCCAACTTCTTCCGTACGTTCATCGGAACGGCATTGCGGCAGGCTTGGGAAGCGTTTGATTGGCCGGAGCAGACGATTACGCAGCAGGAGTTCTTTGCTCCGACTTACTCTGCGTTGGAGTCCTACTCGTTCGGCGATGTGGTGTATTGGCCAACGGAGCAGAAGTACTACCAGTGGATTAACGACGCATCTTCATCTGGTGAGCCTCCTACGTTCGATGCCGACTACTTCTTCGTGCTTGGACTTGAGGACGGCGTGACGGCTCTTGGTCTTGAGAACGGTGAGAGCATCGAGGTGATCCCTCCAGTTGGAACAACCTCTGGCGGCACTCTCAACTCCACGTACTGGGCCGAGGCTCACCCGTCCTATTCCAGCAGCTCGAATGCAAGCTGGGATTCCAACACGGCGTATGAGGTTGGAGACATCGTGCTCTACGAGGTTACGCAGCAGTACTACCAGTGTTTCTCGTCTGCTTTGGCTGGCACTGAGCCTACGAACAACCAGTTCTGGGGATTGCTCAATCCGTTCTTCCGTCACGTCTCGCAGATCGACAATCCAGACGGGACCACGAGGTCGCAGGAGCTTGGCGAGATCTTCGCGGTCTACCGTAACGACCCTAGGGTACGGATTCCGCAGACGCGCAACGTCCAGTACGGTTTCGACGAGGATGGCCTGCTGGTGCTAGACGAGATCCCATACGTTTTCATCGAGGTGCGCCTGCTGCCTCCTGTGTATCTGACGGATCCAACCAGCATCCCGTACAGGTTCTCTGAGATCTGCTCGTACCGGGCCGCAGGTCAAATGCTGCGTGTGGATGGCAAGGTGGATCTTGGGAATGAGTTTCTGCAGCTTGGTGAGTCGGCTCTAACGGATGAAATTGACAAGGTTGCTCGACAGGAGATGCAAGTGCGGCAGATCGTTGTGCCTACACGCTGATGCCAGACATTCAACAACTGGTCGGTCAGGATGACGGGTTCATCGGAATGAACTCTCGACTCAACGCTGATCTGTTGCCTCCAAAGTATGTCTCGTTGGCGATCAATCGGCGCTTCGAGGATCAGAACATCAAGAATCGCTGGGGCGTGGTGCGTCCCAAGTGGGGCGGTCTGTGGGTCAATGGAAGCTTCACGGCAAACGTCAGCGCCAACAGCTCGACCGTAAATACGGCTTCAGGGCTGGCTCAGGTCGCCCCGAACACGATTGTCTCGTGTAATCCTGTCGCGTCACAGCTCATCTTTAAGAACGGAACGAGGTTGGTGTCTAAGTCTCTGGACAACACCAACGCGGTGATGAGTACTGCGGCATACTCGTTCACCTATCCGAATCCGCAGACGTTCCAGTACTACTCATCGACCACGGGAATTACAGACATCGTGGCGCTGCTGAAGTATCGAGATCAGACCACTGGAACTCAGTCTCTACTCGTTGCCTCAAACGTGGCTAGGACCACGGATGGCGGTCAGGGACGGGTCTTCCTGCTGCGGCCCAATCAGTCGCACTTGGAGATCCCGATGAACGGTCACGACTTCTATGACCGTGTTCGGCTTATTCAGTGCGGTGATTCGGTGGTCATGCTGCGTCCGGGTCCAGCTCGGTACTATTTCAACGGAACCGACGTCAACGCGACGACTGACACCATAACGCTCAACGTTACACCTGATCTCCAGACGGGTGATCGTGTTGTCATTGGTCAGACGGGAACCCAGACACCACTCTGGATTGGTGCCACTGGATCTGGTGAGGGATTTGGTGTCTACGTCAACGTGGTGAACTCCGCAGTGACCCTGCATCTAACGCAGGCCGATTCACTGACTGGAGCCAATAAGCTGGAGCTGGCTGCGGGACTGACCTCTGCGAACAGGTTCTTCATCGAGCTGCAGAACAATACGACCAGCTACGACATCGCTCAGGGTCTGGAGAGCTACCAGAACGATGGCCTGCCGCTCATCATGGAGGCCACGTACAGCGGTGGCAGTGATGTTCAGGCTCTTGACGCTGGCTTCACGCGCATCCCTGAGTCTAGGTCTGTTGTCTCTGCAGATGCTGACGCAGATACCATCACGGTCCCGAACCACAACTTCGTAGCTGGCGATCAGGTCGAGATCATCAACAGCACCGGTGGCGGAGTCGCTGACGGCATCTTCTACGTCTACCCTGTTGATTCCAATACTCTGAGACTGTTCCAAGGTTCCACTGAAGAGACTGATTCACTCAACGATGCCATCCGGGCTACGTTTTCCGTTCAGACTTCAGGGAGTTCTCCGACGATCAGCGTGTCTGGACTGACGATCCTCAATCAGGGTTCCGGATACCTCACAGCTCCGACCATCACGTTTAGCCCCACCGGAGCTTCGTTCAACGCAACCATCACGGATGGCAAGGTAACATCGACCACGAGCGTGTCCGGTGGTGGAGCTTACACGACGGCTCCAACGGCTACTGCCTCGATGCCGAACACGCTGGTGGACATCACCGGCTCGTTTACGGCGACGATCAAGAAGTCTTCAGCTTCTGGTGCTGCAGTCCCTGCTGGACGTGATGGTCTGTACTTCCAGAACCGTCTTTTGATGGTGTACGGCAACGACTTCTTGGCCGTCTCAGACGTGCTGGATCCGCTGCACTACGCAAAGGTCACCAACGATTTCAAGCTCAACACTGGGGCCAATGATCGTGTGGTCTCCATTGCTGCGTTCAACTCCACGACGCTGGTGGTGTTCAAGCAGCGGTCCGTGCTGGCTATTGAGAACTTGTATGGCGATCTCAGTAACGTCCGACTGACTGAGGTTACACGAGAGTTCGGCTGTGTCGCGCCTAACAGCGTGGTCAACACAGGCTCTGATCTCATCTTCCTGAGCCAGCGCGGGATCATCTCACTGAAACAGACCGAGTTCGGAATTGCTCAGTCGGTGATCCTGCCTCTGTCGGACTCGATCCAGAACCTTGTTGACGACATCGACGAGACGAATTGGGAGAAGTCCTGCGCTGCATACTTCGATAACCGCTATCTGCTGGCTCACCCGACTGAAGGTGGAGACGGCACCAACGACCGAGTACTGTCCTATAACTTCCTGAACCAAGCGTGGGAGGGATATTGGGAAGGTCAGTTGCTAAACCCGAAGTTCTTCGAGCGCGTGGTTGTATCCGGTACAGAGCGGTTGGTTTTCGCAGACGAAAGCGGCTACATCCATAACTTCGACAAGGATTGCCTTTTCGATCGCAATGCAACCGGCACGTCCTATCAGATAGCAACCCGCGTTGAGTTCCGCGGGTACACCGGAGATGCTGTAGAGCACAAGCAGTGGACAGATCTTCACTTAGAACTTCGGAACTGGGACACGCGCTACGACATCAGCGTTGATTTTGATGGTGTCTCCGAAAGTTTGGACATCGCCGAGAGTGTCACGAAGGACCGATCTCTGTACTACAAATACGGGTACAGCGCATATAACCCAACCAACGCCAACGACGACTTCCTTGCGGCATATCGGGAGGACTACTCGACGCTGCCGGTATTGAGGACTGGGTCGAACGGATTTGAAGTTGGCCTGCACCAGAGCTACACGCACAAGGCGCGGCTCAAGGGTCACGCGTCCGCAGCGCAACCAATCCTGACCACAGATCGCGGATCTCTCATAGTCGCTAACGTTAAAGTTGTAGGAATTCCCTTTCGTCTGTACGGAAAGAACGACGTCTAAGCCATGCCACTATTTGTCACTGTCACTCCGGGAACAACGGTCACCAACAGCACCACGTTGGATCCGACGACGCTCAACTTGTTGGGCACGCCATCCATTGACGTGGTCGGCACGGTCGATGGTGGATCGCTGTCCCTCGCTGCTGGATCGGTCGGCACCACTCAGTTGGCTGCCAATGCGGTCACGAATGCCAAGATGGCGACGATGGCGTCAAACACCATCAAGGGTAACAACACTGGCTCGACCGCTGTCCCGTCTGACCTGAGCGTGTCTGATGTGAAGAACCTGCTGGCCATCAATCCTGCGGGCGGTCTTGAGAACAGCAGCACCAACATCCAGATCGCTAACTCTGGTGTTACCTATGCAAAGATTCAGAACGTAGCGGCCACGTCTCTGATTGGTAATCCTACAGGTTCCGCTGCGGCTCCTACGGCTATCACGCTTGGTACGGGTCTTTCGTTTAGCGGAACCACGCTGAATTCGGCAAACAACAAGCTCGATGTGTCTTTGGACGCGTCGGCCAACCTAAGCGGAGGCGATAGGTTTATTAGCATGTACAACACCGGAACTGGAAGGCCCGACTCAAGGATTGGCCTTTGGTGTTTCCCGTGTAGGTACGACAACACCTATTCTATCTTCAGCACGTCATTTATCCCATCTACATACACGGTTTCGTTCATGCTTCCGTTAGCATATAGTCAGACGAATTTTTCAGGCATGAAGCTTCAATGGGCTACAAGCGTTTCCGGAACATGGACAGATGTTGATTCTGGATTCGATATGCGAGGAAACGCTAACGATTACAAAAGGTTTACAGGTTCGATCTCAATACCGGGATCACCAAGTGTTGTGTACTTCAGGCTTCAAACTGTAAGTCCTATACCGAACATTGATAACAACGTGTTTATTGTTAATTTTGCATTATCATTGTCGTGATGATGAATTTCTATGCGAGTTCGAGTATACAACTTGGCAAGAATAGGCCGTGAACTAGCGAAATCTAAAACACCCGATGTTGAACAACCTGACATCGTACATCAGGAAGAAGCTCCCGGGGAACTTCAAGGGGTGGACTCAGGAAGCTCTGGAGGACTACCTGATGTTCCAGATCGAGAGGAACCAACTCGTCGCCGCCGTGGACGCCCAAGGAAGCGTTAGGGCTATCGTGATCGGTTGGCCTACAGAAGAGATGCAGGTGGAATCGTTCCGCTGGCAGCAAACGACGGAGCATGGCCGGTTCTGGTACTGGGATCAGATCGCTGGTGACAACCCGATTGCTCTGATGTCGGCATTTGCAGAGATGTTCCGACGCAGGCCGGAGTCTGCCAGCCTGCCAAGTTACGGGGTTCGGCATCGCAAAGTGCGCTTTTTCGGAACAGCTTTGGACGTCTACAAGACAGGAGAAAAGATCTATGGGAACTAGCATCGAAGCACCTCCGCCACGGAATTACGGGCAGGAGACGAGGGAAACGCTGCAGGCGCAGATCGACCTCGCACCGCAGAAGTACGCTGCAGAGGCTCAATTCGCGCCTCAGTACGCTGCCCTGAACGCTCAGATTGCACGCCAGCTTGCTCCGGAGATTACGGCGATCTATGGGCAGATGGCTCCACAGCTTGCCCAGACCGAGGCGCAGGCCCGTGGTATCTCGCGTGCGGCTGACATCGGAGACATCGAGAAGCTGGGCCCTCGTGCGCGTGCAGCGATCCAGCAGTCTTCTCCGCAAGCCGCGGCATTGGCTGATACTTTGGCTGCTCAGGCTCAGTCCAATCTTGCGGCTGGCTCTAGGCTGACCCCGGAACAACAGCGGATGGCCCAGCAGCAAACTCGAGCTGCTTATGCGGCCCGTGGCCTTTCCGAGAGCCCTCGTGGTGCGGTTGAGGAAGCTGTTCGGTCTCAGCTCATGGGTGCCGGACTTCAGCAGCAACGTCAGCAGCAGGCGCTCCAAGGCATCGCTGCCCAGCAGGGTGTCTATGGTGACGTGTTCCAGCAGGTCCTTGGACGTCCTTCGCAGGCGTTCGGCATGACTCAAGGTGCCTTTGGTCAAGCTCAGGGATTGTCACCGGGTCAGTTGTTCAATCCTGAGTCGCAATACGCTGCGGACATCTATGGTTCCAATGTGCAGCAGCAACTGGCGGCGCGTACGGCTTCAGCGGCTAACCAGACGGCTCTCATCGGTGCTGGCATCGGTGCAGTCGGAAGCGCTCTATGAACTACGGCTACTCTCAACAAGTCGGCGGTGGCTTTGGTCGGTACGGCATGAGTCAGCCCTACCAAGCTCCCAGCATGCCTTCGCCACAAGGACCTTCCGGCCTGCAACGGTACGCTCAGGGTCTGGACAAGCAGTATGGTCAGATCCAGTTCCTCAAGGAGCAGGGTTTCTCTGATGATGAGATCCAGAAGAGGTTCGGTCTGAATCCCAACATGGAGCAGGGCATGCTTGGACAGTATGGCGGGATGCTGAACCAGCGCGACGAGATGAAGAGCCAACTCAAGCAGGACATCATTGGCGGCATTGATTCGGGTGCGAAGTACCTTGGCAAAGCACTGTGATCGTAAGGTTCCAGAGATGCGTAGGAATCAAACTGTTTCGGTTCTTCAACTGGCAGTTGGAGGTCTGGTTCTGCCCTAAAGGAGAGATCATCCCGCTCCACACTCACGAGCAGTGCGACTCACGCATCACGCACTGGCTCGGCAACGTTGAGTGGATGATGGGAGCCAAACGCAGGACGCTCTGCACGCGCAACCTAGGCTGGACCAGACACGTTCCTGCTGGGGCTGTGCATGGTGCTAAGGTCCATTCGTTCTCGGTCTTCAGTAACCTTGAGATATGGCGTGGTAAGCCTACGAGTGCGGCTACAGACTTCGTGCCGGCATGAAGGAGATTGTCGCCATCTATCAAGAGGTCTGCCACGGGCATCCGGACGCCTTGGCCTTTGTGGTAGCCTTCCACGCATATTGCCATCAGATCGACGACCTCATCGATGGCGACACGGCCTACAACCCCGAGAACCTGCTGCGGGTACTGATGGCGGCGAACGCCTTATACTCGACGCCGTTCTATCTAGCCAACGCTTGGAGGCTTCAGCCGGTCATTGCGTCGATTACAAACACCTACGCTGACTCAGTGGCTTGGGAGACGTCTGACGAGCCTTGGAAGCAGCGCGTTGCTGACGTGATCCGGCAGTGCGGCAACGACATGATCCTAACCGTGGCGTGGATCGTGGGCGGTTGGTCGCTAATGCGGGCAATTTCATTGAGACTTCGAGAGGCAGCATACCACGATCAGCACGAGGACTAAATATGGCCGAATACGGATATTCACGACCCTACAGCGGTCTTAACGTTCAGCCGCTTCCTGCAGGCTACATGGAGGCTGCCACCGCGCCGGGACGTAATCTAGCGGCAGGCATCTCTCAGCTTGGTGCGGGTATCGGTCAGGCGTTGCAACGCTATCAGCAAGGACGTCAGGAAGCAGACTATCTCAACCAGCGTCTTGAGAGTCTTGCTCCGTACTTGGCGCAAACCGCCGGTCAGGCTCCAGAAGGAAGTCCAGAGTCGCGCCTCGTATCGTCTCTGGAGAAGTATTCCGGACTGAGCAATGCCAAGAAGAAGGCGCTTTTGGCTGATACCGAGTTCTTCCTGCAGAGGAAGGATCAAGAAGCGAAGAATCAAATCGCTGGCATGCTTCAAGGTCAGCAGTATCAGATGAACCAGTTGAAGCTGGCTGAAGAACAGCGTCGATTGGCTCAAGAGGAAGCGATGCGTCAGGCCATGGGTGAGATCAGCAACATCCCAACCCAGATGCCACAGTTTCAGCCATTCCCAGTTAATGCTGTAAATGAACCGGTTGAAGATCTTCCGCCTATCCAACGCACTCCAGAGCAGATTCGCTCAGACGCCGTCAATGTCTTCCGTCAATTCGGTGTCGCAGCTCCTCAACTCGAGGCTCTGGACAAGGCTCTGATTGCTGCTGGAAAACTCCCTCAGGTTTCAACCGAAGAGGTTCCCGGGGTTGGCACTGTTGTCTCGATGGGCGGCGAGAGGAAGCTGGTTGAGCAGAAGACGCCAACCTTCTCAGACGTCGCCAAACAGCGTGCTTTAACGATAAACTTTCCCGAATATCAAGGCGTTGCTCCGACCGAGAAGGAGGCTTCTGACTTCCGCGAGCAGTATTCCAACGTCTTGGAGAGCAAGCGGAACATTGGCCGCCTGCTTGAGATCGCCAACATGGGCACGCTGGCTCAGCAGGATCCGGTCATTAAGTCCGAGGCGGAACAGCTTGCCAAGGCTGCACAAGGAGCCATGCGGCTTGAGATCATTGGTCCCGGCACAGTAACGGATCGAGACCGCGCGTTGCTGGAGTCGATTGTCAGGAATCCGACTGACATTTTCTCGCTGAAGTCCTCCAACGTGAAGGCGCTCACCTCATTGCTGGAGCGTGCCGGATCTGGTCTTGAGTCCAAGGCCAAGGCGCTTGGGCTTCAGCCTACTGGTGGTTCTCAAGCGCAGTCTGCCGGTGCGAAGCCGGTCATGGTTTACGATCCAGTCACCAAGAGCTTCAAATAGTCTATGCCATACCAAGTCTCGGTCGGCAGTCAGGTTGTCGAGTTTCCGGACTCGGTAAGCCAAGAGGAAGCGCAGAAGATCCTTGCGGAAAAGTTCCCGCCGACTGGTGAGGACATTGCAAACGCTCTTCAGGATCCGAACTTCACGCCTACGCAGGAGCAGTATCAGCTCTTCGAGGACTACAACAAGACCCGCCAGACTGACTGGCTACAAAGCCTTCTGACCGCTGCGGATACGGTAGTCCAGACCGCTGGAGCTGCTGGTAAGGCTGCGGTGACGACTGGTGCGGCGTTCAATCCTAAGAACTACATTGAGGGCCTTGCTCAAGGAACTACCCAGCTATACGGGCTGGTAGCTCAGTCTCAGGATCCGGACTCCGCACTGTTCAAGCTGAACAACCTCATCAGCGGAACAGGTACGCTAGAGAACCGATACGGCCAGTTCCTTGAGGCTCGCCAGTTCAACAAGGATCTCGACGCGTATGCCAAGGGCGACATGTCGATCATGTTCAAGCCTGAGGATCTAAACCCTGAGTTCGTGCAGGGTGTGGCCATGGTTGCTGATCCGACCATGTTCGTCCCGGGTGTTGGTCAGCTCTTAGGTGCAGAGAAGGTTGCCGCTAAGGCTGTTGGCAAAGCTGCTGCGGTTGCTGGGAAGGGTGTCCAAGCCATCTCTAAGCCCGTAGAGCGCCTCTCAGCCGCTGCTGGCAAATTCGTCACTGAAGCCACTGGCATCTCTCCAGAGGCCCTTCGCGGTGCGGCAACCACGTCTGGAGTTCTAGCTGCCACGGGTGTTGGTCCTGCCATCGGTGCTGTTGGCGCGGTGCCGTTCATCGCAGAAGCTGCCACCGACGTTGGACGCGCTCTGGAGACTGCCGGCGCTCAGGCGGGACGTGCTCCTACCCGCATCGGAGCCTTGGAGGCTGTTGGTGCCATTCCGGAGGCCAACATGCGGCAACGGATCATTGGAACCGTTGGACGTTATGGCGGAGATGCTGCACTACGCACTGCACTTGCAGGAACTGCTGGAACGCTGGAAGGCGCTGCTCTTGGTGGTGTTCTTGGTTATCTATCTGGCGGAGAAGAAGGAGCTGCTGCCGGAATTGGATCCGGAGGTGTATCTGGTGCTCTTGGTTCTCTTGGCGCTCGTGGTCTGCAGACACTGACCGGTAGCGAGGCCAAGGCTGCACGGCTCAATGACCTGACCACCTACGTTGACACGCTGGCACCGGAGAAGAAGGCGGCCTACCAATCTGTCCAAGAGCGGTTTGGAACTGACACTGCGGCTAACTTGATGGATCTCGAAAGCCTCATCAAAGGCACTCGTGGAGACATCGGCGTAGAGATCCTGCGTGGTGACGAGTTCCAGAAGCGTGCTGGTGTCACTGCTCGCGGTGTTGTCCCTGACGAGAATTCGGCCACTCCGCGCATCCTCATCAACGTGGATGCGATGCCCAAGGTGAAGGGTGACAGCCCGATCTACACGCTGGGCCACGAGCTGCTGCACGCACTGGCCAAGACCAAGCAGTTCCAAGGTGACGTCACTGGATTCGTCGAGACACTCACCGGAGCCTATGTTCCCAACCCGGACGGGACTGTTCGGCTTGTCAGCGAGGGCCAATACTCACCAGCCAAGGTCGAGCAACTCTTCAACGACTACGTCAAACAGTTGCCAGCGGACGCGCGCGCCAACGTCATATCGGCCAATCCGACGGCTTCTGACCGTGCGGTGTATGTTGGTGAGGAGCTGGCAGCAGAACAGGTGGGTCGAATTCTATCGTCTCAGAAGCCAGACGCCTTCCTGCGCGGGTTTGGATCTACGCGACAGAACTTCACCGACATGCTGCTTCTGCAGGAGGCCAGCCGTGTTGGATCAAAGATCGGTCAACTCATCGAGCGCACGTTTGGCATTACGCCTACGGACTCCGTTCTGTTCCCTGAGATCAAGAACGCTTCCCCGGCACTTGACGCTGCCCTCCGAAGGCTGCTGAAGGCTCGTGAGAACATCGACGAGGCATTGCTCAACGCTGACTACCAGAAGTCCTTCAAGATCGACCAGAAGGCCATTACAGACCCAGTGGCAGCGGATTACGCAGTCCGTGGTGGATTTGCTGAGCGTCTGCCTACCGGGGAGGTGCGACTGCTGACCAATGGCGAGCTGTTGCAGCGTGAGACCCGGGACGTCACGGCGCTCAAGCAAATCATCGACGGACTTCCCGGTGCCAAGATCGACATCAATGGCGAGGTGGTCGGTGATCTGAGCCCGGAACAGTTGGATGCCATCAAGGGTTCTTCGGTGTCGTCTCAGATGCAGCAGCGGTTGGAGATGGCCAATCGCAGCATCAACGAAGGACGGTCTCTGTTCGTTGAGTACTACCCAGCAACCGAGAAGGTTCAGGATCCGACCTCAAAGCGTTGGCGCACCAAGTACGCATCGAGGCGAGTGACGTTCCGCGAGGTCCTTCCGTATAACCTGCTGCTATCCAAGGAGAACAACTCCTACGTCCGAGCCATCGACCTGACGCAGGTGAGGAAGTCGCTGCAACGCTCTATCCGTACTGACGGATCCGTTGGCGGCCTGTGGGGCAACGTTGGTGAGTTCCTCGGAGAGCTGAACGCCTATCTTTCGAACCTCGACCGCAAGGAGAACGCAATACCTAGCCGCAAGATCTTCGGTCCGGACAAGGCTGAGTTCTTCGGGAACTTTATGAACTCGCTGGAGAAAGGTGGCTCCGAGTTCATTCACAGCTTCCGGCTAGATCGCATGGGTCAGATGGATCCGTCTGATTTCAGGGCCAAGTTCTCCGAGAGCGCATACCGCAAGATGAAGGATCGCTTCATGCCTGCTGGATCCGTGGGCGATGAGCAGGCGTGGAAGTCTGGTGATGGATTCACCATACTGACCAGTCGCAACAAGTTTCGGTTGTATGGTCCTGAAGGAAAACTCCTCGGGATCTACGACTCCGCAGAACAAGCACAAAGGAAAGCAAATGCCACTCAAGCAAGGGTACAGTCAGAAATCGATCAGCTCCAATATCAGCAAGGAGATGAAGTCCGGCAAACCGCAGAAGCAGGCAATCGCAATCGCGCTCTCGACCGCACGCAAGGCGGCCAAGAAGGCGGGCAAGCACTCCGGCAGGTTCGACAAGAGGGGGATGTAGTCATCGCTCCAGACTCCGAGTCGTTCACCATATCAAAGTCCGACATTGGTAGGTTCATGCCTGCCAGTGACAAGGTCAGGTTGGAGGACTACGCAGACAGAAAGATCATCGCACTGGCAGCAGACCGAATGGGCATCGGAGAGATGTCTGTTGGACCGACTGGTGCGAAACGCAAGCTGAGTGTTCTAGGCCAAGGTGGTCGTGGCTTTATGAACATCTTCAACGGAGGTGGTTGGGCGTTCTCGGACGAGGCGACAGCCAGTCGTTTCCTGAAGAGACTGAACGCTGATGCGGACGCTGATGGAAACGTCATCGTTGGTATCACGGTTCAGAGTCCGATCAACCACCTGAAGAATCAGACAGGACAGCTTGCCTATGTGGAAGCCATGCAGGCAGCAATTGATTCAAGGACGATCACGAAAAGAGCTGCAGACTCTCAGGTTGCTGCAATGTCGTCGGCAATCGTCAACTCTGAGGCTCAGTCAATTAAGCAATCGGCCAGAGATAAATTCAGAAAGATCAACACGTTCTCGGACCTGAAGAAGGCTGTGAATCAGAAGCAGTTGAACTTCGCCGACATGGAGCCTCTGCTCACTCAGATGCAGCGGAAGAAGCTCCCGATCACTGCCAAGGAGTTGGAAGCGGCTGGAATCTCACCTGCGGACATTGCCCGAGACATTGCAGATCCAGAGCTTGCAGATGTTCCATTCGGTTCCGTTGTCGCATTGCTTGGAGTCAACGTGAAGCAGTCACCTGAGAGGACTGGATTCCATTACTCATATCCTTGGACGATTCACGGAGAAGCCATCGGATACCTAGACAAGTTCTACAACATCTCTGATCTCAGCACAGAGAGCCGTATCCGAAACAGTCGCGGTGAAGTCACTGCCCAGCCGTTGCAGACGGTCATGCCGGTGATGGACAACATCATCAACACGATCAAGTCGAAGGAGGGAATTCCATCAGCTCCAAGCCAACGCTTCATGCCCTCCGACTCCGAGTACCTCTCAGCAGTAGAGGCTGGGGATACGGCTAAGGCACAGGAACTCGTGGATCAGGCGGCGAAGGCTGCTGGGTATACAGTGGGGCCGGTATTCCACGGAACTCGATCTCAGTTCAATGAGTTCCAGCAAACTAGAGAGGTCGGCGGTGACGAGTACGGGAAAGGATTCTACTTCAGCGAGCTGGAAGGAGTCGCTTCTCGGTACGGTGATCGTGTGATTCCTGCTTACTTGTCGCTCAAGAACCCCGTCAAGGTTGGCGGAGCCTTTGCTGATGGCGATCTGTGGAAGAAGGTGAAGGCAGAGAAGCGATCCGACATTGCCATTAACGCAAAGAAGATGGGCTACGATGGCGTCATTCGATTCCAACGTGGCGTTGACGACAGTGAGATGCTGGAGATCGTTGCCTTCGACCCCACCCAGATCAAATCCGCCGACCCCATCACGCGCGACGATGCTGGTAACATCATCCCTCTCTCTCAGCGATTCCAGCAGAGCAGCGCGGACATCCGTTACATGCCGGATAATGAGGTAAGGCTGTATCGAGCTGGAGATGCAAATGAAACAGGAGTGAAGGCTTGGTCTTCTTGGTCTCCTGAAAAATCGACTGCCGAGTCATACTTAGACAATCCTGGATTCGGAGGTTCAACTCTTAGAACTGAATCGGTCCCTCTTAAAAACATACTCAAAGCAGACACAACATCTGCGCGAGGAATGATAAGGCTTGCTAGGGATTTAGGATTTGATCCTGAAGTTGGACAAGAATGGTGGGATAATGGATGGAAATACCCTTGGGAAGAGTCATCTAGGGTAAAAAAAGCAGCTTCTGAATCTAAGTATGATGCTATTCAGTACATTGACGACTTTCCAGAGGGGGCAACGACTGTTGTAACAACGAAAGACTTCCCTGCATCTCAAGGCTCGCCACGCCTCCAACCCGACCCATCCATCCCGGGTGCTTACACTATGAGCGGCTATCGGATCCTTCCCGGCAAGACCAATGGTAAGCTTCGTGTCTACTCTCCGGATGGTTCCTTGGCTGGCGTAGTTGGATCCGTGGATGACGCGCAGCGGATGATCCAGAAGAAGCTCCAGTAACATGGCCTACGGATCCTCAGACTCTTCTCGTCAGATCGACAAGCTTAGGTCCGACGTGGACGGGCTTAACGTGCGCGTGGCTGTGTTGCAGGATCGGAAGGCTAGTGGCACGGCTGGCGGCAGCTCCTCGTCCAGTCTGACGGCAGACACTACGCTGCTCACTGCGGACATGACTGAGTACACGGCGGACATGACCTACGGAGGAATGCTGCCACGAGAGATCACCGTGGTCGCATCGGATGACTCTGAGATCATAGAGCAGTTTGCTGGCAACACGTTCACCCTGCTTCCGGGACGCTACCTTATCCGCGCCTACTCGGTGTTTCACTACACAGACCTCACCCGATTGCAGATCTGGGACGCACTGGCGGAGGAGGCTGTTGGCAACAGTCTGAACGGCTACTTCGCTTCCACGGTGCAGGGACATCTTGTGGCGGATGCTATTGTGGAACCGCGCAAAAAGACTCCGTACCGGCTGAAGCGCCAGTGTGAGCGGAGTACTGCGGACGGGCTCGGGAAAGCCTGTGGATTCGGCATCCCGGAGATCTACACGACAGTCGAGGTGGTCAGACTCAACCAGCTCAAGCCGTAGATTTCTGTAGATTTGTGTTGTGCGGTAGTAGCAGTCCGGTATCTACTCCGCCGTGACAGCTAAACCGCGCAGGCCGGTCGCGCTCAAGACCGTGCAGATCGACGCCAACCTCCACCGCAAGCTCGTGGCCTATGCCCGGGATGGTGGCTTCAAGGTCAAGGCGTTGGTCGAGAAGGCAGTGCAACAAACCTTTATACTACGATGAGCAACCTACCCGCAGTAACCACACAGAACTCCGTTCACACCTACGACAAGGTGGCCGACCCCATGGCAGCCGCTACCCAACTGGGTGAGTGGATCTGCCGCTCTGGAATGTTCGGAGCAGACCGTCCTGAGCAGGGCAACCTCCTCGCTCTCCAGTGCATCGTGGAGCGCAAACCGCCGCTGGAACTCGCCAAGCACTACCACGTCATCCAAGGCCGTCTCTCGCTCCGTGCAGATGCCATGCTTGCGCTCTATCGGGAACGCGGAGGCAAGGTGATTTGGAAGCAGTTCGACGCTAACGGAGCGCGTGCCCAATGGATCTACGACGGCAATGACATCGAGCTGGCCTACACCTCTGACGACGCGAAGGCCGCGGGGTTCCTTCCTGCGCGTGGCGGATCAGGATGGGCTAAGTTCCCGGCTGAGATGATGCGTGCGAGGCTGATCTCAAAGGCCGTCCGCATGCTCTGCCCGGAGGTTGTCACCGGCACCTACACACCGGAAGAGATCGCTGACTTTGCTCAGCCTTCCCCGGTGCAGGTACTCGCTACCCAACCGCAGGCCAAGGCTGTGGACGTCGAGGTGGTGCCTACCACGGCATCAGACGAGCCTAAGCTGACGTTGCAGGCTCAGGTAGTCGAGTTGCTGGCCAAGGCTGACTTGCTGGCTGCTGGCCGGGAGTTCCTCATCGCCAAGGGTTGGATCACGGCTGCGGAGACTATAAAGGACCTGTCTGAGTCCCGTGCCGCTAAGATCCTCGGCAAACCGGAAGCGTTCACCATGGCTGTGTCAGCACACAAGGTGACCACGGAGGCCGCATGAGCGTCCACGCACGTCCTTCTGCTTTACCGGCGTTGGCGAAGTCGCCCCGATACGAACCCGGTCCTCCTACGGCTGCAACCGAGGCTGGAACCGACCGTCATCTCGCACTGTCCGAGATGTTCGCTGGAAAGACAGCACTAGTCTCGATGCTGCCCGACGTGGAGCGAGAGGCTGTAGAGTGGGCCTATGGCTACGTCCACGCCAACATCCTCACCGGATCACAGATCCAGTCGGAGCTACCAGTGGACATCCTGCGTGACGGCAAGGTGGTCCTACAAGGAACTGCGGACGTTGTGGTTGGCAACCAGTTGTTCGACCTCAAGTGGGTTGAGCGCAACTACGCGGAGCAAATGGCGGCTTACGCGCTAGGGCTGATGCAGGCGCATGGTTTCATTGAGATCGTGGTCCACCTGATGTTCGGTGAGAAACGCAAGGCGACTCGCTACACGATCACCCGGGAGCAGGCCGAGAACATCGTCTACCCGATCCTCGACGCCATAAACGACCCGACCACCAAGTGCCGGATCTCGGACTACTGCGGATGGTGCAAGCACAGTACCTACTGCAAGGTCCGGTTGGCCGAGATCAACAAGGTCGCTGACGGCTACGAGATGGTTCAGGTGGACGACTTGTCGGTGGCATCGCCTGAGTCTCTGGCCAAGGCACTAAACCTCGCCAATGTGGCATCTAAGTGGGCTGACGAGGTCAAAGAGTACTGCACGCTGGCAGCCAAAGAAGGCGTGGACATCCCGGGCTACAGCCTGAAGAGCAGAAGCGGCAGCAGGGAGATAGCACCAGATCAGATCAACGAGGCGTTCGGAAGGTCCGGACTGTCATCCGAGGCATTTATAAACGCCTGCAAGTTGTCGATCACTGGGCTCATAGCGGAGTACCAGAAGATGGGCCTAACCCGCAAGGACGCTGAGAACCGCATCGACGAGCGTCTGGCTGGCTTAATTAAGCACCGGCCTGCGTCCACCTACCTAGCCAAGGATCGCTCGTGAAAACGCTCGTAGCGGTCGATCCCGGCGCTTCTGGGGGCCTTGCCATTCGTGACTGTGGCGGATCCATCTGGCTGCAGCCTATGCCGGATAGTTTACCCGCACTAGTCGGGCTCTTGCGGACCTATAAGACTGCGGATGCTGAACTCTGGATCGAGGAGGTCCCGAAGTTCACTGGAAAGAACATCCCTTCATCGACTACGGCAGTCCTGTTCCAGAACGTGGGCAGGGTAGAGGGTGCGGCAGTGGCTCTAGGTTACTCGTTGCATCGGGTGCCTCCAAAGGTCTGGCAGGAGCCTCTTGGTCTAGGTGGTCGCAAGTCGGTCGATACGCAGGCCCAATGGAAGCGGAAGCTCAGGGGAAAGGCCGAGGAGCTGTACCCTGCGCTTGACATCACATTGGCAACGGCTGATGCAGTTCTTGTCCTCCACTTTGTTCTGGGTGGGGGACGCTAGTAGGTTGGTTGCATGGTGGGACGCGCATACCTGACCACGCGTACACTTTAGCGTATCGTGTGATACGTGACCCCGGCATGGTTTTATCCCCTCCTAGGTGGACCTTAAAGCAGCTAAGGCTGGTGCCGGGGTGTTTCTCTAACATAATGTGAGGCGTGGACGCTGCCTCTCGGATCGACTCGCTGACAGCAATGGTCAGTGCCCTGAGTGCAGAGAACGAGCGTCTCAAAGACACCATTGGATTCCTATTGGACAGACTCGATGAAAACGAAGAACGACTTGTGGGTGCGGTACGGCAGCCCGAACGTGGTAGTGGACGTGTGGGGCGAGGCGGAGTTCCGAGTGGGCGAGATGAAGGAGAAGGCAACGGTGTACGAGCGAAACGGAAAGCTGTTCATCCGAAGGACGGCTGAGTTCGAGGCCAAGTTCAAGAAGCTCCCGCAGGCCTGACACGCATTTTAGGCCCGTAAACATTGGTCAGAACTGTGCTGAAAGATTTCTGTAGAAAACTGTAGACGGCATTTAAGGACTCTGATTACATGTTCCCCGTAGCAAGTAACTTAACAAGCAACTCACCATGTATCTTAAAAAGTATCTCGTCCTATTCGCTCTCGTCGCAACCAACGCTCTCGCTCTAGACGCCAACCGCATCGCTGACGCCATCTATCGTGTCGAGGGTGGTTCCAAGGCCAAGGCTCCATACGGAATACTATCTGTCCGAGTCGCCAATGCCACAGAGGCTCGCAAGGTCTGCTTGAACACCATACGCAACAGCCACACCCGCTGGATCCGAGCTGGCAAGCCGGGCAAGTTCCTAGACTTCCTCGCTGACCGCTACTGCCCTAAGAGCGCGGATCCCGTTGGAAACCGCAACTGGAAGAAAAACGTCCGTTCTATCAGCGGTCTCGACTTCTGAGGGGTGGACATCACCTGCAAACTTTGCATCCCATGCACTATTTCAGAAAAGTATCAGGATCCAACGATGGGAAGGTTGGATCATCGGAGAACGGTCCCTACGTCCGCAACGGCGTGGAGGTTGTCGATCTGTACTGGCGTGATGGTGGAGAACAGCCACGGACTCCGATGCACATGGTTGAGGTCGTCAGCTCAGAGGAGTGGGCAAAGATGGATGCTGATGACCAACTAGTATTCTCTAACGAGAGGGATGAATTGATCTCTCAATGCAATCTAGAAATAGAGAACGCTAACAGGATCATCGAAGCCTATGATGCTGGAAAACAAATCAAGAGATCTGACTGGTGCGACGCAGTTATGACAATCCGACGCAGAACAACAATTCTACACAACATCAAATCGACAAAATGAGACAACGACCACCATCCATGCAGATCACGGACTCCCTACCCGCGGAGCCGATGATCTCTCAAGAGTACATGAACGCTAAGTACAAGGCTTGGCTACAGAGGCGCGGCCTGACAGACCCAGCCTTTGCCGAGGAACTCAAAGCCTTCGAGCACAGGTCCAAGCTGTCATTCAAGCGCAACAAGAACACACGTGGGAAGAAGAAATGAACCAGAACCTGAAGATGGCCCTGATACTCTGGGGGGCAGTGGCCCTGATGACACTTGGATACGTACTCGGGAGGATTGGAGCATGACACCACGTACGAACAACCACACGTTCAGACTGTTCGGCCGAGAGCTTCCGATGCCTTCACTGATAGCCGAGGCGCGTCGTATGGAGCAGGAGTTGGCAGATCTGCGTAACCCGGTAGGCTACAGGCCCAGCAAGATAGGCAGGCCAAGCATTGCAAAACACATTGCTGACAAGATACGGGCACTGCCTCGAGAGGTGACGGTTGCTGCTGCGGCTCAGGCGCTTGGTGTCTCTGAGACAACAGTGGCTCGCTACAGGAGGGGCGCACGATGAGCGAACGAGTAACAGTCAGGGAATTTTCGATAGGACCAGACCGCTGGGTCGTGGACGCAGACTTCGCCCATCGCTTGGCCAATGAGCTGGCCGAGGCAAAGGAACGCATCGAACAACTTGAGAGTTTGCTGGCCGGTGAAAAGTGGATCTCCGAAGACGCCAAGGCGTTGGATGAGGTGATCCGAATCGTGGAGGCCAAGCCATGACCGACCATCTTGTTGACGCCACCAAAATGGTCTGCCCCCACTGCGGTCTGCCATTTAGCAAAACGCAGAACTGCATCGACTGCTATAGCTGCGGATCGTCCTACTGCGAGACGTTCAAACCACAGTGGGCGCGCTCTATGACGTGTCTGGAGATCGAGAACAAGAATCTCAAAGGCGACTTGGATCTGTCCTACTTTGGCGAGGATGCGTTGATTGCAAACGTCCGAAATCTGAGAGCGCACATCAAGCGGTTGGAGGAGGCTGGAGATGCTATGGCGCACGACCACAATCCATTCACCTACATGGACTGGCAACGAGCCAAGGAGGCCAAGCCATGAGCGACACACCAAGAACAAGGGAAGAGACAAGATGGTACGAGAGTGGGATCGTCCATGCTTGTTTTGCGGCACAACTGGAACGCGAACTCCACGCAGCTGCGAAAGAGCGAGATGAGGCATTGGCGCTGCAAGACTTGAATCGGCAATAGAAAAGGATAAAACCATGAATAAGATATTTGTATTTAGAGAAGCTAATAAGAAAGATGAACGACATTTCCGTCCACGCTTATATGCTTTTGTTGAGAAAGACATTGTTAAGATTGAATCGATGTGGGGAAGTCATAATTGTTATTTGGTAGTAAATGGTATTGAAGTGCAAGGAAGTTTTGACAAATTAGTTTCTAAACTAGGT